>NZ_JBEXOK010000001.1:0-946736 GCF_040611495.1 Nocardia sp. NPDC006630
TAGCGGGCGTCGATCTGCCGGGACATGCGGATGGTGTGCGCCTTGTCGCCGATGGTGATCATGGCGTAGGCGTCGATCAGGTTCCGGTTGGGGTATCGCGCCATGCCGGTCATCACGCTCACCCGGCGGGTTTTGTCGAAGCCGTACATGACCACTCGCTCGGTCCAGCGCAGATCGCTCTGCTGGACGTGGTCGAAGGTGGTGGGCAGCTGGTGGCAGAGCAGTTCGTCCTGGGGCGTCAACATCGACGAGTACCTCTCGAGTGAGCTGTGGCCATAGCCACATAATTCGAATACGGGTCGTAGCGTATTTGAAACAGGTTCTAGATGTAACCTCAATCGAGAATTTTTTTCAACCAGTTGGGAGAACTCCGTGAGCGCACCCCCGGGCACCCGCTCCGGACCCGGCCGGCCCCGTGACCCGCAGCTGGACGCCCAGCTTCTCGCCGCGACGCAGGAATTGCTGGTCAGTGAGGGCTATCAGGCCACCACCATCGCAGCGGTGGCACGCCGGGCAGGCGTCGTCACCACCTCGATCTATCGACGCTGGCCGAGTAAGCGGGCCCTGGTCGAGGACGCCATTTTCGCGTTGGAAGCCTTCGACCACCCCCATCCGAGCGGTGATCTGCGTGCGGACCTGCTGGCGTGGACGCACTTGTTCCTGGCCGCGTCGGCACATCCGGCCGCGCGCTCGGCCATTCCGGGCCTGCTCTCGGAGTACCACAACGATCACGACAGCTATCGTCGGCTGCTCGACCACGGCGAGCAGCCGACGCGGGGTGCGCTGCGCGAATTATTGACCGGCGCAGTGGCTTCCGGACAGGCTGCCCCGGACTGCGATATCGACGCGATCTTCGAACTACTGCGCGGGGCGACTCTGTTCCGGGCACTCACACACGGCACCGACGATGCCGAAGAATTCTGTCGGCAAATCGCCGATGCCCTCCTCGCCGTCGCGGGATCGCCTGTGCCACAGGCTGAATAGACATCGCCCGGTGCCCGGCCCTACTGTGTGGTTCCCAGCAGACCCGCAAAAGGTAGTGCGGTGCGGGCGATGTCCCAACCAGCACCGACGACTTCGGGCAGGATCTGCCCGCCGCCGTTGAGCAGGGTGCCACCCAGCGCGAGATCGAGCCGCGGTGTGGCGTCGAGGTTGCGCAGGATGGAATCGCAGGTCTGCACCTGCCGATAGAGAATGTCGCGGTCGAGTTTGTCGATATGACCGTCGGCGGCCCAGGAGGCCAGATACGCCGGGGTCCCGGCGAGAGCGACGGTGGGTACGCCGATCAGGTTCAAAAAGACTCCGACCCCGGCGAACCCGTTGTTGGCGACGGCCGGCAGGATGCCTGCGCGTTCGAGATTGTTCGCCTGGATCGCGGTGCGTGCGGCCTCCCACAGTGCGGGGTTCTGGGAAGTGAGGATCGGGGTGAGGTCGGGCTTGCCGGTCGCGTGGTAGCCCAGTACCGGGTCGTCCACCCATTCGGTGGCGCCGAGATGTTCGATCGTGAGCGCGGAGGCGGTGCGGCGAATCAGATCCGGGTGATTGCCGATGAAACGCTCCGTATCGCCGACCGCGACGGCCATATGCCCGGTGGCGAACAGGAAGACGTAGGTGCGGCGCCGCTGCGATTGGGGTATGGCAGCGAGCTTGCGGGCCAGGGCCAGCACCGCGACCGGGCCGTTCTCCTCGATGGCATTGGGTCCGTCGGTGTGGGTGTTGATCAGGCTGATGTCCGAGCTGGCGCCGGGCAGGATGCCGATGACGTCGTCGGTGGTGGCCCCGTGTTCGATGGTGGCCTCGAGGGTGACCCGGGCACGGCCGCCGGCCCGCGCACGCTCACGCAGTTCGGCGCCGGTTTTGCGGTCGACGATGAGTCCCGGGATGCCTGCCATCGGGAACAGGAACGGCACGTACTGACCGGCGGCATTGTCCGGTGCCGCATCCAGCACCACGATCACGGCCTTGGCCCCGGCGAGGCGGAACACGGTCAGCGGCACCGTCATACTCAGCGCCATGACGCTGACGACATCGTCATCGGTAACGGTCCCGCTGGGGTCTTGCAGGTAGTTCAGCAGGGGCCGGGCAAGCCGCATCGGGATGATCGGGGAAAGGGCGTCGGTGACGACGATCTTGTCCTGCAAGCTCTGGGCCGGGAAGCCGTCCGGGTGGGCGATACCGACGTACTCCAGTTCACCTTCGATGCCCTCCGCCCCGGTCGACCCGGAGTAGGGGACGTAGGCGGCGACCGGCTGTGCGATGTCGTCGACGGACAGTGCCATCCGCCCGGCCTCCCACCGGGTGAAGCTGACCCGGTCTCGCAGCACCTGAATGTTCAAGTCCCGCAACGAGGTATCGATCGAATCGACGAACTGCCGGTGCGCGGCATTGCCGGTGTGCCGTGGCCCGAGATCGTTCATCGCTACCACCGAGTTCCACAGTTCATCCACGGTGGGCAGGCCGGAAGGATCCTCGGCACGGGCGCGGGGCAGCCAGGCACCGCGCCCGGAGACGGTAGCGCCGAACGTCAGCGCTGCTGCCCCTCCAGCCCCCCGGAGCAGGGCGCGGCGCGACAGTGAGGGCTTGGCGGGGTCGATCATCAGTCCTCCGGTGTGGTGGGAATCGGTGTGGCGGCGGGTCGCCGGAAGCCGGCGCTGAGCCAGCCGGTCACCCTCGACACGAGCCCGACCAGGTCGGGCGCGGGTTCACGGTCCAGGGCGTCGGACACCAGCTGGCGCACGGCGTAGACGGCGGCGAGGTATGCCTGTATGGGCAAGTCGGTGTTGATGGTCGGGTCGGTATCCGCGAGCCGCATCTGCTCGTAGCGAATCAGTTCGGCGAAACGCAGCAGCGCACCGCGGCGCCGCGCCCGCGCGATCGGGCCGGCAGCATCCATTTCCAGCTGAAATGCCTTGGCCACCACCAGATCCTGTTGCAGTGTCGCGAAATAGGCGTGCAGTACGGCCGTGACCTCCCGGTCGAGTTCGCTGCCGTCGAGCCGACGGCCCAGTTCGGCGAGCAGATGAGTGATGAAGCGTTCGTAGGCCGCGTCGGCGCACGCTTCCTTGGAGTCGAAGCAGTCGTAGAACGCGGTGCGCGAGACGCCGGAGCGAGTGGCGATATCACCGACGCTGACCGCCGGGTAACCGCGCGCGGCTACCAGTTCGGTGAAGGCGATGATCAACCGCTCCCGCTGTGCCTGGAGCACCTGCTCGCGGCCGAGTGTGTGCGGGCCGCGGGGCAACCGCTCGGGCGTGGTGAAGAAGACGCCTTCGGTGATCCGCGGCAGCTCCTCGAGCGTGGCCGGTTCGCGCATGTCCTGGGTTACCCCCGTGTTAAGTAACGTTGCGTACGTCACTATGGACCACGCTGAGTGACCCGGTCAACATTCACCCGCGCTCACTGTGACATTTGTGCGGCAACACACCGGGATTCGAGGCGGGCTGTGCCCATGCCCATTGCCGCGCGGAGCCTGGGAACACACGATGGGCTGGCCCGCAGTGCGCACTGGTGCCCACGTGCCCGAAAGTCATTCCGCCGAGGAGATCACCCCCGATGGCAGCTGTCCTGTTCAACCCGCGAACCTACGACCCGACCTATTTCGATGCCGAAACCCGCAGACTGCTGCGCGCGACCGTCGACTGGTTCGAGGCAAGAGGCAAGCGCGAGTTGCTCGAGCAGTATCGCGAACGCACTTGGTACGCAGACTTTTTGGAGTTTCAGGCGCGCGAGGGTCTGTTCGCGACATTCCTGACTCCGGCCCGGGACGCGGCGGGCGATCCGCAGGCACGCTGGGACACCGCCCGGATCTCGGAACTGTTCGAGATCCTCGCCTTCTACGGCCTCGGCTACTGGTACACCGGCCAGGTCTCGATCCTCGGCGTCGGACCGGTGTGGCAGAGCGAGAACGCAGCGGCCCGCACGGCGGCCGCACAGTGGCTGCGGGACGGATCGGTGGCGGCGTTCGGACTCTCCGAGCGGGCGCACGGTGCGGATATCTACTCCACCGACATGATCCTCACCCCGGACGGAAACGGCGGTTTCACCGCCGAGGGCGGCAAGTACTACATCGGCAATGGCAATGTGGCACGGGTGGTTTCGGTTTTCGGCCGCCGTTCGGATGTGGACGGGCCGGAGGGGTATGTCTTCTTCACCGCGGACTCTCAGCACCCGAACTATGACCTGGTGAAGAACACCGTGAACTCGCACATGTTCGTCGCCGAGTTCACACTGAACAGCTATCCCGTGCCGGCGGAGCATGTCTTGCACACCGGCCAGGCGGCCTTCGACGCCGCACTCAATACCGTCAATGTGGGCAAATTCAATATCGGTTTCGCCTCCATCGGGATGGCCGAGCACTGCCTGTACGAGGCGATCACGCATGCGCACAATCGGGTGCTCTACGGCAAACGGGTCACCGAGTTCCCGCATGCCCGTAGATCTTTCGTGGACGCCTACGCCCGGCTGTTCGGCATGAAGCTCTACAGCGACCGGGCCGTCGACTACTTCCGCACCGCCGGCCCGCAGGACCGGCGCTATCTGCTGTTCAATCCGATCAACAAGATGAAGGTGACGCAGGAGGCGGAGAAGGCCGTCGCCGCCATGTGGGATGTCATCGCCGCCAAGGGTTTCGAGGCCGATACCTACTTCGACGGCGCCTCGCGGGACATCTTCGCGCCGACCAAGCTCGAGGGCACCGTGCATGTCAATCTGGCACTGGTACTGAAGTTCATGCCGAGCTACTTGTTCAGCCCCGCTGAGCATGCGGCGGTACCCGCCCGAAAGGACGCCGGTGACGATGAGTTTTTGTTCCGGCAGGGCCCGGCCCGCGGACTCGGCAAGGTCACATTCGCCGATTGGCGGCAGGCCTACGACGCCTTCGCGGATCTGCCCAATGTGGCGCTGCTACGGGAACAGGCCGAAGGCCTCACCACCCTGTTGGAGACCGCCGCACCGGACGCCGCCCAGCAGCGCGATCTGGACTTCCTACTCACCTTGGGCCAGATGTTCACGCTGCTCGTCTACGGCCAGTTGATCCTCGAGCAGGCCGCCATCACCGATTTCGACCACGCGATCCTCGACACCCTCTTCGAGGTGTTCGTCCGGGACTTCTCCGAACTGGCGGTTGCACTGCACGGCAAATCCTCCTCCACCCCCGCACAGCAGCAGTGGGCGCTGACGCGTGTACGCAAGCCCGCGATTGACCCCGGCCGTTTCGACTCGGTGTGGAAGCAGATCAAAAACCTCTCCGGCGCATACGAAATGAATCCGTGAGCCGATTTCGGTCACGAGGGGGAAACCGAATGACGATCGCACAGCTGACCATGGTGGACCGCGCCTTCCTGGCCATCGATTCCGCCGAGGTGGCAGCCCACGTGGCGGTGCTCGCACTGTTCTCGCCGCCACCGGATGCGCCGCCGGATTTCCTGCGGCAGTTGATGATCGAACTGCGCGCTTCGGATTCCTTCGCGCCGCCCTTCAATTTTCTGCTCGGCCGCTCCGGACCGGTCTCACTCGCACCGGTGTGGCAGGTGCTGCCGGACGATCGGATCGACCTGGACTATCACCTGCGGCATTCGGCGCTACCCGCGCCGGGCGGCGAGCGGGAGCTGGGCGCGCTGATCTCCCGGCTGCACGCGCGGCCGCTGGATCCGACCAAACCGCTGTGGGAGTGCCATCTCGTCGAAGGGCTCGAAAACGGCCGGTTCGCACTGTATTTCAAGGTGCACCATTCGATGATGGACGGCGTCAAAGGCGCGCGGCGGCTCACCGCGATCCTCAGCAGCGACCGCGCCGACCGGACCGTGCGACCGCCGTGGTCCGAGATGCGGCCCGAGCGCAGGCTCCCGCCCGCGCGGGCCGCCCCGGGGCCACTCGCCGCGGTGCGCACCGGACTGGGTGCGGTGCGCGCGCTCGCCTCGGTGACGGCGGAGCTGATCGGTGAGGCGCTCACGCCCACACCGCAGGAGGTCGGGGTGCCGTTCGCCATGCCGCCGGCCCGGCTGCTCAACGGGCGGGTCGGACGCCATCGCCGTTTCAGCACGCAGTCTTACGAGTTCGAGCGTATTCGCGCGGTGGCGACCGCAGCGCGCGTCACCGTGAACGATGTCTTCTTGGCGATCTGCGCGGGCGGACTGCGCCGCTACCTCGATGAGCTCGGTGAGCTGCCTGCACACGGATTACTCAGCGGTGCACCGGTTTCGGTGCGAATGGCGGGGGACGATCGCAGCAATGCGATCGCATTCCTGACCATCAAACTCGGCACCGATATCGCCGACCCGCTCGAGCGCATCACCTTCATCAACCGCTCGAGCACAGCGGCCAAGGAGCAACTCGCGAGGTTGCCGCACGCGGCCTCCGACAACTTCGGGTTGCTCACCCAGGGCCCCTATGTCGGACAGTTGCTGCTGGGGCTCGCCGGGCGGGTTCGTCCGCCGTATCACCTGGTGATCTCCAATGTGCCGGGCCCGGGCGATCCGCGGTACCTCCGCGGCGCCCGGCTCGATGAGCTGTATCCCGTCTCGGTGGTGCTGCACGGACAGGCGCTCAATATCACGGCCATGTCGACGGCGAGCCGATTCAATATCGGCTTCATCGGCGACCGGGATCGACTCCCCCACCTGCAACGGCTCGCGCTCTTCACCGGCGAGGCGCTCACCGAGCTCGAGACCGCACTCGGGGTCGGCTGAACGGCCGCACGCACCACCGTTTTCTCCCGAATTTCTTGTGGCACAAAGAGGTGCTGGATGAATGCTGCCTGCATACACCACAAATGCAGTGCGGTGAAGCGCCCCTGAAGTGGGCTCCGAACGCCAGAGGAAAAGCATGCAATTCACCGATCTCATCTTGTCGGACTACGTCGACAATTATGTTCCGCCAACACTATTCCGCCTCTCTCAGCCCGCGGACGTCACCGCACTGGCCGAGTTGGAGCATTCCGGCGTCGTCGCCGCGCGGCACGACATGCTCACGCTGCAGCTGGAGAATCTCGCCAAGATCCGCACACCCGAACGCGGACGCATGGGAGAGCGTGCGGATGTCTTCGAGGACCTGATCGCCGGCCGGCCCCGCCACGAGATCGGCGCGTGGGTGTTCTACCCGTGGTCGGGAAAACTCGTGCACATCCTCGACGAGCCCGAATTCGTCGAGGTCCGCACTGCGGCCAATCGCAACAAGCTGACCAGCGACGAGCAGCGCGCACTCGCCGGGAAGACGGTCGGCATCCTCGGCCTGTCGGTCGGTAATGCGGTGGCACTCACCATCGCCGCCGAACGCAGCGCCGGCGGCATCAAGCTCGCCGACTTCGACGAACTGGATCTGTCCAATCTGAACCGTTTGCGCGCCGACGTCTGCGACCTCGGCGTCAACAAGGCGGTCCTCGCTGCCCGCCAGATCGCCGAACTCGACCCCTATCTGCAGGTCGAGGTCTTCAACGACGGCATCGACGATCTCAATATCGACGCCTTCTTCGATGGAGGGCGCAAGGTCGATCTCCTGGTCGAAGAGTGCGATATGCCGTGGATCAAAGTCCTCTCGCGCGAACACGCCCGCAGGCGCGGCATTCCGGTGCTCATGGAGGCCAGTGACCGCGGCATGCTCGATATCGAGCGCTTCGACCTGGAGCCGGCGCGCCCGCTGCTACACGGCCTGATCGGTGATCTGACCACCGCGGAACTCGAAAACATGGACCGCGACGGGCAATTGGCGGCAATGGCCACCATTGTCGGCGTCGACGATATCTCCGACCGCACGGCGGTGTCGGTGGTCGAGATGGACGCCACGCTCACCACGTGGCCGCAGTTGGCCTCCGAGGTCAATCACGGCGGCGCGGTGGTGGCCACCGTGGCACGCGCGATTCTGCTCGGTCATGATGTTCCCTCGGTGCGCCGGCACGTCGAACTGCCCTACGGGATCGGCCGGACGCCGCGTGAGACCAGCACCGCCGCAAAGGATCCCGAGCCGGAGGCGGCGGTCGAGCAGCTGCCCGCCGATGTGCGCGACATCCTCGAACTGGCCATGCGCTCACCCTCTGGCGGCAATACCCAGCAGTGGCGATTCGCGGTGCGCGGTCGCGTGATCGACGTCGTGCACATGCCCGAACGCTCGCACACCCACCGGCTCTTCGAAGGCCGGGAGACGGTGCGCCGGGTGGTGCTGGGCGCGGTCACCGAATCCATCGTGGTCGCCGCGCGCGCCCGCGGACTCTCCGCCGAGGTCGAATACGACCCGCAGGGCGCCGATTCGCTGGTCTACACCCGAGTCACGGTCGGCGAGAACGGGTCTGCTGCCACTGCGGCGGAAATCGCGCTCGGTGCGGCATTGATCGGCCGCTACAGCGAGCGCACCCGAGAAGCCGGACGCCTGCTCACCGACGCGGAGATCAACGCGCTGCACCAAGCCGTCGAGCCGTACTCGGCGCGGCTGTGGCTCAGCGGAGAGGAGAAGGTCAAGCATGTCTACGGGGAGGGGACGGCGATCGGCAATCGGTTGCGCACCCTCGTGGCGGAAATGCATACCGAAACCTTCGACGAGTTCTACTTCCGCTCGGACGAGCCCGGCCGCGAAGACGGTGTGCCGCTGGAGAATCTGGGTATTCTGCTGCCCGAACGGATCGCGCTGCGCATCCTGAGCCGCCCCACGGTCGCCGAGTTCCTGCACGAGCGCGGCGAGGGCGCCGGACTGCTCGAGTACACCCGCACCTGGGCGGCGGGCGCCTCCGCGGTGGGCGCGATCACCGCCGCCGGTACCACCCGCCGCGATTTCGTGGAGGCCGGGCGCGCCCTGCAGCGAATGTGGCTCGCGGCCACCGTGCTCGGCGTCGGCGTGCATCCCACCACCTCGCTGATGTTCGAGGCCGAAATGCTCAGCGGGCCCGAGGGCGAGGTGTTCACCACCGGGGAACGCGCCGAAATCGAGACTCAGATGGCGGATTTCCGCAGGGTGCTGATCACCGATGCCGACGCGCCACTGGCCATCGTGTTCCGCGCGGTCGCCGGACCGGTGACCGCCGACCTGGTACTCACACCGCGCCGGCCGCTCGCCCTGCACCTCGATATCTACCCGGCGACAACGGAATAGGAGCCCAGGCCATGTCTGTTCAGCCCAATTCCGCCGATACCTCGACGGCACCACTGCAATTCCGCCGCGCCGCCCCCGCCGATGCCGAGGGCATCGCCGACCTGTACGACCGCGTGTACGGGGGCAATTATCCCATCCTCGAATGCACCGACCCAGCACTGATCCGCACCGTCCTGTCCGAGCGCGACTACTCCTGGTTCCTGGCGACAGCGGACGACGCCGTGGTGGGATCCAGTGTCGCCGTGCCTGATTCGGTCAATGGCACCTGCGAGCTCGGGCGCGCGGCGGTCCGGCTGGAGTACGCCGGTCGCGGCAATTTCGCCGTACTCTTCGAAGCCACCGTGGCGGACGCCGCGGCGCGTCCGGAGAACGAGCTGATCTACGGCTACGCCCGCAGCGAGCGGTCACGCTACCTGTTCGAGCGGATCGACCACACCATTCACTGGACCGGCACCGACGGCGGTATGCACCGCGTCGGCGAGGACCGGGAAGAGCACCTGATCGGCGTCTCTTTCAACCCTGAGTATCCGCCGCTTCGGATGCTGCCGCCGCACCCGCTGGTGGTCGCGGACAGTCTCGTCGATGCCGAATTGCGGGCGATGGTCGGCCGGACGGAGGACGGTCCCTATCCGGAGCGAATCGCGGCCGTGCACTCGGCTGAGTACCTGCACGAATCCGAGCACGGCCGCATCGCCTTCTCGCTGTTCGAACCCAGTCACGCGGCGGTCATCGCCGGGATAGAGGCCCGAAGCCCGGCCGACGTGCGGCGACTGCTGCACGAAGTCCTCGACCACGCATCGTCCCGCGTGGATCACCTCACCGTGTACGTGCTCGCGGACAAGCGGGCGGTCATCGCCGAACTCTGCACGCCGGACGCGACCGGCAGGAGCTTCACCGCCAGCGCCTACCTGCCCGGCTGGCACCGCGAGAACGGGGCCCGCTACGACTGCCTCACCCTCACCCTGCGCCTGGATGACCGCACGCCGCGCCGCCTGGGCTTCGGCGAACACATCGAGTCGCTGCACGAGAGCCTGAACATTCCCACCGCGAAACCCCCACTTCCCCTGCGCCGAAAGGATATTCGAGCATGACACTCGACGGAACCTGGACCTTGACCATCGACTCGCAGATCGGCCGTCAGACCGCGATCGTCGAATTCACCACTGCCTCCGACGGTTCGGTCACCGGCAACGCCCGGCATCCGAAATCCGGTGAGCTGGCGCCACTGTCGAAGGTCGAGGTCTGCGGCGATTCACTCATCTGGCATCAGTCGATCCGAAATCCTATGCGGCTCAATCTCATCTTCACCACCACCATCGAGGGCGACGAATTGTCCGGGACCGTGCGGGCACGCATCGTCCCGGGCACCGGCACCGTCACCGGGCGGCGCGCACCCACCGCGACATCGTCCTGATCCCCCGCACCGAGAAGGGCCCACCACCGTGCAGAAAATCGCCCAGGCGGCGCTGAAATACCGCTGGCGGGTCATCGCCGTCTGGCTGCTGGTGTTGATCGCCGGCGGTGCGCTGGCGACCTTCACCACCGGTCGCCTCACCGTCGACTTCTCGCTGCCGGGGCAACCCGGCGACACCGCCTCCCATGCGGTGATCTCGACCTTCGGCACCGCGGGTCAGAACAGTTCCCCGCTGATCGTGAGCGTCACCCTGCCCGGAGGCCAGCGCGTGGGAGACCATGCCGCAGAACTGAAGTCGGCGTTCGGATCGCTGTCCGCAGTGCGCATGTACGACCAGCCGGTGCAGGTGTTCGACGCCTACAACACCGTCGACAGCGCGGATCGGACGGCATTCGGCACCGCCGATGAGCGCACCGCCCTGGCGTATGTGTTCTATCCGATCACCCGCACCCCCACCCCGGCCACACCGGCCGCTACGGTCGGCGCGGCGATCACCCCGCTGCTGCCGGTCGGCGCCACACTGGGCATGACCGGCACCGACGCGCTGGCCGCGAGCCAGGGCAGCGGCATCGGACTGGGGGTGATCCTGGAGCTGCTCATCGCCGGCGGCGGCGCACTGCTGGTGCTGGCCTTCGTCTTCGGCTCCCGACTGGCGGTGCTGCCCATGATCATCGCCTCGGTGTCGATCCCGGGGGCACTGCTGTTGCTCTTGCCGTTGACCTACCTCAGCGATTATTCGTTCATCGTGCAATATCTGATCTCCCTGGTGGGGCTCGGTATCGGCATCGACTACTCACTACTGGTGGTCACACGCTGGCGAGAGGAGCGCGGCCGCGGACTCGACAATGACGCCGCCATCGTGACCGCACTGCGCACCGCCGGCACCGCGGTGGTGCACAGCGGCATCACAGTCGCCATCGGATTGTTGTCGCTGGTGATTCTGCCGGTGCCGTTCCTGCGCAGCATCGGTATCGCGGGCGCGCTCATTCCGCTGGTGACGGTGCTGGCGACCATCACCCTCACCCCGGCGATTCTCAGTGTGGCCGGGCCGTGGCTGGACAACCGGGGTCTGCACCGTCCCGCCGGGGTCCGCTGGGCGCGCTGGACCGCGTTCGTGGTGCGACGGCGGTGGATCTCGGCGGCGACAGCACTCATGGTGCTCGGTCTGCTGATGGTTCCGTTCGCCCATGCGAATATCGGCTTCTCGTCGGCGGATTCGCTGGCGCAGAACGGACCTGCGTACGAGACCTACGCCGCCTTGCAGCACAGTGGCGTTCCCGCCGGCACCCTGTCTCCGATCGAGATCCTCGCCCGTACCGATCGGGCGCCCGCGGTCGCCGCCGCACTGACGGGGATCGACGGGCTCACGCACGTGGTGGTCGCCGATGCCGGCGACGTGCATCTCAACCGGCCGCTGTCGGGAGACGGGCCGCCGGTGACGATGCTGCTGGCCATACCGCGCGAACAGACCGTGAATCAGCGCACGGTCGCGGTGGTCGAGCAGGTACAGGACCGAGCCGCAGCAGTGGACGGGGTCATCGGCGTGACCGGCGTCGGCACCGCGCAGACCGACTTCCAGCACGCCGTGTACGACAACTTCCCACTGGTGCTGCTGGTGCTGTCGCTGCTGACCTATCTGCTGCTGGTGCGAGCCTTCCGCTCACTGCTGCTGCCGCTCAAAGCCGTGGTGATGAACCTGCTTTCACTCGCGGCGGCGATCGGCGCGATGGTGCTGTTCTGGCAGGACGGCGTCGGCTCCGAACTGATCTACGGCATTTCCGCCACCCATGCGGTCGCGGTGTGGATCCCGCCGATGGTCTTCGCATTCCTGTTCGGTCTCTCGATGGATTACGAGGTTTTCCTCCTCGCCCGCATACAGGAGGAGTACCGCCGCTCCGGATCCACCGATCAAGCCGTGATCGCGGGGCTGAGCCGGGTCGGGCGCCTGGTGACCAGCGCCGCGCTGATCCTGTTCCTGTCCTTCGCGGCGCTGTCCACCGGCCCCGGCACCGATCAGAAGGTCATGGCCGTCGGGCTAGGTTTGGGAATTCTGCTGGACGCCACAGTGATTCGCTCACTACTGCTACCGGCGACGGTGTCGCTGATGGGCCGCTGGAACTGGTATCTGCCGCGAGCTCTCGAAAGACTGCTGATGCTGCGGCCCGCGCCGGAGGATCTGTGAGGCAGCTCTCGTTCCCTTTCGCTGCGCTATGAGTATGCTCTGAATAGGGAATTTCCCGAAACGGGATAGTCCTGAATCGGAGAGATTGAGGTGGGAATGTCGAAGCGCACCGATGCCACGGCTCGAATCCAGATCAGCATCCGGCAGCTCATTGCCCGTGCGGTCTTCGTCAACGATTCGATCGCGCGACAGTTGGGCCTGCGCCTCGTCGACCTGCAAGTTCTCAACCTCATGTCCCTCCCGGACGGCCCGGCCACCCCCGGTGACATCACCGGGATGACCGGACTGCCCTCCAGCACCACAACCCGGGTGCTGGATCGACTCGAGGCGGCGGGTTTCCTGCGCCGGGTCTCCGACCCGGCCGACCGGCGCAAGGTCAGCGTCGAGCTCGATACGGACCGGCTCGCCGATTTCGAGAGCCGGTATCGGGAATTGCGCGCGGCCAACGCGGCCCGCCAGACCCTGTACACGGAGGCAGAACTCGAATTGGTCGCGGGCTATCTGGAACAGCACGTTGCCGACCCGGCCGGCCAACCGCGCTAGCGGTCCGGCGCACCACCGCCAAACCCCTTACACCCAGGAGAGATTCACCCGAGGAGAATTGCCATGTTCGGATTACCCGCTTGGTTCGACGTCACCACTGCCGAGCCCGCCAAGACGATCGAGTTCTATATGCAGCTCTTCGACTGGTCCGCGGAACCGATCGGTCCCACGGACTTCGGGCAATACATCCTCTTCCGCAAGGAGGGACTGCCGGTCGCCGGAGTGCTCGAGCGCAGCGCGGACACCACGCAGCAGAACGGCTGGCTGACCTATCTGTCCACCGCGGACGCCCCCGCGACAATTGCAGCGGCGCAGGGCAATCAGGGTTCGGTGCTACGCCCGGTCCTGCCGATCCCGGAAATCGGAGAGATCGCCGTTATCACCGATCCGGTCGACTCAGCGATCGGCATCGTGCAGGCCGGGGATGACGCCAAGACCGCGCCCGCCGGCCTCGGTACCCCGGTGTGGACGGAGATCGAGACCGTCGATTGGCCTGTCACCCTGCAGTTCCTGACGACGACCTTCGACCTGCACACCGAAACCCAGTCCGCTACCCCGGGATCCAGGTTCGCCACGATCCACGACGAAGACCACCCCCGGGGCGGCGTCTTCGAACTGCCCGCCGAGGTGACCCACTCCCGCTGGGAGGTCGCCTTCCTGGTGGCCGACGCACAGCAGACCCTCGACCGCGCGGTGGCGCTGGGCGCGACGGTAGTCCGCCCCGTCTACAACGTCCCGGTCGGCACCGGGTTCGGCGCCCGCCTGGCCGACCCCGCCGGCGCGCACTTCAATGTCATCGCCTTCTGATTCATTCGACGAGAGGTGAGAGAATGTCCGCCGCCGAGGAGAACCGCCGCATCGCACAGCATTTCACCGAATTGTTCTATGCGGAGAAGAATCCGTATCGCGCCGTCGAGCTCTATGTCGACCCCGATTACATCGAACACAACCAGCATGCGGCTCCGGACCGAACCGGCAGCGGTTCCGAACGGCTGCTGAATTACGGCAGGGGCCTGCATCAGACCAAGCCTCACGTGCAATTCGACGTGCGGCGAATCATCGCCGATGAGCACACCGTCGTTGTACACGGCACCTATCTGATCGATGGGCCCACTGGCGAGGCGGTGGCGGTCGCGAGCCTGTACCGGCTGGCCGACGGCAAACTGGCCGAGCACTGGGAAGTCCACGAAACCATCGATCCGCTCAGCCGCAACCCGCTGCCGATGGTCTGACCCTGCCCGCCGTGCATGCCATTTCACCGCTACCGCCCAAGATCGACACGACCCTCGGAGGAGCATTCTTCGCCCTGCGTTCTGCGACCCCTCAGACCGGATGTCAACTGCGGGTGACGGTGACGGGGATGCCGTTGACTGCCGCATTGCCTGAGGGGTCGTCGATGAACAAAGGCGGCGAGAGGGCGTTGGTATTTGCTCCGGGGTGCTGGTTGGCGATCGTCAGGCGGCTACCCTCGCGGCCGTGGCCCCACCCGTGCGGCATGGAGACAACTCCGGATTTGATGTCGTCGGTCAACTCGACCGGTACGTCGATACATCCGGCCTCCGACCGCACCACCGCCACATCGCCGGTGCTCAGCCCGCGCGCGCCCGCGTCATCGGTGTGGATGAGCAGAGTGCAGCGATTGTTTCCCGTCATGCCGCGCATCAGGTTGGGCGCGTTGTGCATCCACGAATTGTTCGAGCGCAGATCCCGGCGACTGACCAGCAGCAATTCCGCGGCCGGTCGCCGTAGTCGGCGCGCCAGCCGAGGGATGTCGTCGAGCAGGTATCGGGGCGCCAGCCGGATCTTGTGGTCGGCGGTGCCGAGTATGCCGGGGATTTGCGCCACCGTCGGGCCGAAGTCCACGCCGTTGGGTTCGCGCTCGAGCATCTCCAGGCTCACCCCGTCGGGCCGCTCACCGTAGCGATCGCCGAAAGGCCCGCCGCGCAGTGTGAGGTCGACCATGCGCTCGGGTCCGCCCCGCTCGTAATGGGAACGGACGAAGGCTCCGTCCAACCCGAGTGTGTAGGCGACATAATCGGTGAAGCCGTCGTCGAGGGCGGCGATATCCACGCTCTCGGCGGGCGTGCCCTGGCACAGTCCGGTGAGCCGGAGCAGGATCTCCCACTCGTCGGGGCGCTCCGGATCGGGCGGATCGAACACGGGCGCAGAGTAATTGGCGATGCTGCGCAGCGCGAAGGACAACTGCAGGTCGTCGAGGTGGGCGCGTTCCAGCGGAGACAACCCCGGCAGGATCACATCCGCGTGCCGGGTGGTCTCGTTGATCGCATTGTCGACACAGATCATCGCCTCGAGCGTCGGCAGCAGCCGGTCCAGCTGTTCACCGGAGGGCGCGGACAGCACCGGGTTGCCGGCGACCGTGATGAGCGCCCTGATCTGTCCCTCCCCCGGCGTCTCGATCTCCTCGGCCAGGCAGGCGACCGGTACCTGTCCGAGTACTTCGGGAGCATCGCGTACGCGGGTGCGCCATCGCCCGAACAGCGCCTTGCCGTCTTCGAGACCGGGCTGCGGACTGTGCAGCAGCGAGCGCAGCACCGGCCTGCCGAACATGGCGCCGCCGGGGCGGTCCAGGTGCCCGGTGAGGATATTGACCACGTCCACCAGCCAACTGCACAGACTCCCGAACTCCTGATTGCACAGCCCGATCCGCCCGTAGACGACGGCGCGATCGGTCCCGGCGAGCTGCCGTGCCAGCGCGCGAATGCGTTCGGCGGGCACACCGGTGGTCTCTGCGACGCGCTCGGGATGCCAGTCCACCGCCACCTCGCGTAAGACTTCCAGGCCGTCGACATGACCGGCCAGTGCGCCTAGTTCGACGAGATCCTCGGCGAACAGCGTGTGCACCACCGCCAGCAGCAGGGCGGCGTCGGTGCCGGGCACGATCGGAATCCACTCGCTCGCCCGTGCGGCGGTCTTGGTGCGCACCGGATCGATCACGATAACGGTTCCCCGGCGGGCGATTTCACCGATCGTGCTCATGATGTCCGGCGCCGCCAGCAATGACCCCTGGGACGCGGCCGGATTGGCGCCCATGATGATCAGCAGATCGGTGCGCTCGATATCGGGCACCGGAATCGTCCACCAGCCGCCGTACATCAGATGCGAGGACAGGTTCTTGGGCCACTGATCCACGGTGCCGGAGGAGTACGACGTCGGCATACCCGACATGCCCAGCAGCACGTGGATATAGCGCGACAGACCCAGGGTGTGCGCCGTCGGCTGACCCGTGAACGAGGTCACCGCAGCGATTCCATGGCGTTCGATCACCGGTGCGAGCAATTGCGTGCAGCGGCGAAACGCGGTGTCCCAGTCGACCTCTCGCCACCGACCCTCGACCTTCACCAGCGGACGGCGCACCCGGTCCGGATCGTGGTGCAGATCGCCCAGCGAAGCCCCCTTGGGGCACATGTACCCCTTGCTCCACACGTCGTCCGGATTGCCGCGAACGCGAGCGACGCGGCCACCTTCGACGTGAATCTCCAAGCCGCACATCGCCTCACACAGCGGACACTGATGCAGATGGCGTCCGTCCGCGCCCACAGGCACGAGGGGCAGGGGTTTCGGCGGGATCGTCATACGCCGCGCTCCAGTGTTCGAGTAATGAGCAGTGACGACGCGGCCCCCGCCGAGATCTGCCCGGCGGGCCCGCGCCTTCCCTCACACAGGCACAGGGGTGCGAGGGAAGGCGAACGTAGCATATTTACAATACGCAGCGCGCTGTATTCGAAATATCACCAGTTCCAGGGCCTACTCCGGCCTGAGAATCTCCGCGAAGTCGATCCGGCCGCTTTACCGCAGCTGGTCGGCGAGCGCATTGCGCTCCACGCTGTAGAAGGTCTTGTCGGCCGGCAGCAGCCAGTCCGGTCCGACGAAGAACTGCTTCGCCCTCTCGTCACCGAAGCCCAGATACTCCAGCCATGCCATCGCCGTTCCCTCCCCGAGGTAGTTGTCGATACCGTCGACCGGCGAGAAGTGGCTCACGCCACGAGCATTGGCGATCCATGCCGGAGCGCCGACCGTCTGGTCGTACTGCCACCAGCGCACCCAGGCGAAGTCCGGAACGACGAAATCGTTGTAGCCGGTGAGATACAGGGTGGGCACTGTAATCAGGGCACCTACGGCCAAGGGGCCCGGTGCGATGGCGAGTACACCGGCGAGCTGCAGCGCGGGGTCGATCTGCGCAGCGACCGCAGGCAGTACGGCGGCGAGCTGCTGAGAGGCCTGACCGCCCGCGGAGTGTCCGGCCAGAATCGTGCGTCCGAGGTCGATCCTGTTGTACAGCACGGAATTCGGATCGTGATCGGCCGAGAGCGCGACCGCCAATCCCAGCGCCGGCACATAGGCGAGCGAGTTGAAGAAGTCGTGCGGCACCACGACGACGAAACCGTGGCTGACCCACTGCCGCGCCATGGCGTCGTACATCCCGGCATCCACGATGACGCCCGGGGTCAGCACGATCAGCGGTGCGGCGCCGAGATCGGCGATATCGGCCGGGTAGTAGGTGTTCACCCCGATCGGCGAATCCAGCCCGTAGGGAAAGGCCTGCGTGCAGGTCAAATCGTCCCGATTGCCGAGCGCGTGCACCACAATGTGCTGCAGCATGCCGTAGACCGAGTCCTGACACGGATTGGTGCGCACCGCGGTGGCCACCGGATGCGGGCCCGTGGTCTCGAACACGCTCTGCGCTGTCACACCCGGTGCAATTCCATCATCGGCCGCAGCCGATCCCACCCCGCCGACGGCCAGCAGAACAGCGCTCGCGGCCAATGCCGCGACAGCACGCGCCCGCTTCGAGTTCATTCTCATCGATCCCTCCGAATGCGTGTCTCGCGACACATATCTCCCCGGAGAAGGGTGCCATCACAGGGGCCGGGAATTCGGCATCTGCCGCGATTCACCGAAACCGTATTCGGATGCACAGTCATGACCGCGCACCGGTGTGTACACGACCATTGACATTGCGGGATCACTATTGCGCCGCGCTATTTAGCTCGATTGCCCCATAAGACAATGGGTGGCGGCAGAGCATTGCCCTGCCGCCACCCGTCGAGTGGATATGCCGCGCTCATCCGTGCGGGCCGGAGCCGTTATTCGGTGCGGTTGAGTTCCACCAGGCCCTTGGGATTCCATGGCATCGGTCCGGTGGGGAAGGAGAAGCGCAGCATGCGGTGGCCCGGGGCGGTGTCGAAGTGCATGACGAACGGCGGCAGCACGCCGCTCATCACCTTGTCCAGTAGGCCGTTGATATGCGAGAAGCTGGGGCGGACGCGCACCTGCCAGGCATCGAATCGGCCCGCGGCAATATCGAGGGTGACCTTTTTGTCGACCTTCACCTCGATCGGCCAGTGCACCGAGAAGCCCAGCCAGAGATCGGCATTCAGCTTCGATCCCTTCGCGAACTCCAGGCCGCGGAAGGCGGTGACACCGCCCAGCAGCGGCACCATTCGCCCGGGAAAGGGTTCGACGACACCGCCGAACTGCAGATGCGCGGTATCGGCGAAGTTTCCGTGCTCGCTGCTGACCAACATCGCGCCGACCCGGCTCTCGGCACGGTAGTCGCGGCAGGAGAGCGCACCCTCGACACGATCGAAGGTCTGCTCGACATTCATCCGGAAGTCCCCCGGCATGGTGAGTTCGAGCAGTGACCGGTAGCGATCGTCAGCATCGACGGTCACGATGCTGACGATTTCGCTCACAGCGGGCTGATCACCGATGGCGACGGAGTAGGTCGACTTCTCGCCGTCGGCGATATCGGGATCACGAAACGATACGGGCACGAAGAGACTCCTCGATCGGGCGCGGCTGCGATCAGGCGCGAACGTCCCCGGCCGCCACGGCGTTGATGCGCTTGGGTTCAGAAATGCGTGGCGTAGCGGCGCGCGCGACCTGAAAGCCGCTGTGCCCACGCCGATCTCCCCTGCACTCCACATTCTGCGCGCCGCGCATACGCTGAACAATGGGCCGCCCCACCGCCCGGCGTCGGACGCATTGTGCTGCTGCACAGCACTTTCCAGCACACCGATCAGAGTTCGAAGGTCAGCCGATCGGGCCTGATGTAATCCACCGGATCACCCAGGAATCGCAGCTCCGGCCGCCGAGCCGGGTCGATGCGCGCCAGCTCGGCCCGCAGCGGCGCCTCGTAACTGGCTGCGCGGCTGGTGAAGAGCGGACCCCAGTTGTCGTGGTGGCCCGGCACGAACACGCGCGGGCGCAGGGCCTCGATGTAGTGCCGAGGGTCGCGCAACCCATTGGTGGCCTGGTTGAAACCCTGAATCGCGCCCAGATGCAGATCCGTGCCGGGGAGTTCACGCAGCGCCCTCAGCACCTGCGGCCCATCCTCGGCCAACGGTCCGGACGAATCGTGCCAGGTGAGTGTGAATCCCCGTGTGCGGAACTGGTAAAGCAGCACACCGCCGTGCGCATCGAAGAGACGGCGTCCCGAGTCGGTGAAATCACGCAGGGTCGGCGGATGGTCCAGAATGTCGCGCGGATACGGACGAGGTATCAGCCGCGGCGACGATCCATCCGAACGTTTACGCGCCGAATGCAGATGATGGATCGCACTCACCTCGACGCCTTCGGTGAGCCGGAAGTCGTGCCGGGTCCCGGGCGCGGCCGTGTCATCACCCAATACCGTGAATTCACACCGGATCCGGTGACCGCGCAGCTGCTTGCGAATGCCCTCGCAATGCCCGGCGGTGCCGAAGATCCGCGCCCCGGCCGCCTGCGCGATCGGCCCCGCATCACCGGCGTGGTCGAAGTGACCGTGCCCGATGAAGATCGCGGCGGGCCGCAACCACCCGATCTCGGCGACCTCGGTGGGCACATATCCGCTGTGCATACCGCGCGGAATCCACGCGTCCAGCAGCAGCACCGTTCCGGTGAAGGCGACCGCGTAACTGGTGCAGCCGAACCAGGACACAATCACCCGATCTGCCCGCACCTGCCCGCTGCCGGGATCGACATTGGCTGCGCCGAAGAACCGCTGCCGTGTTCGGACCATTCGATCGTGCTGCTCGGCGACGCCATCGGTGATCGGCGCACGTTCCGGCCTACTGCTCATATGCTCCCGTTTCTCGCTGACTCCGGGCTGACCGCAGGGGTCAGGCCGTTTGCCGCGCAATCTCTTGCGCGGCAATGAATTCCACTATGCGGTCGACCACCACGTCGGGTTGTCGCGCACAGAGCATGTCCTGGTGGGAATACCCGGCCGCGTCGACTTCGTTCACGGCAGCAGTCCGTCGGGTACGGATCGGCGCCCAGACGTCGCTGGCGAAGACCAAGCTGGGAATGTGCTGCTCCCAGTCCCGATGGACCAGTCGCTCGCATCCGGCCGGTACGCCGCCGATCATGGCGACCATCGCCTCACTGCGCAATCGCCGTGATTCGTAGCTGTTGAGATAGCTGAAATCACCGTTGGACCAAGCCAATACGGTGTCCTGGAAACTGCTGATCGAATCGGGCGACTCCGCCCAGCCCGCCACGACCGTACGCGGATCGGCCGGCATGTACCTGGGGTTCGGGCTCAGCAGCGCCGCGAACGGTTCGCCGATGATCGGCTGGTTGGCCAGCCGGGTGACCATGCGGTGCTTGGTCCGCAGAGGACCGGTGTAGCAGCCGATATCGCCCGAGAGGGTGGTGCCCTGCGCGGAGCGGCCGAACAGACTGCCGAAGACCGCCGCATTGCTCAATCGCCAGGAGCGCAGACCGCCGCGCGGAAACAGCAGGCGCAGCATCGGGTCCAAGGTCATGGAGTGCGGAATCTGCTGCGGAAGAACACTTTCGGCGTCCGGCTCGAATCGTGCACCGATGGCGGCGATGGTGGTCAGCAGGGCGATATCGGTCAGCCGCAGCAGTCCCGAACTCGCCGACGCCGGCAGCATGCGCGCACGCATGGTCGCCGCCGCGAAGGGCATCGCACGGGCGGCGGCGGAGGCCATGGGCCGCCTGCCCGGCAGTCGATGCACGCGCAGCGCGTCGACGGCGATCGGTCCGTCCAATCCGAGCACACCGGCCACTTCGTCATACCCGGGGCCTGCGGGAAAATCCCACTGGCAGTAGTAGTTCGCCAGCGGGCCACCCAGCGAGTGTCCGCCGATGAACAACCGCCGCGCCCGTTCGGATCGGTCGGGCATCTCCTGGGTGTGAATGAAATGCCAATCCTCGATCACCTGCGGAATGCCGATTCTGGACAGGAACCGAACGGTACGGCCTGACGGCCATCCGGTGAAGCGGGCGCCGTCCACGGACCCGCCCCGGTAGTAATAGTCGATCGCCACCCGGTAGTCCTCCGCGGCGACGGCTGCCCATACGCCGCGGTCGTCTACGAGACGCTGCCCGCAGCGCTCCATCGCCCAGACTTCGCAGCCGACGCCGCGGCGTTCCAGTTCGGTGATCAGATTGCGGGCGACCGGATCGAAACTGGACGGGCCGCCGGTATTTCCCGGTTGCAGCGACAGCACCAGATTTGATCGCATCGGGCGAGTGGAACGGAAGCGCAGATATCCGATCGTGTCGCACGAGTCCGGGGCGCCGAGTACTGGGCGTGGACGCCGCCAGCCGACCCGGCTCACCGAGATCGATCCGGACGAATACAGGAACTGCTCTGTTCGGGTGTTCATTGATGCCCCTCGACGATGAAGACGGCGCTCCCGGTGCTCCGCAAGCTCTTTCGACTGCGTGATCCCCAGACACAACGTCCTTGGATTGTCCTGCCGCCGTCGCGGCGATCGCATAGGCGTGTGCACAGGCTCACCGCTGCCGCACTGTGCGTCGGCATGCCGCGCACCAGACCGTCTCAGCCAGCGCATTTGCAGCGTTAACATCGCGTCATGACTGACCGCCCCGAGCCCTTCATCGCCCGTGCCAGCCGCACCCTGCTGGCCGGAATCGACGAGTTGGTGAGTGAGGTCGCCGAGGTCATCGAAACCACCGAACCCGCCTACGGGACCTTCGATCTGATCACCCACCAGGAACTGTGGCAGTCCAACCGCGCGAATCTGGCGTCGGTGCTCGAATACCTGTCGGGCAATCCGCATATCGGCCTGACCACCGCTCGCACCACCGGGCGCCGCCGCGCCGAACTCGGCGTTCCCTTGGCGGCGGTGCTGCGCGCGTACCGCATCGGCACCCGGGTCGCCTGGGATCGGCTGCTGCTGCTCGCGGGCGACGATCCGGAGGCCAAACAGGAGCTGCTGGAATCGGCTACCGAGATCTGGCGACTGGTCGACGATTATTCGCAGGCGCTGACGGTCGGCTATCAGGAATGGGGAACGGAGCAGGCGCAGCACGACGCCCGACTACGCGACGCCGCGGTGGACGCCCTGCTGGCCGGAGCCGGTGACGTGACACGCCTGCGGGAACAGGCCGAGACGCTCCGGCTCCCGCTCTACGGCGACTTCGTGATCGCGTGCGCACGCTCGACTACCACTGCGGCCGAGACGATTCCGGGGATCGGCGCGGCGATCACCGCACTCGGTGTGCGCTCGGCGTGGCGAGTGCGCCTCGACAGCCATGTGGGTATCGTCGCCCTCACCGCGACCTTCACCATCGATCGCCTGCACGCCGCGCTGACCGAACGCACCCTCGGCCGCACCGGGATCAGCCCGGTCTTCGCCGGGCTGACGGCCGCACCGGAGGCATTGCGTCAGGCCGAACTGGCAGCCATCGCCGCGGAATCCCTGTCGGATCTCATCGTCCACTACGACCAGGCGCTACTGCCCATACTGCTGGCCGGCTCCCCGGATCTCGCGGCACGGATCAGCGCCGCGCGCCTGGGCCCGATCCTGGAGTTGCCGGCCGGTGATCGTGACGTGCTGCTGCACACGCTGCATATCTGGTACGAGTACGGCGGTGAGGTGGCAGCGGTGGCGAAATCGCTGTTCTGCCACCGCAATACCGTCCGCTTCCGGATCAACCGGATCACCGAGCTCACCGGACAGGATCCCTCGACGCCGCTGGGAGCGGCCGAGCTCTATCTGGCCCTGCGAGCATATGGTCTCAGCGCCGCGGCCCCGGCATAACCCGACCCGAAAGCCCGATGGGCGGGCCGGGGATCGAATTACCCCTGTGCGCGGGTCATTTCGCCGGAAGCGCGGCGGAGGCCCCGCCGACATCGGTGATCTTCCAATCCTGGCTCCGGTCGACTGTCACGGTATAGGTGACCGTGGTCTGGCTGCCGTCCGGGGTTTGCGCGCTGGTGGAACTCACATTGACGAACACGTCCACGGTGTACACGCTGCCTGCGGTGGAGCGGGTCTTGGCGGCGATCGGGGTGGCGCTCGAGGTCCATTTCAGCGGGGCCAGCACCTGTTCCAGCTTCGGCGCAGTGGCGTCGAAGGTAGTGGCCAGCTGTGGTGTCGTACCCGCCTTGAGCTTGCCGATCCACGCCGCGAAATCCTGATAGTTGACCGTCGCGGCGCCGACGGCGTAGTCGGTCGCCGCCTGCTCGGCACGGTGGGTGTCGGCCGCAGCGCGGTCCCGCCCGGAGACATCGGAATGCGACTGCCACAGCAGCAACCCCAATATCGCTGAGCCCGTGCACGATACGACGACCACGGCGGCCGTGGCGAGGGTGGACAGTCGCAGCGACACTCGCTTCGAGGCGGTGGCACGCGACGGTGCGGTGGCCTTGTCGGCCTTCGAACTATCTGCGGTCTCCTGTTCGGAGCTCTGGCTGGTGGTGGTCATATCGGTCCTCCGAATGGCAAAGATGGTGTGATGAACGGATATTCAGTGCGCGGGTGCGCTGAGATCGATCTGCAGCCGCACCGCACCGTCCGGGCTGACGCCGCGCAGCGCCTGCGCGATCAGGGCCGACAGATCCACGCCGGGCAACGCCGCGGCCCCATGCGCCATGAGTGGCTGCACCAGCGGGAACAGGGTGCGCAGATCGGGTCCGATCTTGTCGACATAGTCGGTCAGGGATCCGAGAAAGGGCAGCAGTCCGGTGCCGGTGTCGTAGGCATCGGGCACCGGCCGCGCATCGAGCAGATGCTGCAGCGACTCCACGACACCGCGCACCTTGGCGCCGAACTCACCCCACTGCGGCCCGGCTGCGGCCATATCGGCCCCGGCCCCGGCGACGTCAGGTCCCGGCACCTGGGCATTGGTGAGCAGGTTCCGGATCTGCGGAGCGCGGCTGAGTAGCGTGGCCGCCAGCAGATCCGAGGCGTGCGCCAGTTGCGGGACAAGCTCCTGGGTCCCGGCCAGCGCCTGCGCGTAGGTGTCGATCAACCGGCCCAGGATCTGCGGGTCGAACTGCTCGAGCATGCGGGTGACGGTGTCGGCCATCTCGGGAATCGAGACCGGCAATTGCACGGCCGTCGCCCGGACCTGCTGGCCGTCTTCGAGATACGGGCCGCCCGACCCGGACCTGAACTCCAAGTAGGACTCCCCCAGCGCGGACAATTGCTCGATGGTGACGCCGCTGTCGACCGGGATGCGATATTCGTCCCGGACGCGGAACTGGACACGAACGCCCTTGGGCGCGTTGGAGATCGACTCCACCTCACCGACCTTGATGCCGGAGAGCAATACCGGCGAATGCGCCACCAGCCCGACAGCGTCGGACAGTTCCATCGAGGCGGTGCGGTAGCCGGTGAACCAGTCCACCTTCACCACGGCGAAGGTCAGGTAGGCGCTGCCGAGCACGAACACGGCGGCAATCGCGGTCAGCGACAGTACCGAACTCGCCCGGACCCTCATCGGACCATGCCGATCATTCGCAGTACGCCGATCATATTGTCGACCTGTTCGTCGGTCGGCACCGCGACGGGCCCCGCCTGGTTCTCGGCGTGCAACCCGGTGACGGTGAGCTCCGGGCCTCGTTCGAAGAAGGGGATCAGCTTGTCCCGCAACAGACTCACCACTCGATTCAGATTGGACGGGGCGCTCAGGTTGAGCGGTCTGCCCGCGGCGAGCACCAGCGGGACGAACGCCTTCGCGGCGGCATCGCCCGCCCGCACCAGCGGAGTGATCCAGACCAGGGCGTGTGCGATGCCCCCGATCGCACCGACGATGCCGACGGTGTGGATGAGCGACTGCGCGATGGCGGTGATCGTGGCCGCGCCCTCGGGAGTCAGCAGGGTATCGAGCGCGTCCCGATTGTCCTGCACCGTCTTCACGTTCGTGGAGACGGCGGCGAGAAACGCATCGGAGGCGTCCAGGTTCGCGGCGACATCGATGAGGTCGTTCTTCAGCGCCGACGCCATCCGCGCCGTGTCGGCCGGATCGGGCGGCAGGGCGGCATTGATCTGCTCCACCACATGCTGGGCCGACTGCAGCGCGCCGCCGGAGACGAAGGTCGCCAATCCGGTGATCACGTCCTCGATCTGCAGTGCGGGCTCGGTCTGTGTGACAGGAACCGTGCCACCGGGCGGCAGCGGCGCACCGTGGTCCGGCCCACCGGAGTCCAAGGCGATATAGATATCACCGAGCACGGTGTCCTGCCGCAGCTGCACACGAACGGAACTCGGCAGCATGACCGACTTCTGAATGTCGACCTCGATCGTCGCGTAACCTGGCGCGGCCGCCGACGGGTCCACGACGGTGACGCCGGCCAAGGTGCCGACCCGCGCGCCGTTCGACATGACCTTCGCTCCGGCGGGCAGATTCAGCGCGTTGGCCAGCTGAATGTGCACCGGATAGGTGGGCCCCCGTACCCCGGCCCCTGGCAGCGTCAATTGTGACGGCTCGATCGAGCAGCCGAGCAAGGCGACCAGCAGCACCGGAGCGCACGCCACACCCGATGCGCGGCGGCCGATGACAGACAACCTCATCGCACACCCGCCATTGCGAGCAGCATCGGCACCAGAGACGCGGACGCCGTGCCGCCGCCGGTCCCCGCACAGCCACCGGGCGCGAGAACGTTGAGCGCCTGGCACACCTGATCCGCGTCCGGCTGCGCCAGTGCGACTTTCGGCGGTGCGTACGCGACCGACAGGCGACCGGTATCAGGATCCGAGACCTTCTGGAACAGCCCGTTCACCACCGGGATCATGTCGATGAGCTGCGACAGGCTGCCCACATTGGCGCCGATCAGATGCAGCAGCGGCACCGAACCGTCGAGAGCTCGCAGGATCGGTTTCCCGTACTTGGTGGTGATGTCATTGAGCAGGGGCAGCAGTGTCACAATCGAATTCACCATCTCGACGACCTGGTCCCAGACGTCATTGACCGTCTGCAGGATCGGTGCGAAACCGTTGAGCATTTCGCGTAGCTTTCCCCAGCCGCCGGCCACGCTCATCGACAGTTCGTCGACCGTGTCGATCAGCGAACCGATATGCCCGATGGCGGCATCGGGCGAACGTACCGCGGATGCCAGATCGCGGATCAGTCCGTTCAGCTTGGGTCCACTGCCCGCAGTGGCTTGATCGAACGCGGCCACCGCGTGCTGGACCTGATCGCGTTTGACCGGATCGTCGCCACCTTGGAGCTCGTCGGCGACCTTGGACAGCGCTGTGAAGGTCTGAGTGAGGCTCTTGGGGGTGGAGGTCTGGGTGATGCAGGTTCCCGGGTTCCAGACCGGGCCGCCGGTGTCGCCCACCACCGCGAGGGTCCGGTCCGCGAGCAGCGTGTCCGAGACCGTCGTCGCGCGCACGGTGCCTTGCGGCGGATGCGCGGCATCGATATCGAAATCCACCCGCACTCCCGCGACATCGGGGCGAATGCCGTGCACGGTACCGACTTTCATCCCCCGGATGGTGACCGCATTACCGTCGTACAGGCCGATGGAATCGGGCATGATCGCGCAGTATCCGACCGTCTTCTTCATCGGATCCAGCAGCACGAACGCACCCGCCGTCACCATCACAGCGACCAGCAGGCCGCCGAGAACAGTAACGAACCCACGCGTGAGCAGAATGCGCCGCAGCATCAGCAACCCCTCCCCGGCAATGGAATACACAGATCCGGGACCGTCAGTGTGGTACCGGACTGATCGATGGTCAGTGGCCCCGGCTCGGCCGCCAGGCCCTTCAGCCGGGTGCCGAGCCCGCCGATCGCACCGGCCACGTCCCCCAGTCGCGCACCCAGTCGCTCCAATTCGGGATAGGTCTCGACAAGCTTGTCCGCCAGCGGTTCCAGATTCACGCGCCAGGCCGGTTCGACCGCGGCCAGCCGGGAGAGCAGTTCGCTGACCACCCGCAGCGCCTCGATGACCTCGCCCTGACGGCCCAGCACAGTCGTCTCCATGGCGCCGATCTTGGTGAGCATGGCCCCGATCACCCCTCGAGAACGGCCCAGCATGCTCAGATATTCATCGGCGACATCGAGTGCCTGATTCACATCGGCGTTCTGCCGATTCATCACATCGACCACCGAGACCAGCGCGTCGGTCATCGCCTGCAACGAGCCTGGACTGCGGTCCAGGGCGGCACTCACCGCGGAGATATTGCGGCGCAGGGTCTCTCCGTCGACGGCGGTGAGCGGCCGCTGGGCATCGCGTAGCGCATCGGCCAGGTTGTAGGGCAGCCGTACATGATCGGCCGAGATGGTCGCCGCACCCAGCGCATGCTCGCCCGCCGGAACGACGGCGACATAGTGCCCGCCGATGGCGGTGAGCATGCGGATATCGAGTGTGGTGTGCTCGCCCAGGAAGACTGCGTCCTCGACCGTGAAGCGCATGAACACCGAATCCGAACGCAGATCCAGGGATACGACCTTGCCCACGGTGATACCCGCGATGCGCACGTCCTCGCCCACCCGCACCGAACGGGCGTCCTCAAGCGCCGCCGAATACGTGTGCTTACCCAGCGGCAGCACATAGGTGACAGCACAGACGGCCAGCAGCAACGCCGCGCCCGCCAGGCCGATCAGGCCGAACACCAACTGCCGTTGACGCTGCGCCGTCTCGTGCCGATCGATGCCGCGCAGCAGGCGCACCAGTGCCCGTAGCAGGCGCGGTGCCGCGCTCAGCCGTTCTTGCATACCGAAATCCTCTGTCCGTGAATCAGCACATCGGCCAGGACCGGAACCTGCGCGTGCCCGTGCGTGCAGGTCAGATCGACGCTCTGCCCGGGAGCCGGGATCAGAGCGGTCAGGCCCTGCACCACCGCGGGCAGTTTTCCGAGTGCGTCCAGCGCTGCCTTCGGATCCGGAAACAACTGCCGCAGATCGGCATTCAGATCGGGGTTGCCCGGATGGGTGAATCCGAGGGTGGCGAGCAGATCATTGAACGCCCCGAGCACCGGAGGCGCGATATCTACGGCATCCATCAGGCCGTCGAACTGCTGCTGAAGATTGACGAAGACATCCGAGATCCCCCGCAGCAGGGTCTGCGCCTCCGTCGAGTGCCCGCCGATCTGATCGGAGACCTGCTGAAAGTTGTGCAGCAGCAGGGAAATAACCGCTTGCCGGTCACTGACGTAGGAGCTGAGCGTGCCGATCGCATTGAGCGTGGCGCCGATCCGGCTGCCGTCGCCCTCGAAGACCGCCAGCGCATTGACAGCCAACTCGTTGACCGCCTCGGGCGAGAACTCCTTCAGCACCGGCTCCATACCGTTGAACAGCGCGGTGATATCGATCGATCCGGTGCTGTGATCGGCGCCGACCGTGACGCCGGTGGCGATCGGCCTGCCGGGCTGGGCCGGCTGCTGGATATCGACATAGCGCTGACCGGCCAGGTTCTGGTATCGGATCGAGTACCGAGTGCTGTCGTAGAGCGGCCGGTCATCGCGCACCCCGATCCGCACCCGGGCCATTGTGCCGTCCAGCGAGATTCGCTCGACCTTGCCGACCGCCACGCCGAACATGCGCACATCGTCACCGGTCTTGAGACCGTTGGCATCGGTGAACACCACATCGATTGCCCGGCTCGCACCGCCGACCGGGCGTTGGATGGCAAGCAGGATGCCTGCCAGCAGAACCCCGATCAATGCGACGAAAAACACCAGACGCCACACTGTTCCGAAGATCGAACGGCTTGTGCTCATCGTCCTCCCTCCGAAGTCGTTCCGGGCAGCGGCCGCCCGCCGAGTAGCGGCACCGCGACGCCGGGTACGCCGCGCAGCGTGACGTCCAGGGCGAGCGCGGGTCCGTTCGGGCCGTCGCGGAAGCTCCGGTCCAGCCGGTCCAGCAGTTCGGTGAAATCGGCAGTGGCGAGCGCCGGGTCGGGCACCATCCGCGCCAGTTGATCCACCAGCACCGCGGCGCTGTCGGTGTAGCCCTGCAGCGACTGCTTCGCCGACAACCCCAGCGCCGCGATCCCGGGGAACAGCCGGTCCACCACCAGGCTCACGCCGATATCGAAACGTGCACGGTCGGTGCGGAATACCTGCATGTTGTAGGTCTCGTGCACCAGTCGCACCGTGCCGTCGGCGAACTTGCCGACCCCGTCGATGAACGAGGCGTACTGGTCGATGAGGAAGGCGGACGGATAGTGCTGGGTGTCCGCGACAGCCTCGGCGACCGTCACCATCGCACGCAGCAGCGGCGTGAACGCCGCCATATCGGCCCCCGCATGAGTCAGCAATTCGGTCAACTCCGGGGTGAGCACCCTGGTCGTACCGGCCGATACCGACCGCAGCAGATTGCCCATGGTCACGTCGGTCACCCGGCCCGCCCCCGTGAGTTCCACGATCGAACCGTCACGCAGCGGGGCGCCGCCGCCACGCCCCTTCAGCGCAACCTCGCTGATGCCGAACAGGTTCGCCGGCGCGTAATCGATATCGAAACTATCTGTGAGGCCGAACAATTCGGCGGGATCGAGTGCGAGGGACACCAACTGGCGCCCCGTAGCGAGACTGGTGATTCCGGTGACGCTGCCCACCCGCACACCGTGCAGGCTGACCGGCGCTCCGGCTTTGATGCCGTCGCCGATTCGACTGGTGCGCAAGTCGATTCGCAACAAGTGCGGCTGCCGCGCCGCCTCCGTGCCGCGCCAGGCCACGAGCGAGGCCAACACCAGCAGCACCATGACGACGCCGGTGATCCGGGCACGGCGTGGGCTGGTGGCGACTCCGGGCATTGCGTATGCAGGCATTCGTCTACCCCGTGAACGTGATGGTCGAGTCGATGCCCCAGAGCATGATGGTGAGCACCATGTCGAGGGTGATGATGGCAATGAAGCTGGCGCGCACGGCGCGTCCGGAGGCAATGCCCACGCCCTCGGGTCCGCCGGTGGCGAAAAAGCCCTGATAGCAATGGATCAGTATGACGGCGATGCTGAACACCAGCATTTTGATGACTGCGGCGATCACATCCCAGCCGCTCACGAACTGGGAGAAGTAGTGGTCGTAGACCCCGGTGGATTGCCCGTGCACCACCAGCACGACCGCCGAACAGGACACATAGCTCAGCAGCAGGGCCACCAGGAAGGTCGGCACCACGGCGAGCGCACCGGCGATCAGCCGCGTCGTCACCACGAACGGAACAGATTTGAGGCCCAGCGCCTCGAGCGCGTCGATCTCCTCGGAGATGCGCATCGAACCGATCTCGGCAGTCATGCGGCAGCCCGCCTGCGCGGCGAAACCGATCGCCCCGGCAATCGGCGCGAGCTCCCGGGTGTTCGCGAACGCCGATACCACTCCCGTCATCGGTCCCATACCGAGCAGGTCCAGTGCGGCGAAGGATTGAATACCCACACCCGCACCCATGGCGACGCCGAGCACGATCAGCACCGGCACCGTACCGCCGCCGACAATGAAAGAGCCTCGGCCCCAAGTCATATCGGTGATCGTGCGCATGGTCTGCGGGCGGTAGCGGCGCAGCGTCAGCGGCACCGACGCGAAGACCTGCCAGACGAAGGCCAGCGCGAAACCCGCCGAATCCAGCGGTCCCAGCAGCCGCTCGCGCCCGCGCACCATGCGGAACAGCCGACCCAGCCCGCGCGGGGCGTACGGTGCGGCCATCAGGCGAACTTCGTCGGCAGGAACATCGTCACGAACTGGGTGACAATCACATTCGTCACCGAGATCCCGACGATGGACAAGACCACCGCGGCATTCACACCGTCGGCCACGCCACGTGGTCCGCCCGCCGCCTCCAGCCCGCGCTGACACGCCACCACCACCACGATCAACCCGAACAGGGCTGCTTTGACCAGCGAGATCACCAGGTCAGTAGGCGAGGTGAAAGAACCGAAGGCAGACCAGTAGCTGCCCGGCGTGACGCCCTGAATACCGGTCGCCACCGCGTAACCCGACAGCACACCGGTGAAGATGATCAGCACATTGAGCAGCGGCGCGATGAACAGCATCGCCGCCATACGCGGAATCACCAACCGGTGCAGCGGGCTGATACCCATGGTGTCGAGTGCGTCGATCTCCTCCCGAATGCGTCGCGCGCCGAGGTCCGCGGCAATGGTCGCGGTGCCCGCGCCGCCGAGCAGCAGCCCGGTCGCCATCGGCGCACCCTGCTGAATGACGCCGAGCCCACCCGCAGCTCCCAGCAATGAATCCGCACCGACCTGATGAATGAGATTGCCGACCTGCACCGAGACGACCACCCCGAACGGCACCGCCATGAGCACGGCCGGGATCGCCGTCACCGTCACCAAATACCAAGCCTGGTGCAGAGTTTCGCGCCAGTGAAACCTGCCGGTGACCAAATCGACGCACCCACCGGCGACCGCGCCGCATGCCAAGGCGATGGCCCGCCCGAACGTCCGCAGGCTCGACAGCACGACGTCGGCGACATTGCCACGGATCTCCCGCCCCAGCGATTTCGAACCGGTCCGGTTCGGCATGGTCGACGACATCACGACCTCCCCTTCCTGATTGCTTCGAGCGGGCAGCCACCCTCGAATAAGGAGCGTGAAGCGTCGGCACCTGCCGGTCGCACGCCTACCCGTGTCGGGGAATTGCCTTGTCCCGCATCACATCGTGGGCGAGAGTGTGACGTGGAGCAATGTGCCCGTGACCGCCGAATAACCGTGCAGATCGGGCGAATGCACCCGGCAGTGAAATGGCCGCGGATCGTAGCGCTACTAACTCTCACCCAGCTCAGGCACTTCGGGGATGTCGACAAGCTGGTGGGTTGGATGCTGACCGACGGCCGCGTGGACCAGCGCGCCAACGTGGACCCAAATTCTCTGTCCTCGCGAGTCGCGGCATTCGTGGCGCTGCACACGGACGGCGTGACTGCGAGAGCGATACAGACCGAGTTTGCCGGCCAGGACGTTCACACGCGCCTATCCGCACTACTACGGGCTGGCAGAATCCAGCGGGTGAGCCGGGGCGTGTACGCGGCGGCGGAAGCCCAGGACAGCACGCAGCCGCATGGCGTCAAGCCCGTAACCGTGCGGTCGACCCTTACGGCCTTGTCCATGATGGTTCAGTCCTACGTGGACCAGGGAAAGTTGCCGCGCAACGTCGTGGCGTTGGTGGAGCGCCCGGCCGATGAGATCGACGACAGGGACGATGACGACGACGCCGAGGATCCGAAGGCGTGGACGGTCGCGGAGGTCCAGCGATTCCGCCAGGTGGCTCAGGGCCACCGGCTGTACGCCGCCTGGCTCATGTCCACGTACGGGATGCGCCGCTCGGAAGTTCTGGGCATGAGGTGGACCCGGTTCTCCGATGCCTCGCTGAAGGTCCGCCGGGGCCGAGTCGCGGTCGGCACGACCACGGAAGAGAACCTTCCCAAGTCCAAGCGGTCCCGCCGGGATCTTCCGCCGCCGACGGAACTGGCCGCAGCGCTTCGCAGCCTGAAACGCGTCCAGCGTGCCGAATGCCTGGCGCTGGACATCGAATGGACCGACGACCGTCTGATCGTGGTGGACGAAGCGGGTGCTCCCCTCCGACCTGAGCGCTACTCCGATGAGTTCCAGCGAATCTCACGAGCGGCCGGGCTGCGACGTATCCAGCTGAAGGGGCTTCGGAATTCGTCCGTGAGTTCCATGCTGGCCCTGGGGATTCCGGTGCACATTGTGGCGGCGTGGCACGGGCACGATCCGGCAATGTCTCTGTCGATCTACTCCGTCGTCCAGGGTGAGGACTTAGCAGCGGCCGGATCCGCGGCTTTCGGGTCGTAGCCCGATGAGGGGAATTCCCAAGAGTTGGCACACTTTTGGCACACTGGAAGTACCCCGCTCCCCTGATGGGGAATGGATCTGGTCTCTGACCTGGTGGAGCTAAGGGGATTCGAACCCCTGACCCCCTCACTGCCAGTGAGGTGCGCTACCAGCTGCGCCATAGCCCCGTGCTCGTTGGACGAGCGACTGGATGAAGTTACCGAGCCGGGTGGGGGAACTGCAAATCGGGTGGGTGACACGCCCTGGGAGACGGCGGGTGGGGCGGGGCGGTGATTGATGATGGGCGGCATGGTCCGGGTGCCGTGGGGGCGTGCGGGGTGGTTGGGGTTGGCCGCGGGGGTGGTGGGTGGGGTGTATTTGCTGCTCAGCTGGCAGGTTTGGGTGGTGGGGTGGGCGGTTGACTGGGATGTGGGGGTGTGGGAGTGGTTGGTGGGGCATCGGACGGCGGGGTGGACGACGGTGGCTCGGGAGGTCACGTTCTTCGGGAATCCGGGGCGGGCGAGCTTGATTGCGATCCTGGTCGCGGGGGTGGCGTGGTGGCGGCGGAGGTTCGGGGCGGCGGTGCTGGTGTACCTCGGGTCGCGGCCGGGGCGAATGCGGGCCTGGGGTGCGGCTGCGGTGGCCGCGGTGCTGGTGGTCGCCATGTGTGCGACGCGGTTGTATCTGGGCGTGCACTGGCTCACCGACGTGGCCGGCGGGGTGTTGCTGGGGACCGCGGTGGTGTTGTGTGCGGGAGTTGTGCAGATCCGGTGGCAAGTTGATAACGAACCGACTGCTCGTTCGCTGAATGCCCAGCAGGGCAAGGAAATATAGCGAGGCGCTCGCGCGTGGCGCGCGTACACTCGGCGGTGATTTGGGAGTCCGCCGGGCTTGGAGGGATCGCACGCGCTTGAGGCTGATCAATGGCCGTTACGAGCTACGGGAACTCGTCGGCAGAGGGGGAATGGCCGAGGTCTGGGACGCGTGGGACAGACAGTTGCGTCGCCGGGTCGCGGTCAAAGTGCTCGATTCCGGGAGTCTGCCACCGCTGGAACAGGATGAGCGGATTCAGCAGGAACGGTTCGAGCGCGAGGCGCATATTGCCGCGCAGATGAACTGCACGAATATCGTCACGGTGCACGATGCCGGCGTTTTCGTCGAAAACCGCAGGCGCTACCCGTTCTTGGTGATGGAGTTCATTCCGGGCGAGAACCTACGCCAGCATCTGCGCCATCCGGAGAACTGGTCGCTACCGAGCCTGCTCAGAATTCTCACCGATGCTCTCAGCGGCCTCGTATACGCGCACTCCAAGCAGGTGGTGCATCGGGATATCAAGCCCGAGAACATTATGATCGGCCCGGACGGCACGGCGAAACTCGCCGATTTCGGCATTGCGATCGAGATGCGCGAGCACATCCAGCGCCTCACCCAGGCCCAGCGCGCACTGGGCACCCAGCACTATTCGGCTCCGGAGTACCTGCACCACGGGCAGATCACCCACCTCAGCGATGTGTACTCCTTCGCCGTGGTCTGCGCCGAGATACTCCCCCGCGCCTACGGCCCCGCCGGAATTCCGGACGACCTCAAAGTTGTACTGGATCGGTCACTTTCCCCGGATCCGGCGCAGCGGCACCGATCGGCGGCGGAATTCCAGCACTATTTCTGCGAGGCGCTCGAACGCGTATCGAACGCCACCCGGACCACCCGGCCCGGAACGGTCCCGGACCAGCTGCGACAGTCCCAGACCTCGGTGCTGACTCCCGGTGCGCTCCGTGAGCCGGAGCTGGAAACCGCTGACCCGCTGCTGTATTCGTCGACCTGGAATTTCTTCCTGATTCCCGCACTGGCCTCCCGGCAGCGGCTGCTCGCCGGACTGGCCAAGGACGATTACCGCTATGTCGCCGCTCTGTTCGGCGTCGCCGCGACGGCCGGAATCGCGCTCGGCGGACTGGTTTTCCTACTGCTCGCCTGGCTGCTCGTGCAGGTCGGGAAGTTCGTGTGAGGTGAGATAGTGAGAAATCGACAGGTGGGGATGGCATGGCAGCGGTACGTGTATCCGGGATCGCGTGCGTCGCACTGGCTTTGGACGGCCTTCCGGGTGGGCGTGGTGTTCTTCGCGGGCACGATCGCGATATTCACCCTGGCGGTGCTCACGTGAGGTACCCGGCGTGAGAACCGTCTGCCTGAACTGCCTCAACGAATTCACCTACGACCGCGAGCGCAATCGCTGGTACACCGTGATCCGCCAGCGCAACGGCGGTCACGCCAAGCAGATCGAAACCTATTTCGACAAGCTGAATCTGCGCTGCCCGAACGGATGTGAGATCGATCCGGTCATCCTCGACCATCCGACGAAGGTGATCGGATTCGTCGGCGAATCGGCGTCTTCCAAGAGCCATCTGATCGTATCCATGATCCATTCGATGATGAACGATCCGAAGCTGGCCGCGCGGTTCTCCTTCATCGTCTCGCCCAAATCGGCGAGCCTCTGGACCGCCCTGGAGGCCCGCCTGCTGGACCGGCGTGCGCTCGACGCCACCGGGCCGCGGCGCATGGCGATGGAGCCGACCCGTCACCTCGACGGCATCTCCACTTCGACGCAGCGACAGACGCAGGGTCATACCTGGGCCGGGCTGGAGCAGCGCAAACCCATTCTGGTGACGGTGTATTCGGTGCACACCGCGAGCGCCGTCAATCTCGCCTTCGTCGATGTGGCGGGTGAGGATATCGCCGACGGCGCGGTCGCCGCGCGGGTGAGTCCGCATCTGGCGGTGGCCGATTTCCTGTGGTTCGTGGTGCCGTCCACGCTGAACAAGCAGTATCTGGCGCTCATGCGGGAGCAGGCCGATCCCGATAATCAGGAGAGCCTGGCCAATACTGTCGAACACTCGCAGACCGTCGGGCGCACCACGCTCATGATCGATCAGATCGCCAAGCTCTGGCGGGCGGCCAACAGCTACCCCATTCAACTGCCGATCGAACCGCCGCGGGTGCACGTCTCGACGATTGTCGCCAAGACCGATCTGCTGTCGCTCATCGATCTGCCCGAACTGAATATGGTTGCGCCACCGTCGAATTGGTCGGACAGCCCGGTGAGCAGCAATGGTGCGGGCAACTCCTACGATCCGGTGCAGATCGTGCAGCGCAGCGAGATCACCAGAAATCTGGTGCGGCGGCTGTTCCCGGCCGTCGATTCGGCGCTGTCCATCCACTTCCCCTGGAATATGTACTTCCCGGTATCGGCGGTGGGTTGCGGAAAGCGCGGCAATGGCACGTATCCGGTGTTCAAACCCTACGGTGCGGCCGATCCGGTGGTCTACATGCTGGACATGATCGAGGAGCTACGGGCCTACCGATGACAGGATTTCCGCAACTGCTGTGTGGGTGGGCGCTGGTCAATCTCGAATCCTCGGGGGCCGGAGTCGGTGTGGTGGCGCGGTCCGGAAACTGGCCTGCCGCACTGGGTTCGACGGTGCGCGAGCTCGGATCGCTGGTGACACTGCCCGACGGCGAGTATTCGGCGACGCCCGAATCGTTCGTACTGGAATTCCGGATTGCCCGGGGGCTGGCTGTCGCGGGCCTGAAGACGCCGTCGGAGGTTCGGCCGGGCACCTGCGTCACACATCTGATCGCGGGTGAACGTGGTGCGCTGGACGGGATTACGGCGCTCCGGCTACACGAGTCCGGCGAATTGCTGACCTCCTTGAACGGGTCGGTATCGCCGACCGAGCACTGGCCGCTCGCCGATCCCGCGCCGGAAACCGATGAGCAGATCTTCGCCGCGGAGACCCTGGCCGCGCTCGCGGACCCGTGGCTACCGGCGCTCGTCGGCGCGGTGCTCGCACATCTCGCCGGGCAGGGGCCGGGCGTCACCCTGCACGTCGCCGGCGCCCGGGACGCGGTCACCATGCTGCAGGCGCTGTACGGGATTGTTCCGCGAGATACCTTGCGGGAGTTGACATTCTCCACCGGCCCCGGACAGCCGTCCGAGGCCCCGTCGATCGTGACCGTGATCGGCCGGGACACCCCGGCACCCGATCGCGTCACCATCAACCCGGACAGCTCCACCGAAGAATCCGCGGACACCTACCCGAATCTCGGCCGGACCATTGTCGAGCACCGCCGCGCCGGTGTGGTGCTGCCCGCCGAACTCGCGACGGTGCACGACATCCGGCAGTGGTGTTATCAACAGCATCTGCGCACCGTCGATCCCGCACTGCTCGACGATGCCCAACTGGTGCAGGTCATCACCGATCCGGGGCTGGCGCCGGAGTGGTTCGACAATACGACGGTCGCCCGGCGCGCGATTCATCTGGCTCTCGACAAGACCGCTGTCACAACGGCATTGGCGCAGCTGGATCATCTGCCGAACGTGCGCACCGCCTTCGAGCAGACGCTGATCGAATGCGTCATGAACGACAATCGCCGCCGCAACCGCGCGACACAGGTCGCCCATCAGCTCGGCTTCGATATCAGCGCGGTCGTGACCGCCTCGGCCTTTCAGCGACTCGAGACCGGCACGCTCACCGCGAGCGATGCGAAAACCGTATGGCCGCAACTACAGCACGACTGGAGCACCGGCGAGGCCGCCGATCGGAGTCTGGTCGTCGAACGGCTGCACCAGCATCGCGCCCTGCGCGAGTTCACCATCGGATCGCGTGATCGCGCCCTGGTGTACGAAACGGTGCGCGCCGAGATCAATGATCCGGCCGTGCACACCGGCAGCAGTCAGCTGCTGCGCAGCGCCATGTACACCCATCTGCCGATCGTCGCGCAGCTCATGGTGAACGCGTCCTGCACCAGCCGGGACCGCTACCTGCTCGAACAGCTCATGGCGTGCGCACCCGCGGATCGCCTGGCGCCGTTGATCACCGAGTGCATGCGCTATGCGGGTGTGGACGCCTTCGAGCTCATGAAGGCCGTCACCATCGTGCGGGCGGAGCCTGCCGAACTGGTCGAAGCGCTGCAACCGGCGTGGGCGTCGCTGCGGCGCACCCTCGGCCTGCCGGAGGCGGTGGAGAGCCTGACCGTGCTCGAGGCCGAGCAGCCGGAGCCCGCACGTTCCCGGCTGCGCCACAGCATGTTCCAGCGCAGCCGGAACAGAGGTCACTGGACGAAGACCGAGGTGTCCGGCATCATCCACGCCGCCGCCGACGACCCCCTGGTGATCGAGGAGAACTTCGAGATCCTGCGCGCGGCAATCGATTCCGATATGGAATTCGTCGCGGTCTGCATGGCGGGGCGCTCCGCCACCGCCGAGGGCGAGGTGGTGCTGCACCAGATCCTCGGCTGCACCTCACGCGAACAGCTACCCGCCCTCATCACCGCCTGCGCCCAGCAGCGCGATCTCGAACCGCTGACCCTGCTGCGCGCGATCTGCGCCCTCGAACCGTCCCCCGAAGCGCTGGTCGCCATGCTCTCCAGCGGATGGCCCCACCTGCGCACCCATCTCGACCTCCCCCGCCGCATCGCCAACCTGGTCACCCTGGACCCCACCGCAGCCCATCCCCCACGACTTCAACCCCCCGACCGCCCGAAGAAGGCGCGCCGCAACCCCTTCGGCCGCTAGCACTACTCAGCAGGAGGCGGGGCGGGGGCGGCCGGCGCGGCGGCTGCGGCGGCGGGGTGCGCTGTCGAGCAACGGTGACAGCGGGCCGTCGTACCCGGTGGCGATCAATCGGACTGTGGCGTGGAACTTTTCGACGAAACGCTCGGCGGTATCGCGGTCGAAGAGAGCGGTCGGGTAGAGGAAAGGGCCGTTGATGCCGGTGGGGGCGCCGGTGTGGTCGTAGTGCTCGGTCAGGCCGAATTCCAGGTCGTGTTTGGCGCGCACAACGCCGGTCGGGACCTCGGTCACCGTCAGGCCGCGACCGGTCACCGCTCCGGGCGGATCGGCCTCGGCGCGCTGCAGGATGAGGGTGGCCTGGAAGAGCGGATGGCTCGGGTCCTGCGGGAGGCAGCGCAGCAGCCGGGGATTGGAGGTATCCGGATTCGCGAAGGCGGCCAGCGCAACCCGGCGCACCTGCTCGAGCAGTTCGGTCATATCGGCGGCGCGGTCCAGGCGGATGCGCATGAGGACGTCGTCGGCCAGATTGCCGACGATATCCGCGAGCAGGGGATCATCACGGCCGGAGACGGCGGTCGCCACCGTGACATCCGAGGATTTCGCGAAGGCCGCGACACTCACCGCGAAGGCAGTCTGCAGCATCATGAAGACACTCGAGCCCACCCGCCGGGCGCGGCACAGCAGATCACGATGCACATCGGCGTCGAACTGCACCTGGACGAGATCCCCGGCGGCCTCGCGTCGGACCGAAGACGTTCTGTCATAGGGCAATTCGAGCGGCATCGGCCGGCCGACCAGATTATTGGCCCAGTACCGCAGCTGAGTGCTGGCGCGGCTGCACGGATCCTCGTACGTGCCCAGGTACTCGTGCTTCCACAGCGTGTAGTCGATGTAGTCGACCGGCAGCGGCAGCCAGGCGGGCGCCTGCCGTGCGGTCCGGGCGCCGTACGCGGTGACCAGATCCCGCAGCAGCGGCCCGATCGAGGCGCCGTCCAGGGAGATGTGGTGCACCACCAGGGCCAGCACCACATCCCGCGCGCCGAGCCGGTAGACGCGGGCCCGGATCGGCACCTCGGTGGCGAGATCGAAGGCGTCGCCGCTGAATTCGGCGAGCCGCTCGGTGAGCTCGCCCGCGAAACTGTCCACGACGGCCACCTCGATCCGCGCCACATCGGCGTCCATCACCACCTGGATGGGTCCGTGCGCGGTGGCCGGATAGCAGGTGCGCAGCGGTGCGTGCCGCCGCATCACATCGTCGATGGCGGCGATCAGCGCACCGATATTTACCGCCTGTCCACGAATACGAAACGCGCGAGCAACATTCCAGTCAGCTGAGTAACCTGCGGCGGCCGCATGCCACATGCGCTCCTGCGCCGGAGCCAGCGGGATTCTCGGTGCGCGTGGCATGCGCCGCACAGGCTTCGGCTCTGCGATGATTTGCAGGAATTCAGCGACGTCAGCGGGTTTACGACGCACCACCGGGCTCGTCCGGGCAGCAACCGGTAGGGACATCGACGCCGTCCTCTCAGCTGCCACGCATGCAGATCACCGCCGCCCCATAAATCCGGCAGCACTGCAGGACGACAGTCCGGCCACCGTAGCAAAGGCGAGGCTATTCAGGGCGGTCAGAAAAGAGACACAGACCACTAGCGGATGAACGTTTAGCGAGGGCCCGTCATCACGCACAGCAGTGCCGCGCCGGCGCGCATCCGCGCCGACACGATCGCCGCGCACGACTTCGTCTGTCGCGCACAGAATCTGCGGTGATTTCGTGCGGGGCGGACGAGCCACCGCACGAGAGAAGAAGGTGTGCGCGGTCGGCGGGCACGACCTCGATCCCGGGCGCCCCACATGCGCATCGCCTTCGGATTTTGCGAAATCCTTGCGCAGCGCGCGGCGCCCGGAAGCCTTACTCAGCGCAGGGTGACGGTGGTCGGCAGGCTTGCGAACCCGCGGTTGTTCGAGGAGTGGATGCGGCGCAGGCCGGATTCGTCGATCTCGAAGTCGGAGACGGCGGCGGCGATCTCCTGCAGGGCGATACGCAGTTCCAGCAGTGCCAGATTCGAGCCGAGGCAGTGGTGGCGGCCGCTACCGAAGACCAGGGAGTCGCTGGTATCGCGATCCAGATCGAAGGCGTCCGGATCGGCGAACACCGCCGGATCACGATTGGCCGAACCGGTGAGCAGCAGCATGCGGGCGCCGGCCGGGATATCCGTGCCGTGCAGCGAAATAGCCTCGGTGGTGGTGCGCAGCGCGCTCTGCGTCGACGGATCCCAGCGCATGGACTCGTCGATCCAGTCCTCGGTGCGCCCGTCCAGGGCGAGGCGGCGCTGATCGGGGTGCAGCCAGGCCGCATGCCAGGCATTGCCGAAGGTCAGCATGGCGGTCTCGATACCGGCGCCGACCAGCAGGATGAGAACGCCGACAATCTCCTCCGGCGTGAGCCGGTCATCACCGTCGGCGGCATCGAGCAGCCCGGAGAGCAGATCGTCGCGGCGCTCCCTACTGCGTTCGATGGTGAGCTCGGTGTAGTAGCCGACCAGCGCGCCGATGGCCTGCATGGCCTCGGGCCGCAGATCGGCAGACTCCTCATCGGTGTACATGATCTCCATGCCGAGCTTGCGAATCATCTCGCGATCGGCCTCGGGCACGCCGACCAGTTCGGAGATCACATCGGTCGGGAACGGACCGGCGAAATCGGTCATGAGATCGAAGCTGCCGCGTTCGAGCAGCGGATCCAGTACGCCGCGCGCGATCTCCTGTAGTCGCGGGGCCAGCGACTGCACTCGATGCGCGGTGAAGGCGCGGGCCACCAGACCGCGCAGCCGGGTGTGCTTGGGCGGATCCATGGCGACGAAGGAGAAGAAGCGTTCCGCCTGCGGCCCCCAGAAGGCGGGCTCCATCCGCAGCCCGTTCACGCTGGAGAAACGCTCCGAATCCCGGAGCGCGGCCAGCACGTCGGCATGCCTGGAGAGCGCCCAGAAGTCGTCGGTATCGTTCCGGTAGACGGGAGCCTCGGTACGCAGCCTGGCATAGTGGGGATACGGATCGGCGTGAATATCGAAGTCGTATGGGCTGTAGCGCGACATGAGCAAACACTAATCGAATTGGATTGGGAGCGTAGTGAACTCGGAATCGGCAGCGGAGCGCATCGACACCACCAAACCGCATCCGGCCCGTCGTTACGACTATTGGCTGGGCGGTAAGGACAATTACGCCGCCGACCGCGAGTCCGCCGACGCGGTGGCCGAGGCCTTCCCGACCGTGCGGCTGGCCGCGGTGGAGAACCGCAACTTCCTGCGCCGGGTGACCGCGTACTTGACCGCCGAAACCGGTATCCGCCAGTTCCTGGACATCGGCGCGGGCCTGCCCACCGCGGGCAATGTGCACGAGATCGCCCAGGGCATCGCCCCCGAATCGCGCATTGTCTACGTGGACAACGACCCCATCGTGCTGGTGCACGCGCGCACCCTGCTCAACAGCGCCCCCGAGGGCGCGACCGCCTATCTGGACGCGGACCTGCGCGATCCGGAGCGCATCCTGTCCCATCCGGATCTGCTGGCCACCCTGGATCTGAACAAGCCCGTGGCGCTGATGCTGGTCGCCATCATGCACTTCTTCACCGATGAGACCCGCCCCTACGAGCTGGTGCGCACGCTCTGCGACGCCCTGCCGCCGGGCAGCCACCTGGTCATGTCGCATGCCACCAACGACTACCTCGACGATGAGGATGTGGCCCGCACCCGCGAGGCCAATCAGCGCAGCGGAGTTCCCTTCCAGCTCCGCTCGAGCGCCGAGTTCGCGAAATTCTTCTCCGGGTTCGACATGGTCGCGCCGGGCATCACCTCGGTGACGGCGTGGCGGCCGGACGAGTGGCGGCCGCATCCGCGCGCGGAGGCCGTCTCCATGCTCGGCGGCGTCGCGCACATCTCGTAGCGCAGCGCCCGTCCCCGGCTCAGAGCCTGCCGACGTCCTTCAGGACGCGCCGGGCCTGTGCGAACAGCATGCCGACATTCACGGTTTTGCGGCAGACGACCACGATGACCACATCTTCGCGACTCTCGGTGCGGACGAACAGATGTGTCAGGTTATCGCTGTTGACCAGAATCTCCTGGAAATAGTGCCGGTCCAGGCGGACGCCGCGGCGCTCCTTCCAAATGTCCTCGATCATCACCACATTGCGGCCCTGGAACAGGTCCAGGGTGGCGGCGGCGAGCAGATCGAGTACCTCCTGGGGATGATTGTCGACGGTCTCGACGGCCAGCAGCATTCCGGTGGTCATATCGATCGCACCGGCGGCCAGGCACTCCGGGACTTCCGAGCGCAGGGTCTTGACCAGAACTCCGATGCGGTCGGACAGACTTCCGGGACCTGTCGCGTTCGAAGTATTCATGGTGTCCTTTCTGATTTCCGCACGATGGCGGTCCGTTGATAACCACGGGTGGCGGGCTGCGGCGGGCGCGGCGGCAGCGTGTCATTGATGCCGCTGGCCCCGCGGCGGCGGCGCGGCAGCATCGATCTGGCCGCACCGGAGTGCGCGGTCTCGGCGGCCGGGGGCTGCGCGCGCTCCGGGGCGGCAATGCCGATGAGGTCGGCGTCGAGCATGCGGACGACCTCCACGGTCACCGCATACAGGCTGCGGCACAGCAGCATTGCGATATCCCGGCAGCTGCGGCGGCCGTTCACCCAGAGCAGGATCTCCTGCCGCTGCGCGCTGCCGGGGACCTCGAGCGCACTGCCGGGGCCGCTCAGCACCGCGCGGCCGCTGTCGGTGAGCACCAGGTGATTGCGGTGCGGAGATACCCGGCCGTGCGCCAGCGCGGTCAGCCGCCTATCGGTCTCCAGCAGCAATCGGGCCGGTTCGACGCCGGGTTCACAGGTGTCCGGCTGCCCGGCCGGTTCGGGCAGGTCGTGCCAGCTGCACCCCGCGACCCAACCGGCGGTAATGGCGAAGGCGCCGTCGAGCGCCGCCATCAGGACGACCACCCGCATATCGGCCGCCCCCGCACAGCTGCGCCCGGGCCGGGAAAGTAGTTCGCGCACACCGGGTGCACCGGGCGAATCGACCGTGACAATGTGGCCCTGCCGGAAATGCAGATCTCCGCCCGGTTCACCGGACACACGCAATAGTCCCGTATGTCCGGATGTCGCAGCATTCAGCAATTCCCGCACCAATTCTCGGGTGGATTCCCTACCGAGCGCCGGCAATGCCCCGGACTCGACGAGAGGCCCCGTTGTCATGGTGGAACTCCTGAGAAAATTCAGCACGAATAGCGAAAAGCGCACGCCTGGTACGTATTCAGACGGTGACCCATATCGTGCCGAGCTACCGCGTGCTGGATATCCTGACAGTCCAGCAGTTTTGGAGCAACGGAATCCGGTGAATTGGTTACCAAAGTCCCATGGTGGGAGCGTCAAGCGGGGTTACGGCAAAAGTTTGCGGAAAAGCCTTGTCCAGCAACAAATACCGCCCGGTCGAATTATCGACCGGGCGGTAAATAGAACAAATAGGACAGGGTAGAACAAATGAGACAGTGCGCTCCAGGCGCTATCGTTCAGTGATCGCGCTCGACCACACAATCCGCGAGTTGCATAAGATCCTTCGCACGCCCGCCGTATCCGGAGATACGCGATTTGGCCGCCCGCACATGGCGGATCGATTCGGCCTGCGCCCAGCGCCTGCCCCCGGCCCGCGCGATGAGATCGGCTGCGCGCACCGCGGATTGACCGTCCAGCGGCTCGCCCGAGCAGTACAGCTCGGCGAATTCGCGGCCGGCGGCGGTGCCCGATTCGAGCGCCACCACCACCGGCAGACTTCGCTTGTGCCGCAGCAGATCATTGCCGACCGGCTTACCGGTACGCGCCGGATCACCCCAGATGCCCATGAGATCGTCCACCAGCTGGAACGCCAGGCCCAGTTCGCGGCCGAAGTGATCCATGGCCTCGACCTCGTCCGGCCGAGCGCCGGCGCAGAGCGCACCCATGGCACAGGCGCAGCCGAGCAGCGCACCGGTCTTGTGCTGCAGGGTCTCCAGGCATTCGTCCAGTGTCACTTCGGTTTTCGTCTCGGCGGCACAGTCGGAATGCTGACCCAGGCACAGTTCGATGACGGCCTCCTCCAGCCGGGCGATACCGCTCAGCGCCGCGATCGGAGCGCCCGCGAGGGTCCAGATCGCCAAGCCGTGCATGGCATCACCGGCGAGCACCGCATCGTCGATGCCCCAGACCCGCCACACCGTGGGGCGGCCGCGCCGCATCTCATCGCCGTCCATGACGTCGTCGTGGATGAGCGTGAAGTTGTGCACCAGTTCGATGGCGGCCGCGGCATGCACGGCCCCTGTCGACCACTCCGAATCCCCCCGCTTACCGGCGGCCCGGGCGGAGGCCAGCACCAGCGCGGGCCGCAGCCCCTTACCCGATTCGGCGACCGCCGCGACACCGGCGGCATTCCACCAGCCCAGGTGATACCCGATCGGAAGCCGTAGCTCTGCGGGCAGCGTATCCACCGCCGCCCGCAGCAGCGGTTTCGTCAATTGGTGTGCGCGAGTGAGGATCTGCGCCGCCCCGTCGCCCCCTTCCCAGGGCGTTCCGGTGTCGAATGCGGGATCTGCCGCTGCCGACGAAGTCATGGCCACCTCCGGTTACTCTTGGAAAACGTTGTCGCCGAATGAATCTCGTGGTCAACGAGTCGGGGATTCCTGGGGAGAAGGGCGAGGGGATCGCTCGGGGTGCGGGGCAACCAGCGGGGACCACATGCAGGCCTTCATGCTCGGGCCCTCCCACTGGACGGATTGCACTGCTTACTGCACCACCATGATCCGAATCACATTCATGGTAAAGGCCCATTGGCTGTTAGCCAACACCTCGCAATCTCCCCAGACCGACCAGTACCTGCACAAGCGACCACCGGAGAGCGCATCGAGATAGCCTGAACCGGACGTGGCACCGGCCCCGCAACGGCGGAAGCCACCGCTCCGACGGCACATCGTTGCGCCGCACACCCTTCCGGGTGTATTGCACAGCAACCGACATTCAGGAGGCTCGACACATGTCCGATTCCGCACTCGACCGCGCCGCGATTTTGCGGCGTGTCGGCGCGCACCGCGCCGTTCGCGTGATTGTCGCCGGGGGCGGCACGGGCGGGCACACCTATCCGGCGGTGGCAGCCGTGCGCGCGCTGCGCGATCTCGTCGCGGAGGCGGGCGCGACGGCGACGGTGCTGTGGGTCGGTACACCGGACAGTCTCGAACAGCGGGTGGCCGCCGAGCACGAGATCGAGTTCACCGGCATCAAGGCCGGGAAGCTGCGGCGGGATCGCAATCCGCTGCGCATGCTCAATGCCGCCAATGCCAAAGACGCGGTGCGTGTGCCGTTGAGCGTGCTCGCGGCCCAGTCGGTCGTGCGGCGATTCCGCCCGGACGCGGTGCTGTGCACCGGCGGTTATGTCTGCGCGCCCATCGGCATGGCCGCGGCGCTGCGGCGGCGGCCGCTGGTGATCCACGAGCAGACCACCGGCATCGGAAAGGCCAATCAGCTACTGGCCCGCGCGGCGGATCGCATTGCGCTCAGCTCCGCAGCCTCCGTGGCACTGCTGCCCGCGAAAGCTCGTGCCCGAGCGCTGGTCACCGGCAATCCCATTCGGCCCGAACTCGCTACCGGCGATGCCGAAGCCGCTGCGCCCGCACTGGAATGGACCGGCTACTCCCCCGAGCTGCCGACCGTCTACGTCACCGGTGGCGCACAGGGCGCGGTGCAGATCAACGACCTCATCGCGGAGATCCTGCCGGAGCTGCTGACCGTCGCCAATGTGATCCACCAGTGCGGACGGCGCTCCTACGATCAGGTGCGCGAGCGCGCCGCCGCGCTGCCGGCCGAACTGCGCGACCGCTATCTGGTCCGCGATTTCCTCGGCGCCGAACTCCCCGATGTGCTGGCACTGGCTGATGTGGTCGTATCACGCTCCGGCGCAGGCACTCTCGCCGAACTGACCACCCTCGGCAAGCCTGCGGTCCTGATCCCCTATCCGCATTCCGTCGGCGGTGAGCAGATCCGCAATGCCCGCATTCTCGCCGAGCAGGGTGCGGCCCGGGCGCTCATCGGCGACGAGGCCACCGCGCCCGGACTGCGCACCGCCCTGTTCGAGCTGCTCACCGAAACCGATTCGCGCACCGCGGTTTCCGCCGCCGCCCGCGCCATGGGCCATCCCGACGCAGCGGAGCAGCTCGCGCTGGCCGTACTCGACCTCGCCACCCGCTGACGAATTCGCCGCACTCCAGGTGATCGGCGAGCAATGGGCGCTGCTCGCCCTGCGCGAAGTATTTATGGGCGTACGCCGATTCGACGCCATCCAGGAGGCCACCGGTGCGCCGCGCGCCGTACTCGTCCGCAGGTTGCGCACCCTCGTCGAGGCCGGCGTGCTGGAACTGCACGACTATCGGGAACCCGGCTCCCGCACCCGGCAGGAGTACCGCCTCACCGAAGCGGGCCGGGAACTACAACCGGTCCTCACCGCACTCATGCAGTGGGGGGACAAACATCTCGCCGGACCCGACGGACCGCCGCTGTCGGTCCTGCACACCGACTGCGGCGCACCCGTGCGCGCGGTACTCTGCTGCGCCGACGGACACCGGCTCGCCGATACCGGGCGGGAGCTAAGTCCGGTTGTCAATCGGCAAAACCTGTCGCGGGCAATACCTTCCGGCGAGTCGCTCAAACAGTGATGTTCACAACCAGCCGATCGGCCCGAGAGCGGGTAGTGTCGGAGACGTCAGCAAGTACTCGGCTATTCCAGAGTTTGGAGATGCCATGCAAATCCAGGTCTTCGCCGACAAGCACATCGGCGGCAGCGCGCCCCTCATCGAGCAGGCGCAGGACACCATCGGATCGATCCTGACCTATTACGCGGACCATCTCACCCGCGTCGAGGCCCACCTCACGGATGTGAACGGCCACAAGGGCGGGTCGGAAGACAAACAGTGCAATCTCGAGGCGCGGCCCAAGGGGCAGCCTCCGGTGGCGGTCCGGCACCGCGCCGCGACCGTCGAAGAGGCGTATATCGGCGCCGCCGAAAGCATGGCCCACCTGCTGGACAGCCGATTCGGCCGGCTACACCACACCAAGGGCGGGGACACCATCCGCCATATGCAGCCCGCTGAAATTTAGGGCAGGGCTGCAGAACTCAGGGCAATAAGCCCAGGCGGCGGGCTCGTACCACCGCTTCGTGCCGGGTATGCGCGCCGAGTTTGGTCATGGCACTGCGCAAGTAGCTCTTGACCGTCTCGGCGCGCAAGGAAAGCCGCAGCGCCGCTTCGATATTCGTGCAGCCCAGGGCGATCTGGGCAAGCACGTCGAGCTCCCGGGGCGCCAGCGTCACCTCCCGATCGGGGTCCGTCACACCGGACACCAAGCGCGCCAATCGCTCCGTGACATCCCGTAATTTGTTGCGCGCCTGCGCATCCGAGACGGTGGGGGTGATACCGCGCAATTCCGCGTGCAGATCCCGGAGCTGTTCGGTGACCATCGCATCCGCACCGGACAGCAGCTGGGCCTGCGCCGCCTCGTGCGCCAGGCGCAGCCGGACCCGCCGGTCCACCTCATCGCGAATCGCGAGTTCCACGCTCAACCGGCGTCCGGCCTGCACCATTTCATCGGCGATCCGGTCCCCGATCGGACCGGACTCCCGATTCGCGACATACAGCACCGCGCGCGCCTCACCGCTCACCACCACCGGCACCGCGACCACCGCGCGCAGACCCTCACCGAGCACCGCTCCGTCGTAGTGATGCGTGATAGTCGAGGCCGATCGATAGTCCGCCACCGAGCGCGGCTTGCCCGTGGCCACCGCGCTCCCGCCCAATCCGGAACTCGGCGCGACCGCCAGGCCCCGCATGCGGTTCGTTCGCGTTCCCACGAACTCGCTGAGCACCAGCGTGCCCGCATGCACCGCACCGCCGAAGACCACCGGCGCCTTGGACAGCGCGGCGAGCTGCCGCAGCTCGGACCGCAGTACGTCGCTGTCACGCGGACGCAGCAGCCCCTCGGGGGTCTGGCTCATCAGGTACCCCTTTCCGGGGGTAGTCGGTGCCGGAGTGTGACGTGAATCCTAGCCAAGTGAGCATGAGCATGGACCGGCTCCCGCCGGTGAGCTATTCCTTCGGGATCTGGGACGCGCCGCTGCTCGGCGATACCATCGGCACGAACCTCGACCGCACGGTCGCCCGGTTCCCGGATCGCGAGGCCCTGATCGACTACGCCACCGGTATCCGGTGGACCTATCGCGAGTTCGCCGCGGAGGTGAACGCGCTGGCGCTCGGGCTGCTGGCCACCGGGCTGGGCAAGGGCGACCGGGTCGGCATCTGGGCGCCGAACTGCCCGCAGTGGACACTGACGCAGTACGCCGCGGCCAAGATCGGCGCGATCCTGGTGAACATCAATCCCGCGTATCGCGCACACGAACTGCGCTATGTGCTGGGACAGGCCGGGGTTCACACGCTGATCGCCGCGCCCGCCTTCAAGACCTCCGACTACCGCGCCATGATCGACGAGGTGCGGCCGGACTGCCCGGAACTGGAACGGGTGGTGCTGCTCGACAGCCCGCAGTGGCGGCGGCTGTTCGATACCGGGCGAGCCGGGGATCCGGAGCAGCTGACGCTCGCGCAGGCGGCGCTGTCGGCCGACGATCCGATCAATATCCAGTACACCTCGGGCACAACGGGATTCCCCAAGGGCGCCACCCTGAGCCATCACAATATTCTGAACAACGGCTACTTCGTCGGCGAGCTGTGCGGTTATACCGAACAGGACCGCATCTGCATTCCGGTTCCCTTTTATCATTGCTTCGGCATGGTGATGGGTAATCTGGCCGCGACCAGTCACGGTGCGGCCATGATCATTCCGGCGCCCTCCTTCGAACCGCGCGCCACCCTGGAAGCCGTTGCCGCCGAACGCTGTACGTCGCTGTACGGCGTGCCGACCATGTTCATCGCCGAGCTCGCCGATCCGGAATTCGACTCCTACGATCTGTCCTCGCTGCGCACCGGGATCATGGCCGGATCACCCTGCCCGATCGAGGTGATGAAGCAGGTCATCGATCGCATGGGCATGCGCGAGGTGAGCATCTGCTACGGCATGACCGAAACCTCGCCGGTCAGCACCCAGACCCGGGCCGGCGACACCGTCGAGCAGCGCACGGCCACCGTCGGGCGGGCCGGACCGCATCTGGAGATCAAGATCGTCGACCCGGTCACGGGGCAGACCGTACCGCGCGGCGTCACCGGTGAGCTGTGCACCCGCGGCTACTCCGTCATGCTCGGCTACTGGAACGATCCCGAGAAGACCACGGAGGCCATCGATTCCGCCCGCTGGATGCACACCGGCGACCTCGGCGCCATGGACGCCGACGGGTATATCGCGGTCACCGGGCGCATCAAGGACATGGTCATTCGCGGCGGCGAGAACATCTACCCGCGCGAGATCGAGGAGTTCCTCTACAGCCATCCCGACATACTCGACGCCCAGGTGATCGGGGTGCCCGATGCCAAATACGGCGAAGAGTTGATGGTGTGGATTCGCATGCGCGAGAACGCGACCCCGCTCACCCCCGAAACACTGCGCGAATTCTGCGCCGGACAGCTGGCGCACTACAAGATTCCCCGGTACGTGCACGTCGTGGACGAATTCCCGATGACCGTGACCGGCAAGATCCGCAAGATCGAAATGCGCGAGGTCGCCGTCCGGCTGCTCGAGCAGTCCACCGAGGAGCAGGCATGACCGAGTCGCACAGCGCCAATACCCGCGCCTACCGGACCGCCCGCGACCGGCTCGTCGCGGCCGCGACCGATTACCGCACGGCGGTGGACACCTTCGAATGGCCGCAGCTGACCGGCGTATTCAACTGGGCCACCGACTGGTTCGACGTCATCGCCCGCGGCAACGACCGCACCGCGCTGTGGATCGTCGAGCAGAACGGCGATGAGCAGCGCATCAGCTTCGACGAGATGGCCACGCGCTCGGATCGGGTGGCCACCTGGCTGGCCGGGCTCGGCGTCGGCAAGGGCGACCGGGTCGTGCTCATGCTCGGCAATCAGGCCGAACTGTGGGAGGCCATGCTGGCGGTGGCCAAGCTCGGCGCGGTCATCATGCCGACCACCGCTGCGCTCGGCCCAGAGGATCTCGCCGACCGGATCGGCCGGGGCGGTGCAGGATTCGTGCTCGTCAATGCGGCCGATACCGCCAAGTTCGCCGAGGTGCCCGGCGACTACCTTCGAATCGCGGTGGGAGAGACGGTATCCGGCTGGCACTCCTACGCAGACGCCGAAACCGTGGAGTCGAGCGGTCCGTTCACCGCCGTCACCGCGGTGGACGATCCGCTGCTGGTGTACTTCACCTCCGGCACCACCAGCAGGCCGAAAATGGTGCAGCACTCGCAGATCAGCTATCCGGTCGGCCATCTGACCACCATGTACTGGATCGGCGTGCGCCCCGGCGATGTCCACCTGGCCATCAGCGCACCCGGCTGGGCCAAGCACGCCTGGAGCTGCTTCTTCGCGCCGTGGCTGGCCGAGGCGACCGTATTCGTCTACAACTACGGCCGATTCGACGCCGCGGCGCTGCTGGAGCAACTGCGCAGGGCGGAGGTGAACACGTTCTGCGCACCACCGACGGTGTGGCGCATGCTGATTCAGTCCGATCTCGGCGAGCGACCGGCCGGTCTGCGCGAAATCCTCGGCGCCGGTGAGCCTCTCAATCCGGATGTGATCGCCCAGGTCGAGAAGGCCTGGGGACTGACCATTCGTGACGGCTTCGGACAGACCGAGACCACACTGCAGGTGGGCAATATGCCGGGACAGCAGGTCAAGCCCGGTTCCATGGGCCGACCGGCGCCCGGAGTGCCGGTCATACTGGTGGACCCCCTTACCGGAGAACTCGCTGATGAGGGCGAAATCTGCCTCGACCTGGGCTACACTCCGGTCAACCTGATGACCGGATATCTGGGCGATCCGGAACGCAATGCCGCTGTCACGGCGGGGGGCTTCTACCACTCCGGTGATGTCGCCTCACGCGACGACGACGGATATATCACCTATATCGGCCGCACCGACGACGTCTTCAAGTCCTCCGACTACAAGGTGTCGCCGTTCGAGCTGGAAAGCGTGCTCATCGAGCACCCAGCCGTGGTCGAAGCAGCGGTCGTCCCGCAGCCCGACGACACTCGCCTGGCTGTGCCCAAGGCGTATGTTTCGCTCGCCGCTGGGTGGGAACCCGATCGCGAAACCGCCCGCGCCATCCTCGAATACGCCCGCGACCACCTCGCACCCTATCTGCGAGTGCGCCGCGTGGAGTTCACCGAGCTACCGAAAACCATCTCCGGCAAGATCCGCCGCGTCGACCTGCGCCACCGCGAGGAGCAGGCACACGCGACGGGAACACCCATACCCACCGAGTACCGATACGAGGACATTCTCTCCGATCCGAAGCCGTAGTCCCTTACACCGCAACCTCATTCCGACGACCGATTGGAGCCTTGCGTGCTGCCCCACAGCGTGGAGACCGCCACCGCATACGTCATCGCCGCCCTCGAGGACAAGGGCACCGCAACGCGCGACGATTTCGACGTATCCGGCATCGTCAGCGCGACCCATCAAATCGCCGAGACGTGGGATTTCCATTCGGTGGACCGCGACCGGTTCTGGGGAATCGCCGCCACGTTCCTGAAACCGTGAACTGATCCGAATCGGCCGCTGCGCAGCAACCGGATCAGGCCGGCGCCCCCTGTCGGGGCGCCGGCCTATCCTGCGGTGAATGCCCAGGCCGGGTGGTCGATCGGGCGTACACTGGAACTCTGCCTGCAATGAGTCTGTTCACCCAGCTCACGAACCGTGGCAGCTCACTGGAGAGGCCATCTGATGACGACGGTTCCTGCGCAGACGGCTTCCTTCCGGCAACTCCCCTCCACGGCCCGCCTCCGGCCGAATAACTGTGGCGGGCACAGTCATCGAATACCCCTGCTGCGCTCGTCGTCGACAACGGGCTGACATTCACAGTCGGGGAAACGAATGCCGCCGTTCATGGACCGCAATGACGCGGGCCGGCAGTTGGCCGGACTGCTGGCGGCCTTTCGCGGCCATGATGTGGTCTTACTCGCCCTACCCGGCGGCGGGGTACGCGTCGCTCACGAAATCGCGGCCAGGCTGCATGTCCTCCTGGATGTGATCCTGGTGCAGCCGCTCGCCGTGGCCCGCTGCCCCGATCTCGTCTACGGGCTGCTCGGCGAAGAGCACACGCTGCTGATCGATACCGCCGCCGTGGCGCGCGGGCAGCTCGGCGATCCGGAACGCGAAGACACCGAGCTGACGCAATCGAAGATCCTGCGCCACAGCGCGTTCAGCTACCGCGGTGAATATCCGCGGGTGAGCCTGGAGAATCGCACCGCCGTCATAGTGGACGACTGCCTCACCGAGCCGGGCGCGGTGCGTGACGCCTGCCGGATGGCGCGCATGCACGGAGCCATTCGCGTCGCCGTCGCCGTCCCGGTCGCGGGGCGGCAGGCGCTGAGCGGTCTGTCACCCTACGCGGACAAGATCGTCTGCCTCAATGCCCCGGCGCAATCGCCGAGCGCCGGCCACTGGTATCGCGATGCCGCACCGACCACCAGCAGCGACATCGCGTCGATGCTGGGCACGAATCATTCGGCCGCTGCGTCCGATTCGGCTGCCGCCTCCGATTCGCCGGTGGGTTTACCGCCGGGCTTCGACGGGGCCAGCCGGATCACGCCGGCATCCAGGTCGACGTCCATGCGGGGGCGATGGCCCTGACCGTCGCTGTCGCCACTGCCCTCGTCGTCCAGTTTCTTGCCCGGGAATAGTTCACCGATGACACCCACCTGTTCACCATAGCCCCGCAGTGGTCAGGATGGCTCCGAGCCTGCGCCGAGCGCATTCATGAGCTGCTCCTCGGTGATCGGCGGGACCGGCAGCGGATGTGCGGCCGAGGCGCGCAGGCCGTCGAAGACGAAGGCGAGATGGCGGCGCCAGGCGTCCGGGGCCAGCGTTCCCGTCGCTTCGACGATTCGGGTGTGCGCCCAGGTGATGAAGGCGATGTCCTCCAGTACCCAGTCGGCGCGCAGCACTCCGGCTTGCTGTGCGCGGGTGATGATTTCGCGCATCTTCCCATGACCGTCCGCGCGGGCACGGGCGATGGCCGCGCTCGGGGCGGCCCGGACCGCCAGTTCATTGAGCAGGCGGTCACCGGCCTGCAGTTCACAGACCTTCTCCACCAGGTAGGTGAAGGACTCCCAGGGGTCCTCGATCAGCAAGGCCTGCTCGGCAATTCGGCCGCCGGACTCGATGCGATCCTCGACCGCGGCGGCGATCAGCTCATCGCGGGTCGGGAAGCGGTTGTAGAGGGTGCCGATGGCCACACCCGCACGGGCGGCGATCTCCTTCACCGGTGCGTCGAGGCCGCGTTCGGCGAAGACCTCGCGGGCCGCGGTCACCAGCGCATCGCGATTGCGGCGCGCGTCGAGGCGGAGCGGCTTGTTCGAGGACATTCGCCGATCCTACAAATCCGGAGCTCGAAATATCTTGAGCACGGGTTCAACTTAATGTTAGCGTCGCCGAGTAACTTGAACCACTGCTCAACTTAGTGAGGCACCACATGAGCAAGACCATCGCGATCTTCGGATTCGGACCCGGGCTCGGCATGGGCACCGCACGCGTCTTCGGCCGGAAAGGGTTCCGGGTCGCGGTTGTCGGCCGCCGACCCGACAAGGCCGAACTGCACGTCAAGGACCTGCGCGCCGAGGGGATCGAGGCCGTGGCGTTTCCCGCCGATGTCACCGACGCGGCTCAGGTGCACAACACCGTCAGCGCGATTCGCGCGAGCTTCGGCGAGATCGACGTCGCCGTGCACGGCGCGGCCGGAAATCTCGGCGACCGCATTCCGTCCACACTCGATCTGGACGTCCCCGGCCTGAGCATCCCCATGGCGCTCAAACTGCATTCGCCCATTCTCATGACACGCGCCCTGGCGCCCGCCATGATCGCCCGCGGGGACGGGGCGCTGCTGTTCTCCTCCGGCTCCACACCGCGCGCACCCTGGCCGCATCTGTCCAATTTCGGCGTGGCCCTCGCGGCCCAGCACGGCTATGTGCAGCAGCTCGCGGCGGAACTGAACGGCACGGGCGTTTACGCGGGCGTACTGAATATCGGCGTGCTGATCGGGAACAGCCTCGCCGAGGAGCTCATCGACAACAATCCGGAGCTGGTTCCCGAGGGGCTCGAAATCGTCCGTATGTCGAATTACGAACTGGGCGAACACTATTGGCGCATGTACGTCGACCGCGACAGCGCGTCGGTGGACATCGGTTTTCCCGAATAGAACCGCGCGCAGCCGGATTCGCGGAGCTGCCGGATTCGGTTATGCGGGTTCGGGTTCGGGGAGGACGCCGCGGGTGAGGGTGGTCATGATCGCGTCCACCAACTCGTGGCGAGGTGTGCCGTCTTCCTTCGCCGCCTCCCAGCCCGCATAGAGCAGCGCCCAGAAGGTGCGGCGGATCCAGGGCAGCGGGAGGGTGGACCCGGTGGCCTCGGCCATTCTGACCAGGACCGCGTCCACCGGGTCGTCACCGCGGTCGAGTTCGTCCCAGAGTGCGCTGTCACCGGCGAGGCTCGGCTCGGTGTAGACGAACAGCAGGATCGGGCCGAGGGCGAACTGCCCTTCCACCACGCGGCGCAGGGCTGCGAGCGGAGTGCCGCCCATCGGCTCGGCGCGGACGATGGCCTGGCTGCTGAGATCGGTGACGTGCCGGGCGAGGGCGCGCAGCAGGTCGATCCGCTCGGGAAAGTAGCGGTGCAGGGTGGTGCGGCCGACCTCGGCGGCGGTGGCGATCTGGCCGAGCGAGGCCGTCGGGGTCGCCGTGAGGACCTCGGCCGCCGCATCCAGAATGGCCGCACGAGTGCGGGCCCGGACGCCGGTACGCGCGGCGGGAGCGGTGGCAGTCATATTCGGAACGGTATCAGGTGACCCTAAATGGGACATAATTTGACTCTAATGGAACAGATGTGTTCCATTAGAGGAATGCGAGATACCGGAACCATCGCGTCCACCACCACCGGCCGTGGACAGCACCTGCGGTTGCTGTGGTCTTTCGTGCGCCCGCATCGGCGACGGCTGCTACTCGCCCTGCTGCTCGGATTCGGCTATACCGCCGCCGCGCTGGCCACACCGCTGGCCACCAAATGGATCCTCGATTCGGTCGGAGCCGCGGGGTCGCTGGTGCAGCCGATCGCACTGCTCGCCGCCCTGCTGGTCCTCGGCGCAGGCTTCGGACTGGCCGAATGGATTCTGCTGGGGCGCATTGCCGAGCACATCGTGCTCGACGCGCGCGCCGGGTTGGTGCGCAGGTTCTTCCGCGGCGTGCTGCCGGATCTGCAGTTCCGCCCACCCGGCGAGCTGGTCACCCGGGTCACCTCGGACACGCTGCTGCTGCGGGAAGCCGCGTCCTCCAGCCTGATTCATCTCATCAACGGCACCATCGCACTGGTCGGCACCTTGATCCTGATGGCCGTGCTGGATGTGCCGCTGCTGCTGTGCACGCTGGCGGCGGTGCTGATCATCGCGGTGCTCGCGGGCTGGCTCATGCCCGCCATCGCCGTTGCGCAGCGGCAGGCCCAGGAATCGGTGGGCCGGCTCGGGGGGATTCTCGAAGGCGGCATCCGGGCGCTGCGCACGGTGAAATCCAGTGGCTCCGAAGAGCGGGAGACCCAGCGGGTGCTCGCCGAGGCGCGGACCTCGGCCCGGCATGCGGTGCGGGCCGTGCGCATCGAAGCGGTGGCCTGGACGGTGGCGGGCAGCGGTATTCAGCTGGCCATCATCGTCATTCTCGCCTACGGCGCGTGGCGGGTCGGGCAGGGCGAACTCGCGGTCTCCACCCTGGTCGCCTTCCTGCTGTACGCATTTCAGCTCGCGGACCCAGTGGGTGAGATGACCACGCAGGTGGCGCAACTCCAGTCGGGGGTGGCCGCGGCGGCGCGGTTGCGCGAGGCCGAATCCATTCGCACCGAGGATCTTTCGGCCGGGAGCCGCGACGCCACCGATCGGACGGGGCGCATTGTGCTGACCTTCGAGGATGTTTCGGTGACCTATCCGGGGAGCAGTCGGCCCGCGCTCCGCCATCTCAGTGCGGCCGTGCCACGGCGCGGGCACACCGCCGTCGTCGGGCCGTCCGGGGCGGGCAAGACCACGCTGTTCTCGCTCATGCTGCGGTTCTATGATCCGGACAGCGGGCGGATCATGTTGGACGACAAGGACTATGGAACGTTGCGCATCGACGGGGTCCGGGCGCGCATCGGATATGTCGAGCAGGAGACGCCACTGCTGGCGGGGACCGTGCGGGACAACGTGATCTACCAGTATCCGGACGCCACCGATGCGGAAGCCTGGGCGGCGCTGGCGGCGGTCGGACTGGATGACACCGTGCGGCGCATGTCGGGCGGATTGGATGAGCCGGTTGCGCACACCAGCCTTTCCGGAGGTCAGCGTCAGCGGATTGCGTTGGCACGCGCCATTGTCCGGCGACCGGACGTGTTACTGCTGGACGAGGCGACCGCGCAGCTGGACGGGCGCACCGAGGCGGCGGTTCAGGACATCATCCGGCGCATTGCTCGCGACAGTGCCGTGGTCACCATCGCGCACCGGCTCTCCACGGTGATCGACGCCGACACCATCTGGTTGATGGAGGATGGTGCGCTGCGTGCCGTCGGGACCCATGAGGAGTTGCTCGCCGGGGACGAGCTCTATCGTGAACTCGTTGCCGCGCTGCGCATTTCGGGCCCTGCCAGCCATGGGACCACCGGTTCGGCGAGTGCGCTCAACGCGTGAGGAATTCGTCGAGCGCGGCATTGACCAAGTCCGGAGCAGTCCAGTTCGGTGCATGGCCCGCGCCGGGAATCGTCACCACCGCACCGGCCGCGGGCAAGCCGGAAGCCAGCGCCTCGGACTTCTGCGCGGTGCTCGAACCGTCGAACTCACCGCGCAGAACCATTACCGGGCAGGTGATTTCGCCGAGGCGATCCACCAGCGACTCCCGTTCGATCAGGCAGGCCGCCGCCTGCCGGATCGCGGGCCGGTCACTGGCCGCCCACTTGGCCCGCCACGGCGCCTGATCGGCGGGCGTGCCGCCGATCAACTGGGCTGCCAGCCCGGGCGCCAGCTCGTTCAGCGGCACCTCCGGATTGGTCCACGCATCGAACAGGTCGCGATAAGCCGCCTGCTCGGACGGGGTCGACGCGCCGGCGTCGGTATCGAGCAGCAGCAGTGCGTCCGTGCGCTCCGGCGCCAGCAGTGCCGCGCGCAGTGCCACGTAGCCACCCTGCGACATGCCGCCCAGGATCGCGTGCTCGACCTCGGTGGCGTCCAGGATGGCGAGCAGGTCGCGGGCCGAATCCCAATAGGTGAAGGGAGCGTCCGGATCGGCGGTGGTGCCGCCGTGGCCGCGCGCGTCCCAGCACAGCACCCGGAAACCCCTGGATTCCAGGAACTCCACCTGCGGCGCGAACATCGACAGATCCATGAAGAATCCGTGGCCCAGTACTACGGTCGGCAGGCCTCGGCGACCGGAGTCGGTGTAGAACACGCGGGCACCACCGGTGCTGACGTACGGCATGGCGGTAGCGTAACCGCGCCGCTGTCGCGGTGTCGCGACCGAAACACGGTCCGCTCAGTGCGCATTCCGGCCGCGCGAGCCGCTTGTCGTTCCGAACACCTTGGAGCGCAGGACTCTTCAGCCTTCGGTGGCGGTCCGGGGGTCGTGGTCGGCGGCAAGATGTGCGGCTATGGCCGCCTCGACCAGCTGTCGCCAGCCCGGATTGTCCTGGGTGGTCTTCTCGTCATGGAACCATCGGCAATCGGGAACAGGGCAGACGAATCGGTAGGTGCCGTAGTCGTCGATGCGACCACCGGGACTGAAGGGCCGTTCGTCCGCCGGCCTGAGATCGCGGTGTTCGGCGAAGGCGCCAGGTTCGTCTCCCACCCGAGTACTCGATCACATACTGGTGCGCCGGTACCACTCACGAACCAAGCGGTACGCGATCCTGTGACCGCGGACACCTTCGAGCCCGGCGGGCAATGCGGGCCCGGAGACACGAAAACCGCCCTCGAGAGGACGGTTTCGGTGGAGAAAACATTCGAGTGGAGCTAAGGGGATTCGAACCCCTGACCCCCACACTGCCAGTGTGGTGCGCTACCAGCTGCGCCATAGCCCCATGTTCAGTTCTTGTTCGCGAGGCGTGCCCCGCTTGCTTGAAAGAAGTTACACGACCTGCATAGAACAAACCAAATCGCCTGCACAAATGCTGGCGGCGGCGATCTTCGCGGCGTAGGGTCGAACACATGTTCGATAGCGGAGAGGCGGAGGCGATGGGCGATGCGGAGCTGATCGAAGCGCTGCGACGGGCACACGGTGCGGCGGCGTTCGCGCAGGCGGCGGAGATCACGGCCATTCGGGAGGTGTATCGCCGGCATCGCGCCGGAAATGCCGAACCCGGGCCGGGCGGGATCCGGGCCGGCGAGTTCGCCGCCGCCGAAGTGGCGGTCGCGGTGCAGGTTTCCGAGGCGGTGGCGGCGGCGCTCATCGATATCGGGCTGGCGCTCGATTCCCTACCGCAGACGCGGCTGGCGTTCGCGGCGGGGCGGATCGATCTGTCGCGGGTGCAGGTCATAACAGAGGCCATGCGCGGGCTCGCGCGTGAGGTGCGAGAAGCACTGGAGCCCAAGCTCATCGAGGCCGCCACCCGATCCGAGCCGAGCCGGCTGCGGCAGACGGCGCGGCGCTGGGTGATTCGCCTGGATCCCGAGGGTGAACAGCGCCGGCGCGAAGCGCGCGAGTCCGACCGCGATGTGCGAATTCGCGCGGTGCACGACGGTATGGCGGTCTTCGACGGCCTGCTACCCGCCGCTGGCGCCCAAACCGTCGCCATGCGGCTGCGCGAGATGAGTCTGCAAGTGTGCGAAGACGATCCGCGCACCATGCCGCAGCGCCGCGCCGATGCACTGGTCGCACTCGCCGACGGCACCGGCCGCCTCCGCTGCGGCTGCACCCACGGTAAAAACTGCCCCCAGGCCGGCGCCCCCACCTCCCCCCGCCGTCCGCTCATCCAGGTCGGCATGTCCGCCGAAACCCTCCTCGGCCTCCGCGACGACCCCGCCTTCCTCTCCGGCTTCGGCCCCGTCGACGCCGCCCTCGCCCGCACCCTCGCCGAACACGCCCGCTTCCAGGTAATCCCCGAATACTTCGCCCCCACCAGCGACGCGAACCAATCGATCGCATCCACCGCCGACGACCCGAGCCCATCCGCAGCATCCGACCCTCGCCCATCGGCAACACCCACCACCCGCGACCGCAGTGCCTCCACAAGACCCGCCCCTGACCTGAAGTCGTCGGTGACACGCGCCGACACGGACCCAAGTCCATCGACGGCTACCCCCGGCGGCGACCAGACTCCTTCCGCGACGACCGCGATACCCGACCTGCTCCCATTGGCGGCACGCGCCAACGCGGACACGAATCCTTCGGCAGCGACCGCCGACAGCGACCCGAGTCCATCGACGGTGACGAGGATCGGGGGGCCGCGCTCGTCGGGGGCGCGGCGGAATCCGACTGCTCCGATGGCGCCGTGGGAACGCTCGGCCGGGCTGTACGAGGTGCCCGCTGATTCGGTTGCGCCCGAGGCGCTTCGCGCGGCCGCACGCCAGGCCGCGGGTTCCGGTGCGCCGGGCGCACATCCGGCGGGCTCGAAGCGCAATTCCGCGGCGGCGAAGGTCGAGGTATCGCCGCCGTTCTCGGCCGCTCCCCCGCGGGAGGTGCGTGCCTTCGACGGGCTGTGCCGGTTCCCCGGCTGCACCATGCCGGCCGCCGAAACCCTGCTCTCCCAGTTCGATTCGCTGCGGATGCGCCGCCCACCCCAGGCCAGCGCGGCCCCCCGCGCCGTGCTCTGCTCCCACCATCACCGCCTGAAAGCCCTGGCCGACAGCGGAAAACAACCCTGGCGCGTCTACCTCGCCGACACCGACCGCATGCGCTGGATCGACCCTTCCGGCGAATCCCACGAAACCATCCGCGAAGGCGCCCGGTACCTCTTCCCCCACACCGATATCGACGCCCCCGCCAAACCACCCCACCGCCCCTACCGCCTCCCCGAAGAACCAACCCCCCTCCCCACCCCCGCAACCACCGACATCGCCTACCCCCTCGACACACACGTCCTACTCCACCCCCAGCTCTCCCGCTCCACCCCCGAAAACGACATCCCCACCCTCCCTGCCCGCCCGTCCCCACGGTGAATCCCACGACCACCCCGGGCCGGCAAGCCCCAGCCCCCAGTTCCACACCGCAAGGCCTGAGCCACCCATGGCCAGACCTCTCAGGACCTCGACGCGAGCGCGGCCCTACGCCACCCGCACCTCGATGAGCCCCAGCCCTTCCCACCCCTGACCACGGACCCGTGCTGCCAGCTCGGTTCCCTGCCCGGGGTGCGGCTCTCCTGAGGCCCCGATGGGCCGCACCCCACCAATTCCTGCACACCCGATTCCAGGGAGCCGTGACTGGCACGCGACTCCCGCCCGGGGTGCGGCCGACCCGGCGCCCCCGACAGGCCGCACCCCACCCAATGTCCTTGCGCCCGTGCGATTCCACGAGGCACTCATCGAGTTGGATACAGCCGCTGATGCTCTCCGGCGGGCCGGTGACTACACCGGCCGGCTGCGCGGCGCAGTCATCGATGGATGATCGGTGTGGTCGGCGCCCGTATTGACCGAACAGCCCGTGTCTGAGTCGCACACCCCTCGTTGGGGCTGCGTGGTTTAGACACGGGCTGTGGCATTGGTCCGGACTGGCAGGTGGCCGGATCAGGTGGGGCGTTGGTTCGAATTACTTGGTGGCGTTGATGACCCAGTCGGATTTGTTGACGTCGATCTTCTTGTCGTTGACGAAGACCGAGGGGGTGGCTACGCGGTCGCCGGAGGCGGAGGTCAGGGCCTTCATGGCGGCTTCGGCGTGGTTGCGGGCGGAGTCGAGGCGGTCGGCGGTGGTGATGCATTTCAGGGTGTCGTCGGTGGCGCCTGCGTCTTTGGCGATGGTGGCGAGGTCCTGATTGCTGTGGTCGGGGCCGCCCTCCTCGGGCTGCTTGGTGGTGAACAGGAGGGTGTGGAATTTGGAGTAGACGGGGCCGTCGCCGGCCTGGGCCACGCATTCGTTGGCGGCTACCGCGCGGGTGGAGTAGTCCTTGCTGCGCGAGCGCGAGTCCAGGAAGTTGACGAGGCGGTAGCGCACCGCAAGCTTGCCCTCGTCGACCTGCTTGGCGATCTCCTGGCCGTAGGTCTTCTCCAGCTGCCCGCAGGCGGGGCACAGCGGATCCTCGTAGACGTCAATGGTTTTGGTGGTCTGGGATTGGCCCAGCACGATCGCGCCATCGGAGTCCATGGCCACCGTCACGCCGGGATTGTGCACCGGGCCGTATCCGTCGTCGCGTACCGCAACGCTGCCGCTGTCGTTCCACTGATACAGCGCGAAGATGACCAGGGCGACCACCGCCAGCGCCACGCCGGCTAGGGCGTACGTGGTCTTGCTCGATACCGGCCGCGGGGTGTGTTTCGAAGACGGTGCGCTCACGCGCAACACTCTGCCGCACCGCCCCCGAACGAGCCCACCCACCCCCGCAACTCATACCGGGTGCGGGCGGACTGTGGCATTCGCTACGCCGGGGCCGGTTCCTTGCGGCGCAACGTTTCCGGCACCACCATCCAGGCGGCCGAGGCGGTGGCGAGAATAACGCCGGTCACCCCGAGCGCCACCCCGTAGGAAACCTGGTCGGCGAGCGTACCGATCAGATACGGCCCGAGGAAGGTGCCCAGATCCGCGGACATCTGATACCCCGCGAGCACCGGCCCACCGCGCACACCCGGGCCGACGATATCGGCCACCGCCGCCTGCAGGGCCGGGGAGAACATGCCGGAACCGATCCCCGCGATACAGGACGCGACCAGCAACCACGGGAACGTCGGGGCGAGACCCAGTCCCGCGGTACCGATCGCACAGATCAGCGTGCCCGCGATCAGGAAGGGCCTGCGGCCCAGCCGATCCGACCAGCGCCCGGACAGGAACAGCACCGACGCATTGCCCGCCGCGAAAACGGTCAGGGCGATGCCCGCCAGCCCCGCATCCTCCTTCAGCACCTCCACCACGATGAGCGGCACCAAGGCCATTCGCACGCCGAACACCGCCGCGCCATTACCGAAGTTGGACCACAGTGCCGCCCGATACTGCGACTTGGCCAGCCCCTCCCGGAAGGTCATGACCGCCGTACCGCTCGCGGCCTCCGGCACCGCCAGATGCGAATTCCGCAGCGCGGCATACACGATGAAACTCGCCACCAGCAGCGCGCAGCAATAGATGATGAACGGCGCCCGCAACCCCAGGAAAGACAGCGCGCCACCCACCAGCGGCCCACTGATCGAACCGATCAGAAAGCTGGTCGAATACACCCCCGACACCCGCCCGCGCTCCAGCGGCGGCGAGATGCGGATCACCAGCGCCAGCGAGGACACCGTGAACATGGTGGACCCGATACCGCCGAGCGACCGCAATATCAGCAGCTGCCAATAGGTCTGGGCGAAGGCGCACGCACCGGTGGAGATGGCGACGATGATCAGACCGGTCAAATACACCGGCCGCTCGCCCAGCCGCTGCACCAGCCGCCCGCCCAGCGGCGCGAACAGCAACCGCATCAGGGCGAAGGCGCTGACGATGAAGGAGGCCGCCGCGACCCCGACCCCGAAGCTCCGGGCGAACTGCGGCAGCGCGGGAGCGACGAGCCCGAATCCGATGGCAATGGTGAAGGCGGCCCCCACCAGTACCCAGATCTCTACCGGCAGAGGCTTGGATCTACTCACCGGATAGTGCCTGTCCCACCATCTCTTCCGCGGCCGCCTGCACCTGCGCGAGATGCTCCGGCCCTTGAAATGATTCCGCGTAGATCTTGTACTTGTCCTCGGTGCCGGAGGGCCGGGCCGCGAACCAGGCGTTCTCGGTGGTGACCTTCACCCCGCCCAGCGCCGCGCCATTGCCGCGCGCACGGGTCTGGATTCCGGTGATGGGCTCCCCGGCGATCTCGGTCGCAGTGATCATGTCCGGCGTCAACGCCGCCAGCCGCGCCTTCTGTTCCACGGTGGCGGTGGCGTCGACCCGGTTGTAAGCCGGACTGCCGTAGCGCTTCTCGAGTTCGGAGTAGCGGGTGGACGGACTCTGCCCGGTGACGGCGGTGATCTCCGCGGCCAGCAGCGAGAGCAGAATGCCGTCCTTGTCGGTAGTCCACACGGTGCCGTCCTGGCGCAGGAACGAGGCGCCCGCGCTCTCCTCACCGCCGAATGCCAGGCTGCCGCTGAACAATCCGGGCACGAACCATTTGAACCCGACCGGCACCTCGTAGACATCGCGCCCCAGCACGCTGACCACGCGATCGATCATGGACGAGGTCACCACCGTCTTGCCGATCTTGGTCAGCGCATCCCAGCCCATCCGATTGGCGATCAGGTACTCGATCGCCACGGCCAGATAGTGGTTCGGATTCATCAGGCCCGCATCGGGAGTCACGATCCCGTGCCGGTCGGCATCGGCATCATTGGCCGTGGAAATGTCGTAATCGTCGCGAATCGCGACCAGTGAGGCCATGGCGTACCGCGAAGACGGATCCATCCGAATCCGGCCGTCGGCATCGAGCGTCATGAAGCGCCAGGTCGGATCGACGAACGGATTGACCACCTCGAGTTCGAGGTCGTACCGCTGCCCGATCTCCTCCCAGTAGTCGACACTCGCCCCGCCCATGGGATCGGCGCCCAGCCGAATCCCCGCGCCGCGAATGGCATCCAGGTTCAGCACATTCGGCAGGTCGCCGATATAGCGATCGAGATAGTCGTAGCGTTCGACCTTGGTGACCAGCGCATGCGCCAGACTGGTGCGCCGCACCTCGGCGAGCCCACCGCGCAGCAGCTCGTTGGCGCGCGCGGCAATGGCATCGGTGGCGACCGTATCGGCCGGTCCGCCGTGCGGCGGATTGTATTTGAAGCCGCCGTCACGCGGCGGATTGTGCGAGGGTGTGACCACGATGCCATCGGCCTGATGCCGCGTGCCGCCGCGATTGTGGCGCAGCACGGCATGGCTCAAAGCCGGTGTGGGCGTGTACCTGTCACGCGCGTCGATCATGGCGGTGACGTCATTGGCGGCGAGCACCTCGAGCGCGGTGGTCCAGGCGGGCTCGGACAGCGCGTGCGTATCGCGGGCCAGATACACCGGACCGGTAATGCCGCGGGTGGCGCGATACTCCACGATGGCCTGCGTAATGGCGAGGATATGCGACTCGTTGAACGCGCAGTCGAGGCTGGAACCGCGGTGCCCGGAAGTCCCGAAGGACACCAGCTGCGAGGGATCCTCCGGATCCGGAATCCGGCTGTAGTACGCCGTCACCAGATGTGCAATGTCCTCAAGGTCTGCGGCGCGCGCCGGTCGCCCGGCTCGATCGTGCGCCATGCTCGCGGCTCCCTTCCGTATCGCCTGTGCCCGGCTGGTCATCAGCATCACGACCACACCTGCTGCCCCGGAGAGGCGTAGGTGTACTGCCGCGCAGAGGCGTGGGTGTACTGCCTCGGCGAAGCGATCACGACGTTCGCCACCGCATAGCTGTCAACGCCCTCCTGTACCCGTCGAACCGTTGTGCAGCCGAAGGTACTGAACGGAGTCAGCATCCGGGTGCCCAGTGGGAAGACACTATCGAATCGACTGCCCACCGCGCGATCCGACGGTTGCCGGCGTACTTCCGTCTCATTCATCGCCTGCCCCCAATCGTCGAATCGTCGCCGTTCCCCCGAAGTTGCCGGGCGCGAGGACGCCTGCTTCACGGTGTGCCCATTTCCGGCCCGATCCAAGCAGTGTACGAACTTCCGCGGCCGACGTGGAGAGGGTCGCGAGCCTGCCCCGCTCGACACTGCCGGCGCTGGGACCCACCAGCCTCCTCTTCAGTTTGCCAAATCGTTGCCAATCGGCGTGTTGCTGAGGCCGAACAGCACCCGGGAACTGCGAGGATAGTGCCGCTTGACCGGTGTTGTCCCATCGGCCTCAGAGGAGAGCCAAGTTGGCGGTGCGGCAGTTGATCAGAAGCATGCTGGTCCGGAGCTGCGGCATTGCCGCAGCAGCGATCGCCGTGATGGCGACCGCTCCGGCGGCTCACGCGGGTGCGGTGTACCCGATCGCGGAACCCGATGGGTTCTACTATGCCCCAGGTAATCTCGGGGACAGCGCCCCCGGGGACGTGTTGCGCTCCCGCTTGATGCCGGCCAATCCCTGGCCCGGTGCGACGGTGTGGCAGTTGCTCTTCCACTCCACGAACTCATCCGGCGGGCCCATTGCCGCCGTCACCACCCTCATCGTGCCCGGCCCCGGCCCGCACCCCCTGGTCTCGTACCAGCCGTTCGTGAATTCGCTGGGCATGCAGTGCGCTCCGTCGCATGCGCTGTTCGACGGCGGACTCAAGGAATCGGGTGCGCTCGAATTGCTGCTGGCGCGTGGCTGGGCGGTTGCCGTCCCCGACCACCTGGGCCCGACCAGTGCCTACGGCGCGGCCCGGCTGGGTGGCCAGATCACCCTCGACGGCATTCGCGCCGCCGAACGCTTCGCCCCTGCGGGACTGGGCAATTCACCGGTCGGCATGGTCGGCTACTCCGGCGGCGCCATGGCCACCGGATTCGCCGCAGCACTGGCGCCCACCTATGCGCCCGAACTGCCCATCGTCGGTTTCGCGGACGGTGGCGTACCGGTGAATCCAGGCAAGATCGCCATCGACGTCGGCGATGTCCCGCATCCGCTGTTCGGGCTCGGCTTCGCGGTCGCGGTCGGCATGGAGCGCGAGTATCCCGACGCGCTTCCGCTCGACAATGCTTTGACCCCGGCGGGTTTCGCGATGCGGGACCGGATCGCCAATTCCTGTGTGGACGACATCATCTCGGCCGGGGCCGGGCACACCATCGGTGAGATGTTCCACCGCGGCATCGAGAACGATCCGACCCTCATCGGCGCCTTCCACGACAATGCCCTCGAGATCTACCCGGGCGTCCCCCGTGTCCCCATGTACGAATGGCACGGCGGCAATGATCAGGTGCCGCTGGATCTCGCGCTCAATACGGCGGGACGCTATTGCGCGGCAGGCACTCCGGTGCAGTTCGACATCATTCCGGGCGCCGATCACGGCACGGCGATCTTCCCCGGCGCGGTCAAGGCCGTCAGCTATCTGTCGGATCGGTTCGCGGGTGTGCCGCCACCGTCCAACTGCCACTGACGATTCGGCACCGGCTCAGCTGTAAACACCGCAGCCCCACTCATTTCGATGAGTGGGGCTGCGGTGGTCCTTGGCCCGGAATGCACCGCACCCCACCCGCGCGAGCGGATGGGGTGCAGGTTTTCCAGGCAAATCTCAGAGCAAATCTCAGTGCGCCAGAACGGGTTCACCCTCGGAGGGGACCGGAACCTTGTTCGGCATGATGAGTCCGGTGACGACCGCACCCACCACGAAGATCGCGGCAGCCCACCAGAACGCGGTGGTGTAGCTCTGCACCGCGGCCTCGGCCAGCGCCGCCGGTGACGCGCCATGGTCGGACACATAGTTTCCGAGGGCCGTGGCGGCCAGGGTGCTCAGCAGCGCGGTACCGATGGAACCGCCGACCTGCTGGCTGGTGTTGACCATGGCCGAGGCCACACCGGCGTCTTCGTGCTCCACCCCGGAGGTGGCGCCGATGAAGGCGGTCGACATCGCGGTACCGAGGCCGACACCCATCAGGATGAGGCTGGGCAGGATATGGCTGGCGTACGCGGTGTCCACGCCGATCCGGGTCAGCAGCGCCATACCCAGTGCGGCGAGCAGGAATCCGGTCACCACGGTCACCCGCGGACCGACCCTCGGCACCAGCAGCGACGGCACGGTCGTGGAGGACACCACCATGCCCGCGACCATCGGCAGGAAGGCCACGCCGGTCATGATCGGCGAGAAGCCCAGCGACTGCTGCATGTAGTAGGTCAGGAACAGGAACATCGCGAACATGCCGATGCCGATGGAGAACACGGTCAGGTAGGACGCGGCCCGGGTGCGATCGAGGATCACGCGCAGCGGCAGCAGCGGATGCGCGACCCGCGTTTCCAGCCAGACGAAGACCGCCAGCAGCACCACGCCGCCGATGAGGAAGGACAGCGTCGTCGAGTTGGCCCAGCCGTCGGTCTCGGCCTTGGAGAAGCCGTACACGATGGCGAACAGGGCGGCGCTCACCGAGAGCGTGCCGGGCAGATCGAGCTTGGGCCGCTGGGTGGCGGTGTGCTTGGCGAGCAGCATGACCGCACCGACCAGCGCGACGGCGGCGAAGACCAGGTTCACGTACATGACCCAGCGCCACGAGGCCCATTCGGTCAGCGCGCCGCCGAGCAGCAGTCCGAGAGCGCCGCCGGCGCCCGCGATGGCGCCGAAGATGCCGAACGCCTTGGCGCGTTCCTTGGGTTCGGTGAAGGTCACGGTCAGCAGTGACAGTGCGGCGGGGGCAAGCAGTGCGCCGAAGACGCCCTGCGCCACACGAGCGCCGACCAGCACCTCGAAGCTACCGGCGGCACCGCCGATGGCCGAAGCGCCCGCGAAGCCGATCAGACCCACGATGAAGGTGGTCCGGCGGCCGAAAAGATCGGAGAGCCGTCCGCCGAGCAGCAGCAGGCTGCCGAAGGCGAGGGCATAGCCGGTGACGACCCATTGCCGGTCACCGTTGGAGAAGTGCAGGTCGGCCTGTGCGGCCGGCAGTGCGATGTTCACGACGGTCGCGTCGAGCACCACCATCAGCTGCGCCACGCCGAGTACGGCGAGCACCCACCAGCGCAGGGCATGCGAGCCACGGCGACCGTCTCCGGTCGTCGGCGCGGCCACTGCCTTCTCTTTCTCGAGAGCTGTCGTCATGGTCGTTTTCCTTGTCCCCTAGGATTAGCGGAGAGGCCGTCTCCGTTTACCGGTTAAAGCTATCATCTAAACGGAGATATACCCTCCGGATAATCCCGGCCCCTGTTAGGATTACGGTGTGAATCACGTCACCACCGCGCCCCCACCGCGCCGTTTGCGCGCGGACGCCGCGCGCAATCAGCAACGCATCATCGCGGCAGCACGCGAGCTCTTCGCCGATCGCGGGCTCGAGGTCACCCTGGACGATGTGGCCGAAAGAGCGGGTGTCGGCGTCGGTACCGTCTACCGCCGGTTCGCGAACAAGCAGGAACTCATCCTGGAAGTGTTCGACGCCATGGTCACCGAGCTGGCCGCCGCGGTCGAGCTCGCCCTGCACCACCCCGACCCATGGCAGGGCCTGGTGGAACTGTTCGAATACTCCTGCCGTCATATGGCCCTGAACCGCGGCTTCGGCGAGGTCGTGCTGGAAATGCACGACAGCATGGACCGTTTCGTCTGCATGAAGGAGCGCGTGCAGCCCGGTATGCAGGCCGTCATCCGCCGCGCCAAGGAGGCGGGCGCACTGCATCCGAGCGTCGAGGCGGGCGATTTCTTCGCCATGGTGAACATGGTCGACGGAGTGGCCGGCTTCGCCCGCCCGGTCAATACCGATGTCTGGCAGCGCTATATGACCATCGTCCTCAACGGCGTCCGCGGCGACGGCGTCCCCCGCCTGCCTCTCACCCAGCGCGCACTGACCGACAGCGAAGTCGAACGCGCCAAAGAAGCGATGTGCACCAGCCGGAAACGGTAGCGCTTCTCACACCTCTCGGTTTAAAGTTGGTCGCATGACCAACTCTTGGGCGAACTGGGCCGGGGATCAGGGCTGTTCTCCGGCGGCCATCGCCGACCCGGGCACGCCCGAGGAAGTCGCCGCGGCGCTGGCACGCGCCGAGGCAGCCGGGCATACCGTGCGTGTCGCCGGATCGGGGCATTCCTTCACCGATACCGTGCTGACCGACGGGACGCTCATGCGCCTGAACAAGCTCGACAAGATTCTGTCGGTGGATCGGGCTGCCGGGCTGGTTCGTGTCGAGGCCGGCGCCACGCTGAACGCGGTCAGCAATGCGCTGCATCCGATGGGGCTGGCATTCCCCAATCTCGGTGATATCGATGTGCAGTCCGTCGCGGGCGCGACGGCCACCGGCACGCACGGCACCGGGGCGAAGCTGCAGAACCTCTCCGCCGCACTGCAATCGGTGGAGCTCATGCTCGCGGACGGCAGCCGGGTCGAGCTCAACGAGCAGACCGATCCGGACGGCTGGCGCGCGGCGCGGGTGAATGTGGGCGCGCTCGGCGTGGTCACCGCCGTCACCCTGCAGATGGTGCCGTCCTTCGTGCTCGAAGGGGTGGAGAGACCGCTGCCCGTCGAGGAGGTCCTCGAGGACCTCGACACCTATGTCGACGGCAATGAGCACTTCGAGTTCTACATGTTCGCGCACAGTCCCCTGGCAATGACCAAGCGCAACAATCGGGTCCAGCTGCCGGAGCAGCCGCGCGGCAAGGCCGTGGACTGGTTCTCCGACATCCTGCTCTCCAACTACACCTTCGACGCGCTGTGCAAGCTCACCCGGCGCAATTCGAGCCTCATCCCCTATGTGCAACGCGCCGCGGCCTTCGCGGGCAGTTACCGCCGTCAGGTGGAGCGTTCCTACCGAGTCTTCGCCACCACCAGGCTCTTCCGCTTCACCGAGATGGAGTACGCCATCCCGCGCGAGCACTCCGTGGACGCGATTCGCGAGATCAAGGATCTCGCCAAGCATTTCGACACCGTCATGCCGATCGAGGTGCGGTGGGTCGCGCCCGATGACGCCTTCCTGTCCCCCGCCGGTGGCCGCGAGACCTGCTATATCGCGGTGCATCAGTACCAGGGCATGGACTACGAACCGTATTTCCGCGCCTGCGAGCGCGTTTTCGATCGATACAACGGCCGCCCGCACTGGGGTAAGCGGCACTTCCAGACCGCCGAGACGCTGAGCCGGCGCTATCCGGAGTGGGAGAAGTTCGCCGATGTCCGCAAGCGCTTCGACCCGCAGGGCCGATTCACGAATGCCTACATCGAGCGCGTGCTGGGCCCCATCGGCTGAGTTATGATCGGTTGCTGAAAGATCGCTGCGCCTGGCGATTCTGCTCGTCGAACTGTCCTGGATGTACGCCCGACCCGGGTGTGACCACACGTAGGAGGTTTCGATGTCTGATTTCAACGACAAGATCAACGATGCGACCGATCAAGCCAAGGACGCCGCGAAAGATGCTGCGGACAAGGCCGAGAGCATGGGCGATCAGATGAAGGACCGCCTCGAGCACGCGGGCGAGGACGTCAAGGAGAAGGTCGGCGGCTTCGTCGACAAGATGAAGGAAAAGCTCGGCGGCTCGAAGTAGCGGGCCGCCATGCCGACACCTGACGAACTCGGCGATTCCGCGGAGGGTCTGGCCGATAAGGCCGGGGTCGCCGCCGGGCAACTCGCCGAACGGGCCAGCGGCGCGGCCGCCGAGCTCGCGGACCGGGCCAGCTCCGCGGCGGCCGACCTCGCCGATATGGCGAAGGCGTTCGCCGACAAGCTCAATACCGAGGATATGCAGGGCACCCTCGAACAGGTGCGCGCCAACCTCGAGCATGCGGCTCAGGACGTCATGGCGGCGGTCAACGAGATCGTGACCGCCATGAAGGACAAGGTCAGCGGCAAGTAATCGAGACAACCCCGATCCCGGGCTGCGGCCGGGATCGGGGTTGTTCCGTATCGGAGTCCGATCTCCCGCACTCGACAGAGGACACTCCACGTGAGCGCACCGAGCACATCATCCGGCTCGACTCCCGTCCATTCACGAGCAGCGGTGGCGCCCAGGGTGTTCTGGCCGTCGGCCATCGTGGTCACGGCATTCACGGTGTATGCCATCGTCTTTCGCGATACCGCCGCCCGGCAGGCGAAAGCGCTGCAGGACAATGTTATCGGCGGCTTCGGCTGGTACTACATCGTCATCGTCTCACTGTTCGTGGTCTTCGCGATCTGGCTGGGCGTGGGCCGCTTCGGTGACATCCCGCTCGGCCCGGACGGCGAGCGGGCCGAATACTCGATCGGCGCTTGGCTTTCCATGCTCTTCGCCGCGGGAATGGGCATCGGCCTGGTGTTCTGGGGCGTGGCCGAACCGCTGTTCCACTACGACGATCCACGGCCCGGTGTGGGGTCCTCGCCCGCGCAGCGCGCCGACTCCGCCATGGTGCAGACCTTCCTGCACTGGGGAATTCACCCGTGGGCGATCTATGTGGTGGTCGGCCTGGCGCTCGCGTATTCGATGCATCGCAAGGGGCATCCGGTATCCATCCGCTGGTCGCTGGAGTCGTTGCTGGGCGACCGGATTCGCGGCTGGTCCGGCGATGTCATCGACATCGTGGCGGTCATCGGCACCGTCTTCGGCGTGGCGACCTCACTGGGGCTGGGCATTCTGCAGATCTCGGCTGGCCTGAATTACCAAGGGTGGCTACATGAGCCGGGTAAGGGCCTGCAGGTGGTGCTGATCATCGTGGTGACCGCGCTGGCGACCATTTCGGTGGTGACGGGTGTGGACAAGGGCATCAAGTTGCTGTCCCAGGCGAATATGAGCGTGGCCGGATTGCTGCTGCTGTACGTGCTGGTGGCCGGGCCGACGCTGTTCATCGTCAATGACCTGGTGCAGAATTTCGGCTCCTATATCCAGTCGCTGCCCAAGATCAGCCTCTACACCGGCGCGACCGAGGGTCCGAGCGGTACAGCCTGGACCCAGCAGTGGACGGTTTTCTACTGGGGCTGGTGGATCTCCTGGGCGCCGTTTGTCGGCGTGTTCATCGCGCGCATCTCGCGCGGCCGCACCGTGCGCGAATTCGTGGCCGGGGTATTGCTGGTGCCGACGCTGCTGACCTTCGTCTGGTTCGCGGTCTTCGGCGGCGCGGGCCTGCATCGGGAAATGTTCGGCGGCGGCGGACTTGTCGGGCCGGACGGGCCGGACCGCGACAGTGCGCTGTTCGCCATGCTGAATACGCTGCCGGGCGGCAGCATCACCGCGGGCCTGGCCATTCTGGTGATCGTGCTGTTCTTCGTCACCTCGGCCGATTCCGGCGCGCTGGTGGTGAACATGCTGTCCTCGGGCGGCAATCCGAACCCGCCGGTCTGGAGCCGGGTGTTCTGGACCTTGGCGCAAGGAGCGGTAGCTATTGCGTTGCTACTTGCCAGTGGCACGGGCATTGCGGCACTCACGACGCTGCAGACCGTGGCAATCCTCATCGCGCTGCCGTTCAGCGTGGTTATGTTGGCCATGTGCTGGGCGCTGGTCCGCACCTTCCGGGCCGAGCAGAGTCCGGCACACCTGGACTGATCACAAACTGACCAGAATGTGACGGTGACCAATCGGGGCGTGCCATGTACCAACGGCGGTAACGGCACCCCCTAGACTTCGGCGCAGAAGATTACGGATTCGTCACGGATTGGATTTCCTGCGTCATGCTCAAGGGCTTCAAGAACTTTCTGATGAGGGGCAATGTCATCGACCTGGCGGTCGCGGTGGTCATGGGTACCGCCTTCACCGCCATCGTCACCTCGGTGACAAAAGGGCTGGTAGAGCCACTATTGGCCACAGCTGGGGGTAATAGCGAATTCGGCCTGGGCTTCCAGATCCTGGCGAACAAGCCCTCGACCTTCGTGGCGCTCGGCCCGATCATCAGCGCCGGCATCAATTTCGTGACGGTCGCGGCGGTGCTCTACTTCGTGCTGATCCTGCCGATGACGCATCTCAAGTCACGGCTCGTCAAGCCGACCGTCAAGGCCGATCCCACCGAGCTGGAGCTGCTTGCCGAGATCCGCGATCTGCTCGCTACGCAGCGGGCCGCGAAAACCGAAGAGCTCGACAACCGATAACAGCGATTTCCGCCGCCTCCCGGGATCGGCGATAGGGTGCTAGCCAGAGCGTTGCTGGCACGTCGTGAGTACCTATTCGAGGAGGCGGGAACGTGGGTCGCATCCCACCCCGGCAGTTGGCGCAGCACCTACCCGACAGCGGCCGTGCCCCGCTACCCGGCCGCTGGGCGATGCTCGCGGTGCTGTGCGCGAGCCTGCTGCTGGTCGCCATGGACGCCACGATCCTGAATGTGGCGCTGCCGTCGCTGATCGACCATATGGATCCCAGCCCCATGCAGCAGCTGTGGATCGTCGATCTCTACGGCCTGGTGCTGGGCGGTCTGCTCATCACCTGCGGTGCGATCGGTGACCGATTCGGCCGCAAGCGCCTGTTCATCGCCGGCTTCCTGCTGTTCGGCCTGGCCTCGGTGGTCGCCGCCACCTCGCATACGCCCATGCAGCTGATCGCCGGGCGCGCCCTGCTCGGCGTCGGCGGCGCCATGGTGATGCCGTCCACGCTCTCGATCATCCGCACTATCTTCACCGACGATCACGAGCGCACCCAGGCCATCGGCATCTGGGCCTCGGTGGCGGGCGCGGGCGCGGCCATCGGGCCACTGGTCGGCGGGCATCTGGTGCAGTCCTTCGGCTGGTCCGCGGCCTTCTGGCTGAATGTGCCGGTGGTGGTGTTCACCGTGGTGGCCGGACTGTGGCTGCTGCCGGAATACCGTGCGCCACAACACGGCAGGCTGGATTGGTTCAGCGCGTTGCTGTCGGTGCTCGGCATCGTCGCACTCGCCTGGGGCATCAAGCATGTGGCCAAGGGCAATCCGGCGCCGGTCGATCTCGTGATCCTGGCCGCCGCGCTCCTGCTGCTGGGGCTGTTCACCTACCGCCAGCTGAAGTCTCCCGATCCGCTGCTGGATGTGCGGCTGTTCCGCAATCGCGCCTTCACCGCGGCGGCGCTGGCGACACTGCTGGCCATGCTCGCCATCGGCGCGGCGCTGTTCCTGATCTCGTTGTGGCTGCAGTACATTCACGGCTTCACGCCGTCGGAGGCGGGGCTGCGCACCCTGCCCGCGGCGGTCGCCATGCTGCTCGGATCGCTGTCGACGCCGTGGCTGCTGCAGCGGATCGGTGTGCGCGCCCTGATGGGCTTCGCACTGGGTGCGGTCGCCGTGGGTTTCGCGGTGCTGGCGGCCGTGCCGGACACCACCTATCCGGTGGTGGCCCTGGTGCTGTTCACGCTCGGTCTCGGTGACGGGCTCGCAATCACCACTGCCGCAGCGGTTCTGGTGTCCGCGGTGCCGCCGGAGCGGGCCGGAATGGCGGGCGCGGTGGAGGAGACCAACTACGAATTGGGCATCGGCCTGGGTGTGGCGCTGCTGGGCAGTATCCACGGCCGCCTGTTCGTCTCGCATATGACGGATCTGCCGCTGCGGGGCGAGCAGCTCGACACCGCCCGCGGTTCGGTCGGCGGTGCGGCCTATGTAGCGGATCAGGTCGGCGGACCGGCCGGAGCGCACATTCTCGAAATCGCCCAGCACGCCTACGATTCCGCCCTCACCACCACCTCGTGGATCTCCGCCGCCATGGTGGGCGCGGTGGCGGTGCTGACGGTGGTGCTGGTGCCGCGCGGTTTCACGGCCACGTCCGCGCACTGAGCGGTGCGGGCCGAAAGTCGTTCGGCCCCAATCGGTCAGCCCGGAGCGTCGGTGAAGCCGATGGCGGCGTGACTGCCGTCGCAGAACGGCTTGTTGCGCGATGCGCCGCAGCGGCACAGCGTCACCCGGTTGCGCACCTCGTAGTCGGCCCCGTCTGCCGCGGTGACCTGAATGCCGCCGCGCACCCACAGCGGTCCACTGACACCCTGGGCCGGATCCTCGACCAGTGCAATGGATTTCGGAAGTTCCGGCTCCAATGCGGTGCGCTCGGCCAGATTCGAGGCGACCAGGCGACCGGACGGACAGTCCTGCGATTGCTGCGTGGTGGCGGCTGCGGCCTGTGCGCCCGGCTGTTCCACCAGATTCCAGACCTGGCCGTCGGCATCGCAGAAGCGGGCGAACGCGCACAGTTGCTGCGCGTCGGTCAGGGTGACCTCGGGGCCGTCCTGTTCGGTGGCCTGCGCGAGATACGTTGCGCGCGTGGCGACTTCGGTACCGTCGAATCCGATCTTGGCGTGCGTGCCGTCGCAGAACGGTTTCTTGTTCGAATGGCCGCATCGGCACAGGCTGTAATTGTCGCCCGGTGTTTCGACGGGCGCACCCGCCAGCCACTCCCGCGAGGTGCCCGCATCATCGGTGCCGATGGTCTGCGTCGCGAGCGGGACCGCGCCGGTGACGCGATACGGGCCGTTCTCGGTAACCCTGATCTGCACAGGACTACTCCACCAGCACGTCTTCCTCGGGCTTGTGCGACACGCCGAGTCGCGACAGGCCGCGCAGATCGTAACTGTGGGTGGCGATCGCACCGAGCAGCAGACCGGCGGTGAGTCCGAACAGCGTCATCCACAGACCGGTGCTCAAACCGGCTTCGAGATGTCCGTCGAAGTAGAGCAGCGAGCGCACGGCCAGGTAGATCTGGTGCATGGGTTCGAAATTCGCGAGGAACGCGATATAGCGCGGGGTCGCCTCGATGGGGATGGTGCCCGAGGAGGACGGCAGGCCCAGCACCACGAACACGATCATATTGATCAGCAGGCCGGCGGTGCCGAAGGCGGCCAGCACCGACAGGCCCGTCACGCAGACCGCGATGATGGCGAGGGTGCCGTAGAGGAACAGCGGCAGTACATGTTCGATCGGCATATCGAGCAGCGTCGCGATGCCGAGGAACACGCCCGAGGAAATCGGCGCGATCACCACCGCCATGGCCCACTTCACCAGCAGGGTGCGCCAGCGCGAGATGGCCACCGGCGGAATGTGCCGGTACCAGGGGCCGTATTCGGCGGGCACGTAGCCGAGCACATTGTCGACCATGGAGTGAATGATCATGGCCCCGCTGAATCCGATGAACAGCAGGATGAGGGTGTAGAAGAAGGCCGACAGACCCTGGCCGGTGCCCTCGGGCAGCGGGTGGAAGGCGCTGACGCTGACGTCGATCGGCTTGGCCAGCTGCAATCGGGCCGCGCCGCTGAGTTCGGTGGGCGCCACGCCCGGGGCGGGCTGCAGTTTCGCCTTGACCTGGGCGGTGAGCTGCGCGCCGACGGTGTCGTTGACCTGGGCCATGGCCTGATCGGTAATGCGCTGCACGATCGACGCGGAGTAGGTGCTCGCGCGCGGATTGGTGTGCACGGTGATGACGGGCCGCTCGATATCACCGGGCACCACCGAGGCCGTGGCCAGAATGGTGAGCCGTTTGGTGAAGTCGCTCGGGATGACGATTTCGCCGTAGAGGCGGCCGTCGGACAGCAGTCGCTGGGATTCGCTGATGCCGATCACTCGCAGGTCGATCTTGTCGGCCGGAATCTTCGAGGTCAGCGCGTCGGTGATCTGGTTGCCGATATTCATCGGCTTGCCGTCCAGGACGTCGCCATTGTCCTGATTCACCAGCGCGATGGAGAAATCGTGCAGGTTTTTCTCGGGATCGGAGGTGTATCCCAGGTACATCGTCCCCATCAGCGCAGCCAGCAGGGTGACCACCAGGACCGGTCCGATCCAGCCGCGCAGCGGCACACTGTTTTTCGTCATAACACTCGCAAATGTAGGCACTGACAACAAAGTAGTCAATGCCAACATCTCGGAGTGTGTCCGATATCCTGCACTGACCATGTCTCGTCATGACACCGCCGTCGCCCAGCGCTCGTATCACCACGGCGACCTCCGAGCCGAACTGCTGCGCCGCGCCGAAACACTGCTGCGCCGCGGCGGGATCGACGGGCTCTCGCTGCGGCAGCTCGCCCGCGATACCGGTGTTTCGCATGCCGCCCCGAGCCGGCACTTCCGCGATAAGCAGGCACTGCTGGACGCACTCGCGGTCGCAGGTTTCGAACGGCTCGGCGCCTCCTTCGAAATCATCGCGGCCTCCGGAACCCTGCTGGAGCGGGTCACCGCCGTGGCGCGCGCCTATATGCGCTTCGCCATCGACAATCCGGAATTGCTGGCGGTCATGTTCGCGCGCAAGAGCCGCCAGACCCCGGCCATCGAGGCCGCGGTGGGCAAGGCGCTCGCCACGCCGTTCGCCATGATCACCGACGGCCAGGAGTTCGGCGAGGTGGTTGCCGGTGATCCGCGGCGAATCTGCCTGTCCGCCATGGCGGCCCTGCAGGGGCTGGCGACCTTCGTCGGCTCGGGCTTCGTGACCGCCGAGGATGCGGACGGGCTGTTCGAAGAAACCGTGACCCACATGTTGGACGGTTTGCGTCCCCGTCGCTGAATTCCCGGCACTCCCCCGTTACCTTTGGTGCGGACCATAAGTAGAGCGCGATACACCGAAGGCAGGCAGTGAAACCCGAGGGCAGCCAGTGACCATCGAGGGCAGGCAGTGACGATCGAGGGCAGGCAGTACGGCGGCCGTGCCGTCACCGAGCGGAAAGCCGAACGCCGGCAGCGTTTTCTCGACGCCGCCATCCAGATCTTCGGCGACCGCGGCTACGCCAACTGCTCACTGGCCGATGTGTGCGCCGCCGCCGGCCTGTCCAAGCGCCAGTTCTACGAGGAGTTCGCCACCCGCGAAGACGTCCTCGTCGCCGCCTACGACCAAATCCAGGACGCAGCGGCCGCCGCCCTCGCCGCCGCCCTGAGCACCCTCGGCCCCGACCCGGACCCCCGCGAGACGGTCACCCTGGTCCTGTCCGCCTTCCTCGAATCGGTAGGCGCCGACCCCTACCGCGCCAAGGTCGCCTTCGTCGAAGTAGTAGGCGTCAGCCAAGCCATGGAAGAACACCGCCGCGCCCGCCGCCACGTCTGGATCGCCACCATCCGCGCCGCCCTGGAACCCCTCGCCGGCCCCGGCGCCCGCATCCGCGGCAACTCCGACATGGCAGGCAGCGCCCTGATCGGCGCCGTCAACGGCCTCGCCCACGAATGGCTCCTGTCGGACCCCCGCCCCCCGGTCAGCGAACTCGTCGACATGCTTGTCCCCATTGCGGTTTCGCTCATAGTCAGCGACTGACACCCGCTGCAGGCAGACGGAAGGCGGTGGGGCGACCGGTATGACAACCGAACAGACGCGGCGGCTGGAGTCCGCCATGGTCGATGGTCGGCGGTGGCGGGCCGATGCCTTTCGTGCGCTCGTGGTCGACCATCCGGTGTTGGGACCGGTTGCGCGGCAGCTGGTCTGGGCGATGTTCGACGCCGAGGAGGCAGCGATCGGATCGTTCCGGATCACGAAGGACCTCGGCCTGGTCGACGTCGACGGCGCTTCTCAGGAGCTACCCGCCGATGCGTTGATCGGCGTAGCCCATCCGCTGCACCTGGAAGGCAAGCTCGAGCAGTGGCGCGGACTCTTCGCCCGCGACGAATTGCGCCAGCCGTTCGACCAGTTGAATCGCGGCGTGTATCGGTTCACACCCGAGGAAGCGGTCGCCGATGAGCTGATTCGCTTCGTGGATCGGCGGGTGCCGACGAAGCGGATTTACGTTGTGCAGCAGCAAGGTTGGGAGTTGTCGCATACTGCCCTGTTTCGGCGGTTCACTCCGAGGCGCGAGGTGATGGTCACGCTGACGCCGGGGATTCAGGGTGGTTATCGGTATGAGGTCGAGGAGCAGCGGATTGTGGCGGTGCAGCTCCGAGGCGGGGAGTTCGGGGTGTTGGATGCCGTGACCGCCTCGGAGCTGCTGCGTCAGTTGGAGCGGCTGGCCGCGTGAAGTCCGGTGCGGCGGCCGAAGAAGGATCCGGAGCCGAGTTGGGTGCCGCTGGCGTAGCCCTTGCCGTCCTGGGCCAGGGTTGAGCCGTTTGCGCCCGCGGCATACAGGCCGGAGACCGGTGAACCGTTGTCGCGCAGGACCTCTCCGTTCACGGAGGTCCACAATCCGCCGAGGGTGAACCCGGCGTACAGCGCCTTGCCCAGGGTCAGGTCGAAGGCGCCCCAGGGACCGTTGTCCTGCGGCTGCAGCCATTCGGCGCCCTTGTGGAAGTCCGGATCCTCACCCTTGGCGGCATGTGTGTTGTACCGGTCGAGCGTGGATTGCAGTGCCTCATAAGGGATTCCGAGCCCGGCGGCCATCTCCTCGACGGACTCCCAGCCGTCGATGAACGGGGCGAGGGGGAAATTCGGCCGCTCCATATGCTCCGAGTCGACAATGAGATACGCTGCCGCGCCGGGCTGTTCGAGCGCGAACGCCGAGGTGCGGGAGTGGTAGGAGTCCTCGGAGACGAACCGCTTCCCCTCACGATTAACCACAATGCCGGTGAGCAGCTTGGACGGCGGATACACCGGCGCGGTCACGAACGCCTGATCCATATTCCGTGTCGCGGCCCCGGCCGAGATGCCGAGCCGGATGCCGAGTCCGTCGTCATAGGTGGTGCCCAGGACGAACGGCTTCTCGGCGAGCTGCGGCACATGCTCGGCGACCATCTCCGCATTCATGACGAACCCACCGGCGGCGAGCACCACCGATGTCGCCCGCACCGCACCGGTTTCGCCCGGCCGCCGCCACTTCACGCCGATGATGGCGCCGTCGGCATCGGCGATCAGATTGGTCACGCCGGTCTCGTACTGCACCTCGACGCGGAGCTGGGCGGCCCGCTTGACCAGCAGTTCGATCACCAGCGCCGCGCCCTGGGTATCACCGGGCACCGGCACCTTGTGCCCGCGCGGGGCCGGTACGGCCTGCTCGCGATACGGCCAGACCTTCTCGTTGCCGGTGTACATCAGCCCCTGTGTTCCGGACTGGATCACCGCCTTCTCCGGGTAGTAGCTGCGCTCGAATTCGAAGCCGAGCCCCTCCAGCCATTCGAAATGCGCGGTGCTGCCATCGCAGTAGGCACGAATCTTCTCCGGTTCGGGTTCGCGAGCCACCGCCATCAGGTACTTGTACATCTCGTCGGCCGAATCGGCGTGCCCGGTCGCCTGCTGTACCGCGGTGCCGCCGCCGAGGTAGAAATGCCCGCCGGCCAGCGCCGTGGTGCCGCCGGCGACCGCCGCGCGCTCCAGCACCAGCACCCGCGCACCCTGTGCCGCGGCCTCCACCGCCGCGCAGCCGCCCGCGATGCCGAAGCCCGCCACCAGCACGTCGACTTCGGCGGTCCACTCGGTAATCGACTCCGCCGCAATGATTTCCGGTATCTGTGTGCTCACTGCGCTTCCCTCTTGATCTGTTCGAAGAACGTCCGCATATTGGTACCGACCTCCGCGAGTTCGAGGAACGGCACCCCGGCGTCACCGCCGTCCAGATAGGCGAACCGCATCTGCCCACCCATAGTGCCCTGCTGCACCACGGGGATGCCCTGTGCGGCCGCTTCCCGCAGCGCGGCATCGAAATCGTCCGGTTCGGTGCAGATGTGGTGCAGCCCCGGCCCGCTCTGCTCCAGGAATTCGGTGTAGATCGAGGCGCCGCGCACCGGCTGGATCAGCTCCAGCTGGGTGTCTCCGCTGTAGGACAGCGAGATGTGCGCCGTGAAATCCGCGGGTTCCCCACGGTAGGTACAGGTTTCGGGCCCGAAGTGGATATCCGGCATTCGGGTCCAGCGCTGCGCCCCGAGCGCCGCGCCCAGGAACTTCTCGGTCTGCCCCACATCGGCGACCACCCAGGCGATCTGGGTGACGGGCCCCTTCGCCACGCTCATCACTGCTCCGTTCGACGTTCCGGTGACCGCCGCCCGTTACGAGCGGCGCTCCACCTACCCCCGGCAGTTAATCACAGCCGCTTAAATTTGCAGCCGCCTCACTCATATTCGCAGCACCCCGGAAACACCGAAGGCCCGGTCCATCCGGACCGGGCCCTCATACTGCGATTCGTGCTATTCCGCGTTCTTGCGCAATCGCTTGATCGTGCGGGCACTGATCATCATCAGCGTGGTGATGGTGACCACGATCAGCACGCTGCCCAGCCAGGCCATGGTGTGCACCGGCAGCTGGTAGGCGAGCACCACGCGCAGGATCGCCTCGGCGAGCAGGCCGCCGCCCCAGAGCATCGCCAGGTTCCGGTAACTGCGCCGCGCATTCGGATCGTTCTCGTAGGTCGACTCCAGAATGGGCAGCCGATGCGGAGCCGAGGTGGCCATCGCCTTGCGCGCCGCCGCATAGGTCAGCGGCTTACCCACCAGGGCGCTGATCAGGAAGGCGAGCCCGATGACGGAGGTGCCGAACGAATCCTTGATGATCATGATGCGGGGATCGCCGCTGATCAGCGAGCCGACGAGGCCGATGATGAAGACCGCGAGCACCAGCGCGGCCATGGCGTCGAGCTTCCGCGCCCGGATTGCCGGAATGCCCACCATGACCGCCGAAACGATCGCACCGGCCAGCAGGGCGATGAAATCGGAGTATCCGAGCCAGTGCAGGACGAAGTAGGCGAGCGTCGGAATCGCGACGTCCCGCAGGATCGGAGCGAGCATGCGACCGATACCCGGGCGGGCCGGCTCCGGCGACGCGGCGGACTGCCCGTGCGATGCGGTCCCGGTGGTTTCGATGGCGGCCATTTCGGCGACTCCCCTGTTAGTTCGACTGTGCGCTACCAGAAATGACGCTACGGACGAACGGGCTCCGCCAGATCTGCCAACCATCACCTCCTCGCCATGACAACTGTCATGCCGGGCAGCGAACCTCAGACGGGCGCGGACTCGGTCGTGTGCACTCGATCGATCAGGGTGGTCAGCGCCCGGGGCAGGCGGCTGTCGGCGCCGAGCAGATCCAGGCCGCTCTCGGTGATGGCCTTGCTCATCACCTGGTAGGTGATCAGGCCGCGACGGGTCGGGAAGACGAGCACCCGGCGGCGGTCGGCATCGTCCACCTTGCGGTGCACCAGATTGTCGGAGATCATCGCGTCGATCAGGCGCGTGAGGCTGGCGCCGGTGAGCAGGGTCGCCTCCGCGATCTGCGACATGGAGCGCCCACCTCCCGCAGCGACGGCGCCCAGCACATGCCAACGACCGACGGAGGTTTCCCCGATGCAGGCCGCGATCGCGCGATCCAATTCCTGTGATGCCAGGCGCACCAGTCGCGCCAACTCCTCCAGCGCGGCGGGCGCAGTGCTATCGTCCACCACAGCACTATATACAACGCCGTATGGTAAAGATTCAAATGGAAATATACGGTGGTGATTTCCATGGCACCCTTGGTTTCTCGCACCGCGCGCACAACGGTGGATATCGCGCTGGTCGTGCCACTGAGCGGCCCTGCGGGCATGTTCGGGCCGTCCTCGGAGGCGTGCGCCGCACTCGCTGTCGAGGACATCAATGCGATGGGCGGCATTCTGGATCGCCCGGTGCGGCTGCATCCGATCGATTCCGGTGCGCCCCTGCCGCAATTGTCCGCTCAGATCGGCCGGATGGTCGACGGCGGTGAGATAGACGGTGTGGTCGGCTGGCATCTGTCCAATGCCCGCAAGGTCATCACACCGCAGACCGCGGGCCGAATTCCCTACGTCTACACCACTTTCTACGAGGGCGGCGAGAATTCCGACGGCGTCTACATGGTCGGCGAGACCCCCGATCAGCAGCTGTTCCCGGCATTGCGCTGGCTGCGCAGCGAATTCGGCATCCGGCGCTGGTGTGTGATCGGCAACGATTACGTGTGGCCACGCGAAACAGCGCGGGCGACAAAGGAATTCACTGCCGGCACCGATATCGATGTGGTCGGCGAAGAATACGTCCCGCTGGGCAGCAGGCGTTTCGGCCGCGCCCTCGAACTGATTCGCAACTCCCCGGCGCAGGGCGTCCTGCTGTTCATGGTCGGCGCGGACTGCGCGGCCTTCAATCGGGCCTTCGCACGCGCCGGGCTGGACGACGGCAGACTGCGGCTGAGCATGATGATCGGCGAAGACGTCCTCTACGCCGGCGGACCGGACAGCACCCGCGGATTGCACACCGCCTCAGGCTATTTCGAAAGCGTGGTCTCGCCCGAGGGCATGGATTTCGGCAGTCGCTACGTACGCCGCTTCGGCACCTGCGCACCCGCGCTGAACAATATCGGTGAATCCTGCTACGAGGGCATGCTGCTGTTCGCCTCCCTCGCCGAAGCCGCCCGCAGCCTGGATCTGCGCACCATCGAAAGACATGCCGCACAGGTCAGTTACGGCGGCCCGCGCGGTGAGGTCCGGGTGCGTGGTGCGCACACCACGCAACCGGTCTTCCTCGCCGACGCCGACGCCCTGCAATTCAGCGTCCTGGCCGAGCTCGATACCTGAGACCGTGTCCCCATGGGGCCCATGGGGACACGGTCGCGATATCAGCCGACCACGGACGGCTGCCGCAGCCCGAGGCGCTCGGCATCGGTGGTGTCCCGATACGCGGCGGATTGGCACTGCTCATGGCAGTTCTTGGTGAGCGTGCAGGTCAGCGAGGAGATCGGCCCGCCGTGGAACGGGCAGTCGTGCACCATATCCGGCAGTTCGTAGCGCTTGCCGTCAACCACGTCCAGCAGGGTCTGGCCCGCCCACAGCGGTTCCTTCTCGATTTCCTCGCGGAGCGGATTGGGCCGGGCCAGATAGTATTTCCCGCCCGTGGCCAGTGCGATCAGCGGTGTGAGCACCAGTGCGATGGTCAGTGCGAGATACGGCGACCACGCTTCGAGGAATGCACCGAAGGCGCCGAAGTAGGCGGCGATCGATACCGCCGAACCCACCAGCATCGAGCCGAAGCCCACCGGGTTGATCGGATACAGATACGCGCGCTTGAACTCGATATAGGGCGGGCTGATCTTCAACAGCCCCTTGTTGATCACCAGATCCGCGACGATCGCGCCGATCCAGGCGATCGCCACATTCGAGTAGAACCCGAGGATCGTATTCAGCACCGTGAACATATTGGCGAGCATGAGCGTCAGCGCGATGCCGATGTGCAGCACCAACCACACCACGCGTCCAGGATGGATGTGCAGCACCCGGCTGAAGAAGTTGGACCAGGACAGCGATCCCGAATACGCGTTGGTGACATTGATTTTGATCTGCGAGAGCAGCACCATGACGGTCGCGACGGACAGCGCCGCGGCATGGTTGTGGATCATCGAGCCGTAGCTGCCCAGGAACATTTCGACGGGCTCGGTGGCCCGCGTGAAGCCCACCTGTCCGGCGATATAGAACGCGAGGAAGGCGCCGCACAGCTGCTTGGCCGCGCCGAGAATCACCCAGCCGGGCCCGGCCGACAGCACCGCCGCCCACCAGCGCAGCGGCGGCGTCTCGGACTTCTCCGGCATGAAGCGCAGGTAGTCGACCTGCTCACCGATCTGCGCGATGAGCGAAAGCGCCACGCCCGCACCGGATCCCACCGCGATCGCGCTGATGCGATCGCTGCCGCCGTTGCCCGTCCAGGACAGGAAGCCCTCGAAGCCGTGCGGATCGCTGATGGCGATCATGACCAGTGGCGCGGCGAACAGGATGAGCCACAGCGGCTGCGTCCAGACCTGGAATTTCGCCAGCGCCGACATGCCGTACAGCACCAGCGGAATGATGATCAGCGAGCCGATCAGATAGCCGAAGACCAGCGGTAGATGGAAGGCCAGATGCATGGCCTGCGCCATGATCGCGCCCTCCAGCGCGAAGAAGATGAAGCAGAAGCTGGCATAGATCACGCTGGTCAGGGTCGAGCCGAAGTAGCCGAAACCCGCACCGCGGGTGAGCAGATCCATGTCCAGGTTGTATTTGGCGGCGTAGTACGCGATCGGGATGCCGGTCAGGAAGATGGTCACGGCCGCCACCAGGATGGCGATCACCGCGCTGGCGGCGCCGTGCGTGACGGCGATCGAGGCGCCGATCGAATAGTCCGCCAGGTAGGCGATGCCGCCGAGGGCCGCGATGGAGCAGGCCATCGGGCTCCAGCGGCGAAAGGACTTGGGCGCGTAGCGCAGTGAGTAGTCCTCGATATTGTCCTTGGCTGCCCAGTTCTGGAAGCGGGTCCAGCGGGTCGGGGGCGGCGCGGTGGGATCTACCGGCGCAGACGGGGCGGTGCTGCTCATCGGGGGTCTCCTAGCTAGAACGCCGCGGCAAGGCTGGGGGTCGCGGCGAAAACAGACGCTAGGTGGAATATTTTCAGATGACTATAATCCGAATGAAAGTTAACTCACGCGATACCGGGCTCGATCGCCGTAATATGAAGTTCACGCGCCGGTTCCGCTGCGGAGACATCCGAGCCTTTGTATCGTCTCCGTACGGAATACATTCGTTTGAAACTAAAATGAGGTGAGCGTGCCCCTCTACGAGTTCCACTGCCGCGACTGCGGCAACTTCGACCGCAGCTACTCGATGGCCGAGGTACCGGCCGCAGCGGACTGCCCCGACTGCGCGGGCGCGAGCAGGCGGTACATGGGCGGAGCCTTCGTGCGTCCCGGCTCCGCGGCCGCCCGGCTCATCGACGCGACCACCCGTACCGCGAGCGAGCCCGCGGTGGTCGCCGCCCCGGCCGGCCGCGGTGGCGCGCCCGTCACCCGGAATCCGTTGCACCGCAAGCTTCCCCGTCCCTGAGAAGGAGTGCTGTCATGCCCGAGTTGCTATTCCCCCTCGATTCCCGCAAGAAGTTCACCGAGCAGCAGTTCGTCGGCCACAACCGCTGGCATCCGGACATTCCCGCACCGGTGACCGTGAAGCCCGGTGACGAGTTCCGGGTGCACGTGCGCGAATGGTTCGACGGCGCGATCCACAATGACGACAGCGCCGAGGATGTGCTGAACGCGCCACTGAGCACCGTGCACTGCCTGTCCGGTCCGTTCGCGGTGGAGGGCGCGCAGCCCGGCGATCTCCTCATTGTCGACATCCTCGATATCGGCCCTATCCCGCAGGAGGATTCGGGCCCGCTGGCCGGTCAGGGCTGGGGCTACACCGGCATCTTCCCCACCGACAACGGCGGTGGTTTCCTCACCGAGCACTTCCCCGACGCCTACAAGGCGATCTGGGATTTCAGCGGCCACACCGCGACCTCGCGGCACGTGCCCGGCGTGAAGTTCACCGGCATCATGCATCCGGGGCTCATGGGCACCGCGCCCTCCGCCGCCCTGCTGTCCAAGTGGAATGCCCGCGAGGGCGCGCTGATCGCCACCGACCCGATGCGCGTACCGCCGCTCGCCCTGCCGCCGGAACCCCGCGACGCGATTCTCGGTTCGCTCCGCGGAACCGAATTCGACCGTGCCGCAGCCGAAGCCGCACGTACCGCACCGCCCCGCGAGAACGGCGGCAACCAGGACATCAAGAATTTCACCCGGGGCAGCCGCGTCTTCTATCCGGTCTTCGTGGACGGCGCCAAGCTCTCGGTCGGCGATCTGCACTTCTCGCAGGGCGACGGTGAGATCACCTTCTGCGGCGCCATCGAGATGGGCGGCTTCATCGACCTGCGCGTCGATCTGATCAAGAACGGGATGGAGCTGTACGGCGTCAGCGAGAACGCCATCTTCATGCCGGGCAACGAGGGCCCGAATTACACCGAGTTCCTGGCCTTCTCGGGCACCTCGGTCACCCTCGGCGGCAAACAGCGCTACCTGGACTCGCAACTGTCCTTCGAACGCGCCTGCCTGCACGCCATCGACTACCTCACCAAGTTCGGCTACAGCCCCGAGCAGGCGTACCTGCTGCTGGGCGCCGCACCCATCGAGGGCCGCTTCTCCGGCGTCGTGGATATCCCGAATTCCTGTGCCACCGTGTACATTCCGACCGCCATCTTCGATTTCTCGATCACGCCCACCGCGGGCGGGCCGGTCGCGATCGACCCCGGTATGGGCGCACCCCGCGCCACGCGCTGACCACGACCCTCCCGTCGGCGGCTACTCGGCCGCCGATTGGAGGGTGGCGCCCTTGGTCTCCGGGGCGCCCCAGACACAGATTCCGAAGCCGACCGCCGTCAGTCCCGCGGCGTACAGGAAGGTCGGGCCCATGCCCAGGTGATTCAGCGACCAGGGCAGCAGATAGGTGCCCAGGGCCGCGCCGATGCGGCTGACCGAGGTGGCGATGCCGACGGCGGTGGCGCGAATGTGGGTGGGGAACAACTCGTTCGGATAGGTCCAGTCCAGGACGTTCGGGCCGCCGCAGAAGAACGCGTACAGGCACAGCATGACGAAGGCCAGCATGGCGGGCATGCTCGGCCAGATGCCGATGAACAGCACCGGGATGATCATCAGGCCGAAACACCAGATAATGGTCGGGCGGCGGCCGATGGTATCGATGAGCCGCATGGCGGGCAGGCAGCCGATCAGGAAGACCAGGCTGATCAGTCCGACGCCCAGGGTGTCCATCCAGGTGCCCGAGGGCATGCCGAAGGATTCCAGGATCTGCGGGCCGAAGGTCAGCATGGCGAACAGCACCGCGACCTGGCAGACGAAGAATCCGCAGCAGAACACAATGCGCTTGCGGTATTTCGGGCCGAACAGCTCCCGGAGCGAACCCTTCTGCTCGGAGTGCTTTTCGACAAGATCGTCCGGGTCGACCCGCACGTGCAGGTACTTCTCCACCAGGGCCGCGGCCTTGTCGGCCTTACCGTGCTCGGCCAGCCAGCGCGGCGATTCCGGGGCGGTGCTCTGCCGGACGATCAGGAAGAACGCGCACAGCACCGCGGCGCTCGCCACCTGCCAGCGCCAGCTGCCGTTTCCGCCGAAGGTCAGCAGCAGATAGCCGACCACATAGGCCAGCACCGAACCCATGTACCAGGCGATGATCTGGAAGCCGAGCAGCTTGCCGCGCTGTTTGATCGGCAGCCACTCCCCCAGTAGCGAGGTGGCGATCGGATAGTCGGCGGCCACCGCCATACCGAGCACAAATCGCAGAATGACTATGAGCCAGGTGGATTCGGCCCAGAACGACAGGATCGAGCACAGCCCCATGACAACGAGATCGGCGGTGTACATGATCTCTCGCCCGAACCTGTCGGTGAGGATTCCGAACAGCGCACCGCCGATGAACATGCCGACCAGCGATGCCGCACCGATCAATTGGGTATCGCCGGTGCTGAGATTCAGCTCGGCGGTCATACCGATCAGCGCGGTGCCGATAATGCTGAGGATGTAACCGTCCAGCAGCGGGCCACCGGAGCAGGCGATCGACAGCCGCCGGTGGAATCCGGTGAAGGGTGCGTCATCGATAACGGTGGTCACTTCAGCCCTCCCAGAGACGACCCGGCAAACACCGTGGCACAGCGAATAATTAGCAAATGCCGCGAACCTACCCTCGCGACGCCCCGCTGCGAGGTGCTGACACGCCGTTACGGGTTGTGCTCCGGGATCTGCTCGAGTGCCCACTTCGCCCATTCCTGGTTCATGGCGTAGTAGCGCTCGCCCCACTCCATGGCAATGCGGCCGTAGACGGACAGATTGCTTTCGTCCCAGTCGATGCCGGCCTCGAGGCTGTGCAGGTCGTCCTGCGCCCGTGCGGTTCCGGCGCCGATCTCGGCCAGATAGGTGCGCGCCTGCGCCCGGCTGACGACGCCGAGGAAGAACACGCGCATCAGCATTTCATTGCGCGCCACCCGTTTCGGCGCGGTCTCGGTCAGCCAGTGCCGCAGTTCGGCCAGGCCCTCGTCGGTGAGGGTGTACTCCTTGCGGCCGCGCGCGCCCTCGTCCGATACCGAGATCAGCGAACTGTCGGCAAGTTTGGTGAGCTCGGTGTAGATCTGGCTCTGCGTGGCCGGCCACACCGTCGCCAATGAGCTCTTGAACCGCCGCAGCAGGTCGTATCCGCTCGCGGGATGGTCGGCCAGCAGGCCGAGCAGGGCATACCTCAGGCTCATGGCGATCATCCTACATTCCACTATTGACATGTCGAGCAAAGACGCTCTACCTTCGACATGTCACAATAGGAATGTCACGCCGAGGAGCTTTCGACGATGTCCTACCTGCGCACCTTCGCCCCCTGGATCGTCTACGCGGTGGTCCCCGCCCAGTACTGGAAGTGGGCCGCCCTCATCGCCTTCGGCATCTCGATCGCCGGAATCATCCGCCAGACCCGTGCCGGTCAGAAGTGGGACGCACTGATCATCGATATCGGCTCTGCGGTCTTCTTCGCGGCACTGACCGTGCTGGCCTTCGCCGATCCGGACACCGCGCTGCACCCCTACACACCGGCGCTGTCCTCGGGTGTACTCGCACTGATCGCGGGAACCACACTCGCACTGCGCAATCCGTTCACCCTGGCCATCGCCAAGCAGAGCACCCCGCGCGAATTGTGGGTGCATCCGGGATTCCTCCGGACCAATTACGTCATCACCTGGGTGTGGACCGCGAGTTTCGTCATCGGCTGCGTGGCGCTCACCGCGCTCGCGCATTCCTCCTCGGGGCTGCGCACCACCGTGCAGGTCGCGGCCTTCGCGATCCCGGTCGCCTTCACCCTCACCTACGTGGCCCGGGTGCAGGCCCAGGCGAAGAAGCTGGTGGATCCGTCATGACCATGTCCCCGCCGTATCTGACCGGAAACTACGCCCCGGTCACCGAAGAACTGACCGCACAGGAACTTTCGGTCACGGGCCGCATTCCCCCGGAGCTGTCCGGCTGGTATCTGCGCAACGGCCCCAACCCGCACGAGGCCGCCTCCAGCCACTGGTTCGTCGGCGACGGCATGGTGCACGGCGTCCGCCTGGAAGCCGGTCGCGCTGTCTCCTACCGCAATCGCTGGGTGCGCACCACCAGCTTCACCGACGGCGCCAGCCCCTACCGCGGCGACGGCACCCGCGATCTGACCGCCGGTGTGGCGAACACTCACGTCATCCGGCATGCCGGGCGCACACTCGCACTGGTCGAATCGTCGTACCCCTATGAACTGACCAGCGAGCTGGACACCGTGGGCCCCTACGATTTCGACGGCGCCCTGCACACCGCCATGACCGCGCACCCGAAGACCTGCCCGCGCACCGGCGAACTGCACTTCTTCGGCTACGAGGTCACCGGGCCGCCCTTCCTCACCTATCACCGGGCCGACGCCACGGGCAAACTGCTGCTGAGCCGCCCGATCGAGGTGCCCGCCGCGACCATGCACCACGATTTCGCCCTCACCGCCGAACACGTCGTATTCATGGATCTCCCGGTGGTTTTCGATCTGGACGTCGCCAAAACGGGTGCCGGAATGCCGTTCCGGTGGCGCGAGGACTATCAGGCCCGGCTCGGTGTCCTGCGCCGCGATGACCCGCACGGTGCGATCGCCTGGTTCCCGATCGACCCCTGCTATGTCTTCCACTCCCTCAACGCCTTCGACGACGCGGGCCGAATCGTCCTGTACGTCATGCGGTATCCGCAGCTGTGGCGCACCGGCTCCGATTCGTTCACGGAGGCCTCGCTCTGGCGCTGGACCGTCGACCTGACCAGCGGCGCCGTGCGCGAGGAGCAACTCGATGACCGTGCCGCCGAATTCCCGCGCATCGACGACCGTCTGACCGGTCTCGACTCCCGCTTCGGGCACGCCACCATCTCCGGCAATGCCCGAGAATCAGGCGAGGGCGGCGCGCTCGTCCGCTACGACCTGTTGACCGGCGCGAGCACCACGCACGAATTCGGCGCGGGCCGCGTTCCGGCCGAAGCCGCCTTCGCTCCCGCCGACGAAAAGCCCGGCGGCAGCGGCTATCTCATGACCTACGTGTACGACGCCGTCACCGATCGCAGCGACCTCGTCATCCTCGACGCCACCGATCTGTCCGCGCCGCCGGTGGCCGGCGTGCACCTGCCGCGCCGTGTGCCGTACGGCTTCCACGGCAGCTGGCTGGCCGATCAGTAGCAGCCGAAGGCCCGGTCCGTATGGACCGGGCCTTACTCAATCCTGCAGTGCCAGGCGCAGATCGGTGAGCCAGCGCTGCTGGGTATTGCGCGCCAGGCGGGTGTCCGAGGCATACAGCTCGAACAGGTGCCAGGCGCCCGGAACGTTGTGGACGGTGACCGGGACACCGGCGTCCATCAGGCGGCGGGCGTAGTCCAGCCCCTCGTCACGCAGCGGATCCATATCGCACACCAGCACGAAAGCCGGTGGCAGTCCGGACAGATCGGTGGCGCGGGCCGGGCTGGCATAGACCGGAACGGCGGTCACGCCGGGCAGGTAGTACCGGTACGTCCGCTGTATCGCGGGGCCGTTCACGATCCGGGGATCGGTGATGCGCCGGGCCGATTCGGTGTCGTGCCGATCATCGACGGTCGGAATGTACAGCGACTGATAGGCAATGGCCGGGCCGCCGCGATCGCGCGAGAGCAAGGTCAGCGAGGCGCTCAACCCGCCGCCGGCCGATTTGCCGGTCACCGCGATGCGGGTGTTGTCGATCCCGAGTTCGTTCGCGGACTTCGCCATCCACTCCAGGGTCGCGTAGCAGTCCTCCAGACCCGCCGGATAGGGATGCTCGGGAGACAGTCGGTAGTCGACCGAAATCGCCACCGCACCAACCTCTTCCGCAATATCGATGGCGGTGCGGTCGGCCCCCGGCGCGGATGCGCCGAAGGCGAAGCTGCCGCCGTGGATGTGCAGCACACCCGGCAGCGGGCCGGTCACGCCATTCGGCCGGTAGACGCTGATCGGAATCCGATTGCCGTCCGGGCCGTCGATCTCCAGATTGTCGATCGTCACGCGGGAGGTATCCAGGGGCAGCTGATCCATCGCGGCCTGGAAATTCCGCCTGGTCGCCGCGATATCTGCGAAGGAATCCGGCCGGTCGGGCAGGCCCGCCAGGATGTCGGCGAGTTCGGGGTGCGCGGTCACGGTGGTCATCTCTACTCCAATAGTCTCAGTGATACCGTTGCAATGGGACTAACATATAGTCTCAGTGAGACGGTGTCAATATCGGCGTCGCGCCTACTCCCCCGCGGCGGGCGGATCGGCTACGTTCGGGCGATGAGGCGGGGCATTGTCGGCGTTGCTCTCGGTGCGGCGGTTCTGCTCACCGGATGCTCGATAGGCGATGCCGGGCGCGTGGCAGCGCCGACATCCAGCACGCCGCCGCCATCGACGATGTGGTCCCCGACAACGAAGATCCCGCTACCTGCACCTTGTCCGCCACTGGATTGCGATATGCGAGAACGCATTTCGGCGGCGAACGAGTATCTGGCCTCGCGGCCCGGCATCGTCGGATATGTCATCCGCGATCGCGTGGGTGGCGGAACGTTCCGCAATAACAATGCGGGCACACGCATCTGGGCGGCCTCGACCATGAAACTCGCCATGGTCGTCGATCTCTTCACCCGGGCGGACGCGGGTTCGATCACCCTCTCCGCCTCCGATCGCGACAATATTCAGCGCATGCTGCACAGCTCGGACAATGACGCCGCCGACGCACTGTGGCAGCGCTATTCGGGCGCCGGCCAGACCATGTACAACACTGACTTCGCGCAATACGGGATGACCGACCTGCGCCCGCAGACCGACGTGCCGTACTGGGGTCTGCAGAAATGCACCGCCGATGACCTGGATCGGCTCATCGTGCACGCGCTCACCGCGCTTCCCGAGGCCGACACCGCGTATCTCGTCGAGCAGATGCAGAATGTCGACCCGGTCCAGCAGTGGGGCGTCTGGGGTGCGGGCGCGGCCGAGGAGCCGGGCAATAAGGACGGCTGGTCCGAGGAGGACACCGGCTGGGTGATCAACTCCGTCGGTTTCGCCGGGCCCGGCCAGCGCTACACGCTGGCGATCATGAACTCGCTCGGCGGCGCGGGCGGGTACGACGAGGGTGTCGAAACGGTCACCCATGTGGCCGCACTGCTGCTCGCCGGCCGCTGAGGACCAGCGGTTCACGTACACCGGATGTTCATGTACCGTCCGAAGGACCTATTCAACGAGTTGCATACGAGGTGCCGATGAATTCCTTCCGACAGGCCGTGGAGGCCCGCGATCAGCAGGCCATCGAAGCGCTGCTGGCCGAGAATGTGGTGTTCACCAGCCCGGTGGCCTTCAAGCCGTACCCCGGCAAGGCGATCACCGCCGCCATCCTGCGCGCGGTCATGCGGGTCTTCGAGGACTTCCACTACGTCCGCGAGATCGCCGACAGCAATGGCCGCGACCACGCTCTCGTCTTCGAGGCCACCGTCGCCGGCAAGAAGCTGTCCGGCTGCGACTTCCTGAAATTCGACGATGAGGGCAAGATCGTCGATTTCACGGTCATGGTCCGCCCGCTCTCCGGCGCCACCGCCCTCGCCGAGGCCATGGGCGCCCAGTTCGAGCAGATCCAGCAGGAAGCCATGGCCCAGATCCAGCGTGAAGCCGCTGAGGCATAAGCACTTTCGTGCGTGCTTCGCCACGAGGAAGGCCCGGTCCGGCTGGACCGGGCCTCCGCCGTTCTTGGACCGCTACGGATTTCCCGCTCCCCACCCGCGAAGTCGATTACGTACCAGGTAAACCCGGGATTCTCAGCGATCTATGAGGTACCGCTCGAGGTTGCCGGAGATCGATCCGGTGAGCTATCGGTAGCCTTGCCACACCTCCGAGGTGGGGACGTGTCGCTCCGGTACGAAGGGGAGCGCAGGTGTCAGGTTGCTGCTCGGTATCGCATCGATGAGGAGGTATACGACGTGAGTTCGGTGAACGGCGTGCAGGTGGATGTGCCGACCGCGGATGGTGTCGCGGACGCCTATCTGGCGAGCCCGGCGGATGGGGCCGCCTATCCGGGTGTCCTGATGTTCATGGACGCCATCGGAATTCGTCCGCAACTCGAGGGCATGGCACGGCGGATCGCCTCGCACGGGTACACCGTCCTGCTGCCGAATCTGTTCTATCGGAGCGGGCGGGCACCGTTGCTCGAGCTGCCGGAATTCATCGATATGAGCAAGGCCTCGATCTTCTCGGACATCGGGCCGATGATGGCGGCGCTGACACCGGATCTGGCCATGCAGGACGCGGGAAGCTACCTGGACTGGCTGTCGGCGTCACCGCTGACGAGCGGTGATCGGGTGGGCGTCACCGGTTATTGCATGGGCGGCCGGACGGCTCTGCTCACGGCGGAGCACTTCCCCGACCGGGTCGCCGCGGCGGCCGCGTTCCACGCCGGCCGACTGGCCACCGATCAGCCCGACAGTCCGCATCTGCTCGCCGACCGGATCACCGCCGAACTGTATTTCGGTCACGCGGACCAGGATCCGTCGCTGCCGCCCGAGCAGATCGAGCGCCTGAACGAGGCGCTGACCGCCGCCGGAGTGACCTACCGCGCCGAGGTCTATCCCGGTGCGGGTCACGGCTACACCCAGGCCGATACCAGCCGATACGACGAGGCGGGCGATGCCCGGCACTGGGAGGAAATGCTCGCGCTCTTCGACCGCACCCTGTGAATCCGGTACCGGAATCCTGAACGCCTCGAAAGCCCAAGGCCCACAGCCCGGTCAGGGTGTGGGCCTTGCTGCTGTCGTAATACTTCGAGCGGCGGCAGCGTAACGGTGAGCCAGGTGTGCGAAGGCGGTCGCGAGTTCGGGCGGGCCGACGATTTCGATATCGGCGTCGAAACTGCCTATGGCAGCGGCCAATCCGGGCCATGACCACGAGCCCATAACGAGCCGGCAGCGGTTCGGGCCGAGTTCTTCGACAATGCCGTCGCGGGTGTACTGCCGGACCACGGCGGCGGGAGCATCGAGGACTACCTCGCCTCGGCACGGCCAGCCACCGGCACCGTCAGAACCCTGAAACCTGTTGGCGACAAACGCCGCAACGTCTCCGCCGGGTAATTCGCGCGGCGCGAAACGGGGACCGGTGGGAGTACGCGGGGTGATGCGGTCGGCGCGAAAAGTGCGCCAATCTTCTCGATCGAGATCCCAGGCGACGAGATACCAGCGCTCACCCCAGGTGACGAGGTGATGGGGCTGTACCCGGCGCGGCGGCGTATCGAATTCCACTGGGGCATAGTCGAAACGAAGCACCTCGCAGGCGTGGATCGCGGCACCGAGCGCGAGCAGTACGCCGCTGTCCGCCTGCGGATTCGGCCGCGCCGCAGGCCGCGCGACCGCGGTGATGTGCAGTGCGTCGATGCGGTGCCGTAGCCGGGCGGGCATGACCCGCCGGACGGTGTGCAGCGCGCGAGCTGCGGCCTCCTCGATACCGGCGCCGGTGGTGGTGGCCAGCTGCAGGGCGACGGCCAGGGCGACAGCCTGCTCATCGTCGAACAGCAGCGGCGGCAGTTCCGTCCCCGCGTCCAGCCGGTACCCGCCATCGGGACCCTTCAGCGCCCGAATCGGATAGCCCAGTTCGCGCAGCCGATCGACATCGCGGCGCACCGTGCGCGGACTGATATCCAGCCGCTCGGCCAGCAGCGCCCCCGGCCAATCCCGGCGCGCCTGCAGCAGCGAAAGCAGGGAGAGCAGTCGCGCCGAGGTCTTCATAAGTTCCGATACTGCCACGAGAAGAGGACACATGCTGGCCGCTACCCCTGCGACTGTCGGTCCCGTGCCAATCCACGACCGGAAGGACCTCCTCACCATGACCGCAACAATTCTCGACCCCGAGCGGACCGAACTGCTCGCCGAACTCGCGACCGCGCGAGCGGCGCTGCTCACCACCGTCCGGGACCTGAGCGACGAACAGGCCGGGCAGCGCCCGACCGCCAGCGCGCTGTGCCTGGGCGGGCTGATCAAGCACGTGGCATCCATCGAAGACGAGTGGATGCGATTTGCAGTCGAGGGCCCCTCGGCCCTGCGGTACGACCTGCCCGACGGCGTGACCTGGGCCGACCTCGCCTCCGGTACCGCACGCGAATTCCCGCAGTGGGCGATCGACCACCAGAACGACTTTCACATGCTGCCCGGTGACACCCTGGCCGGAGTCATCGAGCGCTACGACCGCATTGCCGCCCGCAGCGCGGAGATCATCGCCACCGCCCCCGACCTGTCGGCCACGCATCCCCTCCCCGAGGCGCCCTGGAACGAGCCGGGCGCGGTACGCAGCATTCGCCGGGTACTGCTGCACGTCATCGCCGAGACCGCCCAGCATGCCGGGCACGCGGACATTCTCCGCGAAACGCTGGACGGCCAGACCTCCACCTAGCGTCGACTCGTCAAGGACGCGCGCATAACCCCCTTCGTTATGCGCACATCCTTGACGAGTCGTGCCGGTGGTCAGTGACGCAGGCGCACCGGGAGAGTGGTGAGGCCGCGGATCACATAGCTGCGGCGCCATTCGGGTTCGGCGCCGGGCGCGAGCTCGAGATCCGGGTATCGCTCGAGCAGCCGGGCAACGCCGATGGTGCCGCCCATCCGCGCCAGCGGCGCGCCGACGCAGCGGTGGATGCCGTGGCCGAAAGCGAGGTGCTGATTATCGGTCCGGTCGATGTCGACCTGATGCGCATCGGCGAATCGTCGCGGGTCGCGGCCGGCTGCCGCCACCGAGATCACAATGAGCTCACCGGCGGGAATATCGATGCCCGCCAAGGTGATCGGAGCCGTCGTATAACGGAAAGTCGTCTCGCTGGTCGGCGACCGGTACCGCAGCACCTCCTCGATGAAGTCGGGGATCCGGCCGGAATCCTCGCGCAGCGCCCCGCGAGACTTGTTGTCGGTCAACAGCGTTGCGACCGCATTCCCGATGAGGTGGGCGGTCGTCTCGAACCCGGCGACCAGCAGCAGGAACACCATGCTGATCAGTTCCCGATGGGTGAGCCGGTCCTCGCCCTCACCCGAGGTGAGCAGCTCGGACAGCAGATCTGCCTCGGGCGCAGCAGTTTTCGCATTGACGAGCTGGTCGATATAGACGACGAACTCCTGCACCGCCGCCATGCGCACATCATTGGGATGGTCGCTGGACACCAGCATGGTCGACCAGGTCCGGAAATTGCCGCGGTCCTGGTCTGGCACGCCCAGCAGCTCGCAGATCACCGTCACCGCGAGCGGAATCGCGTAGTCCTCCAGCAGATCCCGATCGGCCGCGCCGGTCGCCAGCTCGGCGAGCAGGGTATCGGCGACCTCCGTGATGCGGGGCTCCAGCACGCTGATCGCCCGGCTGCTGAAGGCCCGGTTGACCACCACCCGCAGCCGGGTGTGCTCCGGCGGATCGTAGAACACCAGCATATCCTTGAACATGCTGTTGGCCAGATTGTTGCCACCGCCATTGGCAGCCAGGGCCGTTCGCGCTCCGGGCGACTTCAGGACCTTGCTGATCGTCGGTTCCATGAACGCCGCCTTGGCGGCGTCGTAATCGGTGATCAGCCAGCCGGTGCTGGAGTCGGGGAACCGGACGTAGTTCACCGGGCCCCGGGCACGCAACCGGTCGTACGCCGCATGCGGTTCCTGATAGAAATCGGCGGTCAGCTCGAATGGCTCGGTAGCCAATCCGCCTGCGGCAGACACAGTCTCGTATCCCATGACCGTGGACACTAGCAGCGGAATTCTGCCGTTGCCCGGCCGGAACCACCCCCGCCACAATATGCACCGGCAGTGCATACGATACTGGCGGCGGGCGCAGTCAGTCCGGACGGCCGATAGCAGAACAGGACATCTCGAGCACGATGCGCGACCCCGAAAACTCCACGCTGGGGCACTATCTCAGCTTCCTGCGGCAGCGCGAGGAACGGCAGCGGCACGAGACGGGCGCCCTGCCCCCGACGAAGAAATTCAGCCGGGAGCGGGCTGCCAACGAAGCCCACATCACCGCCAGCTACCTGACCAAGGTCGAGCGGGACGAGGTCGGGCAGGTTTCCGTCGAGATCCTGCGGCTGCTGACCGAGACGTACCACGCCAGCGAGGACGAATGGCGATACGTCTGCGATCTGGCCGGGCATGCCGCGCCCTATCCGGCGCTGCCCGGTATGAACGAGACGCTGGACCTGCCGCCCATGGAGCAGTTCCACAGCGCGGTGACCTCGATGATGCTCACCGAGATGGATGAGGCCGCCTCCGACCTGCTGTCCTTCTACACTCCGCAGCGCCGCCTGATCGCCGCCAATCGCGCCTACTACGACACCTTTCCGACCCATGAGCCCGGCATCTACATGCTCGAATGGTCCTTCTCCGACGAGGCCAAACAGCTCATGCTCAATTGGGACGACCAGGTGGATCAGGGCGTGGCCTGGCACCGCGGCATTATCGGCCGCTACGGCCAGACCACCTGGGCGCAGGAATCGCATCGCAGGCTGTGGCAGTTCGCCGACTTCCGGCAGAAGTGGGACGAGCAGCAGGTGAGCTATGCGCGCCCGATCGTCTCCGAATCACTGCTGGCGGTGCGCGGCGGCCGCTACACCATGGTCATGGAGAACTGGCTGCTGCAGCACAATCTCCCCATCATGCGCTCGCGCGGGCGGCTGCAACCACTGCCCGAGTGACGTTGCGAGCCCGCGGGCGCGGCAGCGACTAGGTTGGTCGGCATGGCACTTCTGGGAACCACCGACCTGGATATCTATCCGCTGTGCTTGGGCGGGAACGTGTTCGGCTGGACCGCTGATCGGGAGCAATCCTTCGCGGTACTGGACGCGTTCACCGCGGCGGGCGGCAATCTCATCGATACCGCCGATGCCTATACCGCCTGGGTTCCGGGCAATTCAGGCGGCGAATCCGAGAGTATCATCGGCGAGTGGCTGGAAAGTCGCGGCAACCGCGATGCGGTGTTCATCGCCACCAAGGTCGCCAAATGGAGTGGGCGACCCGGGCTGAGCGCCGCCAATATCCGGGCGGCCGTGGAGGATTCCCTGCGACGATTGCGCACCGATCGCATCGATATTTACTACGCCCATCACGACGACACCGAGGTCCCGCTCGCCGAAACCCTGGGCGCATTCGACGAACTGGTACGTGCGGGCAAGGTGCGGTACCTGGGCGCCTCGCAGTACACCGCACCGCGGCTGGCCGAGGCGCTCGCTGTCTCCGACCGCGAGGGTCTGGCCCGCTACCAGGTTGTGCAGCCGGGGTACAACCTGATGGATCGCACCGAATACGAGGGTGAACTCGCCGAGCTGTGCGTCAGCGAAAAGCTGGCCGTACTGCCGTATTACGGGCTCGCGAAGGGCTTCCTCACCGGGAAGTACCGGCCCGGCGCCGACGAATCCGGCACCCAGAGCCCGCGGGCGGCGGGCGCTCGCGCCTATCTGGACGAGCGCGGCCTCCGCGTGCTGGAGGCCCTCGACGAGGTCGCCGCCGCGCACGACGTTCCGGTCGCGGCCGTGGCACTGGCCTGGCTGCGCGCCCAGCCCGCCGTGGCCGCGCCGATCGCCAGCGCCCGCACACCCGATCAGCTGGGGGCGCTGCTCGCCTCCGCCGAGCTCACGCTGAGCGGAGACGAGCTCGACAGTCTCAGCTCGGCGTCGAAATAGCCTCTGGCGCATCCTCTTCCATGACGGCTTCGCCACGGGCCACCATGCCCGCCTGATCCGACAGCGTCAGCTGCGGAATGAACAGGGCGAGCACAAAGGCGATGATCGCGCCCGGAATCAGATACCAGAACCCCGGGACCAGCGCCTGCACATAGGCATCGACGATGGCATCGTGCAGACCGGTGGGCAGATGCTTGACCACCGTCGGCACCAGATTGCTCGGATCCAGGTTCGAGCCGATCACCTCCGCGCCGTGTGACCGGAAGGCGTCGGTGAGCCCCTCGGTCAGGCGGTGCGTGAAGATCGAGCCGAAGACCGCGACGCCGATCGCACCGCCCATCTCGCGGAAATAGTTGTTGGCACTGGTCGCGGTGCCGATCTGATCCGGCGCCACCGCGTTCTGCACCACCAGCACGATGATCTGCATGATCAGGCCCAGACCCGCGCCCATGGTGAAGAGCATGCCGCCGATGACCCACATCGAGGTGTGCGCGTTCAGCCCGGTCAGCCACAGCAGGCTGGCCAGGATGATCAGCGCGCCCACGGGCGGATACACCCGGTAGCGACCGGTTTTGGTGATCACCGCCATCGAGGCGATCAGGGTCGCCATCATGCCGACCATCATCGGGATCAGCAGCAGACCCGAGACCGCGGCGGTGGTGCCGGTGGCCATCTGCAGATAGGTCGGCAGGAAACCGAGCGCCGCGAACATCACCAGGCCGAGAATCAGGCCGATCGCCGAGGTCAGCACGAAGGTGCGGTTGCGGAAGAGCCACAGCGGCAGCATCGGCTCCTCGGCCCGCGCCTCCACCATGATGAATGCCGCGACCGCGAGCACCAGCGCCACGATCATCGAGATGATCACCGTGGAACCCCAGGCGTACTGCTTGCCGCCCCAATCGGTGATCAGGATCAGCAGCGCGGTCGACGACGACATCAGCACCACACCGAGGTAATCGGGCCGGGTCGTGGGGCGGTGGCTGGGGATCGACAGGTAGCGGAAGGCGATGACCAGCGCCGCGAGCCCGATCGGCACATTCAGCCAGAAGCACCAGCGCCAGCTGAGATCGTCGGCGAAGAAGCCGCCGAGCAGCGGGCCGGCCACCGAGGTGATGCCGAAGATGGCGCCCATGGGAGCCATGTACTTGCCGCGATCCTTGGCCGGGACCACATCCGCGATAATGGCCTGCGCCAAGATCATCAGACCGCCGCCGCCGACACCCTGCAGCCCGCGGAAGGTCACGAACTCCCAGAAGCCGGTGGCCGCCGCCGCGCCGATGGAGGCGGCGGTGAAGACCGCGATCGCGAACAGGAACAGCCAGCGCCTGCCGAACAGGTCGCCGAACTTTCCGTAGATCGGCATCACGATGGTGGTCGCCAGCAGATATGCCGTTGTGGTCCAAGCCATCTGGGAGATGCCGCCGAGATCACCGACGATGGTGGGCATGGCGGTGCCCACGATCGTCTGGTCCAGGCTGGCCAGGAACATCCCCGCGATGAGCGCCGAGAAGATGAGCCAGATCCGTTTCTGGGTAAGGACAATCGGGGTCGGCGGCGCAGCAGCCGTCGCGGTCATCTCGTTCTCCTGTCTTCGGGCCGTTGGAACAGCCGAGCAGCCATAACGGATTGATCGTGTAAAGCATCGGCCAGCGATCTGGTCGGATCGGAGGCCATCGACATGGCGGCTCTCGTCGTGAGAGTCGACATGAGTCCCGCTGCGAGCGAAGCGAATTCCGGCGGCACCGCACCACCCATCCGCGCGGACAGCAGCTCACCGAGCGCCGCCTCGTGCCGGGCGCCGGCGGCGATGAAGCCCGCCAGCACCCTGGGTTCGATGGTAATGAGCCGGGTGACCAGCGAAATCCCCTCGCGCGCTTCGTCTTCCGGCTCATACGCGGAGGCGTACAGCACCGTCAGATCATCGATCAGCACACCACTGGGCCCACCGGCGACAAACTCCTCCTGCGATCGAAGCGTGCCGATATCACTGACCGGTCCCACCACCGCATCCATCTTCGTCTCGTAGTAGTTGAAGAAGGTGCGCGGCGAAACCCCCACCGCGTGCGCTACATCCTCCACTGTCATGGCATCGAGCCCCCGCTCGACCGCCAATCGCCGTGCGGCCAGGCACAGCTCGAGCCGTGTCCGCCGCTTCTTCTGCTCCCGCAGACCGATCGGCGCCTCGCCATGTTCTACCGGGGACATGGCGAAAATTTAGCATAAACTGCAATTTTTCAGAAACTGCAATTATTGTACCGCTGGCATACAGTGGCCCGACAGGACACTAGGAGTAGCGATATGTCAGATCTGCAGGGCCGCACGGTTGTCGTCACCGGAGCGAGCTCAGGCATCGGCGCCGCCGCCGTCGCCCGCTTCGCTGAACTCGGCGCGCGCGTCGTAGTGGTCGGCCGCTCGCCGGAAAAGACCCGCGCCGTAGCCGATTCGATCAAGGCCGAGTACCACACCGCCGACTTCAGCCGGCTCGACGATGTCCGCGCACTGGCCGAGAAGCTCCGCGATCGGCGGATCGACGTGCTGGCAAATAATGCCGGCGGCGTCTTCTCCGGCCGCCGCCTCACCCCCGACGGCCACGAAATGACCTTCCAGGTCAACTATCTCGCGCCGTTCCTGCTGACCAACCTGCTGCTGCCGTCCCTGTCCGAAGCGCAGGTGATCAATACCGGCAGCATCGCCTACCGGTTCGCCACCCTGGATCTGAACAATTTGGATGGGCTCGGCGGCCAACGGGCTTACGGCGCAGCCAAACTCGCGGTGCTGCTGTTCACCCGCGAGCTGGCGCGCCGGGAGGAGAAGCTCACCGCCACCGCCTTCCACCCCGGCGGCACAGCCACCGAGGTGATGCGCGAGGACTCCCTCCTCGGACCCCTCATGCGCGTCGGCCGCTACTTCCTTCCGAGCGCCGAGAAGGGCGCGGCCCCGCTGATCGAGCTGGCCACCGTCGCCGATCCGGAGTCGATCAACGGCGCCTACTTCAATAAGCACCGCCGCCAGGAACCAACCCATAAGCAGGTCACTGATCCGGCTGTCGGCGAACAACTCTGGGATATTTCGGCCCGGCTCACCGGTCTGCACGCCAGCTAGGACCGGGTCAGGTGTCGCGGCGGGCGCGGGCGCGGCGCTTGCCCTCGTGCATGGCCTGCACCCGGGCCACCGGAATGGTGTGGCCCTCCGCGATCAGGTCGGCGGGCAGGGTCTGTGGCGGCGGCATGAGCTCCGCCCACGGGTCACGATCGCCGAGTTCCTTTGCGGCAGTGCGGATCGTGAAGTCGCGCGGATGGATATCGGGGAGATCGGCCCAGGGCACCGGGAACGACACCGTCGCACCGGGCCGGATCCGCGGACTGTAGGCGGCGGCCACCGTCGCACCGCCCGCCCGGGTGGAGTCGAGAAAGACCTTGCCGCCGCGGTCTTCTCGAATGAAGGCCGTTGTCGCCAGCGCCGGATCCAGCCGTTCGGCGCGGGCCGCGATGGCGCGGGTCGCGGCCGCCGCATCCTCGATGCCTACCTTTTCAACGGGCACAAAGATGTGCACGCCCTTGGAGCCGCTGGTCTTCACCGCACCCGCCAGCCCATCCGCGGTCAACGCCTGGTGAATCAGCTCGGCAGCGGCCACCACTTGCTCGAACGGCTGATCAGGCGCGGGATCGATATCGAGCACGAGATGCGTTGGGCCACCGGAGTAATCGACCAGGTTCTCCGCCAGCAACAGTGTCACGTGATACTCGACGGCCCGCTGATTGCCGAACCACAGCAGCGTCCGCACATCATCACAAAGCGCATACGACACTTCACGTTTCGAGCTCCCCGCCCACACCGTCACCCGATGCACCCACTCAGGCGTGTACTTCGGCAAATTCTTCTGCATGAACGGCTCCTGCCCCGGCCGCACCCGCACCACCGACAGCGGCCGCCCCCGCACCCCCCGAACCAGCCGCTCCCCCACCGCCTCCAAATAATCGATGAGCTCCCCCTTGGTAGCCCCCGCCCCATCGAACAGCGCACTATCAAGACTGCTCAACTTCAGCCCGTCCCGAACCCCATCACCCATCGGCCCACCATGCGCCCCATCCCGAATCCCGTCAACCACCACCCGGTGGTGTCGCAGGTCGCGACGGGCGCTCCAGCGGAACGGGCGTCAGTGCCCCATACCGATCCCACCATCCACATTGATCACGGTCCCGGTGATGTAGGCGGCGCCGGGTGACAGCAGGAATGCGGTGGTGGCGGCAACCTCCTCGGGCTTCCCGAATCGCCCGAGCGGGATGGCGGCCAGTGCGGTCTCGACCATCTTGGCGCTCACCCCGGCAGCCATATCCGTCTCGGTGAAGCCGGGCGCGATGACATTGGAGGTGATTCCGCGCGAACCCAATTCGCGAGCCAGCGACCGCGCGATGCCCACCACCCCGGCCTTGGCCGCGGTGTAGTTGACCTGCCCCGGCATCCCCGACAACCCCGACGCCGACCCGATGATGACAATGCGCCCGGCCCGGTGCTTGACCATATTCCGGGTGGCGCGCTTCACCACCCGGAACACCCCGGTGAGATTGGTATCGATCACCCGGCCGAACTGCGCACTGCTCATCCGCATGATCAGGGTGTCATCGGTGATCCCCGCATTGGCGACCACGGCCTGCACCGGCCCGTCCTCGGTCTCGATGTGCGTGAACGCGGCATCTACCGAATCATCATCGGTGACATCGCATTCCACCCCGCGCACCCCTTCGGGCACAGCGGCGCCGCGATGCGTCCCCCACACCGTATGCCCTTCGCTGACAAGGTGAGCCGCGATCGCGGCCCCGATCCCACGGTTGGCTCCGGTGACGAGAACACGCACGGCTGGACCTCCAAAAGCGCTGAAACCATTAGATTTTCGCGCTGAATCCTGCCATCCCGGTGGTTACAGCCGGCGGCGGCCCCACTTCCGCGACCGCAATCCGCCGCCCTGCGACTGGATGCGGGAGCTGAATCCCCCGTGATGGAGGGACAGGGCCAGCAATCCGGCGATGACGAGAGCCACCACTCCAATAGTCGTGGCCCACTTCACGAGTTCGATCAACAGGGCGATGGCGAAAAGTACTGCGGCGACAATGGCGAACATAGTTGGGTGATACCCACAATTCGCCGGTTGCACCAGGCGTTCGGGGATGTCTCCGATTCGGTGGGCGGGGACCGATTAATTCGGTGAGTGGGCGGTGTCTGTATCTACGAGCCCGCAATGTGTGAGCACGGTCTGGGAGGACCCTATGAGCACCAAAGCACTGCCACCTGTGGTCGACGCCGATACCTGGCGGCGTGAACTCGACGCGCTGCGCGTCCGGGAGAAGGCCGCGACCCGGGAGCTCGACGCGATCGCCGCGCAGCGACGCCGACTGCCGATGGTCGAGATGCCCGATTACACCCTCGAGGGCGAGGAGGGACCGGTCCGGTTGGTGGACATCTTCGGCGACAAGCCGCAGTTGATCGTCTACAACCACATGTGGTTTCCGGGTGAGGAGTGGCAGTGCCCCGGCTGCACCGGATTGACCTCGCAATACACCCGATTGGAGTTCCTGGACAATTACGACGCCCGGTTCGTCATCGTCACCCAGGGGCCCATCGACGAGGCACTCGCGTACAAGCGGCGGGTCGGGAACAAGATGACCTGGTACTCCACGGCGAACAGCTCCTTCGGCAGCGATATCGACGCACCGCCCGGCGGCGGATTCGGCGTCAATGTCTTCCTCCGCGACGGCGACACCGTCTACCGCACCTGGCACACCAACGGCCGCGGCACCGAACAGCTCAGCCACACCTTCCCGCTGATCGACCTGCTCCCGTACGGCCGCCAGGAGGTCTGGCAGGACTCCCCCGGGGGCTGGCCGCAGTCCCCCACCTACAGCCGCTGGGGCGGTTCCAAGGAGATCGCCGCAGCGTACGGCGAACCCGGCGCCTGAATCGGACACGATCGGCGGGGACCAGCTACTGTCCGGCCGCCGGAAGTGGCAGGCTGGGCCTATGGCCGATGAACAAGAAGTCCCAGCCGAACAGCTAGGGGACGAAGCGACCGAATCGCCGGAAGCGGCGACCAAGCGGAAGTTCCGCGAAGCTCTCGAACGGAAGAACGGCCACGCCTCAGTTGGCGGAGCCGCTCAGAACGCCGCAAAGGTACGCGGCACCCACGCCCAGGCGGGCGGTAAGCGCACCTTCCGCCGCCGCGCCGGGGGCTAGTAGCAACGACGAAGGCCCGGTCCGGCTGGACCGGGCCTTTTTTCGCGCCCGCTACCCGCGTAGATTCCGATAGACGCTGCTCAGGCCGTTTTCATCGATGAAGGGCTTGCGGTAATGGCTATGTGGAATCGCTGCCGAGCGGGTGCGGCGCTGATCGCGCTCACCATGATCATCAGTGCCTGCGGATCGGATCGGGACTCGAATTCGCACGAATCCGCCCCCTCACCCCAAGCCGCTCAGATCACCGATATCGTGCGCGCCAAACTGGCCCAACTCGATCTCAGCGCAGCCGTTTTCGGGGTGTGGCGCGATAAGGACCCGGTCGTCATCGGCGCGGTGGGCGATTCACCACTCGGCGTCCCCGCCACCCCCGATATGCAACTGCGGGTAGGACAGCCGATGGAGCCGATGCTCTCCACCGTGCTGTTTCACCTGGACGAAGCCGGTGTGCTGAAAATGGACGAGCCTATCTCCCGATGGCTGCCGAACTTCCCCCGCGCCGACCTCATCACGCCGCGCATGCTCGCCGACAGCACCTCCGGAATCTCCGACTACGTCACCAACCCCGATTTCCTGAAACGCTTCGGCGACAATCCATTCCACACCTGGACCGCCCAGGAACTGATCGACCTGGCCACTGCCCGCCCACCGCTGTTCGACCCCGGAACCAGCTTCGCCTACGCCCACAGCGATCTGGTCGTCCTCGGCGAGGTACTGCAGAAGGCCAGCGGAAAGTCATTGGGCGACTTGATCTCCCAGTACATCCTGAGTCCGCTCGGCATGAAGCAGTCCAAGGTGGTGCTCGACGCTCAGATCGACGATCCGATCCTGCACGGCTACACCGACGAGCGAAAGATCTTCGAAGACGCCACCTTCTGGAACCCCACCGCGTTCCTGCACAGCGGCAATATGAACTCCACCCTCACCGACGTCGGCCGCTGGGTCCGCGCCCTCGGCAAGGGAGAACTGCTCTCCCCCAGCCAATTCCGGCAGATGATGGACCCCTCCACCGCCGGCCTCGGCCCCCTCACCACCGCGAAATACTTCGCCTTCGGCGTCCCCCACCTGGCCGACTGGCTCTTCATGAACCCGGCCTACGGGGGCTACAACGGCGTCGCCTTCTACGACACCGAAACGGCGACCACCATCGTCGTCTACGCCACCCTCGGCCCGACCGCAGCCGCCGACCAGAACAACGCCATCCCGATCGGCGCCGCCATCGCCACCCTCCTCGTCCCCAACCGCCCACCACCCACTCCGTAAGCCCGAGCGAGGCTTGGTGTCATGCGTCGTCGAGCCGGACAACCATGCTGCGAATGGTCGCGTAGCCGGCGAGGATCGCCACATCAGCCGCACACTGCCGCCCGATCTCGGAGTCGAATGCCGCACCGAGCGCGGCCATATCGTCCCAATCGAGCATGCCGACAAGGTAATACGGCTCGCCCATGACCGGTCCCGCATCTTTGCTGACCGTGTAGCGGCGCAGTCCGGGCAGCTGTTTGGCGAGCGGGATGTGGACATTCCAGTAGTGGCGTTCGAATGCCTCGACATCGGCGGGCCGGTCGTACATGACCACGAATCGTGCAAGCGGCTTGGTCGGGGTGCTCATCTGTCGAACTCCTGAGATCGCGAGGTTGCCGGTCGAGCCGAAGGACCGACTCACTAGTTCCGACGAACGCCGCTCCGCCGGATCGACAACATCGCCGAATCGGATCCGATTCGGTGACTACCGCAGTTGCATGCGTTTATTCACCAATGGTCGCCATGATCTCCCGAACGATGAAAGCCCGGTCCGTGTGGACCGGGCTTTCGTGTCAGTGGACATGGCGGGAACTTACTCGAACCGGACCGACATCTTGCAGGGCTTCGCTGAGCTGCAACGGCGCATGGAAGTAAGCGGACCGCGCAGGTCAAAGCCAGCGCAACCCAGAACATCTGGTGGAACCAAGAAGCGGCTCGGGCTAGCCGAGGCCGCTCAGATAGTGGCCAAGTATCAAGCAGGCGCCTCGATGGTCCAGCTGAAGGTCGAGCACCACATGGAAAAGCGAACGGTGGCGAGAGTGCTACGGGAAGCTGGGGTGACGATCCGACCGAGGGGCGGACAATGCATTGCACCAGCACCATAGCCTTCGGATTGTTTGACTCTTCCAGCGTGACCGGAACCAATCGGGCCCGCGACTCGGACGTAAGTCGCAATCACTTTGCAAGCAGAGGGCCGACCACACACCTTCGGTAGGGCTGCAGTCTACCGAGGCGTCAGATTTGGATACCAGCCAGCCCGAATGAAAGTAGCCCAAGAAGCAGTACACGGTCGGTGACACCTAGCTCTGCAGCTTCATCAATCGTCACCCACTCAATAGCATCGGACTCTGTAGAGATCCGAGTCTCGATGCTCGCCGTTGATGCGGCGAAACAGACGTCAATGTGCTTGTTCGAGCACCCGGGAGGACATTCGGCATCGTGAATATCCACGTCGATCGGCGTCGGAAAAAATTTCAGATCGGTGAGCCCCGACTCCTCCTGCGCCTCCCTGCGGGCGGCCAGGATCGGCTTCTGCTCGCCTTCGGGATGGCCACCGAATTGCTGCCAGGTGCGATACTTGTGGTGAAGCGTTAACAGCATCGTCCGCGCAATTGGGTTGATTATCATGGTAGAACAGGTCACATGACCGTCGGGTTTACGGTCGAACAGAGCTGTTCCGGCTCTACCGTAGGCCGCCTGGGCGTCCGTCGCTGCCGTCGACTCGCCCCACATGGACCTGTAGCTCTGCATTGTCGCCGAAAATCGAAGACTGCTAGTGACTTTACTTCGCCCAAGTGCCTCGTTATCAAGCCAATGAATTGAATCCACAGATCGTAGGCGTCCCTGGCTCGGTAGCCATCGGGCAGATGGGTCCCCTTCTACCTGGATATCGAGGGTGTGGGAGACGACCAACTGAGGCAGCCGTTCGCCGACCTGCACACTGCAGCCGGGACCGGCCGACGGTTCCGCCGGGCGGTGACTGGGCCAATCCGTCCAGTTCGAAGCGTCAGAAACGGGAACGGCGGTCCTACCCTCCCCGTTGTCCCTAAGGACCCCGGTTCGAGTAAGACCGCCGTGGTGGAGCTGCCGGGAATCGAACCCGGGTCCTCCGCCGCATTTCCAGGGCTTCTCCGTGTGCAGTTCGCTACGCCTCTACTCGGATCTCTCGGTCTCGCGAACAAGCTGAGATGACGATCCCAGTCGCTGTTTGATGTCCCATCCGACTCCGCGACCGAGCCGAACAGTAAAGCCCTCTAGCTGATGCCAGTGACCGGGTCGAGGGCGAACCCGGGCTGACAGACACGCTCGGCTACTTAGGCAGCAAGAGCGTAGTCGCGCTGATTGGAATCGGCGCTTATAGGGTTGCAGCGACGCTTATACAGTGGTCTCCTGCCTGCACTGACACGCTTCCCCTGAATCAACGTACGCAGTCGAAACCGTTCAGCCCCGTCTGTGTTCACCGATTCGAGTGAACTCCCGGCTCGCACCGGGCTTCCCATACTAACACCGCTGAAACAGCGGATCATCCCATTATCCGCGCGTCACGCGGCGGGTCCTTCGACCGGCTGGGACCGGGTCCTTCGACCAGCTACGACTCAGCCGCGCATACCCTTGATCCGCCGCCCGACCTCGCGCACGACCTCACGCTCGGCATCCCGCTTGGCCAGATCCTGCCGCTTGTCGTAGTCCTGCTTACCCTTGGCGAGCGCCAGCTCCACCTTGACCTTGCCGTCGGCGAAGTACATCGACAGCGGAACCAGCGTCAGGCTGGACTCCTTGATCTTGCCGGTCAGCTTGTCGATCTCCTTGCGGTGCAGCAGTAGCTTGCGGGTGCGCCGCGGGGAGTGGTTGGTCCACGTCCCGTGCGAGAACTCGGGCACGTGCAGACCGCGCAACCACACCTCACCGTCATCGATGGTGGCGTACGCGTCCACCATCGACGCCTTACCCTCGCGCAGGCTCTTGACCTCGGTACCGACCAGCGCGATCCCCGCCTCGTAGACGTCGAGAATCGAGTAGTTGTGCCGCGCCTTGCGGTTGGTCGCGATGGCCTTGCGCCCCTTCTCCTTCATGCTCCCTCTATCGTCGCGTCGCCCGGCGCGGAAACTGGTTCCGCCCCGAGCTGTTTCCCGGGCTCCCGTGAGGGACCCGGTCGATCCGCCTGTGTCTTTCCGCGCCCCAGAGTAATTGCCACGGGCCCCCGAATATTCCGGACCACGCCAGTCGCGCTCCCGGGCCGATCACCTGGACTTAACGTAACCAGCGCATCCCCCTGCGCGCGAACGATTTTCCCGCAATCGCCGCACCACACAACACATGTCTGCCACCACACAGCACGTATCCGTATCGGGCAGCGCGTCCAAGGGCTGCGTGGGCCGCGAAGCGCGCAACGCAACATCATGGGCGATGCGAAAAGCCCCTCGGCCAATGGCTGAGGGGCTTTTTCGAAGTAGTCCCGACGGGATTTGAACCCGCGCTACCGCCTTGAGAGGGCGGCGTCCTAGGCCGCTAGACGACGGGACCAGGATGCTCACTGCGATCCAGGACCGCGGCAGCTCCGAAAGCTTATCGTGCCCGCGCCCAGCCGCCAAATCCGCTGCCTACGGCCCCCGCCACCTCCGCGCTACCGCACGCCGCGCACTCCCGCCGCCCGATCGGTCAGGATCGGAATGCCGGTGTGCCGCCACCAGTGCAGCGATACGCGTCCGTCGCTCATCCCCGAGCCGACCCGGAACGACTCGACCGAGTGCTGCTCGGATTCACTGCGCACCGACACCGGGAGCTCGACGCCGATGATCTCGGCGATGCCCTTCTCCAGCACCTGTCTGAGGTCGAACTCGTCGTCCGGGATCGGCCGACCTCGCAGGTGCTCCACCAGCGCGTCCCAGAGACGCGGGTCGCCACGCAGACCCCATCGCTCGGGTCTGCGCTCGAGTAGCTGATCCACCGTCTTCACGATTCGACCTTGCTCATTGGTAATCGGGCGGCAAGTCGTCCGGGTATGGCTCCTCGTCAGGCCAGGGGACGTCATCGAGGGCGGGGGCAGCCGGGGCCGCCGGTTTCCGGGTGGGTGCGCTGCTGGTTCGAGCAGGTGTGTCGCGTTTGGTCGCCGCCGGGGTTCGGGTGGGCGGCGGGGCTGCGACCGGATTGCGTTCCGGCGCTTCACCATTTGCGGGGGCCGGCGCTGTGGCGGCTTGTCCGGCGCCGCCGGCGACAACCTCCAGGACGCCTTCGCCGTATTTGGCGCGCTTGGCTTCACCGATGCCGGAGATGGTGCCGAGGTCGGCGAGTGAAGCCGGTTTGCGAGCGGCGATATCGCGCAGGGTGGCGTCGTGGAAGACGACGTAGGCGGGGACGCCGGTTTCCTTGGCGGTGGCGGCACGCCAGGCGCGCAGCCGCTCGAACAGGTCGGCGTCACCGGGCGCCAGGTCGGCGGCGGGGCGGGAACCCTTGGCGGCCTTGGGCGCTCGCGCGGGTTTGGTGCGTTCGGGCTCGCGGCGGAGTTTGACCTCACGGCCGTCGAACAGCACCTCGTTGGAGGAATCGGTGAGGGTGAGCACGCCGTAGTCACCGTGCACGGCGAGAAAACCCTTCGCCAGCAGCTGGCGGATCACACCGCGCCATTCGATATCGCGCAGTTCGGTGCCGATGCCGAAGACCTTGAGCTCGTGGTGGGCGTGCTGCTCCACCTTGGGATTGCGCTTGCCGATGAGGATATCGACGATATGACCCGCGCCGAAGCTCTGTCCGCGTTCACGTTTCAGCCGCAGGATGGTGGAGAGCACCTTCTGCGCGGGCACGGTGCCGTCCCACGATTCGGGCGCATTGAGGCAAGTGTCGCAATTGCCGCAGGCTTCGCCGGGCTGACCGAAGTAGCCCAGCAGCTGGGTGCGCCGGCATTCCACCGTCTCGCAGAGCGCGAGCATGGCATCCAGGTGCAGTTGCAGCTGACGGCGGTGCGCGGCATCGCCCTCGGAGGAATCGATCATCTTGCGCTGCTGCACAACGTCACTCAGGCCGTAGACCATCCACGCCGTGGACGACTGACCGTCGCGCCCGGCGCGGCCGGTCTCCTGGTAGTACCCCTCCACCGATTTCGGCAGATCCAGGTGCGCCACGAATCGCACATCCGGCTTGTCGATACCCATGCCGAAGGCAATGGTGGCGACCACAACGAGGCCGTCCTCACGCAGGAACCGCGACTGATTCGTCGCGCGAATCCGATTGTCCAGACCCGCGTGATACGGCACCGCCTGCACCCCATTGGCGCTCAGAAATGCGGCCGTCTTCTCCACCGAATTGCGCGAGAGGCAGTAGACGATGCCCGCATCACCGGCATGCTCATTCTGGATGAACGCCAGCAGCTGCTGCTCCGGCCGGTTCTTGCCCTCGATGCGGTACTGGATATTGGGCCGATCGAAGCTGGCGACAAAATGCTTGGCGCCCGTCAGATCCAGCCGCTCGGCGATCTCCTTGCGGGTGGCCCCGGTGGCGGTGGCGGTGAGCGCGATGCGCGGCACCTCCGGCCAGCGCTCGTGCAGCATCGACAGCGCGAGATAGTCCGGCCGGAAATCGTGGCCCCACTGCGAAACACAGTGCGCCTCATCGATGGCGAACACCGAGATCTTGCCGCGGTCGAGCAGCTGCGCCGTGGATTCGAGCCGCAACCGCTCGGGTGCCAGATAGAGCAGATCCAGCTCCCCCGACACGAACTGCGCCTCGACGGCCCGCCGCTCATCCGGGAACTGCGTGGAGTTGAGGAAGCCCGCCCGCACCCCGACGGCATTCAACGCGTCGACCTGGTCCTGCATGAGCGCGATGAGCGGCGACACCACCACTCCCACACCCGGCCGCACCAGCGCGGGGATCTGATAGCACAGCGATTTGCCGCCACCGGTCGGCATGAGCACCAGTGCGTCGCCGCCGGAGATCACCTGTTCGACGATCTCCCGCTGCGGCCCGCGAAAACTGTCGTAACCGAAGGTCTTTCGCAGAATCCGGTGCGCCGCATCACTTCCGGCGTCCTCCACGGACGTACTGCCAATGACGGTCTCGACCTCCGGTGCGCTCACGCGGGCAATCCTACGTATCCCGCCCGACACCCGTTTCCCCTTCTGCACACCTCACGCAACTTCGCACCCCCACCCGCTCCCCCGCACAGGCAAACACCTGGTCACGAAAGACGGGCAGGGGTGAGGTGTTTCACTCTCGGACGTAGTACCGCAGCGCGGCGTACGCGGTGAGCGCCGCGAAACCGATGCCGATCGGCGTGACGATCAAGGCCACCGTCGCGATATCGTCACCGCTGATGCGCGGCAGCACCTGATCATTGAACAGACTGCCCAGCGCGCGATTGATCACCAGCGGTTGCGCCACGAACAGCCCGCCGATGGCCAGCACCGAACCGACCAGCGCCGCCAGCACCGCCTCCAGCAGGAAGGGCAGCTGCGTGTACCACCGCGTCGCACCGACCAGTCGCATGATGCCGACCTCGGTCTTGCGGGCCAGCGCGGCGACCTGAACCATATTGGCGATCAACAGCAGTGCCGCCAGCGCCTGCAGCGCGGCCAGGCCGAAGGCCGCATTGCGCAGTCCGACAAAGAAACTCACCAGCCGGTCCACGATGTCCATGTCATTGAGCACCGTCATGACGCCCGGCCGCTTGGCGAAATCGTCGTAGATGGACCGGTACTGGGTCACATCGGTCAGCTTCACCCGGAAGGAGGCCGGCAGTCCGTCCTTGCTCACCTCATCGGCGAGTCCGGGCTGATCCTTGAAGGTGGTCTCCTTGACCTCCTTGACCGCGTCCTGGCTGTTGACGAACTGCACGCTCGCCACATCCGCGTGGTCCTTGAGATCAGCCATGAGCGATTTGCACGGATCCTGCGTGCAGTCGAGATCCGTCTTCGAGACCTGATCATCGAGGTACAGCCGGATCTCGACCCGCTGGACGTAGTAGTCCTCGATCTTGTTCGACATCCGGACCGCCAGCAGTCCGCCGCCCAGCATGGTCAGCGAGACCGCGGTGGTCAGGATCATGGCGATGGTCATGGTGATATTGCGGCGCAAGCCGGTGAAGACCTCACCGAAAAGGAATCCGAGACGCATTACCGGCCCACCCCGTAGACGCCCATCTCGTCGTCGCGCACCACACGGCCGCGATCCAGTTCCACCACGCGCCGCCGCATGGCGTCCACGATGGTGTTGTCGTGCGTGGCCATGACCACCGTGGTTCCGGTCCGGTTGATGCGTTCCAGCAGCGTCATGATGTCCGCGCTGGTTTCCGGGTCGAGGTTGCCGGTGGGCTCGTCGGCGAGCAGGACCAGCGGCCGGTTCACGAACGCCCGGGCCAGGGCCACCCGCTGCTGTTCACCACCGGAGAGTTCGCTGGGCAGCCGGTCGGATTTGCCGGAGAGCCCGACCATATCGAGCGCCTCGGGCACCGCCCGATGAATGAAGGAGCGCGATTTGCCGATCACCTCCAGCGCGAAGGCGACGTTCTGGTAGACGGACTTCTGCTGCAGCAGCCGGAAATCCTGGAAGACACAGCCCATGCGCTGTCGTAGCTTCGGAACTTTGCGCGCGGATAGCCTGTCTACCCGGAAATCCGCCACCCAGACCTCGCCCGTGGTGGGCTTCTCGTCCTTGAGCAGCAGGCGCATGAAAGTCGACTTACCGGAACCTGATGGTCCGATCACAAAGACGAACTCGCCTTTTCCGATGTCGACGGAGACGTTGTCGAGGGCGGGTCGCGTCGAAGTCTTATAGGACTTGGTGACGTTCCGGAGCACTATCACGGGTTGCCAGTGTAGCGAGACGCGAACGTGACCCGGCCACGCCGCGCAGATCAGCCGTTAGCGGTGTGGTGGCTCAGTTGTGCCAGAGGTGGGGTTGCTCAGCACCGAATTCACAAAGGTCGGATAGTTCGTCGCGGCGTGTGTTTCCGGTTTGACGAACGTGTACAGCACGAACGTGGCGAGCCAGACAGTGATCAGGATCGCCGTGGACTTACGTGTTTTCACTCAGACCCTCCCGACGTAGCGCCGCGGCAACTCGCACCCGCAGCTCACGCCCGACTTCGAACTGTTTGCCCGGCAATGTCCGGGCCACCATCTTGATGTTCATCTGGTTGACGGTGAGATCTTCCACGCCCATCACGCTGGGCTCGTCGAGCAGCAGCGCTTTGAGCTTGCGATCGGCGAACGCCTTCGCGCCCACCTCCCGCAGGATTTCATTGACCTTGTTGATGTCGGCGGTTGCGGGTACGGGCACGTCGATGGCGGCGCGCGCCCAATCCTTCGACAGGTTGGTCACTTTCACGATCTGACCGTTCGGCACCGTGATGACTTCACCGTCGACGCTGCGCAGTGTGGTGACGCGCAACGTGACGTCCTCGACGGTACCCTCGGCGTCACCGCTCGATCCATTGACTGCGATCCTCACCACATCGCCGAAGCCGTACTGCCTTTCGGTGATCAGGAAGAATCCGGCGAGCAGATCCTGCACGATGCGCTGGGCGCCGAAACCGATCGCGGCGCCGAGCACCGCTGCCGGCGCGACCAATCCGCCGAGCTGGAAACCCAAGCGCCGCAATACTTCCAAAGCCACCAGGAAGTACACGATGGACAGCACTACCCAGGTGATGACCTGCGCCAGCGCATGTCGATGCTTGGCCGCCTCCGACCGCACCAGCGAATCGCTGCTGCGGAAGGAGGTGTCGATCCTGCGGGTGATCCGGTCGCGCACGAAAGTCGCTGCGCGAGAAAACAACATCGCGCCGACGATCAGCAGCACGATCTCGAGACCGCTGGACCGGAACCAGTTTCCGAAATCGGCTCCGGTGCCTGCGGCGAGAATCGAACTCATATTTACCCCTGGGTAGTCGACTGCTCCCGCATACGCCAGCGGATGCCGGATTCGATGAAGGCGTCGATGTCACCGTCGAGCACAGCGGAGGGATTGTTGACCTCGTAGTTGGTCCGCAGATCCTTGACCATCTGGTACGGGTGCAGGACGTAGGAGCGCATCTGGTTGCCCCAGGACGCGCCCTCGTTGGTCTTGAGCGCGTCCATGGTGGCGCGCTCCTCCTGCCGCTTGCGCTCGAGCAGTTTGGCCTGCAGCACGCGCATGGCCGAAATCTTGTTCTGCAGCTGCGATTTCTCGTTCTGGCAGGTGACGACGATGCCGGTCGGAATGTGCGTCAGGCGCACCGCCGAGTCGGTGGTGTTGACGGACTGACCACCGGGACCCGAGGAGCGATACACGTCGACGCGGATCTCACCGTCCGGAATCTCGATGTGGTCGGTGGTCTCGACCACGGGCAGCACCTCGACCTCGGCGAAGGAGGTCTGGCGGCGGCCCTGGTTGTCGAACGGGCTGATGCGCACCAGCCGGTGCGTGCCCATCTCCACCGACAGCGTGCCGTAGGCGTAAGGCGACTTGACGGCGAAGGTGGCGGACTTGATGCCCGCTTCTTCCGCATAGGAGGTGTCGTAGATTTCGACCTGGTACTTGTGCCGCTCGGCCCAGCGCACATACATGCGCATCAGCATCTGGGCCCAGTCGGCGGCGTCGACGCCACCGGCGCCCGAGCGAATATTGACCAGCGCTTCACGCTTGTCGTATTGCCCGGACAGCAGCGTCCGAACCTCGAGCGCCTCCACATCGCCGTGCAGGGCCGATCGTTCGGCGTCGGCATCGGCGAGGGCGGACGCGCGAGCGTCACCCTCCTCGTCCTCGGCCAATTCGTAGAGCACGGGCAGATCTTCGAGCCGCTGCCGCAGCTCCTGGACCCGCCGCAATTCGCTCTGGGCGTGCGAGAGTTCGCTGGTGACGGCCTGCGCATGGTCCTGGTCGTTCCACAGGTCCGGGTCCGCAGCCTGGTGTTCCAGCTCGTCGATCCGCCGGACCAATTCGTCGATATCGAGCACCGACTCCACGGTCTTCAGAGTCGAGTCGAGTTCGGCCAGGTCAGCAGAGACGTCAGGGTGCACGGTGCTCAAGGCTACTACCCCGCCTCCCCGAACCTTTAGCGCACAGGTTGGGAGCCGTCGACCGTTGGCACGCGTGGTGCGGTTGGGAGCCAAAACGATTTTGGGGGTACCCCGGGAGTTACCCCGACCGTTACGAAATCAGTTGTCCCGTCCCGATCGGGAAGAAAGACAAAGATCGAATAGGTGAAACGGCATGCTGCCAGAGGTAATTCAGCCCGCTACGGCGCGCAGGCTGCCCGGGTTGCGGCCGATGAGGCGGTCGAGGGCCTCGGCGGTGGCATCGTCGGCGGGGAGCTCGACGATCAGTCGCTGATCGTCGTCGGCGGAGAGTTCGAGGGATTCGAAGGCCAGGCGAAGCAGGCCCACCTCGGGGTGGATCAGGCGATCCACGCGGCTGGCCTCCGGCAAGCCGGAGATGCGGCTGAGCCGGCCGCTGAATTCCGGGCCCGCGGTGAGCGTCAGCTCGTCTACGAGAGCCGAGACAACGGGGTCCGAGCGGAACGGACCGACCTTGAGGTTCGCGACGACCTTGTCGGCGGTGTGCTCCCAGTCCGGATGAGCCTCGCGGGCGCGGAGATCGGTGAAGATGTACCGGGCGAAATTGGCCGGCTCACCATCGTCGAACAGTCCGATCGGGCCCATGAGCCGCCGGTAGCCCGCCGTGCACGCCACGATCTCGCTGGCCCGGTTGATCACGGCCGCGGGGGCGGGCTCGAGCTGGTTGAGGATGGCCAGCACCGCGGGGCGCACCGCGCGGGTGGGCTGCATGCTGCCGTTGCAGGTGAAGCCGGGCGACTCCGCCTTGGCCAGCCGGTGCAGGTACACGCGTTCGGTCGAGGTCATTCCCAGCGCATCCGAGAGCGCCGCGAGCACGGCCGAGGAGGGATGGCGGTCGCGCCCCTGTTCCAGCCGGGTGATGTATTCGACACTCACTCCGGCCAGCGTCGCGAGCTCGGATCGGCGCAGGCCGGGCGTGCGGCGACGCGCACCGGCGGGCAGGCCCACCTGTGCGGGCGGGACCGCTTCGCGCCGAATGCGCAGGAACAGGCCCAGCTCGTTATCGCTCACCTCTCGAAGGTACCAAGGGCGGCAAGCGGGAAAGTGGCCCTGCCACTACCACTCTCAGCGCGGTCTCCCTACCGGTATCGAGGCGCGGCACCGTGGTGGACAGCGGCCGATCCGGTCGCCGCAATTCGTGAAGGAGACCCTCATGACCAGCACGCCTCTGCGCCTCGCGGTGATCATCGGCAGCGTCCGGGAGGGACGTTTCGGTCCCGTGGTCGCGAACTGGTTCGCCGGACAGGCACGCGAGCACGGCGCTTTCGAGGTCGATGTCATCGATCTGGCGGAGATGGAGCTGCCGCTGGCGCTGCCCGCCGTCTCACCGCTGATGGAGCCGAATCCGGTGCGGCCGGACGGCATGATCGATCTGACCGAACGCCTGGGCGCGGCCGATGCCATTGTCATCGTCACCCCGGATATCAATCGCAGTTATCCGGCAGCACTGAAAGCTGCCATCGACTGGCACTTCACGCAGTGGAACCGCAAGACCGTCGGCTTCGTCGGTTACAGCGGTAAGAGCGGCGGCCTGATGGCGATCGAGCACCTGCGCACGGTGCTCAACGAACTCAATGCGCACACGGTCCGCGAGTATGTGTCGTTCCCCCGCTACTTCCTGTTGTTCGGCTCGGACGGACAGCTCGTCGAGCCCGCCGAATTCGAGCGTGCGGCCGCCGCCATGCTCGACCAATTGCATTGGTGGGCAAGCGCTCTTACCGCGGCCCGCGAACTCCCGGTTTCCGCATAGCTCACTCGTCATCGGGCCGGTAGGGTGCGAGAAGTTTGCCGCCGCCGCGCGGGGGTTACGGGCAACGGCTAACGTTTCCCGGGTGACCACCTACTCCAGTGATCTCGAACTCGCCTTGCGGCTGGCCGACGCGGCCGACGCCATTACTCGTGAACGGTTCGGCGCCCTCGATCTGAAGATCGATTCGAAGCCCGATCTGACACCGGTCTCGGATGCCGATCTCGCCGTGGAGCGCATGATTCGGGATGTGCTGAGTGCGGAGCGCCCGGGCGATCTGGTGCTCGGTGAGGAATTCGGCGGTGATGTCGAGTTCAACGGCCGGCAGTGGGTCATCGACCCCATCGACGGCACCAAGAATTTCGTGCGCGGCGTGCCGGTGTGGGCCTCGCTCATCTCGCTGCTCGAGGACGGCGTGCCGGTGGTCGGCGTGGTGAGCGCACCCGCACTGTCGCGGCGCTGGTGGGCGGCGGCCGGGGCGGGCGCGTGGACGAGCTTCGAGAAGTCCGAGCCGAAGGCCATTTCGGTGTCGGCGGTCGCCGAGCTGGGGGCGGCCAGTCTGGCCATGTCGAGCCTGTCCGGCTGGCGGGCCATCGGCCGGCGCGCGAAGCTGATCGCGCTCACCGATGAGGTGTGGCGGGTACGCGGGTACGGCGATTTCTTCGGTTACACCCTGCTGGCCGAGGGCGCGGTGGATATCGTCACCGAACCCGAACTCTCGCTGTGGGATATGGCCGCGCTCGACATTCTGATCCGGGAGGCGGGCGGCACCTTCACCTCGCTGGACGGCAATCCGGGCCCGCACGGCGGCAGTGCGGTGGCCACCAATTCCCATCTGCAGGACCAGGTCCTGGCCGCGCTCGCGGCCTGAAACCCCTCGGACGAAACGAACACCCCCGCTCTGCAGTGCGGGGGTGTTCGTGTGTTCGCTATCGAGGTTTAGGCCGATCCACCGCCGCCCGTATTGGTGGGGCCGATAAGCACCCCTACGAGACCACTGAGCAGACTGCTAACTACAGAGACGAGTCCTGACAACATAACCACTCCTCCTTTCGCCTCAACGAAAAACGTAGTGGCACTTGACAGTTGGAGTGATCGAAACGAAATAACAGTACCGGACTCCCGCTTATGCAAGATCCACCACGCTGCGAATCATTATGCAGGCAAGCAGTTTTCACATGTTTATACGGAATTGCACCGGGTACCCGAATTATCCGAGGTGACGGACCGCTGGCCACGCCCGATCCCAGGAAATACGGAGCACACGGCACAGATAGATGGGTTTGCCCTGTTCCGCATTGTGGACGCCGAGCCCGTTGTCGATGTGCCCCAGCAGTTCCGGATCGGAGCACAGTCGCCGCAACTGATCCTCGGCGATTCCCACCGTCAGCACCGGATGCCCCGCGGCGGGTGGCCCCCACCACCAGTAGGCATTGTGGCCGCTGTGCGGCGTCGGCAGCCGGTACGCGTCACCGAACCGCTCGATGGCCGCGGCTTCGCCGTAGTTCGCGGTGAGGATCTCGGCGTCAGGCGCGGAATGAGCACGGGCAGTGGCGATCTGGTGCACGAACGCCGGCCAGCCGATGGTCTCCCCCGCGTCGAAATTTATGGCGAGAACAGGGGAATCGCGAATCATGGAGACCGGGAGCACCGGCAGAAACAGCACAGCCGAGACCGCAGCGGACAGTAGGACCGTGAAACCCGCAGCAGCACTGAGGATTCGATGGTTCGCAAGCTTCGCTTCCAGCCCGGTCGATCCGGCCGCGAGCAGCAGTGGATACATTCCGCCCAGATAGTAGGCCTTTCCACCGGCGACCAGATACCCCGCGAAAAGCACCACATAGGTGATCACGAACGCCCGGTAACGGGGGCGCCGCCACAACCAGTACAGGCCGAAACCCCACAGCGGCACCAGCAGTGGTCCGATCATCCCGAACTGCAGCAGCACAAAAGCGATCGGCGAATTCGACGTGCCCGAGGATCCGCCGGCAATGGCCCGGCTCATTTCCCACTGCGGCCACCCATAACGCGCCTGCCACCACAGATACGGCAGTACGATCAGCCCGGAAATTCCTGTGGCAATCGGAAAGTAGCTGGTGGCAAATATTTTTCGCGGTCCTGCCGCGGCGAGCGCACCCGCGAGCACCAGCACCGGAATCGCCGCGAGCGCCTTGTTCTGCAGGCCGATCCCCACCAGCACGCCGACCGGCAGCCACCACCGCGGATCGGATTCCTCGTGCAGCAGTCGCAGTATCAGCACCGTGACGGCCGACCACACGGCCAGATCGAAAACGGTTGTCCCGAGCAGATGCCCGGTTCCCATGAGCAGCGCCGAGGCTGCGACCGCCGCGGCTGCCAGTGTCTGTCCGGCCCGTCCTGCACCTAGCTCGCGCGCCGTCCACCCGGCACACAGCACAACGGCAACAGCGGCGGCGATTGCCGGAATCCGGAGCAGTATCAAGGAATTGGCGTCGATGGCCGCCATTCCGCGGGCGATCAGCGGGACCAGCGGTGGTTGATCCGGGTATCCCCAGTCCAGTCGCCGCCCCGCGGCCAGGAAGTACATCTCGTCGCGGTGATAGCCGTACCTATTCGAGTATCCGGCCAGGACTGCCGCGAAAACGATAGCTACCCGGTACATTCCGCCACTCTGCCGAACCGCGGTGAACATCGGGTGTGATCTGCTGCCTTCCGGCGCGGGGGCTGCGGTCCCCGACGCCAGATGGTGCACGGTCCGATCTCTAGGCCGAGAGGCCGAAACCGATCTGCGTCTTGCCCAGGCCGGAGCCCGTGCCGATATCGGTCTGCGGCTGAGCCGAACCGCTCTGCACCGCGGTGGTGCCGTCGGTGGAGCCCGCCTGGTACACAGAAGTGATCGGCGCGACGACCTCCGGCTGCGCCGGCTCGAGCGAGATGCCCGCGGCGCTCGCGGCGGGAGCGGCGAGGAAAAGCGCGATAGCGATCGCGCCGGTAGTACCCACCAGCGTTTTCATGTAATAGACCTCCATTTTGGTGCGAGTGTTGCGCCGACACCGTAGCCCACCTGCAAGCCGTTTGAATGGGGTTTGTTTCACTATTCGCCATGGCGCATTGGAGACGTCGGGAACCACCGCTCTGACCAGCCGATTCGACAAGCCTCGACGGCAGTTCTTACTCTGAAGTAAGATAGTCTTACTCTGGAGTAAGATTGCTGGGCAGGATCACCCTCCACACTCAAGAAAACTGGTGATTATGAGCACTCGAGACACCGCAAAGACGCGACGTCCGGATACCTCCGCCGTTGGCCTGAACCCGGTCAAGCGCGACTGGATGGGCGCAGCCATGCGGGTCATGACGACCATCACGGGGTCGGAACTCGCGGAGAAGTACAACCTGCGCAAGCCCATCGAGCGTATTACGTACGAGGGCACCAAGACCGGTTTCCGCACCCTCGGTGCCGCGACCCGCGTCTTCGAAAAGGTTGCTGGAGGCGGCGCCCCGAAGCGGCTGCCCGCCAATGAGTCCCGTAAGAAGGACTACTTCGATCTGACGCCGACCGACGAACAGCAGATGATCGTCGAGACGGTCCGCGAGTTCGCCGCCGAGATCCTCCGGCCTGCCGCCTATGACGCCGACAATGCCGCCAAGGCCCCGCGCGATCTGCTCGAGCGCGCGTCCGAGCTCGGCATCACGCTGATCAATGTGCCCGAGGAGCTGGAGGGCGCTGCCTCCGAGCGCGGCGCGGTCACCAATTCCCTTGTGGCCGAGGCGCTCGCGCACGGCGATATGGGTCTGGCGCTGCCGCTGCTGGCTCCGAGCGGTGTGGCCGTCGCCCTGTCCCAGTGGGGTACGGACGCGCAGCAGAAGACCTACCTCGCGTCCTTCGCGGGTGAGAGTGTGCCGCAGGCGTCGGTCGTCATTTCCGAGCCGCAGCCGCTGTTCGATCCGTTCGCGCTGAAGACCAAGGCCACCCGCTCGCCCAGCGGTTACCGTCTCAACGGTGTGAAGAGCCTGGTTCCGGCTGCCGGTGATGCCGAACTGTTCATCGTCGCCGCCGAGCTGGACGGCCGCCCGGCCTTCTTCATCGTCGAGTCCGACACCCAGGGTCTGATCGTCGAGGCCGATCCGAGCATGGGTCTGCGCGCCGCGGGTCTGGGTCGCCTGATCCTCGACAATGTGGCCGTATCGACCAACGCCCTGCTGGGCGATGCCGAAACCGCGCAGCGCTCCGAGGACTACGCGGATGCCGTCCGTCTGGCCCGGCTGGGCTGGGCGTCGCTGGCGACCGGTACCGGTCAGGCCGTGCTGGACTACGTGATTCCGTACGTGAAGGAGCGGGAGGCGTTCGGCGAGCCGATCGCGCACCGTCAGGCGGTGGCCTTCATGGTCGCCAATATGGCCATCGAGCTCGACGGCCTGCGGCTCGTGACCCTGCGGGGTGCGTCACGCGCCGAGCAGGGTCTGTCCTTCGCTCGCGAGGCCGCGCTGGCTCGCAAGCTGGCCACCGACAAGGGCATGCAGATCGGCCTGGACGGTGTGCAGCTGCTCGGCGGCCACGGCTTCACCAAGGAGCACCCGGTGGAGCGCTGGTACCGCGATCTTCGTGCCATCGGCATTGCCGAGGGCGTCGTCCTCATCTGACCCGCACTTCGCAACGGAGAGACAACTCATGATCAATCTCGAACTCCCCAAGAAGCTCCGGGCCAGCGCCAACCAGGCCCACCAGGTCGCCGCGGAGATCTTCCGCCCGGTGTCCCGCAAGTACGACCTCGCCGAGCACGAGTACCCGGTCGAGCTGGACACCATGGCCGCCATGATCGAGGGCCTGTCCGCCTCGGGCGGCGATGTCTCCGGTGCCACCGGTGGCCGTAAGGCCGAGGGCGAAGACGATGTGCACGCCACCGAGCTGCTCGGAAACACCAACGGCGGCAATATGTCCGCGCTGCTGAACGCCCTGGAGACCTGCTGGGGCGACGCCGGCCTGATGCTGTCGATCCCCTACCAGGGTCTCGGCAATGCCGCCATCGCCGCCGTCTCCACCGATGAGCAGCTGCAGCGCTTCGGCAAGGTGTGGGCCGCCATGGCCATCACCGAACCGTCCTTCGGCTCCGACTCGGCCGCGGTGACCACCACCGCCACCCGTGACGGTGACGAGTGGGTTCTCAACGGCACCAAGATCTTCGTCACCGCCGGTTCGCGCGCCACCCACATCGTGGTGTGGGCGACGGTCGACAAGACCGCGGGCCGCGCCGCCATCAAGTCGTTCGTGGTGCCGCGGGATGCCAAGGGCCTCACCGTGTCCCGCCTCGAGCACAAGCTCGGCATCAAGGCGTCCGATACCGCCGAGATCCGTTTCGAAGACTGCCGCATCCCCGCCGACAACATCCTCGGCAGCCCGGAAGTCAACGTGGAGAAGGGTTTCGCGGGCGTCATGCAGACGTTCGACAACACCCGCCCCCTGGTTGCCGCCATGGCCGTCGGCGTCGGCCGCGCCGCCCTCGAAGAGCTCCGCAAGGTCCTCTCCGAAGCCGGCATCGAAATCGACTACGACAAGCCCGCCAACAACCAGTCCGCCGCCGCAGCCGAATTCCTGCGCATGGAAGCGGATTACGAATCCGCCTACCTCCTCTCCCTCCGCGCAGCCTGGATGGCCGACAACAAGAAGCCCAACTCCCTCGAGGCCTCCATGTCCAAGGCCAAGGCCGGCCGCATGGGCACGGATGTCACCCTCAAGGCCGTCGAACTGGCAGGCGCCACCGGCTACTCCCAGCGCACCCTCCTGGAAAAGTGGAGCCGCGACTCCAAGATCCTCGACATCTTCGAAGGCACCCAGCAAATCCAGCAACTAATCGTCGCCCGCCGCGTCCTCAACCTGAGCAGCGACAAGCTGAAGTAACAAGCGCCCCAACGAAAAACCGGTGTCGGTCCACTCCTGGACCACACCGGTTTTCTCGTTTCGCAAGCGCAACCGATCCGATGTGACAGCCCCTCAGGCCGCAGGCCCCTCCACGTACTGTGTCGGTTCATGGAGCATCGGGTGGTCTGGGTCGAATTCTTCACGAGAAAGTCCGGAGCGACTGAAGCGCCTCAAATCGCCGCCGCGATCGACCAGGCCGTTCGAGAGGGCTGGGAATTCCTCGCGCTGTCTGCGGGTGATCGAGGGGCCTTCCTGACATTCCGGCGGGGATAGGGAAACGCCTGTGCCGACAACAGCTTTGCCCGCGGAGTACCGCTCAGATGTCGAAACCCTCTGGGACTTCAACCAGATGCATCACGAGCCGCGACCAGTCGATGTCGGTATCGGGCTCGGAGGGCATGACATCGGAGTAGCAACCTACGCGGTGGATCTCTTTCACGCTGGGATCTTCCCGCTCATTGTGTTCACCGGCGCGAACGCACCCACCACGGTAGATCGGTTTCCGCGCGGCGAGGCGGTGCATTTCCGGGAGCACGCTATCGAACGTGGAGTGCCGGACGACGCCATCCTGATCGAGCCCAGGGCTACGAATACGGGCGAGAACATCGACTTCACTCGAGACCTGCTCGAGGAGCTGGGCTACCTCGGCTCGACCAAGTCTGTAATGCTGATTTCTCGCCCCTACCAGCAGCGTCGCAGTTTCGCTATTTGCCGGAAGCGCTGGCCGGAGGTCGATGTCAGCTGCGGATCGCTCCCGCTTGCTCTGGACGATTACGTCGCTGGGATCGGTGACGTAGATCGTGTGATGAACATGCTTGTCGGTGACACCCAGCGACTCTGGGTCTACCCGGCCAAGGGCTGGGCCATCGAGCAGGACGTGCCCGACAGGGTCCGGGAGGCTTACGAGCGCCTGGTGGACGCTGGATTCAATCGCCGCCTACTCCCCGAACAATCGCACTGAGACACCTGACGCCGAACCGCATGCGCATCTAGCGCTCACGGCGACTTCTCCGCTCGGCCCGATGCGACCATGCGTTTCGCGTCGAAAAACTATGGGCGATAGTAAATTGGGGGCGCGGCGTTGGGTCGGCGATGTCGTGGGATCGATGACGGATGGGGTGAGGGCGAAGATGAAGGGGCTTGGGGCGCTGGAGAGTCAGGTGATGGGGGTGCTGTGGGGCGAGGTGGATGCGCTGTCGGTGCATGATGTGGTTGATCGGCTCAGTGATGATCGGCGGGTCCCGGCTTACACGACGGTGTTGACGGTGTTGACGCATTTGTGGGAGAAGGACTGGGTTCGGCGGGAGAAGGTGGGGCGGTCTTATCGGTATCGGCCCAGTCGTACTCGCGCCGAGGCGACTACCGATCTGCTGCGGGAGATCCTCGACGCCAGCCCCGATGCTCCCGCGGTGCTGCTGCATCTGGCGCGGACTGCCAGCGCGCATGAGGTTGAGGCGCTGCGGGAGGGGCTTTCGGGCGAGGGGCTGCGGCCTTGATTCTGATCACCGCACTGCTGGCGGCGGCGCTCGCGTTGGCGGTGGCCGCGCCGGTGGCATTGCGGCGCATCGATTTCAGTGCCGCGCCGGGGGTCGGGATGGGGGCGTGGCTGGGGGCCGTGGCCGCAATGATCGGGTGTGGTGCGCTGGTGCTGGTCGCGCTGGTGTGGCCTGGCGATCCGCCGGGGGAATTCTTCGCGTGCAGTGTGCTGGGCTGCCTGGGTGCGATCGAGCCGGTAATCGTCACCTGGACGGCGAGTTTGATCATGCCGGTGGCGGCGCTGGGTTTCACCGTTCCTACGGGGCAGCTGGCTCGGATCGCGGTCGGGCACCGGGGGCGGGGGGCGAATCTGCGTCGCCGGCACAACGAGTTGGTCGAGGTATTAGGTCGGGTCGATCCCTCCGGCTCGAAGCTGGTGTGGCTCGAGCATCCGGTTCCGCTGGCCTACAGCGTTGCCGGGCGGGGCGGGTATGTGGTGGTCACCGATGGGCTCGCACACTGCCTGACCGATGTGCAGTGGCGTGCGGTGCTCGCCCATGAACATGCGCATTTACGCAGGTTCCATCACCATATCGTCGGCGTCGGCCAGATCCTCGCCCGCGCTTTTCCGTGGATCCCGCTGTTTGCCGCGGCGCCTGCGGCATTGGCCACCCTGGTCGAGTTCGCCGCCGACCGCGTGGCCGCGGACGCGACCGATCCGCAGGCCCTCTCCGCGGCGCTGCACACCGTCGCGGCGCACGCGGCGACCACACCGGCGGCGCCCCTGGGATTGATCGACGAGTCTCTGGCGATGCGGCTGGAATGCCTGTCGGCCACGCCTGATTCGCGTACAACGTCGCGGCGCACGGCGGCAATGCTGGTTTTCGCGACGATGTTGCTGGCGCCTGCCGCATCGGCAGTGGCGGTCGGACTGAGCGCAGTACTGGCGTGGTTGAGCATGGTCTGAGAATCGGCCACGAAAAACTATGTTCCATAGTATTTTACGGTGAGGGTGCGCATCGACGACCCGCATCCGGCCGACCGACGATGCGGGTCACGCTTGCCCTAAATGTGAAATGGAACTAATTCAGAGTGAGAAGCCTTGTGCTTCAACATCTCCCGCTCAGGAGACACGTGTGAAGTACCTATCAGTACTCGCCACCACCACCGTGCTGGTCGCAGGACTGGCCGGGCCCGGTGCCGGGCTCGCCGCCGCCGATCCGCCTTCGGATCCCGGGCAAACCCGGTATTCGCTGGTCAATGGCTGCTACCGGATCGACACCCCGGCAGGGCCACTGGTCCCGGCGTCGGGACCGTACCGGATGCACGCGACAGCCCTCGGCCAATACCTGCTCTACGGCCGCAAGGGCGAAGTGCTCGACGGTTCGGCAGGATCGATCCACCCCGCACAGAGCCCGTCGCCCAATGCGGTCTGGACCGTCGACGGTTCCGGCGCAGGCGGATTCACCCTCACCAACAGCGCGACCAAAACAAGCACCCCCGCCACTTTCGTCCAGGACACCGGTTGCGCGGACTTCCCGGAGGCGCAGGTCGGCGCCACCGGCACCCCGGGCCCGAGCGTCGGCGCGGACGGTTCGATCGTGGGCACCATCGACGCCCATGTCCACGTCTCCGCCTATGAATTCATGGGCGGCGACTTCCACTGCGGCCGCCCGTGGCACCCGTACGGCGTGACCTACGCGCTGCCCGACTGCGCGCAGTACCGAACCGGCACAAACGGTCTGGTCGCCAATTTCCTGGACTACGGCGAACCCTCCCACCCATCAGATACCAAAGGCTGGCCCAGCTTTCACGACTGGCCGAAGCCGTCCATGGTCACCACCGAAGGCACCTACTGGACCGGCATCGAGCGCGCCTGGAAGGCCGGGCTCCGCGTGATGACCGTCGACCTGGTCGACAACGAGTCGCTGTGCGCCATGATGACCGACCGCCGAAACCCTTGCAATGACATGACTTCCGTGCGCACCGAAGCCGCGGATATGCATGCGCTTCAGGATTACGTCGATGCCCAGGCCGGTGGCCCCGGGCAGGGCTTCTTCCGCATCGTCACCGATCCCGCCGAAGCGCGCGCAGTCGCGGCGTCGGGCAAACTCGCCGTGGTGCTCGGCATGGAACTCTCGGATCCCATGGGCTGCGGCGTATTCCTGGGCCAGCCGAAGTGCACCACGGCCGATGTCGACCACTGGCTGGTCGAACTCCGCAGCCTCGGCGTCAGCAGCTTCTTTCCCGTCCACAAATTCGACAATGCCTTCGGCGGCACCAAGATGGACCACGACCTCACAGGCCTGCTGGTGAACGCGGGCAATTTCATCCAGACCGGCACCTTCTGGAATGTGCAGCCCTGCCCCGGCGCCGAACACGACAGCACCCAGCCTTCGGTGCCGATAGCCGGCAATATCAACCAGTTCCTCAGCAAGGTCACCGGCCCGCTGCTCGGCGGCGCTCTGCTACCGCTGTACCCGGCCGGAAACCAGTGCAACGCACGCGGTCTGACCGATCTGGGCAAGTACCTGATCAACAAGATGATCGACGACAAGTTCCTCATCGAGATCGATCACATGAGCGAGGCCACCGCCGACGGAGTCATGTCCATCATCGAGCAGCGCCACTACCCCGGCGTACTGTCCTCGCACGGCTGGGACTCGGGCCGCACCACCCAACGGGTCTATGCCGCAGGCGGTTTCGTCACCCCCTACGCGGGCGCGCCGTCGGAATTCGTGCAAGCCTGGCGTGATGCCCGCGTAATGCAACGCCCCACAGCCGATTTCGGCTTCGGCTTCGGCTCAGACATGAACGGATTGGCTGGCCAGGGCGCCCCGGTGGGCCCGGGGGTCGTGCACTACCCCTTCACCTCCCACGACGGTGCGGTCACCTTCGACCGGGAATCCTGGGGCCAGCGCACCTTCGATATCACTACCGACGGCACCGCGACCTACGGCACCTACGCCGACTGGCTCGAAGCGGTCCGCGTCCTCGGCGGCCCGGAAATCATGACCGACGTATTCCACGGCGCCGAGGTCTACCTGCGCCTTTGGGATCAGGTCAGGCGATGAAACCCCGCCCGGCCCGATAGGAGTGCGATAGCACCGCCCCGCCACACGGGGCGCGCGTGATCATCGGATTCGTACACTCGACTCATGATGTCGCGGATGGATGGGGCGGTGCTGCCGCTGAGCCTGGTGGAGATGGCTACGCGGCATGTACGGGCCGAGGTGTTGAGTGGCGGGTTCGAACCCGGGGGCCGGATCGGCGAGGAGGCGCTGTGCGCCCGGCTGGGCACGAGCCGGGCGCCGGTGCGGGAGGCGCTGCGACTACTGGCGCAGGAGGGGCTGATCGAGCACCTGCCGCGCAGGGGATTTCGGGTCGCGGTGTGGTCGGATACCGACATCCTGCAACTGTTCGAATTGCGCCGGGTGCTGGAGCGGCACGCGATCGAAAGCGCGTTTCCACTGGTGATGGAACGCGATCCGCTGCGGGCGGTGCGCACGGCGCTCGAGGAGATGCGGGTGGCCGATGCCGCGGACGATCTGTTCGAGCGCGACAATGCCCATCGGCGCTTCCACGCGGAGATCGTGGCGCTGGCCGGAAACCGGCAGCTGGATGTGGCCTACGAGCCGATCCTGCTGAAGCTACAGCTGCCGATGGCCCGCAATCTCCGTGCGGAGGCGCAGATAGCGCAGCGGCACAACGGCATCAGGCGTCATGCCGAACTCCTCGAGGCACTGGAGCGCAATGACGCGGAGCTCGCCCAGGATGCGCTCCGGCGGCACGGCGAGCTGACCTATCTGGATCTCGACACCCGCTAACACACTGGATACATTGCGGCACTCTCGGGTTCACACATTCTGTCGACAATCGACAGATGCTGAACCCAGGGCCCACGGTCGCGGAGATTCTCGCATCACACGAAAGTGGTAGCGGCTCACCGGCGCACACTGCGGCGCGGGTCGCCGATGCCATTGCGGCGCGCGGGGACGACGGCACCTGGATCACCCCGGTGCCGCGCGAACAACTGCTGGCGGCCGCGGCGGAGATCGAGCGGCGGCCGGGCGCGCGCATGCTGCCGCTCTACGGCGTCCCGTTCGGGGTGAAGGACAGTATCGATGTGGCGGGGTGGCCGACCACCCTCGCCTGCCCGGACTTCGCCTATGTCGCAACGGAAACCGCGCCCGCGGTGCAGCGCCTGCTGGACGCGGGCGCGCTCTTCGCCGGCAAGACGAATCTCGATCAGTTCGCGACCGGACTGAACGGAACCCGCACGCCGTACCCGGTGCCGCGGAGTGTGTTCGGCGGCGATCTGATCTCCGGCGGATCCAGCTCCGGATCGGCGAAGGCGGTGGCGCTCGGCGAGGTGCCGTTCTGCGTCGCCACCGATACCGCCGGCTCGGGCCGAGTTCCGGCCGCGCTCAACGGAATTGTCGGCTGGAAGCCCTCGCGCGGCTTGATCAGCACGGTCGGCCTGGTGCCGGCGTGCAAATCGCTGGACTGCCTGACGCTGATGGCCACCACGGTCGAGGATCTGGACCGGGTATTCGAGGTGATCGCGGGCGTGGATCCCGGCGATCCCTGGAGCCGCGCGCGCGGTTCCCACTTCGCGGGCGGGCGCCTGCGGGTGGGCCTGCCCGCCGAGCCGGAGCTGGATTTCTTCGGCGACGAGATCTTCCACGCCGCGCATCTAGGCGTGCGGGACCGACTGGCCCGACTCGGATTCGACTGTGTGCCAACCACACTCCGGCCGTTCCTGGATGCCGGCGAGCTGCTGTACCAGGGCCCCTGGGTCGCCGAACGCCTGGTGGAGTTCGAAACCTTCCTGGCCGAGCATCCCGATTCCATACTGCCGGTGATCCGGGAGATCCTCACCGGCGGTTTCCGATTCACCGCGGTCGATGTGTTCCGCGCGCAGCAGCGACTACAGGAGCTCAAGGCCGTGGTGGCGCGTATGTGGGCCGACTTCGACGTGATGGTGGTTCCGACCATAGGCACCACGTTCACGGTCGCGCAGGTGCAGGCCGATCCCATTCGGACGAACACCGTGCTGGGGCACTACACCCACTTCGGAAACCTGCTGGACCTCACCGCGATTGCGGTGCCCGTGGGCACCACCTCGGACGGACGCCCGCTCTCGGCCATGGTCTTCGGACCCGCGCTGGCCGATGACACGGTACTGGCGGCGGCCGCCCGAATCCTCGACGAGCCGCGCCAGCAGGTGGCGCATTCGGATATCCGGCTCGCACAGAAAGATCGAAGATGACGGCAGTTCAACATATTCCGGCGCAACCGACAGAATTCTCCTTCGACCCGGGCACCACCGCACTGGTCGTCATCGATATGCAGCGGGACTTCCTCCTACCGGGCGGCTTCGGCGAAAGCCTCGGCAATGACGTCGCGCAGCTGCGCAAGGTGATCGAACCCCTGGCACATCTCATGGCCGCGGCCCGCGCGGCCGGGCTGCCGGTGATCCACACCCGTGAAGGACACCTCCCCGACCTCTCCGACTGCCCGCCGGCAAAGCTCTTGCGGGGCAGCCCTTCTCAGCGCATCGGCGATCCCGGCAAGTACGGGCGCCTGCTGGTGCGCGGCGAGTACGGGCACGACATCATCGACGAACTCGCGCCACTGCCCGGTGAGGTGGTGATCGACAAACCCGGCAAGGGCGCGTTCTACGCCACCGAGCTGGCCCAGGTGCTGGCGCAGAAATCGATCGCCTCACTGCTGGTCACGGGCGTCACCACCGAGGTGTGCGTGCACACCACGGTGCGTGAGGCCAATGACCGCGGCTATGAATGCCTCGTCGTATCCGATTGTGTCGGTTCCTATTTCCCGGAATTCCAGCGCGTCGGACTGGAGATGATCGCGGCCCAGGGCGGCATCTTCGGCTGGGTCGCCGATTCCCCGGCGGTCATCGACGCACTGGCGGCCGCTCCCCCGATCACCCGCGCTCCCGCGCACACCCCGGTTTAGCGAACAGGAAATCCGATGTCCGTCGATACCAAGCTCCCCGACGAAACCAGTTCCGCCGCACCACTTTCGCTGCCGTGGTGGACGCGCGGCGATACCAATGCCTTCTTCGGTCTCGCGTTCAATATCCTCGTCAACGTCCTGACCCTCACCACGCTGTCCATCGCGGTAGTCAAAATTCCGAGCAGCGATGTACTCGGCACCGTCCTGCCCGCGCTCGGCGTCGCCCTGGTGCTGGGCAATCTGTACTACATGCTGCTGGCCCGGCGCCTGGCGCGCCGCGAAGGCCGGGACACGGTGACGGCGCTGCCGTACGGGCCCAGTGTGCCGCACATGTTCATCGTGGTGTTCGTGGTCATGCTGCCGATCTATCTGAAGACCAATGATCCGATGCGCGCCTGGTCGGCAGGTCTGGCCTGGGCGTTCATGATCGGTGTCATTGTCATGATCGGCGCGTTCGTGGGCCCGTTCATTCGGAAGATCACACCGCGCGCCGCCATGCTCGGCACCCTCGCGGGTATCTCCATCACCTTCATCGCCATGCGCCCGGCCGGGCAGATGTGGGAGGCCGCGTGGATCGGGCTGCCGGTGCTCGCCATCATCCTGATCGGCTTCTTCACCGATGTGAAACTGCCGGGCAATGTGCCGATCGGCCTGATGGCACTGCTGGTGGGCACGGCGATCGGCTGGATCGGCGGCTATATGTCGGTGCCGGATGTGTCCAAGGCCGTGCACGATATCGCGCTGGGGCTGCCGGATCTGCGCCTGCACCTGCTGTTCGACGGACTCAGCCATCTCGGCCCGCTGCTCGCCACCGCAATACCGCTGGGCGTCTACAACTTCACCGAAGCCATGAGCAATGTGGAGAGCGCCGCCGCCGCGGGTGACAATTACAACCTGCGGAGCGTGCTGCTGGCCGATGGTTTCGGCGCCATCATCGGCTCCGGATTCGGCTCGCCGTTCCCGCCGGCCGTGTATATCGGCCACCCCGGCTGGAAGGATGCGGGCGGGCGCACCGGTTACTCGCTGGCCAGCGGTGCGGTCATCGGATTGATGTGCCTGCTGGGGCTTTTCGGGGTGCTCGCCACGATTCTGCCCATTCCGGCCATTGTGCCGATCCTGCTGTATATCGGATTGCTCATCGGCGCGCAGGCCTTCCAGGCGGTGCCGCGCCTGCACGCGGTCGCCGTGGTCGCGGCGATTCTGCCGAATCTGGCGCAGTGGGCCGTCGGCCAGATCGACAATGCGCTGAGCGCGGCGGGCACCACCGCCGACAAGGTCGGCATGGGCGCGCTCGACCAGGCCGGTGTCGTGTACAGCGGTCTGCGCACCTTCGGCGACGGCGCGGTGCTGGCGGGTCTCGTCCTCGGCACCATGGTGACGTTCATTCTCGAAAAGCGTTTCCGCGCAGCGGCCGTGGCCTCCGCCGCAGGTGCGGCGCTCGCCTTCATCGGCCTCATCCACGCCCCCGAGGTGGGCTGGGCGGCCGCACCGAAGGTCGCGCTGGGGTACCTGCTCTTCGGCGCGGTCTGTCTCGCCTGGTCCTTCGTGCCGAAGTCCGCACCCACACCGCCTGCGGAGCCGGAACCGGAGCTGTCGAGTGAATCCGAGGCAAGCCCGGTCTAGCGCAGCCGCCGCCGGCGCGGCAGACTCGAGGACGTGAATCTGATGTCAGTGGGGGGCGGGCTGTCGTGAGTACGCTTGCCCGGGGCGAGAATCGGCCGGCGCCCGCGCAACGATTGACGGTGACGGTCACCAGCTCGGCGTCGGTGGATGTCTCGGCGCTGCTGCTGGGGGCCGACGGGCGGGTGCGCTCGGACGCCGACTTCGTCTTCTTCAATCAGCCCGTCGCGCCCGGAGTCACCTATGTGCACGGGCGCGGCGCGGGCGATGTGGTCGATGTCCAGACCGGTGCGCTGCCCCGCGATGTGGACAAGGTGGTCGTGACCGCGAGCCTGGACGGCAGCGGTCCGCCCACTTTCGCCGGTGTCGGCACGCTGACGGCGACCATCGGATCCGATTCGGGCGCACTGACTTTCCCGATGAGCGGGTTGAGCACCGAGACCGCCGTGGTGTGCGTGGAGATCTACCGGCGCGGCGACGGCTGGAAGGTCCGCGCCGTCGGCCAGGGCTACGACGATGGGCTGGCCGGAATCGCCTCCGCGTTCGGCGTGAATATCGACGACGAACCCGAGGAACCGGCCGCAAGCGTGCCGCCACCGCTCGCCCCGAATTCGGCTCCGGCGTTCGCGCCGCCGCCTGGGCAGGCTGCCGCACCAGGCCAATACGCGCCGCCGCCCGGCCAAGCTCCACCGCAGCCCGGCCAATACGCGCCCCCTCCGCCGCAACCCGGGCAGCCGGGCCAATATGCCCCTCCCCCTGGGCAGTACGCCCCGCCGCCGGGGTCCGTCCCGCCGCCCGGCCAATTCGCGCCGCCGCCCGGAGCGCCAGGACAGGTCAATCCCGCAGCGCAGCAGCAGTATTCGCAGCCCCCGTCGTATTCGCCGCCCGCGTACTCCGCGCCGGCCGCCCCCGCATTCCCGCAAGGAGTCCAGCCCATGCAGAGTGAACTGTTCGATCCTGTTCATGCCGAGGTCAATGGCGTCGGGATTCAGAAGCAGGGCGGCAAGATGATCAAGGTCGCCGTCAATGGCGAGGTGCTGGCGCGGGCCGGGTCGATGGTCGCCTACCAGGGTGATCTGCAGTTCAAGGCGCTCGGTTCCGGCGGCATCGGACGGGCCATCCAGCAGCGGCTGACCGGTGAGGGCGTGCCGCTGATGAAGGTCACCGGGCGCGGAGATCTGTTCCTGGCCAATGGCGCGGCCGATGTGCACACCGTCGATCTGGACGGCACCGACGGTCTCACCATCAACGGCGCGAATGTGCTCGCCTTCGACCCGTCGCTGACCTACAACATCAAAATGGTCCAGGGCGCAGCCGGTTTCGCAAGCAATGCCGGACTCTTCAACTGCGTTTTCACCGGCCGCGGCCGCATTGCCATCACCACGCACGGCTCACCCGTCGTCCTGAATGTCGACCAGCCCACCTACGCCGACCCGCAGGCCGCCGTGGCCTGGTCCTCCAGCCTGCAGACCGGCATCAAACGCAATGACTCCTTCGGCTTCAGCCGCCTCATCGGCCGCAGCACCGGCGAGGGCCTGACCCTCTCCTTCTCCGGCCGCGGCTTCGTCATCGTGCAGCCTTCGGAGCAGCCCCCCGGCGGCTTCATCGGCGGTAGCGGCGGCGGCCAGGAAGCCGGCCAGAGTCCGGGTCTGCTCGGCGGCCTGCTCGGCTGATCCGAGGGGTCAAATCTCCTGGGCGGTCTGCACGGCTGACCGGAGAGGCTCGGCGCGCGCTTGGGCAGCCTGCGCGGTTGACCCGAGCCCGCGCGGTTGATCCGAGAGTTCGGCAACGGCATCCGGCCGCGGCGCGCACCGCGTGGGCCCGGCCACCATGTGCCGCTCGGCGCTGCTGCCGGGCGAGGGCGCGGCTTACGATCAAGGCATGAAGGTGCTCGGTGCGTGCCCGCTGGATTGCCCGGACGGCTGCTCCTGGGTGGTGGACGTCGAGGACGGCGTCGCGGTGGGACTGCGGGGGAACAAGGCGCATCCGATTACGCGCGGGGCGCTCTGCGTGAAGGTGAATCGGTACCTCGAGCAGCTGAAATCCGATGAACGGATCATGCATCCGATGCGGCGGGTGGGTAAGAAGGGCGAGGGGCGGTTCGAGCGGATCAGCTGGGACGAGGCGCTCACGGAGATCGCCGCGCGGCTGACCGGGATCACCGAGGAGTTCGGCGGCGAGGCGATCTGGCCGTTCCACGGGACCGGGAGCCTGGGGTACATCCAGGGGCTGGAGGGGTTCTCCGGGCGGCGGTTCTTCAATGCGCTCGGGGCGTCGCTGCACGATCCGACGATCTGCTCGATAGCGGGCACCGTGGGTCTGAAGTACACGCTGGGCACCTCGGGCGGGATGGATCCGGAGGACTTCACCGAGTCGAAATTGATTCTGCTGTGGGGAACGAATCCGCTGACCTCGGGCCATCACGGATGGAAGTTCATCCAGGACAGTGATGCGTACACCGTCGCCATCGATCCGGTGCGGACGCGTACCGCCGAGCGATGCGATGAGCATCTCGCGCCCCTGCCCGGTACGGATGCGGCGCTGGCGCTCGGACTCATGCACATCATCGTGTCGATGGGTGCGCAGGATGACGAATTCATTGCCGAACACACCGAGGGCTGGGACAAATTCCGTGATCGCATAGCGGAATTCACGCCGGAGCGGGTCGCCGAGATCACCGGCCTGCCGGTCGATCGCATCGTGGCGCTGGGCGAACGCATTGCCCGCACCCGGCCCACCGCCATCCGCGCCTCACAGGGTATGCAGCGGCACGCCGGCGGCGGTATGGCCCTGCGCGCCCTGGCCTGCCTGCCCGGAATCACCGGCGATTGGGCGATTCCCGGTGGCGGACTGCACTATTCGACGAGCGGGCACTTCGATCTGAATCTGCCCGAGTTGATGCGATTCGACCTGCTGCCCCATCCGGTGCGCACGCTGTCCATGACCCGGCTCGGCGAGGCCCTACTGGAGGTGGACGACCCGCCGGTCAAGGCGCTTTTCGTAATCGCCGCCAATCCGGTCGGGTCCAATCCGGAGCAGCGCAAGGTGATTCGAGGACTGGAACGCGAGGATCTGTTCACCGTTGTCCTGGAACACTTCCCGACCGATACCGTCGACTACGCGGATATCGTCCTGCCCGCCACCATGCAGCCCGAACACCTCGATGTACTCGCCGCCTACGGCAACCTCTACCTGGTCTGGAACGAACCGGCGGTGCCGCCGCCGGGCGAATGCCTCTCCACCACAGAGACTTTTCGCCGCCTGGCGCAGCAGATGGGCCTGACCGAGCCCGCACTCTACGACTCCGATGAGGAATTGGCGCGCCAGCTGCTGAAGGGCCACGACCTCGACCGCCTGCGCACCGAGGGATTCCTCAAGGTCGCCCCCCGCCCCGTCCCCGCCGGCAAACTGCAATTCGTCTCCCCCCGAGCCGAAATGGCAGGCCACGACCCGCTCCCCGCCTACACCCCACCCGCCGACCCCGGCGACGGCCTGGTCCTGATTTCCGCCGCCTCCCACTACTTCCTCAACACCACCTTCGCGAACAACCCCGAATTGCTCCGCCGCGCAGGAGATCCCACCATCACCCTGCACCCCGACGACGCCGCCACCCGCGGCATCACCGACGGCACCCCCGTCACCGTCTCCAACCCCCGCGGCTCCTTCGAAGCCATCGCCGAACTCTCCGACCGCGTCCGCCCCGGCGTAGCCGCCACCCCCAAGGGCCGCTGGGCCAAACTCTCCGGCGGCGCCACCGTCAATGCCACCATCCCCGAACGCGATTCCGACTTCGGCGGCGGCGCCGTCTTCCACGACAACCGCGTACAAATCACCCCCCGCTGACACCCTGCCCCGAACTGGGCCGAACAGCCCCACTCCACACCACACAGCACTGACAAAGCCTGCGCCACTGGGCACACCCGATCCTATCGAGAACGGTCGCGGCCTGGCGCTGACCACCAGAAGGCCCCTCGCATCACAACCATCAGTTGGACACGGCTACGTTCGATAGATGGATACCGAAGCGGTGCGGTCGTTCGTCCGCGCAGCCGAACTGGGACAGCTGCAGCACGCGGCCGATGAGCTCGGCGTGACACAGCAGGCCGTGTCGAAGCGGATCGCCGCACTCGAGCGCGAACTCGAGGTCCGATTGTTCACCCGCACCGCTCGCGGGGTCGAGCTGACACTCGACGGCCAAGCCTTCCTCCCGCACGCCCGGAGCATCGTCACCGGGGTCGATCGCGCCGTCGCCGCGATCAAGCCGGGCTCGCGGGCGCTTCGGATCGACGTTCTCGGCCTGCGCTCCGCACAGGCCGTTGTGCTGCACGATTATTGGCGGTCGCATCCCGATACCGACCTCGATGTGGTCACCCTCCGGGTCAACGACCCGCGCGCGGTGGTCGCCGCCATTCAGGCCGGCGATATCGACGCCTCGTTCCGCACGATCACCGATCCGGCCGCGCTGCCTCGCGAGGTCCGCATGATCCACGCGTTCGACTCCGCGCTGGAACTCCTCGTCGGACCGAGGCATCCACTCGCCGCCGCACGCACATTGACACCGTCCCAGCTGCGCAAACATCGGATCTGGGTGCCCGGCATCGCGCCGCGAAGTGAATGGGCGGAGTTCTACGATCAACTCACCACCGACTTCGGCCTGCGGGTCGACGCCGCGGGCCCGCACTTCGGTAACGAGGTACTGCTCGATATCCTCGCGGAATCCGACGACGTGGCAACCCTCGTAGGTGCGCGCGACCGCTACATCTGGCCGACGAACCACGACCTGCGGCGTATTCCGATCGTGAATCCGACCCTCGCGTACCCGCTCTCACTGATCTTCCTCAGCACGAATCCACACCCGGGACTCCGGGCAGTCATCAACCACTGCGCGAGCCTGACCCCGCTGCCCGGGACGGTATGGCTCCCCTCCTGGCCGAGGACACCGCATCACACCGACGGCGACCCTGGCACAGTCAGTCGGCCGGAACAGAGCCTCGCCAGCGGCACAGTGACACCGGGCCATCTGTGATCCAACTGCGCACAACAACTTCGGCACCGACGTCACAGTAGGACTCGCCGACATGCTCGAATTGCTCAACCCCCGGCTCGCCGACGACACACCGATCGATATCAGCGATACAACTAGTCGTTGTGCACCGCAACAGATCTGTTGTTTGATTCCAGGCTCCCGGCACGCTTTGATCGCTAGGTCCAATGCGAGGTTCGGGCGAGAGGCGGGATATGGCGGGGACACGGTCGCTGGGGCGGCAGTTCGAATTGCTGTGGGGCGCTTATGCGGTCAGCACGCTGGGGACCTGGTTCGCCTTCGACGCGTTCTCCTTGATCGCGATCATCGTGCTGCATACCGGACCGACCGAGGTGTCCGTGCTGGCTGCTGCCGGGCTGGCGGTGGGCGCGCTGGTGGCGATACCGCTGGGGCCGTGGGTGGAGTTCCGGCGGAAGCGGCCGGTGATGATCGCCATGGATTTGGTGCGGTTCGCGGCGGTACTGAGCATTCCGGTGGCCTTCGCGCTCGGCTGGTTGACCTATGCGCAGCTGCTGGTGGTGGCGATCGCGGTCGCCGCGTCCGATATCGCTTTCAAGGCGGCGTCCGGCGCGTATCTGAAATCGCTGGTGCCGCAGGAGGATCTGCTCATCGCCAGCAGCCGGTTCGAGGCGACGACGTGGACCGTCACCATGCTCGCGCCGCCGCTGGGCGGACTGGCGATCGGGATGTTCGGGCCGATGACGACCGTGCTGACCAATGGGGTCAGTTTTGTGTTGTCCGCCTTGGGCATTCGCGCAATCGGCGGTTCCGAGGCGCATCCGTCCGGTGGCACCGCGCCGCGGCTGCGCCTCACCGATCTGGCCGAGGGCTGGCGCTATATCCTGGCCCACCCCACCCTGCGGCCGCTCTTCTTCAATTCGATTCTGGTCGGCGGCCTGATCATGGCGACCGCACCGCTCATGGCCGTCCTCATGCTCGGGCAGCTCGGCTTCACGCCGTTCCAATACGGACTCGCCTTCGGCGCACCCTGCCTCGGCGGTCTGCTCGGCGCGCGGCTGGCGCGGCGGTTCGTCACCCGTTTCGGGCAGCGGCGGGTCCTGCTGGTCGGCGGCACCCTGCGTGCGTGCTGGTCCGTCGGATTGGCCTTTGTCCATTCGGGCACAACCGGACTCGTGCTCGTCATGGCGATCCAGTTCGGCCTGGTCGCCTGCATGGGCGTGTTCAATCCGGTGTACGTGGCCTACCGCATGGAACAGACCGAGAGCGACAGGATGGCGCGCACCCTCGCGGCGTGGTCGATCACCAGCAGCGCGACCATCGCGGCGCTGACCGCCCTGTGCGGGGTGCTCGCGGCCGTCATCGGCGCGCGCGAGACCGTCCTGCTCGCCGGAGTACTGATGCTGGCCACTCCCCTACTGCTCCCCCGCCGCATGCCCGTCGCAACCCCCGCGATCGAGCAGCCGGTGCCGCAGAACTGATCAGGCGGCAGAACCGATCAGGCCGCGGCGAACCGGACCGCGAGCTGAGTGCGGCTGGCGCACGAGGTTTCCGCCAGCACCCGGGTCAGATGCTTCTTGACGGTGTCGACGCCGATGAAGAGCCGCTCGGCGATCTGACGATTGGTGAGACCCTGCGCGGCGAGGTCGGCGACTTCCCATTCCCGTGGTGTCAGTTGCCAATTCGCATGTGCGGCACGCCGGTCGCGATCGCGTTCGAGCTGCTCGATCACCAGCGGCGCGAGATGTCTGCGCAGCGCGTGCAGGACCGCCAGATCACGATCGGGGACCCGAGCAGCGTCGACCACCGCCATGCCGACGAACAGCAGTCCGGCGGAACCACCGTCCACCACCATGACAGCCTTGTCATTGATACCGGTGCGCCGCAGAAACTCCGAGACGAACGGGGAATCGGGTTCGATATCGTCGAGTCGCGCCACCCCCCGGGCCAGGATGATCTCCGCGGCCCGCGGGCTGCGCAGCGGATCCCGGTCCATCCAGCGCGCGTTGTACTCCGCCATGAACTCCGGCGTATACCCACTCTGCACCCCGCAGCCTTCGAGCATGGCCGCGGCGAGTGTATTGCCGTGCAGCACTGCAACTCCGGTGAATCCGAACCAGTTCTGCAGTGCGTGCAGCAGCCGCTCTCGGAACTCGGGCAGATCGACCGCGTGATCCACCGACTCCAGGACGCCGATGAGACGCCGGTGGTCCTCCGCCGACAGCGCTTCTCCCTCTGGCAGCGCACGTGGGCTGCGCCGCGGGTTGGTCAGTGCGTCTGTCACAGCTCCAACTATTCCACCTTTGGGGAATACCGGGTCGGATGCGCACCCGGCATTCTTGTTATCGGCCCCGGGCACACCGCCCGGGCACAGCAGAAGAAGGATCGACCATGAGTGCAGAGAACGCCCCGCGCCGCTGGCTGATCACCGGAGCCAACAGCGGTTTCGGTGCGGCCTTCACGCAGGCCGTGCTCGATGCCGGTGACGAGGTGATCGCCGCCGTGCGACGGCCGGAGTCCATGGCGGAAGTTGTTGCCGCGCACCCGGATCGGGTGCAGGTTGTCACCCTGGACGTGCGCGATGCGGCCGCCGCCGAACGCGCGGTGAAGGAGGCCGGACGGATCGATGTGCTGGTCAACAATGCCGGGTACGGAATTGTGGGCGCCATCGAGGAGGTCAGCGAGTCGGACCTGCGCGATGCCATGGAGGTCATGTTCTACGGCCCGCTGCGCCTGACCCAGCTGGTGCTGCCGCAGCTGCGCGAGCGCCGGGCCGGCGCGATCGTCCAGGTCACCAGCATGGGCGGCTTCCTGTCCTTCCCCGGCGTCGGCATGTACAGCGCCGCCAAGGGTGCGCTGGAATTGGCCAGTGAGGCCCTGGCCGCCGAGGTGGCGCCGCTCGGAATCCAGGTGCTGATCGTCGAACCCGGTAACTTCCGCACCGGCTTCGCCAACCCGGCCGCACTGCGTATCAGCACCGGTCTCGCGGACTACGCCGAGACGGTCGGCGCGGTGCGGGACGGTCTGCCCGCCTCCGATCAGCAGCAGGAGGGTGATCCCGCCAAGGCCGCCGCCGCGGTCATAGCGACTGTCGGCCAGGCGAATCCGCCCCTGCGGCTGGCACTGGGCCCGGATGCGGTGGCAGCGATTCGCGGCAAGCTCGCCGCGGTCGCCGCGGATCTGGATGCCACCGCGCACCTCGGTCTCAGCACCGGCGTGGACACCGCCGCGAATTGAACGACAACGGCCCGCCGGTGACTACCGGCGGGCCGCTGCTGTCCAGGTCTGCTCAGGCAGCGCTACCGCTGAGCGCGGACAGGAAAGTGCTGAAGATCTGGGCGACGACGGCGAGCAACTCCACGGGAATACCTCATCAGGCTGGAAAGTGGGACACCGCAGCCTCATCGACCCGGGTGTACGGCACATGGCCGGAAGGTGAAGACCTTCTGATTACGCGCTACCGCTGAGCAGGTGCGTGAAAGACAGGAGCAACTGGGGAAGAACAGCGAGCAAGGACACGGGACACCTCATCACGGTTGGAAATGCAGACACCGCAGCCTCATCGATCCGGATGTACGGCGTATGACCCGGATGTAAAGACTGCATACAACCGGCAACTGACCGTTCTGACCGAATTTGTGTAACAGCCATCACACCCCGCTGCTACCGTGACGCCTACCCGCCCCAGTTCGGGTGGTGGGCCGCACGTTCTTTCGGAGGTGGCTGGCATGGCCTCGGTTCTCTATTCGGCGCAGCAGCGTGTAGCACACACCCTCGAGGCCGTCAGGGCTCTGAAATCATTGCGGGACAAGGGCATCACCGATCCTCGCAAACCGATGGAGACGCTGCGCACCGCCCGCGAATCACAGGTGTTCGGACCGCCCGCCACCGCCGTCCGCCATGCCGCGCGGGTCTGGCCCGAGCGCCCGGCGCTGGCGGATGAGCGCGGTGAGATGACCTACCGGGAGCTCGACGAGGCCTCCAATGCGGTGGCCCGCGGCCTGCAGCGGCTGGGCGTCAGCCCGGGCACCGTGATCGGCCTGCTCGCCCGCGATCATCGCGGCCTGCTGCTGTCCATGGTGGCGGCCGGCAAGCTCGGCGCCCGCGTGGCGCTGATGAACACCGGCTTCGCCAAACCGCAGTTCGCGCAGGTGTGTGAGCGCGAGAACGTGAAGGTCGTGCTGCACGACAGCGAATTCCTCGGACTGCTCGACGCGCTGCCCGCCGATCTGCCCCGCGTGCTCAGCTGGGTGGACGAGGGCACGCAATTGCCGGACGGCGCAACAACTCTCGACGCGCTGATCGCCGCCAATGCGAAGGCGCCGCTGCCGACGCCGAAGAAGCCGGGCGGCGTTGTCATTCTCACCAGTGGAACCACCGGCCTGCCCAAGGGCGCGCCGCGCGACAAGACCTCACCGCTGGCCACCGTGCAGGTGGTCGACCGCATCGACTTCCCGAGCCAGGGCACCATGGTCATCGTCTCGCCCATCTTCCACAGCACGGGTCTCGCGACCTGGCTGGTGGGCACCGGACTCGGCAACAAGGTGGTGCTCGCGCGGCGCTTCGACGCCGAGCGGACGCTGCGCCTGATCGCCGACCATCAGGCCGACATGCTGGTGGCGGTGCCGACCATGCTGCACCGCATGGTGGAACTGGATCCGGCCGTTCGCGACAAGTACGAGATCTCATCGCTGAAGGCGATCGTGGTCGCGGGGTCGGCGCTCTCACCCGAGCTGAGCGTGCGTACCGCCGAAGTGTTCGGCCCCGTCCTCTACAACCTGTACGGCTCCACCGAATGCGCGGTCGCGACGGTGGCGCGGCCGGAGGATCTGGCCATCGCACCGGGCACCGCGGGCCGCTCCCCCACCACGTGTGAGGTGGTGCTTTTCGACGAGGACGGCATGCGGATCCGCGCCAAGAACGTCACCGGGCGCATCTTCATCCGCTCCGGATCGCCGTTCAAGGGTTACACCGACGGGCGGCACAAGCAGATCATCGACGGCTATATGTCCAGCGGCGATGTCGGCCACTTCGATGATCGCGGACTGCTTTTCGTCGACGGCCGTGATGACGACATGATCGTCTCCGGCGGTGAGAACGTCTTCCCGCAGGAGGTCGAGAACCTCTTGCTGGAGCGCCCCGACATCTTCGACGCGGCGGTGGTCGGCGTCCCGGATGTCGAGTTCGGAAAACGCTTGCGCGCCTTCGTCGTTCCCGAACCCGGCGAGAAGCCCGATCCGGACGAGATCAAGGCCTACGTCAAAAACAATCTCGCCCGCTACAAGGTCCCCCGCGACGTCATCTTCCTCGACGACCTCCCCCGCAATGCCACCGGCAAACTCCTCCGCCGCGTCCTCGTGGAATACGAAGCGCCGGCCAACCCCTGACCGCGCTCGCCGGGCGGCGGACTCCTGCCCGAAACCCCACCTCTCGCCCCCGCTCCGCCTGTGCGGAGCGGGGGCGTTCTGGTGTGCGGACAGTCCGCAGCGACACGAGGGCAATCGTGTTGTCCCCACCACGACCTGGGCAGTTTATGCGATACCGCCGGTACCAGAGACCTCGGCCACACCCGCGTGTTACTGCTTGGTAGGGTTGGGTTTGCACTGGATCTCGAGGTTGCGGTCCGATCGCCGCTCGTCACGGCAGGGGATCGCGGAAGGTTGTACCCATGTCATTAGCCCTTCCGTCGGCAGGCACGGTTTTTCGCAAGGCTGGTGATACGGCGCTCAGCGTCAACGCCATGTTGCGAGGGGGACTTTTCAATCCGCTGCGACCCGATCAAGCGGTGCGCTCAGCGATCAATGTGCTGAAGTTCGGCCCGTTCGCGGGCGCGGTCGTGCATGCGGCCAATACCAATCCGAAGTCCTCCGCCATTGTCGATGAGCGCGGCGAGATGACCTTCGAGCAGCTCGATCAGCAGTCCTCCGCCTTCGCGCGCGGTCTCGCGGCGCAGGGCCTGGGCCCGGGCGATGTGATCGGCGTACTGGCCCGCGACCACCGCGGCATGGTGCTCGCCCTCGTGGCCGCCGGCAAGCTCGGCGTGCGCGCGGTGCTGATGAACACCGGTTTCGCCAAGCCGCAGTTCACCGATGTGGCGGCGCGCGAGAAGGTCAAGGCGGTGCTGCACGACAGCGAGTTCTTCGACCTCATGAGCGCCATTCCGGCCGAGATCCCGCGCATCCTCACCTGGGTGGACGAGAAGGACGATGCCGACCCGTCGATCCCGACCATCGAGTCGGTCTCGGTCGGGCAGTCCACCGCATCCCTGACTCCGCCGGAGAAGCCGGGCGGCATGGTGATTCTGACCAGCGGTACCACCGGCACCCCGAAGGGCGCGCCCCGCGATAAGGTCAGCCCCTTCATCACCGCGCAGTTCCTGGATCGAATCCCGTTGCCGCGCAACAGCACCGTGGTCATGGCCGCGCCGATCTTCCACGCCACCGGCCTGTCCCAGTTCACGCTGTCGATCGCGCTGGGCAACCGAGTTGTGTTCCAGCAGCGCCGCTTCGATCCGGAGCAGACCCTCGCGAACATCCAGAAGTACCGGGCGCAGGGCCTGGTCGTGGTACCCACCATGCTGCAGCGCCTGCTCGATCTGCCCGCGGAGACCCTCGCCAAGTACCAGCCGAGCGAAACCCTGCGGGTGATCTTCGCCGCCGGCAGCGCCATTCCGCCGGACGTGGTGACCCGCACCCTCGACTACTTCGGCGACAGCCTCTACAACGTCTACGGCTCGACCGAGTGCGCGATCATGACCGTCGCCATCCCGTCCGAGCTGCGCAAGGCGCCGACCACCGCGGGCAAGGCCCCGGTCGGCATTCGCATCGCGCTCTACGACGAGAACCGCAAGCGCATTACCGCGCCGAACGTGACCGGCACGATCTTCATCGAGAACAGCCACTCGTTCAAGCAGTACACCGACGGCCGCACCAAGGAGTACGTGGACGGCCTGATGTCCAGTGGCGATGTCGGCCACTTCGACACCGACGGACTGCTGTTCATCGACGGCCGCGATGACGACATGATCATCTCCGGCGGCGAGAACGTCTTCCCGCAGGAGGTCGAGAACCTGCTCTCCAACCGGCACGACGTGCTGGAGGCCGCCGTGGTCGGCGTCGAGGACCGCGACTTCGGAAAGCGCCTGCGCGCCATCGTCGTTCCGGGCCCGGACTCCAAGCGCGATGTGCAGGAGATCAAGGATTACGTGAAGGAGAACCTGGCGCGCTACAAGGTGCCGCGCGAGGTCATCTTCCTCGATGAGCTGCCGCGCAATGCCACGGGCAAGCTGCTGCGCAAGCCGCTCATCGAAATGGCTGTTCCCACCGAGTAATTCCGCCGCATCGTTACGCGAGTGCGAGGCCGGAAAATCGGCGGCGCATTCTCGGTTATTATCAGCACGTGAGTTTCGAGTCCGGCCGGTCCACGGCGCATATACGCAGCGACGCTGCGTTATTGCGCGGTGGATCGGCCGGTTCGCTTTCCGGGGCGCTCGCGGTCGCGGTGCACGGCTGGGTTTCCGGGGCCGCACCGCTGGAGTCCAGCGCCCTGACGCTGCTGGTCGCGGCCTCCGCCGCCGTGGGTGCGCTGGTCGCCGGTATCGGCGCGCTGCGCACCACCTGGCTCGGGCTGGTGGTCGCCCTGATCGGCGGTCAGCTGCTCGGGCACTTCAGCATGATGTGGGGTTCGCCCGGTAGCGCCGGCCACCACCATCACCATGCGTCGATGTGGAGCCCGGCCATGCTGGCCGCGCACTTCACCGCGGCCTGTGTGGCCGCGGTGGTCATTCTGGGCGCGGAAGCCGCGTATCGCATCGCCGGCACTGTATTGGCCTGGGCCACGCCCGTTCTCATCACACTTCCGGTGCTCTCCGGACCACCGGCACTGCCGATCGCCCATCGCGATCGAGTCGTGCTGCGCATTCTCGCGGCCGACGCCTTCCGGACCCGTGGTCCACCCGCTTTCGTTCGAGTCTGATTTCTTCCCTTACCCAGCACGGACATGCGCGTCTGTGTGAGTTCGCCGTATTCGGCGTACCCGGGTTTTCCTCGAACATCAGAAAGACCGCCGGTGACTATCACTGAGAGCGGTGCCGCAGACGCGGCACCGCCTATTAATCCTGCCCGGAATTCGGAATCGCCCCCGACAAAGGAGTCGACAACTAAACGCAGTGCCGCCAATGCCTTTCAGGCCTTGCTGCTGCGACTGCATTTCTATGCCGGTGTATTCGTCGCACCGTTCATCCTCATTGCCGCGGTAACCGGTGCGCTCTATGCGGTGGCTCCCACCCTGGAGTCGTTCACCGACAGCCATCTGCTGCACACCGATTCGACCGGTCCGGCGAAACCGCTGTCGCAGCAGATCGCCGCGGGTACGGCCGCGCTGGGCCAGGATCTGCCGCTGATCGCGGTCGCTCCGGCACAGGGCACCGGCGAGACCACCCGGATCATCTTCAGCGATCCGACGCTGGGTGATTCGCAGCGTCGCGCCGTATTCATCGATCCGGTCACCGCGCAGCCGCTCGGCGACAGTGTCGTGTACGGCAGTTCGGGCGCGCTGCCCACCCGCACCTGGATCGATGAGCTGCACCGGGATCTGCACCTCGGGGATTTCGGGCGCTACTACAGCGAGATCGCCGCATCGTGGTTGTGGCTGATCGCGCTGGCCGGTCTGGTGCTGTGGTTCCGGCGGGTGCGAGCCCGGCGGGAACGCCGTTCCGCGGGCTGGCTGGTGCGGCCGGATCGCTCGCGGCCCCGCGCCCGCACGCTGAATTGGCATGCGGTCGTGGGCATGTGGATCCTGCCGGTGCTGCTCCTGCTGTCGGTGACCGGTATGACCTGGTCGAAGTACGCCGGTGACCACGTCGACAAGCTGCGCTCGGAAATGAGCTGGACGACGCCCGCGGTCAGCGCGACGCTGCCCGGGTCCACCGGTCCGGCCATGCCCATGGGCGGCGAGCATGCCGATCACATGGGTGGCGGCATGACCGCCGCCGCACCGACGGCGAATAAGGCCGCCCTGGTCGACACCGTTTTCGCGGTGGCTCGCGCCAATGGTCTGGAAGGTCCGCTGGAGATCAGCATTCCGGCCGCGGACGGCACCGCCTTCGTCGCGAAGGAATTGCGCCGCCCGGGTGTGCTGACCACGGATTCGATTGCGGTGAACGGTAGTACGGGCGTGGTCACCGACACGCTGCGGTATTCGGACTGGCCGCTCATGGCGAAGCTGACCAACTGGGGCATCCAGTTCCATATGGGTCTGATGTTCGGACTGCTCAATCAGCTACTGCTGCTGGCGATCATGGTCGGTCTGCTCACCGTGGTGGTGCGCGGCTATCTCATGTGGTGGCGGCGCCGTCCGACCAAGGAGGCGGGCAAGGTGGCGCTGGGCCGCGCCCCGCGCCGCGGTGCACTGCGGCAGACGCCGCTGATCGTCCTGGTTCCCTTCGCGGTGGCAGCCGCGACAGTGGGCTGGTTCGCGCCCATGATCGGGATTCCGCTGCTCGGATTCCTGTTCGTGGATGTGCTGGCAGGGCTGGCAGCCCGCCGCCGCGCGACCGCCTAAAAGAGTCGAATTCCACTGCGCGACACGGCCTTCTGGCCGTGCCGCCAGTTCTTCACACCCTCTTGCCGGTCCCGGCGGTCGGGATCGGCTCACTCGTGCAGAACCTGACCTGCACTGACACAAGGATTCACCCCCTGATGAAGATCAACAAGGTCGCTGCTTCCGTCGTCTTCATGTCAAGCGCGCTTGGCATCACCGCTGGAACCGTGCAGGCGGCCCCCGCCGCCGACACCACTGCGATCAACTACGCCGCAACCACTTCCGAGACGAACACCGTCATCCGGACCGACGCGGGCTCCCTGGTCGTGGAAGACGACGTATTCAAGATCAAGGCGGCCAACGGCGCCACCATCGCCGGCACCGAATTGCACTTCCGCGTAGACGAATTCGTCTACCCGATCGCCGCCGAGATCCACGACCGCGTAGCGACGCTCACCCCCCAGTTCGATCCCGCCCACGCCGTCTACCAGCCGGTCGCCCTCCCCTTCGAGGACAAGGCCCCCTGGAAGAACGAGTACGAACGTGAACAGGCCGCCTGGAATCGCATGACCAGCACCACGGGTACCGGCGCCACCATAGGCACCCTGGTAGGCGGCATCGGCGGCGCCGCGATCGGCTGCGTCATCGGCGCGATCACACTCGCCACCATCACCGGAATCCTCACCGCCATGTTCGGCGCCCTGGGCGGCGCGGCAGTCGGCTGCATCGTCGGCATGAGCGTCGTCGGCTTCCTCGGCACCCTCGCCGGCCAGCTCCTGATCACCGCCCCGGTGGCGATTCTCGCTGCCGCACAGTACTTCACGACGATCAATCAGCCGTTCAACCCGGCCGTCGCCAAGTAGGCACCGGCAATACGACGTTCCCGCCCGGTCACCCCGGGCGGGAACTCCCCGTGTTGGATGCTCTACTGCCCCAGTCGGATTGCCGTCAGGGCCTGGTGAGTAGTTCGATGACGGCTTTGGCTTCCGCCGGGGTGGGGGTGGGCAGGGTGTCGCGGCCGTGGATGAGGCCGATGCCGAGGTAGACCATTGCGCCGGCGCGGATGCGGGCTTGCGCGGCGTCGAAGCCGAGATCGATCATGGTTTTGTTGACGATCTCCAGGATTCGGCGTTCGAGGGCGGTGACTGCGGCGGCCACCTTGGCGTCGCTGCGGGCCCATTCCCGGACGGACGCTTCGACGGCCCAGGTTCGGGCATCGACCAGGATGGCCGTCATATTCTCTATTCGGCTTTCGACCGGAATCGAATCGACGGCGCCGAGTGCGCGGATGGTCTCACTCTGCACGGCGCTCCAGCGATCGGCCATGGCTTCGCGAAGTTGGTCGATATCGTCGAAGTGCCAGTAGAAGCTGCCCTTGGTGACGCCGAGTTCCTCACAGAGCCGCGAGATTCGGAGGGCGCCGACGCCTTCACGAGCGAGCATTGCCAGCGCGCCGTCGACCCAGTCCTCGTAGGACAGTCGCGGTGCGCGCCCGCGGGTCGCCCGTTGGCTCTGCGCCTTCTTCGACCGCTGCCGATCGCGGCTGCCGCTGTCGTCGGTGAGCGTCACACAGCGATGGTAAGCCGCGCGCCGAGTCACCGAGCACGCCCCCATCGATTTACATTCTTCCGGGTACCGTTCTCCATACTTTTTGGTACGTTCGCCTGGTGGGTGCGCGATGAGGCCACCTGACGAGGAGGGCCGACCATGTCAGTGCAAGCATCGTCGCGGGAGCGTGGTGACGACGGGTCACCGGTGCGGACCCCGACCGCGTTCCGATACTGGGAAATGCTGCGCTCACCGAATGTCCGGCGGGCGCGGCGGATCGTCAAAACCCTCACCGGCGGTGAGCTTTTCCCGACCGACAGCCAGGCGCGGGCATTGTGCGAAGACCTGTTCTCGGGTGATCCGGTCGCCGAGCGGTTCGTCGAGGAGGTCATGCACGGCGAGATCGGCGCACAGCGGGGCCGGCAATTGCTCGAGGCGGCATTGACGGAGGGGATCGACTCGATTCCGGAGGCGCCGGAATCGATGCGGGCTCTGTTCGCGGAGTTCGAAACCGTCCCGGAGTGGGTTCGGCCCGAACTCGTCGAACAGGGCGCGGCGATCTGGCGGCGTTGGGGCACCATGCTTTTCAGCTTCGCCGGCGCTGAAACCCTGGAGATGTACACCGAAGCCGCAGTAGCGACCCCGCTCTCACTGGCCGGTGGTTATGCCGGGGACAGTGCGCTGCGCCGATTCCTGGAAACCTGCCGGTTCTGGATAGACGTATCGCGCCCCGAGGCACTGTTCACGCTCGGATCGAGCGGGCGCGCAACAGCATTGAAGGTCCGGGTCATGCATGTGTCGATCCGGGCGCGCGTCGCCGGGCATCCCGAATGGGATACCGGCACCTGGGGACTGCCCATCAGCCAGACCTATCAGATGCTCACGCTGCTGGGTGGCAGCGTCACTCCCGGGCTGGGACTGTGGGCCTTGGGATATCAGACCACGCCATCGGAAATCCGTGCGCTGCTGCACTTTCAGAAGTACCTCGGCTATCTCCTCGGCGTCCGGATGCAGTGGTATCCGGAATCGGTGATCGACTCCCTCCGGGTGCTGGCCATGACGATCATCTCGCGGTCCTACGACGCGGGCCGGCACGGCGCCGAACTCATCGAGTCCTACCCGCGCGCCTTCGCTCCCCGCGACGGCCACCGCGGACCTACCCGCCTGCGGGAGGTCTACAACTTCCGCATCAATTCCGTCTATGCCGCGATGTACATGGCGCCGCGCACCCGCAGCCGCTACAACATGCCGCCCGCATTCCCCTGGCTTCTCATCCCCCTCGCACGGTTCCCGCTGATCACCGCGATGGAGGTGGCTCGACGACTGTTCCCGCCGTTCGCGCGCGTCCACGAGGAACTCATGGTTCGCCATCGCGAGAACTGGTATCGAGCCCAAATGCAGGGCCGTGAAGCCGAATTCGATGCCAGCGGCGCACTGCGACGCTGACCGGTCCTGAGAACTGGAAGAGCGCTATGACTACCACCGACATAGTCGAAGTATGGAATGGTCCCGGCCGCCGAGACGGGCACCTGACAACTGTGGAACCGCACCACAACGGTTTTCATCCCGCGTCGAGCAAACTCGCGTTCGAGCACTGGTATTTCGACGCTCACCTCGACAGCGGTCACGTTGTGGTCGGATTTCTCACCAAACGCCGGCCGGAGGATCTGCCCGGCGCGCGCCCGTGGGTCGAGATGATCGTCTACCACCCCGACGGCACACGACGGCAGGTGAGCAAACGGTATCCGAAAGCGGCGGCATCGTTTTCCACCGACTCCTTCGACGTTCGCATCGGCGCGAATACCGCCCGCACCGAATTTCCCGACACCGGTCTGCCGGTGCACCATGTGCACCTCGCCGAGGGCGATCTGGTGTTCGATCTGCACTTCCACAATGAGACACCCAGCTGGATGCCGGGGAAGGGCGAAACCCGCTTCGGCGCGACCGACAGTTTCGGCTGGGTGGTCGCCGCGCCGCGCGCCCGCGTGACCGGGACCATCCAACTCGACGGCAAGACACTCACGGTCACCGGTCGTGGCTATGCCGACCACAATTGGGGCGTCGGCGATATGAAGAAGGTCATCGAGCGCTGGCACTGGGGGCGACTGTATGTCGAGGAGTACTCACTGCTGTTCGCGAGCGTGCTGACCCAGCCGCAGCACGGCTCCCACGACATCGCCCCGCTGATGCTCGCCAAGGACGCCGACATCATTCTCTCGACCGGCGAAACCGTCCTGACCGAGGGCCCGAAACTCTTCGATTCGACTGCCGGGCGCGAATTTCCGCAATGGCTGGAACTGCATGTCCCCGGTCAGCTCGAGCTGCGCCTGACCGTAGAGTCGGTCATTCACGCCCACGATTTCATCGACGACTTCCCCATCGCGCGAACCCGATTGATCAAACCCCTGATCCACCGCCTCCTCGGCCACCCGGCGTATTTCCGCTTCCAATCCGCGGTCGAACTGACCGTCCACACCGATACCGGACCACAGCGCCGCACCGGCACGACACTGAACGAACTGGTCGCGCTGACCTGACCGGCGCGACCGGTTCACGGACGTCCCGGCTTCGTGGAGATGTGGGCTGGTCGTGTATAGGACTGCTCATTGGCGATCGACCAATTCCTGCGCCGCCTGCTCGAGCAAAAACCTCCGATCAGGACACGGCCTCCTCGAACGCCGGATCGGCGAAAGCAGCATCGACGAATGCGGCGGAACCGGTCGAGCGGAAACGCTGCTGGTACTTGAGCGGCGAGATGCCCAGGCGGGCAACAAAAGCCCGCCGCAGCGCCTCACTGCTGCCGTATCCGGAGGACATGGCGGCCTCGGTCACACTGTGCCCGGCATGCAGCATGTCGCGGGCCAGGCCGAAGCGAATGTAGGCGACGTACTCGGCGGGTGAACGCTCCAGTTCGGCCCGGAAGAGCCGGGTGAGGTGCCGGACGCTCACCTGCCCGTGCGCCGCCAGGGTCTGAACCGTATGCGGCAGTGCCGGATCCGCGCAGATCAGATCCACGACCCGGCGTACGAGCGGACTACGCGCCGTCGGCCCGTTCAACGAAGCCGAGAACTGCGATTGCCCACCCGCGCGCTGCATGTACACCACGAGCGACTGCGCCACTCGCCGTGCCACATCCGCGCCGTGGTCCTCCTCGACCAGCGCGAGGGCCAGATCCACGCCGGCCACCACTCCGGCCGAGCTGTACAGATTGCCGTCGCGCACATAGATCGCGTCAGGATCGACGGCGACCTTCGGGAAGCGGTCCGCCAGATCCTTCGTGAATTTCCAATGCGTGGTGGCCCGCCTGCCGTCGAGCAGACCGAGTTCGGCCAGCACGAAGCTGCCGCTGCAAATGGAAGCCAGACGCCGGGTGTTCCACGACAGGTACCGAGCCGCGTCCAGGACCTCGGGGGTGGCGAACTTCGCCGGGTGCAGTTCACTGCCCGGAATCAGCACGGTATCGAAGAATCCGGAATCGGCGGCCGCGCCGCTCACCTGGATCCGGGCGCCGATCGAGGTCTGCACATCGGCGCCGTCGGGCGAGACCAGTACCACCTCGTAGCCATCGACCGCCTGGTTTGCCTCGACGAATACCTCCGCCGGACCTGTGAAGTCGAGCATTTTGACGCCATCGAAGATGAGAATGCCGACTCTGCGACGCATCGGAACGACGTTATTGGAGGACATGACAACCATCATTATGGAGTCGCGCCTCCAAAACAAGACTCCGGCGCGAGACCGATCAGTCCAATTGGTACGGTGAGGCCATGGCACGTCCGCGGCAATTCAATGAATCGGACCTGCTCGACGCCGCAACGGAGCTGTTCTGGTCGAAGGGTTTCGACGACACCTCTGTGGAGGATGTCTCACTCGCCGCCGGTGTCGGCAACGGCAGCATCTACTCCGCCTACGGCAGCAAGCGCGGTCTCTTCCTGGCCGCCTTCGAACGCTACTGTGACCGCCGCGCCCGGTTCGTGCGCGATGTCATTGCCGGAGCACCCGGCTCGGCCCGCGCGGCGGTACGCGCACTCTTCCAGGCCGTCGTGGACGATTGCGCCTCGTATCCGGACCGGCGCGGCTGCCTGATGATCAATAGCATCGCCTTGTTCGGCAGCCGGGTACCGGAGGTCGTCACCATCGGTACCCGCTCGACGACGGCCATGGAACACGGCGTCGCGGAGCGGCTACGCCCTGCCATGCACGCTCGAGGCGAGGTCGACGAAGCGGCCCTGTCCGCCCTCAGCGCGCATATCGTGGTGGTAGCGCAGGGCCTGATTCAATTGAGCCGCTTGGGAACTCCCGCCCAGCGGCTGCGCGAGATCGCCGAGATCTCCTGCGACGCACTGCCGCCCGAATGGGCCGATCGGCTCGCCACCGCATAACTCCCGGCGGCTCGACTACCTCAGCAGTTGCCAGTGCAGCGCCCAGGGCACGAAGACGCAGCCGGTGAGCAGGAGTATGGCCAGCTGCGCTCGGGATATCGCGTCGATGCGATTGCGGTTGCGCCACCACGTCAGCGCAAGAGCTGCGACTGCCAAAAGTACTGTGGCCGCCAGTATGTGGACGATCAACCATTGCAGGGGTTGGCCGAGAAGAACGACCGCGGGCGCACGCTGCGCTCCGGTAACCAGAACCCACTCCACGCATGCCACGCCGCCGAGCACTGTTGCCAGCCCGAGTGCCGACACCGAGCGGGCGGCCCAGCGCACGCTGGAGGGACGTCGAGTATCGCTGCGCCGCAATAGCATTCGTGCAGCAGCGGAGAGCGGGTAGGCGGCGAAGCCGATCAGCAGGAACGCCAGGGCGGCGTATTCGTAGGCGGGGCGCCCGTCGGGGGCACGGCTGAGAGAGGTTTCCGGCGGGGCGGGGACGGCGCTCGAGGCCGGTGGACGGCCATCGGCAACCGCGTGGATCCAGTCGGTGATCACGTCGGCGTAGCCGGGGCCGAGCTCCCCCAGCGGCTTGCCGTCGAATACGGCGCCGCCGATGCTGTCGAATCCATCGGTGGTGCGGTGGCCGTTGTGGCCGGCCCCTGGCACGAAACAGGTGGTGACGGAGTGGTTTCCGGCGCGGGCCAGTTCACTCTGGAAGATTTCGGCGCTCTCGGCGGCGGGCACCTTCACATCATGTTCGCCCCAGAGTGCGAGTACCGGCGCATGGATCTGCGCCAGGACCGGCGCCGGATCGAAATTCGCCTCCGGGAACAGGCCGGTGCCATTGATGAATTGGGCTCCGGGACCGGCGACCGCGGCAGGTAGAGATCCGGTAATTCCCTGGTGTGCCAGTCGATTTCGCAGTGACCAGGTCTGCGTCCGCAGTGGGGTGCGGCCGGAGCCGCCGATGGTCACCACGAAGGCGACCTCGGGCGAGCGGGCAGCGGCCAACGGCGCTACCCAGCCGCCTTCACTGAAGCCCCACAGGCCGACCGCTGCTGGATCCACATCCGTGCGGGTGCGCAGCAGCGCCACCCCGGCGAGCGCGTCGTCAGCCAGTAGCGAGAAGTCTCGGTGGGTGGTGGAGTAGCCGATCGTTCGTTTGTCGAACACCAGGGTCGTCACACCCGCGCGGGCGAAAGCCTGTGCCTCTGGCAGATATTCGGCACGCGGACCGGGACCCGAGCCGTGAATGAGGACGACGGCGGGATGCCTGCCTGGACTCGCGGGCGTGAAAACCGTGCCGCGCAGCGTCACTCCGTGGCTGTCGAAGGCCACCTCGGTCTCGGTCATATCCTGTTGTACCGGTTGAGCATTCGCGATGCCTGCCGCCGCCGCCAGAGCGAACAGCAGTCCCGCGAGCACACTGTGCACCACACGCATACCCGAAAAGTATCGGCGCGATTCTCAGCCCACATCACCCTGCGGTAGTGCACGCGGGCACCCGGCAGTACTACTCGGCAGGAGCCGGACTACTCATCGTCGTCCTCAGCGGCGATCAACTCCACCACCGGGCGCAGCCGGACCCAGGCGAAGAACAGGATGCCGACGACGGTCATGCCGACTCCGGCCCACAGGTTCACGTCTATCCCACCGGTTTTCGCGCGCTGGAAATCGGTGGAATAGGCCAAGCCGACCACTATGAGGATCACCCCGTAGCAGGCGAGCAGGCCGCCGACGATGGTGCGAATATCGAAAAGCATTTGACGCCTTCCTATCCGACGAACACATTGAGGAGAATGACAAGGACCAGCGCGATACCGGCCAGCAGGCCGGGGCGCTGGTACCAGGGCAGGGAGTCGGCGTCCGCGTCGGTGCGCATGGCCTTGGGAGTTTCGGAGTAGACCAGGCCGACGAGCTCGGCGGCCGGTTTGGGCTGTGATACCTGCGTAACTGCAACGCTCACAACAACATCCAGTACAAATGCCACGGCCGCGGCGACAAAACTCACGCCCTGGCCGGACAGTTCGAAGACGTGCGCCTTGCTCATCACGAAGACCACGATCGCGGCGGTGGTACCGGTCACCAGGCCGATCCAGCCTGCCGCGGGCGTCATGCGCTTCCAGAACATACCCAGGATGAAGGTCGCGAAGAGCGGCGCGTTGAAGAAGCTGAACAGCGTCTGCAGGTAATCCATCATGTTGGAGAAATTGCCTGCGATGAAGGCGGTTCCGACCGCGCCCAGCGTCGCGCCGACCGTCGCCAGCCGCCCCACCGTGAGGTAGTAGTGGTCCGGGCGATCGCGCTTCACATACCGCTGCCACAGGTCGTAGCTGAAGACGGTATTGAACGCCGAGACATTGGCGGCCATGCCCGCCATGAACGCCGCCAGCAGGCCGGCCAGCCCCACGCCGAGGAGACCGTTGGGCAGCACATCCTTCATGAGGTAGAGCAGCGCCTGGTTGTAGGTGGCATCACCCTTGTAGTCCGGATTCGTTTTGAGCTCGGTCATCTGGGGCACCAGGACCGCGCTGATCATGCCCGGAATCACCACGATGAACGGGATGAACATCTTCGGATACGCGCCGATGATCGGCGTGCGCTGCGCCGCGGAGATGGAGTGCGTGGCCAGTGCGCGCTGCACCTCGACGAAGTTGGTGGTCCAGTAGCCGAAGGAGAGCACGAACCCGAGTCCGAACACGATGCCGATCACCGAGGCGATATTGTTGCCGAACCCGGTGAGTTCATTGCCCGGCCAGGCGTGCAGCTGTTCCGAGCCGCCCGGACCCGCGGTCACCTTCTCGCGCAACCCGTCCCAGCCGCCGACCTTGTGCAGGCCCACGATGGTCAGCGGCAGCAGCGCCGCCACGATGACGAAGAACTGCAGCACCTCGTTGTAGATGGCGGCCGACAATCCGCCCAGGGTGATGTAGGACAGCACGATGGCCGCCGCAGCCAGCACCGATATCCACAGCGGCCAGCCCAGCAGCACATTCACAATGGAACCGAGCAGGTAGAGGTTCACCCCGGCGATGAGCACCTGCGCCACAGCGAAACTCAGGGCATTGACCAGGTGCGCGCCCGGGCCGAAGCGCCGCAGCATGAACTCCGGAACGCTGCGCACCTTGGAGCCGTAGTAGAACGGCATCATCACAATGCCCAGGAAGAGCATGGCCGGAACAGCGCCGATCCAGAAGTAGTGCATGGTCGGCATGCCGTACTCGGCGCCATTGGCGGACATGCCCATGATCTCGACCGCGCCCAGATTCGCGGAGATGAAGGCCAGCCCGGTCACCCACGCGGGTAGCGAGCGTCCGGACAGGAAGAAGTCGAGGCTGGTGGAGACCCGCCGGCGGGCCAGCAGTCCAATGCCCAGTACAAAGACGAAATACAGTGCTACCAGGGCATAGTCGATCGGGTCGGCACCCAGTCGCAGTTGCCCCGATGCCACGGCAGCAAGCTGCCTCGATGCCCCGGCAGCGAGCTGCTCCGAAGGCACTGCGGCCTCGGGCAGGCTGGCGTCGAACGGCATACGGCTCTCCTGTCGAGAAGATCACGAGATGACGCGGGCACGACTGATAGCGCGCAATACTAGCCGGGCGTTCGCTCACGACCAGTAGGCGCGGTTGAATTGTGATACGTGTCCGTGAATCACCAGGTCCAGTGTGGTACTTCGCGAAGCGGATGAAGTTGCTCATCAGTTTCCGCTTGTGAGTTCTGCTGCGCGACGTGCGAGCCGAACTCGACGTGCTGACGGACCGCCTCGCGGAACTTCTCGTCCTGCGGGAGCCCGGCGACGTCCAGGGCCTCCAGGTAGACCTCGACAAAACGCTGCCGCTGCGCATCGGTGATGTGCAGGCCGCGGTGCACGTTGATGATGTATTCGAAACCCAGCTCACGCGTGAAACGTCCTGGGCCACCGAAGGATTCGGCGGTGAACCAGGTCAGATGGTCGACATGGGTGGGCTGGCGCACCGGAAACAGCTCCCGCAGAATCGGATCTGCCAGCGCCTTCTCGTAGAAGATCTCTTCCAGTGCATGTAGGGCCTCGTCGCCGCCGGCGAACTCGTACAGACTTTCCATGGCTCGCTCGTTCCTGGTGTGCGAGTGGATCGTTCCGCTAACAGGCTAAACCCGGACGGCGGCGAGCGTGCGCTTTACGACGCCGGATTTGCGCTATTCAATGTCGGATTCGCGCAATCGATGTCGGATCTACGCTATTCAATACGGCGCGCGCCAGCCGCGGGTGTCACCGCGAAGGTGCGGGGGGTATCAAAACTCCTGCGGGCGAAAGCATCTCGCACTGCCGCGGCGGTGGCCGCGGCCCGAGCACGATCGACCAGCGCGATCACACTGCCGCCGAAGCCGCCGCCCACCATGCGCGCCCCGTAGGCGCCGGCCACCAGCGCGGCGGCCACCGCGGTATCGAGTTGCGGCGCCGAGACCTCGAAATCGTCACGGAGGGAAGCATGTCCGGCACTGAGCACCGGGCCGATCGCGCGCGGATCGGCGCCGCCGCGCAATTCTTCGGCAACCCGCAGCACCCGGGCGTTTTCGGTGATCACGTGTCGCGCGCGCCGGCGCAGCACCGGATCGGCGAGGCGCTTGATATCGGCGAGACCGGTGACGTCCCGCAGGAACGGCACACCCAGTTCCGCAGCGGCCGCGGCACATTCGGCCCGGCGCTGCGCGTACTCCCCGTCCATCAGATGATGCGGGCTGCCGGTGTCGAACACCAGCAGCTGCAGATCGAAACGGTCCAGGTCGAAGGGGATCTGCTGGTACTCGCGGGTGCGCACATCCAGGAAGAGCACGTGCCCGGCGGTGCAGAGCATGGACGCGGACTGGTCCAGCACTCCCGTCGGCACGCCGACGTAGACGTTCTCCGCGGTACGCGCGATATCGATGATCTCGGCGGCGGGGACGCTCGGCGCGAACAGATCACGCAGTGCGATGGCCACCGAACACGACAGCGCCGCCGAGGAAGACAGGCCCGCGCCGAGCGGAACGGTGCTGTCCAGTTCGAGCTCGACGCCGCGCACCTCGTGCCCGCGGCGTTCGAATTCCCGGATCACACCGAGTGGATAGTGCGCCCAGGTGGGCAGTTCCGACCAGCCGGTGGCGCCCAGATCGGCCATGGTGACGGCGACTTCGTCGAGGGGAGCCTGCAGCGATCGCAGCCGCACCGTGCCGGCCGGGCGCACCGCGGCGGTGCAGGTGGTACCGAGCGGCAGGGCCAGCGGCAGCACAAAACCGTCGTTGTAGTCGGTGTGCTCGCCGATCAGATTGACCCGGCCGGGTGCGAACCAGCGGCCCACCCTCGATTCCGAGAAAGATCCAGGCACCTCAGCTCCCGTCCGGAGTCGTGCAGGTCGTTCGGTTCGATCAGCAGCGAGCATATCGAGTCGCGCGGCCCGTGATCCTGCGGGTTCGCCGGACTCATGTACGCGATGCGACATTTCGTGCCATGATCGACTCGGTTGCCCAGATTTCGATGGCAGCGCCTCTCCCCCGTGGATACTGCCGCCGCCGGCTGGGACCTATGCTCTAACAGCAACACTCGGTTCATGATCGCTGCATTCGTGACCACGAATGCCTCTCGCGTGGGGCTATCTCTCCGCTCGATGCGTGGCGGTCATGATTCGAAGCACAGCATGCGCACTGGGGACGGAGCGGACGAGGGGGGCTGGTGGAAACAGACGAAAAACCGGCCGGTCAGTCCGGTCGACGGTTCCGAGTCTGTTGGCGTTCGACGCTGTTCAGTTGTGGCGTATTGATTCTCGCACTGCCCCTGGTCGTCGATTCTCGGCGGCTCGCCCTCGCCACCCTGATCGCCTCGGTCACCATCAGCGTGGTCATGATCGGAGTGGGTGTCCGCCAGTATCAGCCCCGCCGGCCGCTGCCCTGGTATCTACTGTCCGCCTCCGCCGTGCAATTCACCATCGGCACCGCGCTGCGGCAGACCACCGATTGGCACCACCACCCCTTCGACGATCTGTTCACCCTCAGCGGCTACTGCTGCATCGGCGCCGCGGCCGTGCTCTGGCTGCGCCCGCGGCAGAACAGCACCGATCACGATCTGCTGCTGGACTCCGGCCTCATCGGACTGGGCGCGGCCCTGCTGTCCTGGACCTTTCTCATCTCGCCGATCCTGCACCGGGCGCACACCTTCAACTTCAGCACGCTCACCGCGGTCATCTATCCGGTGGTGGATGCCCTGCTGCTGACCGTGGTCGCGCATTCGGTGGTGACCTCGGCCCGCTCGGAGACCTCGCTGCGGCTGGTGTATCTGGCCATGCTGGTAATCCTCGCCGGGGACTTGGCCTGCAATCTGGAAACGGCAGGGACGGCCGAGCTGGGACGCCAAATCCAGCTCATGCCACTGCAACTCGCGTACACGCTGATCGGTGCGGCGGCCATGCATCCGACCATGGTGGTGCTCGGCAGCCCGCGCGATATCCACGCGCACCGCTCGCGCCAGCGCGCCAGCATCATCGCCATTGTCATGATCGTGGCCGCGCTGGTGCCGGTGGTCGGCTCCAGTCTGGACATGATGGATCGGGTGGTCGTCTCCTCGCTCTTCGCGCTACTACTAGCCGGGGTCCTGCTACGCAGCGAACGCGCCATCGAACGCAGCGCCCGCAGCGAGCGGCGCGCGCAGTATCAGGCAGACCACGACATGCTCACCGGACTGCTGAACCGCGCCGCCCTGCTGCGGGCGCTGCATCGTAATCGGGACCGGTGGGGCGATCAGCCCCTCGCCCTGCTGTTCATCGATCTGGACGGCTTCAAACGGGTCAATGACAACTACGGGCATGCGGTCGGCGATGAGCTGATCGCCAATGCGGCAGCACGCATTCGGCGCATGATCCGCCGCGATGACGCGGCCGCCCGCTACGGCGGCGACGAATTCGTGGTGCTCGCGCCGCTGAGCCGCCAGCAGGCGCTGCTGCTGGCGGAACGACTGCTGGCCTCACTCGGTGAACCGTTCGAGCTCAGCGCCGCAGAGGTGCGCATCGCCGCCAGTATCGGCATTGCCTGCAGCGGACCGCGCAGCGCCGATATCACCGTGTACGAGCTTCTGCGCGAAGCGGATTCGGCCATGTACCACGCGAAGGAATACTCGCTGGGGTACGTTTTTCATGCTGATCTCAGGCACGGACACCCGGAGTCCGGGCCGCGCACTTGGCACCGGGAGTCTGCGGTCTGACATCGTAATCGCTGTCACCGCACGGATATTCGGGTCCATCATGCAGTTCTGCGCACTCCGGTACCAGCTGAGCATCACCATAGCGACGGGCGCGGCCATACTGGCGCTCGGCGCGGCGGGAGCCGCCGGTGCGGCTCCGCCCGAGCTCGGCGCCTCCCCCGGCCTCTCCTTCACGGCGCCCGCCGACTCCGACGGCGCACCACCCGGCGCAGCCATCGCACTGGGCACGGGTTCGTCCTCGCTGTCGGCCGATCCGGGGTCGGCCTCCGGGCTGGCCTCCGGTTCGAGCTCGCTCCAATCGGACTCCGCCGCAGGCGGTCCTCCGGGAACCGGATCGGGCAACCCGACCTCGAGCTCATCGAATTTCGGGAACAAGCTCGGCACCTTCGGGCCGAACCTGGCGGCGGGCATCGAAAATCTCATGCGCGCCCTGGGTTTTCGGCCGGGCGCGGTGCCGAGCCTGCCCGGATGCCCAGAAGCCGGGCAGACCCCGCATCTACGCGGTCTACCCGGCTACGATTCGCTGCTGGACCCCGGCGGAACCGGAGTCTCCTGCAGCTGAGGGTGGAAAAAGCTGAGGGTCGAAACTCCTACGGCCGCAGACTCTCTCCTACGGCCGCAGATTAACCGGCCAGCTCGTCGAGCAGCTTGCGGGCATTCTCCAATTCGGCCTGCAACTGCTCGACCTTGGCACGCTGCGTCAGTCGCACGGCCTCCAGGATCGAGTCGACGACCTCGGCGACCTCGGGGTGCAGCAGCTTGGCTGCCTGCGAGACTGCCGAACCCGGTACTGCGAGACCACGAATGGTGCGCTTCTTGCCATTGACGACATCGAGCGTCCACTCGCCATCGGTGGTGCCGTTGAGCGTCACCGTGACCTCGACCGTTTTGGGCTTCTTGGCGGCGGAGGCATTGGCAGCCGCATTGCGCGCGGGGCGCGAGGTGGCGGCGGGCTTCGGCGCACCGGGCTTACCGGCCTCCGACGCAGCCGCGGCGGAGTCGGTGGAAGCCTGCGGCGTATCGGTTTTCACCGGTGTATCGGTTTTCACAATGGGAGCAGGCGGAGTGATCGGCGGGGCGGCCGGTACGGCTGCGGGCGACGGCATCGTCACGGTGGAGTCCTTCCTGGTTGCCGTTTTCTGCTTTGCGCCGGCCGCGGCTTGCGGCCGGGCCGGTTTGGTCAGGGTCACCTCGGTGGGACCGAACGAAAGCACATCTTTGGAACCGGTGGGCTTCACCTGCAGGAAATCACCCTCGGATGGATCACCGAGGGAGATCACCTTGCCGGAACGGCCTTCCGGTACTCCGACCGCTGCCGCCGTGAACCACACCGCCGGCGGACGGCCTGCATCGATCTGCTCGGCAATGTGCCGAATCTCGGTCTCTGACAAGGGCTGTGGCTTGGTGCTACGGGACGACATGGGACTCTCCGGGCGGACGGTGGGACATCAGCGTGCACAGAGCATGCCCCATGGCACCGACAAATCCACATCCGAAGAATTCGCACCGCCACCGACGCACTGGTCAGCGAACGTTCAGCTTCCGACAGGTGCGGCCCACCGAGCATGGCCGGCGGGTCCGATCGTAGGCGCTGTACCCCTGCTGTGCGCAACTTTCCGGGCGCTCACAGTTGTTCGACACCGCGCAGCACGCAGCGGACCGACTGCGGCCGGGTGACCGGATCGAGCACGGTCTCGGTGGTGAAGTCCTGAGTGCCTCCCGGCGCCACCAGTACCTCGGTGCTGGTGCGTTCCAGCACTGCGGATTCCGGCGTCATGAAACTGATCACCACCAGATACCGGTGTTCGATCTGATCCCGGTTGCTCACCACCGCGGTGGCCTCCCAACCGGACAGGGTGCCCTCACAGCCGGTGACGAATGCGCTGCGCTGCATCTCGGCGGTGGTGTGCTGCATATCCGCTCTATCGGCGGTATCGACCGCTGCCTTCGGTTCGCTCGAACGGCCGCAGCCCGAAAGCAGAGCCGCACATCCGCAGATGACACCGACGAGCCTCAGGTAGGGGGCGATCATGAATCTCCCTTTCCACCGCGCACTTCTGTGCAATATCTCAGCTGTGAAGCGTCCCAGCCGCCCCCCGCAACACACCGTTGCCGCTAATTAGCCGCGCGCAGAGATTACCGCAGTTGAAGGGCGTGTCTTGATATCACGCCAGGCGTGTCGCCCTCAGCTCGCGCCCAGCACCTCCAGCACCCGGCGGGCCTGATAGTCCGCACCCAGCTGGTTCGGATGGAAGGGTACGGCCAAGCCGACGGGATTGCCGGAGAACGGCACCAAGCCCTCCACCCAGCGGGTGCCGACGGGCCGGCAGGCATCGTGACCCGCACTGCCGTCGTAGGTATCGACGAATTCGACTCCGGTGGTGGACGCGACCTGCCCGAGCATGGTGTGCAGTTCGAGCAGCTTGCTGCCCAGCCAGATGGCGTCCGGATCCGAGATCGGAATGGTGGGGAAGCAGCCGCCGGTGAGGCCGATGCCCTCGAAGTAGTCGAGCAGCAGAATGCGGGCGTGCGGGGAGCGGGCCTGGATGCCCCGGACCGTATCGACCACGCGTGATCGGGCACGGGCGATATTCAGCGACATCTGGTCCACACCGCCGACGACCATCTTGTCCAGACAGGGTGTCGCCGCCGGATCCGGGGTCACGCAGGTCTGCACGGTCGCGGCCAAATCCGCGTCATTGCCGCCGATTTCGAGGGTCACCAGATCGGTGGCGGCGGTGAGGCGGTCGAACTGCGGCGGATTGGTGCCCAGCGGGCCGCTCTGCTCGACGGTCATATTCGCGGTGACGGCCCCGCCACAGGTGGCATCGCGGAACACCGGGACCGCGAGTGCCGCCGCGACCTGCTTGGCGTAGTTGTGCGCACTCTGCACACAGTTCGCCGGTGTGAAGGCGGTGGTGATCTGACTCAGGGTGGCATCGGCGGCCCACGAATCACCCAGTGCCACATACTCGGCGACGCCCGGACCGGGAGCGTCATCATCGGCCGCATACGCCGATCCGGCCGGTAGTACCGCCGCCAACGCGGCGGCCGTCAGTAATGCGCGCGAGAACTTCATCGTTGTCTCTCCCCGGGCCCCGACCCTGTGGATTCGAACTGGACCAGCGTCCAGTGGCGAACCTAACAGCAGCTCAGGGCTTTTGCCCGGCGAAATCGGAAATTCCGCTCGGGCCGGAAATCCGCGCTACACCCGATCCACCGATTCCACCCGCTCGTAGCCGAGCAGGACATCGTGCGCCACTTCACCGTCGACCACCGTGACGCGGCTGAAGACCGGCGGGTATCCGCGCGCCATCACCGTGTAGCGGCCGTCGGCCAGATCAGGCACCACATAGTGACCGGTGTCGTCGGTGCGAGTGACGGCGATCAGATCACCGCCCTCGTCGAGCACCGTGATCTGCGCGTCCGGAACCGCGTATCCGGCCTCGGTGCTCGCCGATCCGGCCAGCACCGCGCGGGGCAGCAATTCCACATCGTGGCGCAGCATTCCGGTATCGGGCACGGTCAGCGTCGATGCGGCGGGCCGCATATGCTCGGCCACCACCACCAGGGTGTAGGTGCCCGCCAGCACGCCGCGGCAGACGTACCCGCCATCGGCGGTGGTGACGGCACAGCCGATGACATCACCGAAGGCATCGGTGAGGGTGACCGTGGCATCGGCCAGCGGCGCACCCCGGCCCGCCGAACGCACCACGCCCGAGACCTCGCCCGAACCGATGAGCGCGATATCCAGCTGCTGCGAGCGGCGGCCGACGGTGATGGTGACCGCGGAAGGCTGGTACCCGCTCGCCGAGACGATCAGCACGTACCCGCCCGCACGCGGCACCCCGATCTGATAGCCGCCGTCAGCGGTGCCGATGGCACGCGAAACCTGGTGTCCCCGCTGATTGATCAGCGTCAGCACGGCATCGGGAATCGAGTGGCCGTCCTCGCGGTGCACACATCCGGAGATGGCCAGACCGGCAGGCTCGATGATCCGCAGTTCCGGCTCGGGTTCCGGCTCCGGCTCCGGCTCCGGCTCGGGTTCAGGTTCGGGCTGCGGCTCCGGTTCCGGCTCCGGCTCGGGTTCCGGCAGCGCCTCGACCACCACGGGGGCCGGACTGTCCTGCAGCGGAATCTCTTTCATGAACATGAGCACGACGGCGGCCACCACCGCAACAGCCGCGGCGACGTAGAACACGCCGCTCATGGCATCGGTGAAGCCGATCAGAATGGGCACCCGCAGCTCATCGGGGAGCGCGGCGATCCCGGTGGTATTGCTCTGGATTCGGCCCAGCTGCGCGGCATCGAAGCCGTCCGGCAGGCGGCCGCCGAAGGCGTGCAGAATCCGGTGCGGCAGCAGATTGAACAGGATGGTCAGGAATACCGCCACCCCCAGCGTGCCGCCCATCTGGCGGAAGAAGGTGGCCGAGGCGGTCGAGACGCCCATATCCGAACGGGGACCGGCATTCTGGGCCGCGATGACGAGCGTCTGCATACAGCCGCCCAGGCCGAAACCGATGATGCCGCAGTACAGCAGCGGCTGCCACATCGTGCTGTCGTAGTGCACGCGGGCGAAGAGCACCGAACCGATCGCGATGACCATCGAACCCGCCACCGGCAGCATCTTGTAGCGCCCGGTGAACTTGGTGATCAGCCCGGCCAATTGCGCGCCGACCATGATGCCCACCACCAGCGGCAGCATGAACAATCCGGCCCGAGTCGGCGAGTATCCGCGCACCACTTGGAAATACAGCGGCACCAGGACGATCGCGCCGAACATGGCAACGCCCACAATGAATCCGCCGATAATGGCGATGCTGAAAGTGCCACTGGTGAAGAGCCGCAGCGGAATCAGCGCGGCATCCTTCATGAGCAGTTCCACAATGACGAACAGCACCAGCCCGGCCGCCGCGATGCCGTAGCAGGCCAGTGCGCGATGGGAGCTCCAGCCCCAATCCCGGCCCTGCTGAGCGATGATGAGCAGTGGCACGGTGGCAATGGTCAGGGTGATCGCGCCCAGCCAGTCGGTGCGATAGTCGCGCCGCGGGAACGGCACATTCAGCACCTTGGCGACCACCAGCATGGCGAGCACGCCGATGGGCACGTTCACCAGGAACACCCACCGCCAGCCCTCCAGCCCGAGCAGGTGGTCGGCATTGGAGAGCCAGCCGCCCAGGACCGGGCCGAGCACGGTGGCGATACCGAAGCACATCATGAAATAGCCCTGGTAGCGCACCCTTTCGCGGGGCGGCACGATATCGCCGATAATCGTGAAGGCCAGCGACATGAGCCCGCCCGCGCCGATGCCCTGCGCCGCACGAAATCCCGCGAGCTGATACATGCTGGTGGCGAAGGTGCAGGCCACCGAGCCGAGCACGAAGACCCCGATGGCGATGAGGTAGCAGGGTTTTCGGCCGTAGATATCGGCGAGCTTGCCGTACAGCGGGGTGCTGATGGTGGCGGTGATGAGGTAGGCCGTGGTGGCCCAGGCCTGCTGGTCGAAGCCGTGCAGGCTATTGGCGATGCGAACGATCGCCACACTCACAATGTTCTGGTCCAGGGCGGCCAGGAATACGCCCAGTAGTAGACCAGACAAAATGGTCATAATCTGCCGATGCGAAAGTTCCGTTCTCGCATCGGAATCCAGAGCCGGCGGGATAACCCGCGGCTTAGTCATGGTATTCGTCACGTTTGGGGCCCTTGTCGGATTTCGGGTGTCCGTTGGATGCGGTGCTACTCGAAAAGACCTCGCCATGAAGCAATTCGGGCAGCGTACTCCTGGCGATACGGACCCTTACGACACACCCCCGATATGAGGCGGTTACCCCTCCACTTGTGCGTACAGCGGAATTCCGGTGTGGAAGAAGCGAATGAGCTGACCGATGCGCACACTGTGGTCGGCGCAGCGCCCGAAGTGGTGCGCCAGCATGGCGATATCGATGGCCATGGCGCTGCCGTGCGGCCACCCGGCATCGGAGGCGGCGTCGGCGACCTGCGCCCGCAATCGGTCCAGCGTCTCGTCGCGCGGCACCAGTATCCGATCCCGTGGCGGGTTCTGGGCGGCAATGACTCTCACCACGGTCCCCGCCATATCGGCCACGGCGCCGGAGATTTCCGCGAGCATGTCGCTGAGGGGTTGCAGGGCAACCGGTTCCGGATAGCGGCGGACCACCACATCGGCCACCCGGCTCAGCGCGGCCGCGACGCCCAGGAGATCGTCGGCGATCTGGATGGCGGTCACCACGTGGCGCAAATCACGCGCCACGGGCGCTTCGAGAGCCAGCAGGATGACCGATCGGTCCTCGCATTTGGCGTGCTCGATCTGCACCTGCTCCTCGAGCGCGAACACCTCGTAGGCCGCAGTGAGGTCACTGCCCACCAGCGCCACCGAGGCACGCTCGGCCGCCTCATGCGCCAACCGCGCCATATGCGCCAACTCGTCGGTCAGCGCCATGAGCTCGATGGAGAATTTCGTTCGCACTCGCATATCTTGTCCGCCCGCCCACACAACTGCACAATATCGCGGCAAAAGCATTCCCTCCGAATGCGTCTCGGCCACGTCATCGGAAAATAACCAACCGACCAGTCGTATTGATGACGCGGCGATGTCCAGACGTCGAATTCGATTCACCAGATGTTCGTTCGCCGGGGTGCTATAGACGGCGGTTCGGCCCGGTGCGTCGGGAGAGAAAAACCGCGCGCCTTACCCGACACTGGACCGATGGCCGCCCATCCCGCTGCTTCCGAGCAGAACGACGAGCCGGTCGAGAGCGCCGCCTCCGACGGCACGCACCCCGGCAGCACCGCGCGATCCGGGGACGCGCCGCCGCCGGAGAGCCGGATGCCGGTGTGGCTGCCCCGCGCCATGGTGATGGCGCTGGCACTGCTCGGACTGTTCGAGCTCGCGAATTGGGCTGCGCACGAACTGATCGGCATCGCCATCATGATGACGGTCGCGTTCTTCATCTCGCTGGCCATGGAACCCGCCGTGGACGGGATGGCCGCGCGCGGCGTCAATCGGGGACTCGCGACCGCGATCGTCTTCATCATCGTGTTCGCCTGCACCATCGGATTCCTCGTCACGCTCGGCATCCTGATGGTGGAGACGGTCGGGAATGTGCTCGACGAGTTGCCGCGCCTGCTGGAGGAATTGGTCAGCTGGGTCAACCACACGTTCCATCAGAATTTCACCGTGGACCAGCTGCGCGATCGGCTGTTCAAGGACTCCGACGTGATCAGCTCGTATGCCGAGCGGGCGGCCAATAACGTATGGGGACTGTCGAATACCGTGCTCGGCGGCTTCGCCCGGGTCGTCACCATCGCGCTGTTCAGCGTCTACATGACCGCGGACGGGCCCAAGCTGCGCCGCTCACTGTGCTCACTGCTGCCGCCGGCGAAGCAGGGCGCGGTGCTGCACGCCTGGGATCTGGCCATCGACAAGACGGGCGGATATCTCTACTCACGGGCACTGCTCGCCGTCATCTCCGCGCTCACACACGGTGCGTTTCTCTGGATCCTGGGGATTCCGAACGCCTTTGCGCTCGGGATCTGGTTCGGCGTCATTGCCTCTTTTGTCCCCACCATCGGCACGTACATCGCGGGCATTCTGCCGATTCTGGTGGCGCTCACCATCAAACCGATCGATGCCGTGTGGATCGTCATCTTCGTGGTGGTCTACCAGTGGCTCCAGGACTATGTGCTGCAGCCGCGCATCACCGCCCGCACGGTCGATGTGAACCCGGCGGTGGCGCTGCTGTCGGTCATTGTGGGCGGGGCGCTGCTGGGGGCTGTGGGCGCGCTGCTGGCCATTCCGGCGACCGCCACGCTGCAGGCGTTCCTGAGCGAGTACGTGAAGCGCTATGAGGTCAATGAGGATCCGCGGATCGAACGCACCGGCGGCAAGGCGCGCAAGAAACGTTAGGCGGGTGCGGGCTCCGGGATTTCGGCGCGGGACCGCGCGGTGCCCAGGATCGACCCCAGGATCACCAGCGGGAAGCCGATGGCCATTCCCGCGGTCAGCGGCTCGTGCAGCAGGCTCACGCCGATGAGCAGAGCCACGGCCGGATTGATGTAGGTGATGACGGTGGCGCGGGCCGGGCCGACCTCGCCGATGAGTGCGAAGAACACCACGAAAGCCAGTGCGGTGCAGAGCAGGCCCAGGCCGACCACCGACCAGCTGGCAGCGGCCGGATAGTGCGCGGGCAGGCGCAGCATCGCGAACGGCAGGTAGATGACGGCGGCGAACACCAGCGTGGCGGTGACCACGCCGATGGGCGGAAGACCGGTGAGCTTGCGGGAGATGATGATCGGGCCGAGCGCGTAGCCGACGACGCTGATGGCGATCGCGCCGAGCGCACCCATATTCGAGACATCGATATCCAGGCCGACCAGCGCGGCCACACCGGCGAAACCGATCAGCAGGCCGATGATGCGGCGGGTGTCGAGGCGCTCGTGGCCGCCCACTGTCACCAGGACAATGGCGATCAGCGGGACCGCCGCGATCAGCAGGCCGACCGTGGAACTGGTCAGCGTCGTCTCGGCCTTACCGATGAGCAGCCAGGGCCCGGTGATCTCGACGAGGGTGTAGACCAGCAGCCAGCGCCACTGCCGCAGGACGGGCAGGAAGACCTTGGTGTACAGGGCAATAGGCAGCAGCACCAGCGCGCCGAGGGCGGTGCGCCCGAAGGCCACCACCACCGGATCGAAGTCGCCCACCGCGACCCGGATCATGGCGTACGGGACGCCCCAGATGACGCCCATACCCAGGAACAATGCCCAACCACGCCGGCTCATGACGGCACTCCTTCCGATCGCCCCGGAGCGTATGCGAACACCCCGACACGGGAACGCCGCCGCTACCCGCATCCATCCCGCGTGGTCAGTCGAACCATTCCGGATCGCCGGCCGCGATGAATCCGGTGAGCACCGTCTGGTCCTGGAATGCCTCCTGCAGTAGGAGACCCAGCTGCCGCAGCGCCTCCGCATCGGTCCCGTAGGCGACGAACGTGCCCGCCTCCGGGTCGAAATTGATGCGTTCGGCGAGTTCGGGGGCGCGCAGGCTCACAGCGGACTGGGCGACACCGGCCCAGCCGTAACCATTGCCCTCGTACCCGGCCTCGGTGAAGTTCTCCTCCAACTCGACCATGTGGTTGTCGGAGAGCATGAGGCAGTAGTTGCCGGGGTTGTGGTCGTACTCGAAAAAGACCAGGGGTGCGAAGGTTTCACGATCAGTCACAGCGCGGACGGTACCGACCGGCCCTGACAAGCGCATCCAGTGCACACACCCGGGGCCGCCAGCTGCGGGTTCAGCCGCAGGCGAGGCACTAGAGTCCGAGCATGACGACATCGGATACCGCGGTGAGCACCACCGGCGCCGACACCGCCGAGGAGGGCCGAGCGGTCCGCAAGCAAGTGCCGCGGACGAGCTTGGGCCAGTGGGAACCGGCGGCCGATCGGATCGATCCGATCGAGGTGCTGGAGCGGCAGGCCGCCACCCGGGTACCGGAGCTGGTGCGAATTCGATACGCGCGCATGGCCGCCGGACAATTCCCGTTCTATCGGGGCGCACCCGCGATCTTGGCCGCCGATCTCGCGGCCGGGCCGAATACCGGGCTCACCGTCCAGCTGTGCGGTGACGCGCACCTGTCGAACTTCGGGCTGTTCGCCTCGCCCGAGCGCTCACTCATCTTCGATATCAACGACTTCGACGAAACCCTCCCCGGGCCGTTCGAATGGGATGTGAAGCGGTTGGTGGCGAGTGTCGCCGTCGCGGCGCGCGCCAATGGCTGCGACGACGACGAGGCGAGCGAGGCCGGTGCCGCCGCGGCCACCGCCTACCGCGAGACCATGAACCGGCTGGCCGGTATCGGCGATACCGAGGTCTGGTACGAGCGCGTCGATGCCGAGCAGGTCGCCGAGCTGCTGAGCCCGAAGGATCGCAAGCGCACCGAAAAGGTGATCAGCAAGGCGAAGTCGCGCACCAGTCTGCAGGCGCTCGACAAACTCACCGAGCCCGGACCTGATGGCACGCCGCGCATCAAACAGGATCCGCCGCTGGTCATGTCTGTTCCCAATACCGAACTGGCGGACCTGGATTCGGTGCTGGTCGACTACGGCAATACATTGCCGGAGGAGCGGCGCGTCCTGCTGAACCGCTACCAATTGCGGGATATCGCAATGAAAGTCGTCGGCGTCGGCAGTGTCGGCACCCGCTGCTTCATCGCCCTGCTCACCGGCCGCGCCACCGGCGACCCGCTGTTTCTGCAAGTGAAGCAGGCCGAAGAATCGGTGCTCGCGCAATACCTGCGCTCCAGTGTCTTCCGGCATCAGGGCCACCGCGTAGTGCACGGCCAGCGCCTCACCCAGGCCGCCAGCGATATCTTCCTGGGCTGGGCCACCGGCCCCGACGGCAACTTCTACTACTGGCGTCAGCTCCGAGATATGAAGGGCTCGTTGACAATCGACGACATGTCCTTCGCCGAACTCCGCCAATACGCCACCCTCTGCGGCCAGACCCTGGCCCGCGGCCACGCCCGCTCCGGCGATCGCGTCGCCATATCCGCCTACCTGGGCACCAATGACGTATTCGACCGCGCCATGGGCGAATTCGCCCTCGCCTACGCCAATCAAACCCTCACCGACTACGACACCCTCCAGGCCGCAATCAAATCCGGCCGGATCGACGCCGCCACCGACTGAGTTGGCAGAGGTGGTCGCAGCGTCAGGCGGCGGCTTTGAAGCGGCCAGGGGAAGTGGCGGTTCGGGTGCGGAAGAACTTGGCGAAGTTCGCGGGGTCGTCGAAGCCGAGGCGGCGGGCGCATTCGGTGGTGGTCAGGTCGCCGTGGACGAGCAGGCGTTTGGCTTCGAGGATTACGCGATCGTCTATGAACTGTTTGGCGCTCATACCGGCGGCGGCGTGGGACGCTCGGCTCAGGGTGCGGGCGGAGTAGCCGAGTTCGCTTGCATACCAGGAGAGTTCGCGGGATTCGTGGTGGTGGGCCTCAACGGCGCGGGCGAAGGCGTCGAAGACTTCGCCGGTGGCGCGGAAATGCTGTCCGGCTCGCGTTCGCAGGAGGATCACCTCCAGTAGGTTGCGGAGGATCCTGGCCGAGTCGAGGAGGGGGTCGATCTCGACCGCGGCGTATTCGCTTCGGAGGTGCTCGATTGCCTCGGTGATGAGGGGTGTGGTCTTCGACATCGGGGAGACCAGCATCCCCGGTGGATCGGCGCCGATGATCGCCGTGGAGACGAATTCCGGGCGGAGCAGGACGAGGCTGCCCTGGACGTCGGTGATGTCGTCCCAGCGATGGGTCCAGCCCGGGCGGATCCACGCCAGATCGCCCGCGCCGAAGGGGTGTGCCGCGAAGTCGACCCGCAATCGGCCGTTGCCGTCGGTACAGCTCGCCAGTACATGGAAGTCAGCCCTGATCACTGGGGAGGATTCAGTACCCGCGCGCATAGTGCGCAGCTCCTCGAAGGTCAGTATCTCGAGGCCCAGGGCAGATAGCGCACCGGACTCATACCGCATCGGCAGGATCTGCCGTTCCTGTCCATTTTTGACCGTCATCAGTCATGAATGTACCTCGTCGGGATCACACTTTCCGAATAGCGTCGACATAGAGCGAAAAGAGAGGTCGACACCATGATCATCAAGACTGAAACTATTGTGGTACAGGGTGGTTCACTGGAAATCCAGTTGCAAACCGGTGATCCCGAGGTACCGACACTGATCTTCCTGCACTACTGGGGCGGCTCCCACCGCACCTGGCGCCCGCTGATCGGGGAACTGAACTGGGCAGGCCCGGTGGTAACTTATGACCATCGCGGCTGGGGCCGATCCCGAGACCTTCCCGGCCCCTACGAAATCGACCAGCTGACAGACGATCTGGAACGCATAGTCACCGAACTCGGTGCGCGCCAGTACGTCCTGATAGGCCACTCGATGGGCGGAAAAGTCGTGCAGCTCTTCGCCGCCCGCAGGCCCGCAGGATTGATCGGCGTCATATTGATCGCCCCGGCTCCCGCGCACCCGGCCATCAGCGAGCCGGAGCAGCAGGGACTCTCACACGCCTACGACAGCGAAGACACCATCACAGCAGCCCTCACCCACGTACTCACCCACCACCCACTCCCCCCTGACCTGCAAGCCCAGGTAGTCACCGACAGCCTCGCCACCACCCCACCCGCCCGCTCCGCCTGGCCCCTACATTCGATCGCCCAGGACATCACCACAACCGTGGCCTCCACAGCAGCGCCCGTCCTGATCCTCGCAGGCGAACACGACCAGGTAGACCCACCCGCAACACTTCTCGAACACCTCCTCCCCCACCTCCCCACCGCCGAACTCGAAACACTCCCCGAAACCGGCCACCTCTCCCCCCTGGAAGTCCCCACCACCCTCGCCACCCGCCTACACAAGTTCCTCAGCGAAAAAGCCAGTCCCGCAACCCCCTAACTCCCGAGCGACCATCACAAAGACCGCCGGGAAGGCGGCCATCGACAGGCAGTAGCGGGAGATGTTCAGCGCTCGACCACCAGCAGTCTTCATCGTTGTGTTCTATCTCGAGAACGCAACCACAGCCGGTCGACCCAGCTGGAACCGCAGGTACCCCTCCCAACCGCGGAAGGTAACTCGGGTACCCCTCCCAACGCGCCCAGCACGGCCATCTCGGGCTTTGCCCGCACCCCCTGCTGACCAACCCTGTCCGGGAAGCAAGAAACCCAGGTGCACCGACCGTTTCGGCATAGAAACCGTCGGCCACCGAGGACGGAATAGCGGGTGTCTCTGCGGCACAGCGGATATGGGGTCTGTTGCCGTGCGGACACCTGTTGTGTGGTCGCGGAGAAGGGTGGTGTGGTGCCCGCTTCGGGGGAGAGATTCGAGGCCGAGGCGAGCCGGTGCACCTGGGTTGCTTGCGCCGAGGAGAGGTGTTGGGTCACCGGGTGCGGGCAGGGCCCGAGATGGCCGTGCTGGTGACGTCGGGTGGGGTACCCGACCTTGGCTCCCCAGCAGGGGAGGAACCTGCGGTCCCGGACGGGGTGACCGGCTGTGGTCCCGTTTCAAAGACAAACCCCGAAATACCCACCCGCGCAACGACCTGTAGCACCGGCGGGCAGGAGCCCCGGCGGTGGAACAGGTGTTAGCGGGTGGGTGGCGGCCTATTGTCGGTTGTGCTGCCACTCTCGTTCATTGCGGTCCCGGATCCGCACCAGTGCAGCAGCTTTCAGCTCGAGCGGGTGGTGCAGGTGGTTCACCTGTGGTTCCCCGGTCGGGTTGATGTGCGGGGGCCCGATCCACCCGGTCCTGCCCGCGAACTCCGAATCCGGTCCCATCACCACCGTTTTCCACCCACCGGGCCCGTCGTGAACCTGCGCATGGCAGTGATCGCAGGCCAGGGTGAGGTTGTCGATATCGGTCGGCCCACCCTGAGCCCACTCATCGATATGGTGCACCGCGCACATCGTCGCGGGCATATCACACCCGGGCCGGGTACAACCCCGCTCCGAGGCGATGAGTGCCAGTCGTTGTGCGGCACTGGCCAACCGGGGAACCCGGTCGGTACCGACCGTGCGCGGACCGAACACCAAGCACGGGGGTCGAGTGCCTGCGCCGAGGCTCGCCGACCCAGACCTGAGCTGGATGCCACTCTCGGTGCTCGAGGCGTGGGAGTCGTGGTCGAGGGTGGCCGAGCCGGACTCGCGCTCGGTGCCGGTCGAGCGGAAGCCATTGCTGGAACCGGCCGGACGTGAACCGAACTCGGGACCGGCAGGGCCAGGCCCGTCGCTGAAGCTCGCCGACACGCAATCACCCTCGTCGCCGAACAAGCACAGGTCGAGATCGGAACCGCCTGCCTGCGAAACAGGCTCGGGGCTCGCGGAGCGAGCGCCGGAATCGAGGCTCCCCGAACGGGACTCACACACGAGGCCGCTCTCGATACCCGAGGAGCTGCGGAGGTGGTCCAGATCCGCCGACCGCTCACCCCGACCCAGATACAGGGGCAACCCCACCGGATTCAACACCGCCAGATACTTGTTCGACTTCACCGCCAACTCCAGAGCCTCGGGGATCGACACGATCCCACCCGAAGCCTTCGTCGCCACACCGGCTTCGGCTTCCAGATCGGCCACGCTCATCGTCACGATCACCGACACCGGCAACCCCCGATGCTTACCCAGCTTGGCCGGGCCACCGAACTCCGGCCGCAAAAACGCCAGCAACGCATCATGATTACGCTGCGCGGGGGTACGGGTATCACGCTCGACACACGCCGCCAACTCCTGCGCGGTGAGCTTGTGGTCCGACACCCACGGACTCTGCGGGTCCTTCGGGTTGCACATGCCCGGGCGGGCCAGCTTGGCGAACACCGGCTCGAGGACCGAGCGCAGTTTGCGGTTGATCTCCCCGTTCCACGGCGACATCCCGTCGGCGCGCTCGGCACCGAGGGTGAGTCCGCGCATGCGTTCGCGGTCGGCGTCGGAACTCAACGAACCGTCCGGGTCGAGGCCTGCGAGCAGCACTTCGCCCATGACGGGCAGCCCTTCGGGGTAGCCGGTGGGGGCGAATTCGGTCAACTGCAACTCCGTGGCCTCGCGCACGTCCAGGTCGAGGCTGCCGGGCAACCGGTTCATCACCGTCATGATCCGACGCACATGATCGACACCGATCACCCCGTCGCGATGCGCGGCGGCCACGTGCGCGAGGGTGGGTTCGAGTTCGACCCCGGACACGATGCGCGGACCGGTCTCTACCGCGACGCTGACCCGGGAGGCGGCATCGGCGCGGGAGATGCCCAGGGTTTGACGCAGGAACACCTTCGGAGAGGCGACACCACCACGCTGGGCCAGGCCGCGGCTGGTGGTTTCCACGACGAAACGGGTTTTGACTGCTTCGAGCTTGCGCGTGCAGGTCTCCACTTCCCGCATGAGGGCAATGAATTCATCATCCTGCAACGGAACCAAGGACGCGTTCAGGAGGTGATCGACCGCCACCGACAGTGCGCGGGCACTGTCGGTATTCGCGGATTCTCCCCCTGAATTCATACCCCTATTCTACCGCCGCAACATAGGTCGGGAAAGGCGAATCATGTTGTGATATCAGGATATTCAGACTGGCGAACCGACCAGCCTCTTTCACATCCTTGTTCTTTTCTTGTTTTGTTCTTTTGTCGTTTTCTCTTCTTCTCGTCCAGGCGTCTTTTATCTCTTGCACTTCGCTCTTCTTGTTTCTGTAGAACGGGACCACAGCCAACCTTCCCGCCGGAAGCCCGGCCCCGCCTCCCAGGCCGGCGGCAGCGTAAGCCGGGTACGACTCCCAGGGTTCTCACACCTCTTCCCGGTCTTGCATGCCACCACCGAACCAACACCGTTGCTAGTATCCGAAAGCGTGACCTTGGTGCTCAGCCGAAGACAGCCGCCCGACGATCAACCACTGGATTCCCAAGTCGAGCAACAAAATTCTGCCCGATTATGGCGAATTGTCGCGATCGTTGCGGGTATTTTCGGTGCGCTACTAGCGGTGGCAGTGCCACTGCTCCCGGTTCAGCAGCAGCAAGCGTCGTTCTCTTGGCCGCAAGGCGGACAGGCAACAGGCGTGACGTCGCCATTGGTGTCATATTCACCGGTCAGCACGAATATCGACGTCCCCTGCGCAGCAATTTCCACGCTGGGACCTCGCGGCGGCAACCTACTCTCGACCGTCCCGCCCGCATCCGGACAGGCATGGCATTACGGCCTGAATGTGCTTGTCGCTCCCGCTGACGCCGGTAACCGACTCCAGGTGGTGCTGCGCGACAAGGTGCTCGTCGATACCGCCATTGCCGACCTGCCCCAGGGCTGTCAGGTATCGATCGCCTCCGACAGTGCCCGCACCACCGTGAATGTCAGCGGCGCCGCTCCCGTCGTCCAGGATGGCGACCATCGGCCCCAATTGGTAGGCGTATTCACCGACCTCACCGGCAGCGCACCCGCGGGAATGCGGGCCGACATAGTCATCGACTCCCGCTTCACCACCTCCCCCACAGCCCTGAAGCTGGCTGCGATCATCGGCGCTCTGGCCGCGACAGCATTGGCGCTGTTCGCATTGCACAGGCTCGACGGCCTGGACGGTCGCCGTAATCGCCGAGTGCTGCCGCACGGCTGGTGGCGGCCGCGGGCGGTGGATAGCGTGGTTATCGCGATCCTGGTCCTCTGGTACTTCATCGGGGTCGGGACCGCCGACGACGGATACATCTTCGGTATGGCTCGGACAGCCGGGCACGCAGGGTATCTGGCGAACTACTTCGCCTACTTCGGAGTGCCGGAAACACCGATCGGGATTCCCTACGACAATGCTTTCGAACTACTGTCGCGGATTTCGCCGGCGAGCATTGTGGTGCGACTACCGGAATTGGTCTTCGGCATTGTGTGCTGGCTGTTGATCAGCCGCGAGGTGGTGCCGCGACTCGGAGTCGGCGCACGGCGGGAGCGGGCCGCGATCTGGGCCGGGGGGCTGGTGTTCCTGGCTTTTTGGCTGCCCTACAACAACGGTATGCGGCCCGAACCCGCAGTCGCGCTGGGTGTATTGCTGGTATGGGTCTCGATGGAACGCGCGCTCGCGACCCGTCGCCTCGCGCCCGCTGCACTCGCTTTGATTCCGGCGGCGCTGGCGGTGGTCACGAACCCGGCGGGCCTGATCTGCTTCGCGGCGCTGCTGGCCGGGGCTCGGCCGCTGGTGCAGATCATTGTCGAGCGGGCACGCAAGGTCGGATACACGGCATTGATCGCCCCGGCCGCCGCCACCGGACTGGCGATTCTCGCGATCGTCTTCGCGGGCCAGCCGATCGCCGAAGTCAGCGCTATGAGCCAGGCGCACAATGTGGTCGGCCCGGATATGCCGTGGTACGACGAGTCACTGGTCTATCAGGATCTGTTCCAGGCCACCCCGGACGGCTCGATGGCGCGCCGGTTCGCCATGCTGATCATGTTCCTGGCCTTGGCATTGTCGGTGCTGGCGTTGCTGCGCGGCAGCGGGCGGATTCCCGGTCTCGCGGCCGGACCCACTCGGCGCATTGTGGGGACCACGCTGGCCGCGCTGCCGCTGATGGTGCTCTCACCGACAAAGTTCACCCATCATCTGGGGGTATTCGCGGGGCTCGCCGGTGTGGTCGCGGTTGTGGCGGCTGTTGCGGCGGGGCCGAGAGTCATGCGGTCGCCGCGCAATCGGGCGCTCTTCGCGGCCGCCGTGTTCGCCGTGCTGGCGGTGTCGTTCTCGAGTTCGAACGGCTGGTGGTATGTGGCCAGTTATCGAATTCCCTGGTGGGACAAGCCGATATCGGTGCACGGCATCGCGGCGGGCACGGTTCTGCTGGCTGTCGCGGTGCTGCTGGTCGGAGTTGCGGGGTGGCTGCACATTCGGGAACCCTTCCGCCGCACCGAGTATCGGCCGCGACGGCGCATTCCGATTCTGACGATTGCCGCGGCGCTGGTGGTGACCTTCGAGTTGGCCTCCTTCGTCAAAGCCGGAGTCGAGCAGTATCCGGCGTATTCGCTGGCGAAGTCGAATCTGGCCGCGCTGGCGGGCAAACCGTGTGGGCTGGCGAACGATGTGCTGGTCGAGCCTGATCCGAATGCGGGGATGCTGCAACCTGTTTCGGGAGATCCCGCAACCACCCTGGGCGCGGCGGCCAGCGGATTCACACCCAATGGCGTCAATCTCACCGACCTGACTCCGGACGCCTCGGACGCGGCTTCTGCTTCCGTCGGCCAATCCCTCGGCAGTGCGGGCACCACCACCAAGGCCGGGACCACGGACAACAGCGCTGAGCACGGGGGCGCGGGGGCGCACGGCAGCAATGGCAGCACGGTTCCGCTGCCCTTCGGATTGAATCCGGCCACCACACCGGTGCTCGGCAGCTACGGCAGCCCGGGCGCCACGAAAACACTCACCTCCGGCTGGTACCGGCTGCCCGCCCCGGACGCGCACGGCGATCGGGGCCGGATCATCGCCATCGCCGCCGCCGGGCGCATCGCCTCGACCGATATCGACAATCTGCCGGTGCCCGGTCAGAGCGTCCAGGTCGAATACGGCGCGACCACCGGCACTGACGTGCAGCCGCTCGGACGCGTCACACCCGATGACGTGAGCGTGCTCCAGCCGTCCTGGCGGAACCTGCGAGTTCCCCTGCAGCAGTTGCCATCTCAGGCGACGGCCGTGCGGATTGTCGCCACCGTCGACAGCTCCGATCCAACGCAGTGGGTGGCGGTGACCCCGCCACGGGTTCCGCAGTTGCGCACCCTCGACGATCTGGTCGGCCACACCACCCCGGTCCTGCTGGATTGGCTTGTCGGCCTGCAGTTCCCGTGCCAGCAGCCGATGCTGCACCGCTACGGGGTCGCCGATGCCCCCGGGTACCGCATTCTGCCCGACCTTTCCGGCGCGACCATGACCAGCAACTGGGAAAGTCACACCTCCGGCGGGCCCCTCGGTTACATCGGCCTGGTGTCCCGTGCCGATGTGCTGCCGTCCTATCTGGCGGATGACTGGAAACGCGATTGGGGCGAAATCGAACGGCTCGTCCCGTTCGATCCGGGCGCGTCCCCGGCACGGCTCGACACCGTCACCGTGCAGCGTTCGGCCCGGTGGACTCCGGGACCGCTGAATTTCGGTATCCGGTAGGCGGGACAGCGCGGTACGTATTCGGGCGGGTGTACTGCGCTGTGCGGTCATATCGGCAAAGATGTTCGCAACAACGGTGTAAGGGCGATGGTCGAAATGCTTGTCGAACGGCTGCGGCCCTTTCACTCCTCGGTTTTCGGGGAGATTTCACAGCTGGCGGTGGTGCACGGGGCAATTGACCTCGGGCAGGGTTTCCCCGATTACGGGGGTCCGCAGGCGATGCTGGATATCGCCAGGGCGGCCATCGCCGACGGGATGAACCAGTATCCGCCGTCGAATGGGCAACCCGGATTGCGGGAAGCCATCGTGACCGAGCACGCGGAGCGCGTCGGCAGCGATTACGACGTGGACACCGAGGTGCTGGTCACCTCGGGCGCCACCGAGGCCCTGACCGCCGCCATCCTCGGGCTGGTGGAACCGAGCGATGAAGTGGTCCTCATCGAACCGTTCTACGACTCCTACGCGGCCGCGGTGGCAATGGTGGGAGCAACTCGGCGCACGGTGGCAATGGTTCCCGACGGTGACGGATTCACGCTCGATCTCGATGAATTGCGGCGGGCGATCACACCGCGGACCCGGCTACTGGTGGTGAATTCACCGCACAATCCGACAGGTTCGCTATTGACCGTGCCGGATTTGCACACCATTGCCGAATTGGCTTGTGCGCGAGATTTTCTGGTGGTGGCCGACGAGGTCTACGAGCATCTGGCCTTCGATCCGCATCCGCATGTATCGATCGCCTCGCTGCCGGGAATGCGGGAGCGGACGATTGTGGTGTCCAGTGCGGCAAAGACTTTCAATGTCACCGGTTGGCGGATCGGCTGGGCGCTCGGGCCGGCGGAATTGATCGAGGCGGTCCACGCGGCCAAGCAGTATCTGGCCTTTGTCGCCGCGGCGCCGTTCCAGCCCGCTATCGCGTATGCGCTCGAATATGAGCGGGAGTGGGTGGCGGCCAGTCGTATCGAACTCCAGCGCAAGTATCAGCTGCTCTCGAGCGCGCTGGACGATCTCGGTTTCGACGTGAAGCGCAGTGCGGGTGGATATTTCGTCTGCGCGGATATCGGTTCGGACGGTACGGCGTTCTGCCGGGAGCTACCGGCTCGCGTGGGAGTCGCGGCGATTCCGGTGTCGGCGCTGGCTGACCGATCGGACTGGAACACGCTGGTGCGCTTCGCCTATTGCAAACAGGATGCGACGCTGCACGAAGCGATTTCGCGGTTGAAGCGGGTCTGAGCGAGTATCAGCCGACCGGACCGGTTCCCAGCGCCACCTGTCCCTGCTGTGCTCCCGATTGCGGATCGGTCCACTTGAAAGTGACCCGGTCGCCGGGCTTGTACGAATCCATGCTGTTGGTCAGCGCCGTAGCGGAATCGATGCGGTTGCCGTCGGCAGCGGTGATCACGTCACCGGCCGCCAGGCCCAGCTGCGCAGCCGGGCCGCCGCTGACCACCTGCTGCACAACGGCTCCCACGCCATCGGAGGTACTGACGGAGACGCCGAGGAACGGTGTGGCACCGATGTGCACGGTGGCCGACTTATTGCCCGAATCGATATCGTGAGCGATCGAGAGCGCCTGATTGATCGGGATGGCGAAGCCCTGCCCGCCGCCACTCTGCGCACCGCCGCGCTGCATGCGGAAGCGATAGTTGGTCGATGCGGCGGTATCCATGCCGATGACCTGACCGGAGCTGTCGATCAGCGGGCCACCGGAGTCGCCGGGCTGAATGTTCGCCGCGATCTGGATGAGCCCCTGCAGCTGCTCGGAGCTGCCGCTCGACTCGTCACTGGCGGTGATCGTCTGTCCCAGCGCGGTGACCTGGCCCGCCGCCACGCTCGGCTGTCCGGTGCCGCCCGCATTGCCCACGCCCGCGATCTGCTCGCCCACCGTGGCGGAGTCCGAATTACCGATCGGCGCGGTCTGCAGGCCGGAAGCCCCGGAGAGCTTGAGCACAGCCACATCCTGGGAGCGGTCGTATCCCACCACGGTCGCGGGGTAGGTCTGCCCATTGCCGAGATCGGTGACCGAGATATCGGTCGCGCCCGTCACCACGTGATTGTTGGTGAGTATCTCGCCGTCCGAGGTGAGCACGATGCCGGTGCCGGCGGTTTCGGCGCCCTGCATCCCCAACTCCGAGTTCACATTCACCAACCCGGGGATCACACCCTGCACCGCGGTATCCATCGCAGCCGCATTGGGTTGGGTGGCAGCGGTTTTCGAATTGCCGACCGGCTGCACGAGCGGAGCGGGCCATCCGGCCTTCCCAGCGGCCGGCTGCGCGTGCTGGGCACCAAGCCCGAAACCCATGGTGCCGAGCCCGACCGCGCCCACACCGACCGCTGCCGCGGCAGCGAGCGCGAGCACTGCCGTCCGGCCGCGATGCGGCGATCGCGGCGGTTGCGGCGGAAGGGGTTGCCCGTACTGGGGCCACTGCTGCGGGTCATCTGGTCGCTGCGCGCTCATGTTTCCAGGAAACCCCGCGGACCTGAGAAGTCGCTGACTGTCAGGTTGCGCTTTGCTGACAGTGCTCGTCCGAGGCAGGCCGCGGCACCGGACGCGGGTGGGGGTCCGACAGCAGGGACCCCCACCGGATGGCGTCGCCGACCGGGCGAAATCATGCGGAACCCAGCCTGCTGTCGACCGTTGCTCGGTCCTCCCCTCCTCCGTTCAGACCGAGAAACGTGTTTTCGATAACTCTGTGCGGGGGCTCATTCGCCCGGCGTTCGAAAGCCTGTCTCGCACAGTAGATTCCATCGCTGCAGCGGCTCTACCTTTTTCCTGCCCGTTCGCGGTCATTTTCTGCCCACCGGACATGCCCGCCGTCTGCTTGTAGGCTTGCCGTGGTGCGTGAAAGGGGCGGTGTGATCGATGCGGAATACGGGAAAGAGACCTTCTCGACCGACGATGACGACCCGGCCGCGTCGTGGTACGAGTACCTCCAGCAGCGGCAGGGATCGGTTCGGCTGGGATTCGGCTCGGACCACTTCAGCTCGGATGCGTACGCCCAGAACGTCGGCCCATTCCAGGTCGTAAGGTTCACCTCCGGCGCACTGGATTACCAGCGCTCACATCGCAATGTCCGATCCGATGGCGACAACAGCTATCGGCTGCTCATCCCGCTGCAAGGTCGGTTCAAGTTCGAGCAGGGTGATTCCAGGGAAATCTTCCAACCCGGAAAAATCTGCTTCTTCCATTGGGGCCGCCCGCTGTGGATGACCCATACCGGGACGCTCAGTGCCTTGATCATGACCGTCCCCGAAAGATCGGTCGATTCCGTACGCGCCGAGCATGCCGCACTCGCACTGGATGAGAAGCGGCCGCTGGTACGTGCTTTGGAGGCGCAGGCTCGAATCCTCGTCGAAGCCGAGGACTGGACGGCAGCGGATTTCAGCATTGCCTTCTCCAGCGCCCTCACGCTGCTCGATGGAGCGCTGAACCCCGCTCCCGCCATGAAGTCCGGTAAGCGCGCGATAGACGCCGAACGCGCACGACGTCTGATCGAGCATCACGCGAACGATCCCCGGGTGACTCCGGCCACCATCGCCGCGATGTTGAACATCGGCGAGCGGACGCTGTACAAGGTGCTCGAGAGCGCCGGATACCCGTCGCCGGGCGCGCTGCTGCGCACGATCCGCGTCGAGCGCGCGCATCGGCGATTGTCCATCGCACTGCCGGTCGATATGGACAGGATCGCCTTCGAGGAGGGCTTCCCCAGCACCCGCAGATTCCGAGAGGCCTATCGAGAGCACTACGGCCAGACCCCGGCCCAGATGCGCGAACAGCTTTTCAGCGCCCGAGTGCCGCGTGACAGGCCTCTCGTGAACAGCAGGTGGCGATGACGTCGGCGCGTGAGGTTCCCGATCCCTCCTCCGCCTTCAGCGGCACCCGCCACTGGGTGCCCGCCCGCGGCCTGTCCAACGGACTGGATGGCCGCGCCTGGGGAATCCTCGCCGACCTGAGCGAATCGCAGGTCTACAGGGTGCTTTTCGCGCTGACCGATGCGGGAATCGCGGGCTACGTCCTGCCGGTGCGCGCGACGACCAAGCTGGAACCCAGCGATCCCGATTTCGTGTGGCGACTCTGGGTCGACATCCAGAGGTACGGCGCGGCCCAGGATCTGCTGATGGACTTGCTGCGCTACGGCCGCGAGCGACGCCGTTCGGCCCCGGTGCCCGGGCGTCGCCGCCGTCGAATGCGCGTGCGCCTGATTCGCAAGTCACCGTAATGCCGGCCGATCTTGCCGGCGGGGTCACCAGCCGTAGGGGCCGAATCGGCCCCAGGCGACGAACGCGGCGAGCAGGAACAGGACGAGCGAGACCACGATTCCGCGTGACTCCCTTTCGCGGATATGCAGGGCTGCCGCCAAGGCCATGACGATCGCCAGTCCGGTCGCGGCGAGCGGTGTCAGGATCGGTGCGATCCCCGTGGCGGCCGGTGCGATCAGCCCGATCGCGCCGAGCAGTTCCACCGCGCCGATGAATCGCACCGCCGCCTGGGAAAAGTTGTGCATCCACGGATACTGTTCGGTCAGTTTGTCCTTCGGCTGGGCAGCTTTGGCCAGGCCTGACATGAGGAACAGAGCGGCCAGGAGCGCCTGGACGATCCACAAGAAGACGTTCACCGCGCTTCTCCCGCGGGCTCTAGGTCGACCACGCCCTTGCCGCTGACGATGTCCAGCGGCACCGAGACCTGGTCGTGCGCGATCAACCACGTGCCGTCGATCTTCCGGAAGCCGTAGGTGACCCTGACCCACATTCCGCTCGTCGCCGTCCCGTCCTGCAGCGTGCCGCTGATACGAGCGAAGCCGTGGCCGAATGCCACATCGGCGCCCACAGTGAGCGTCAGGTCACGAAGCTCATAGGTCACATTCTCGAAGACCGTGAACACCTTCGCCCAGTTCGCGAGTTTCGCCGCTGCGCCGACATGCTGGAGCGGTGGCTCGACATCGAAGGACACGACGTCCGTTGTGTAGAGCTGCCGCACGGCGTCGAGATCCTTGGCTCGGAGTCCTTCGATCACCTTGTCGATTTGCCGGCGAATCCGGGCCGCATCTTCCTCGCGTTGCGTCGGGATACGGTCAGCGAGTGACTGAAAATCGTTGGGTATCGTCATGATTGGCTCCTTCGGGGTTGCTGAAAGCGTCACGACCTTCCGACGACGCAGCCGGCCGGAATGTCAGGCCGCCTCACAATCCGGGTCGCTATTTCGTCAAATGCGGTGAGGGACGCATCGATCGAAGGAGCCGCACACCATGACTGATCCGCACCTGCCCTCCGTGGTCAGCGAACGCCGTCAGCTGATCAATCTCGCCTACCGGCTGCTGGGCTCGCTGGCCGAGGCCGAGGACGTGGTGCAGGAGACCTACGTGCGCTGGTACGCGCTCTCCGAGCGGCAGCGGGAGGATGTGGTGGTGCCCGGCGCCTGGTTGACGACGGTCGCCGGCCGTATCTGCCTCGATCTGCTCGGCTCGGCGCGCGCCAGGCGGGAACGCTATGTGGGCGAATGGATTCCGGAACCGGTACCCGACCGCTCCGAATGGCTCGGTGATTCCGCGCCCGCCGATCCCGCCGACCGGGTCACCCTCGACGAGTCGATCAGCATGGCCTTCCTCGTCGTGCTCGATTCCATGACACCGGCCGAGCGGGTGGCGTTCGTACTGCACGACGTCTTCCGCTACTCCTTCGCCGAGGTCGCCGACGTGGTCGGGCGCACCCCCGCGGCGTGCCGCCAACTCGCCTCCAGCGCCCGCCGCCGCATCCGCACCCGGCAGGGCCCGTCGAGCACCCAGCGCGCCGAGGTGGTCAAGGACTTCAAACGGGCCTGGGAGACAAGCGATATCGCGGCCCTGATCGGTCTGCTCGATCCCCAGGCCACCGCAACCGCCGACAGCGGTGGCCTGGCCGTGGCCTTCCTCCACCCCATCACCGGCAGCGAGCAGATCGCCCGCGCCTGGATCGAAATCGCCGCCCGGGGCCCACGGGTGACACTGCTCGAGCGCACGGTGAACGGCCAACCCGGCCTGGTGGCCCAACTCGGCGACACCATCGTGTCGGTCTACGCCTTCGACATCGCCGACAACCGGATCACTCGCATCTGGGCGATCCGGAATCCGGAGAAACTGCGGACCTGGACAGCCGGGTGAGCTGCTGCGAACGCGCACCGGGAATGCCAGCGTAATGCCGGACCAACGCGAAAACGGCCCGGAACCAATTGGTTCCGGGCCGTTCTGCCTAGTAGCGGGGACAGGATTTGAACCTGCGACCTCTGGGTTATGAGCCCAGCGAGCTACCGAGCTGCTCCACCCCGCGTCGGGTAAACAGAACAGTACACGGGGGTGGCGGATACACCAAAACGGCTGCGGACCTCGGTGGTTCGGTGTGCCGCCAGGGGTGGGTGGCGGGGGGATTGATAGCGTCAGGGCGATATGTCCCCTACCGATTCCCGAAGTACGCTGCCCATTCAGCGGGTGCGGGCGATTGTCGAGCTGGCGCAGCAGCGCGGCTGGGATGTGACGGGCATGCTGGACGATGCGGGGATTGCTCCGGAGCTGTTGGCGGAGGGGCGATCTCGGGTCACCCTCGAGCAGGTCGTGGAGATGGTGCAGCGGCTGTGGCGGGTCACCGATGACGAATTGCTCGGGCTGGGGCTGCATCCGATGCCGCGCGGCACGCTGCGGCTGGTGTGCTTCGGGCTGGTCGGGGCCTCGACACTGGGCGGGGCGATTCGCCGGTTCGAGAGTTTCCGCCGGTCGCTGCCGGGTTTACCGCCCATCACCCTGATCGAGCACGACGGTGAAGCGCGGGTGACCTTCGATATCAGCGAGGTCAGCCAGCCGGTCGGCATTGTCATCGACACCATGCTGACCATTACGCATCGGTTCATCGCCTGGGCGATCGGCGGGCGGCTGCGGCTGCGGCGGGTCGAGGTGCCGTATCCCCGGGACCCGGAGGTCGATGATTACGAGTTGATTTTCGGTGCGCCCGTGGTCTTTTCGGCGCCGGCGCCGATGCTGGTCTTCGACGCCGCACTCTTGGATCATCCGGCCACACGCACCGAGGACGAGCTGCTCGGCTTCCTGCAAAACGCCCCGGCCGGCGTCCTCGGCCCGCGCGACTATTCGGTATCGCTCGCCTCGCGGGTCCGGCGCATTCTCGAACAGGGACTCACCGGCGCGTGGCCGAGCATCGAGGATATTGCCGCAGCCCTGTCCATGAGCCCGCAAACGCTGCGGCGCAAGCTGCGTGAGGAACACACCTCGCCCCGCGAGATCCGGGAACACATTCTGCGGGACGCCGCCATCGCCAGTCTGGTGCGCGGCGACGAGACCGTATCGGCGCTGTCACGACGACTCGGCTTCTCGGAGCCGAGCGCCTTCTCGCGGGCCTTCCGGCGCTGGACCGGCAGCGCACCGGGCTCCTACCAACGCTGACGTACCAACGCTGACGCTCGAGCATTCCGGTCAAGAAGTCGAGCGAGCCGGTCATAGGCGTACCGGACAAATCGCCTTACCGTCACGGCAGAGCCGATTAGAACAGAGGAGTTCACTCGTGGCCCTGCACCGCTCGCCGTGGATGGATGAGGACCTGGACGCGCTGTCCGATCTTGCGCGCAAGTTCTTCGAGAAGGAATGCGCCCCCAATGAGGACCGGTGGGCGCGCCAGCACCATGTCGACCGCGAACTCTGGAACCGCGCAGGCGAATTGGGCCTGCTGTGCCTCAGCATTCCCGAGGAGTACGGCGGTGGCGGCGGCACCTTCGCGCATGAGGCCGTCGTGCTGACCGAACAGGTTCGCGGCCTGTCCCCCAGCCTCGGCAATCCCGTACACAGCGGGATCGTCGCGCACTATGTGAACGCGTACGGCACCGAGGCGCAGAAGCAGCACTACCTGCCGAAGATGGCGTCCGGCGAACTGGTCGGCGCGATCGCCATGACCGAACCCGGCACCGGCTCCGACCTGCAGGGCATCAAGACCAAGGCGGTCAAGGACGGCGACGACTACGTCCTCAATGGCGCCAAGACCTTCATCACCAACGGCTATCTCGCCGACCTGGTGATCGTGGCCTGCAAGACCTCCGAGGGCAAGGGCGCCGACACCGTCTCGCTGGTGCTGGTGGAGACCGAGCGCGAGGGTTTCCGCCGCGGCCGCAATCTGGAGAAGATCGGCCAGCACGGGCAGGACACCTGTGAGCTGTTCTTCGACAATGTCCGTGTGCCGCAGTCGAATCTGCTCGGCACCGCCGAAGGCATCGGCTTCATCCAGCTCATGCAGCAGCTGCCGCAGGAGCGCCTCATTCTGGCCGTGATCGCCGCGGCCGCCATCGAGAAGACCGTCGAGGTCACCCTGGCCTACACCAAGGAGCGCGAAGCCTTCGGCAAGCCGATCTTCGCCTTCCAGAACACCCAGTTCACGCTGGCCGAATGCGACACCATCAAGACCATCGCCTGGAGCTTCACCGACGACTGCGTCAATAAGCACCTACGCGGTGAACTCGACGTCCCCACCGCCGCCAAGGCCAAGTGGTGGCTCACCGAACAGCAGTGCAAGGTCGCCGACGAATGCCTGCAGCTCTTCGGCGGCTACGGCTACATGGCCGAATACCCGATCTCCCGGATGTACGCCGACGCCCGCATCCAGAAGATCTACGGCGGCACCAACGAGATCATGAAGCTGATCATCGGCCGCACGCTGTAACCAGCACCGGCAAGAGGGCGGCCCCGGAGAAATTCTCTCCGGGGCCGTCCCTGTGCAACGGCAGCACCGCCCTGGGCCGCCGTAGACTCGGCATCATGCGAATCGCCATTATCGGAGGACATGGTCAGATCGCCTTGCAGCTCACGCGCTTGCTCAGTGAGCGCGGGAATGTGGTGCAGGCCGTCATTCGGAACCCGGCGCACGCGCGGGATGTGGAGGCGGTGGGCGGGCAGCCCGTTGTGCTGGATCTCGAGGGGCCGGGGGCGGATGAACTCGCCGCGGCGCTGAGTGGGGTGGACGCGGTGGTGTTCGCGGCGGGGGCTGGGCCGGGCAGTGGTGTGCAGCGCAAGTACACCGTTGATCGGGACGGGTCGGTGCGGCTGGCCGAGGCTGCGGAAAAGGCCGGGGTGCGGCGGTTCTTGCAGATCTCGACCATGGGCGCGGGGAAGCCTGCCGCCGGGGGCGATGAGCAGTGGGTTGCCTATATCGATGCGAAGACGCAGGCGGAGAACGACCTTCGGGCTCGGGACCTCGAGTGGACCATTCTGCGGCCGGGACGGCTCACCGACGAGTCCGCGACGGGAAAGGTGCTGCTCGCGGAAAGTGTTGCCGCCGGCAGCGTGCCGCGCGCCGATGTGGCGGCGGTCCTCGCCGAGTTGCTGATCACCGGAAGTGCGGCCGGCCGGGTTCTCGAATTGATCAGTGGGGATACCCCGGTCGAGGCGGCGGTCGCCGCCATCCCCGACTGACACAGCTGCCGAAACAGCCTCGGCCACAGCGAAAATGCAGCAGGGCCCGGCGGCGATCAGCGCACCGGGCCCCACGCACCGCTGACGGATTCAGAGCAGGATGGTTGTCCGGACTCTGCGGGGAGCTCACCTGAAGCGTGAAAACGGCTCCCGGAGAACAATTCCGGGAGCCGCCGTCACCGCCCGCCGAGACTGGCCGCGGCCTCGTCGCCGACGTACGCCGCCCAGAGCCGGCGGTACGGGCCCTCCGTTGTGAGCAGGTCGGCGTGGCGGCCGGTCTGCAGCAGGCGGCCCTCGCCGACAACGACGATCATGTCGGCGTCCGCGGCGGTGGCCAGGCGGTGCGCCACGACAATGGTGGTGCGTCCTGCGGTCAGCAGATCCACGGAAGCGCGGACGCGGGCGTCGGTCGCCAGATCCAGTGAGGCGGTGGCCTCGTCGAGAATGAGGATGTCCGGCTCCACCAATTGCGCACGCGCCAGCGCGAGCAGCTGACGCTGGCCCGCCGAGAGACTGTCACCGTGCGCGCCGATCGGCTGCCGGTAACCGTGTTCCAGGGCGGCGATCATCTCGTGGGCGCCCACTGCCCGGGCAGCCCATTCGATATCGGCGGGCGTGGCATCGGGTTTGCCGTAGGCGATGGCCTCCTGCACGGTATCGCCGAACAGGAAGGGTTCCTGTGGCACCACCCCCAGCCGCTTACGGAAGTCCCGCAGCCGATAGTCCCGAATGTCGACGCCGTCGACGAACACCGCGCCCGCGGTCGTGTCATACAGGCGCGCAAGCAGTTTCACCAGGGTCGACTTGCCCGCGCCGGTCTCACCGACCACCGCGACCTTCTGCCCCGGCGCGATACGCAGATCGATGCCCGACAGCACCCGTGCGCCCGCGGGGTCGTAGGCGAAGCCGACATCACGGAACTCGATCTCGCCGGTAAGGCTCCGCACCGGACGAGCATCGACAGCGTCCGGCGTCGCCACCGATTCACGCATCAGCCCGCCGAGCCGCTCCACGCCCACGACCGCCTGCTGATAGCTGTCGAAGACCTGCGACAACTGCTGGATGGGTGAGAAGAGCAGATCGGTGTAGAGCAGGAAGGCGATCAATGTGCCTGCGGTGAGCGCACTTTCGCGCACCTGGTGCACTCCGAAGGCCAGGACCAGGGCCGTGGCGAGGACCGACATGAACTCGATGAACGGGAAGAACAGCGCCATCAGAGTCTGGCTGCGCAGCCGCGCATTCCGGTAACCCCAGGAGCGGCGCTCGAATTCACGCTGGTTCACCGCCTCCCGGCGATAGGCCTGCGTGACCGCGATATTGTCCACGTTCTCCTGCAGGTAGGCATTCGCGGCGCTGACCTGTTCGCGCGCCAGGTTGTACGCGGGTACCGAGGCCCGCCGGAAGGCGATGGTCGCGGCCACCAGCACCGGCATCAGGGCCAGGACCACCAGGGCCAGCCGGGCGTCGATGACGATCAGGGCCACCACCACGCCGCCGATGGTGAGCGTGCTGGTCAAGGCCACCGAGAGCCCGGTCTGCAGGAAGGCCGACAGTCCGTCCACATCGGTGATCATGCGAGTCATGATGCGGCCGGCCAGTTCTCGCTCGTAGAACTGCAGACCCAGGCGCTGCAATTGCGCGAACACCTTCACCCGCAGTCCGTACAGCAGACGCTCACCGGCCCGCCCGGACACCCGCACCTGCGCGACCGTGATCGCCCAGTCCACGATCACGACCGCGAAGGCCGAGGCGGCGGCGATCAGCAGCACATCCCGCGCACCGGCCAGCACGCCGTGGTCGATGCCGTAGCGCACCAGGACCGGAATCAGGATCTGGGCCAGCGCGTCCAGGAAGACCAGGCCGAGTCCGGCCAGCAGCGGCAGCGCGAAAGGCCGCAGCAGGCGGGCCAGCGAGAACTCGGCGTCGGGGGTGTGCGAGAAGTCCTCGGGCACTTCGGGTTCACCGGTGAGCGCGGGTAGCCGGTCGATCAGCGCGCGCACATCACCGGAGGGGGGCGCACTCGACATCATGCCCCCGGCCATCGCGCCCGGGGAGCCCGCGGCACGCTGCGAGAATGCCTTCGCCATCTGTTCGAGGGCGCGCGATTCGTCCCCGTCGGCTTCGGCCGCCACCCACAATCCGGCCGTGGGCACCGTATCGGCCGCCACACCCGCATCGTCGTCGAAACCGGTCGGATCCGGTGGGGTGAACAGCGCATTGAAGAGCTCGCCGGAACTCTGCAGCTCGCGCAGGGTGCCCAGTTCGGCGACCCGGCCGCCGTCCAGGACCGCGACCCGATCCGCCAGCGCCAGCGTCGAGATCCGGTGTGCCACCACAATGGTGGTGCGCCGCCGCACCTCGGCGGTGATGCGCGCGAAGATCTCCTCCTCGACCTGTGCGTCGATGGCGGAGGTGGCATCGTCGAGCACCAGGATCGGGGCATCGGTGATGAGCGCCCGGGCCAGGGCGAGGCGCTGGCGCTGCCCGCCGGAGAGCCGCTGCCCACGGTCTCCGATCATGGTGTCCAGCCCCTCGGGCAGCGCGGCGACGAATTCATCGGCGGCGGCCAGATGCAAAGCGTGCCACACCTGTTCGTCATCGGCGTCCGGACAGCCGTAGGACACATTGGCGCGCACCGTATCCGCCATCAGCGAGGTGTCCTCGAAGACCATGGCCACGCGCGAGCGCAGGTCCGGGAGCTCCTGAATATCGGTGCCATCCAGCAGAATCCGCCCCTGCTCCGGCTCGAACAGGCGCGGCAGCAGCAGCGTCAGGATCGATTTCCCGGAACCGGCCGCGCCCGCGATGGCGATGGTCTCACCCGGCTCGATACCGAGATCGAGCCCGTCCAGCACCGGCGGCTGACCATCGAATCCGAAACGCAAACCCTGGAATTCGAGGCGTGGCGGGTTATCAGGCCAGTGCACCGGTTCGGTGTCCGGTAACGGCCCCTCGACCGCGGCCGAACCCTCGATGACCTCACGCACCCGATCCAGCGAAGCCTTGCCCTGCTGGCTGACCGTCAGCAGCATCGAGAACATGCGAATGGGCGTGACAAACGACCCCAGGTAGGTCATGAACGCCAAAAATGTTCCCAGCGTGATGGATTGGTGCAGCGCGAGCAGACCGCCGACCACGAGGATCAGCGCCTGACCGGCCGCGGGCACCGCCTGCATGACAGGGGTGAACCGGCTGGTGATCCGGGCAATGCGCAGCCGGGACCGGTACAGATCACGCGTGGCGGCGGCCATCTGGTCCAGCTCGTGCGATTCCTGGCCGAAGCCCTTCACCACCCGCACGCCCGCGACCGCGGCCTCGACCCGCATGGCGACATCGGCGGCCCGGGCCTGGGCATCCCAGTTGGCCGGGAACAGTTCCCGCTGACTGCGCGAGATGATCAGCCACAGCGCCGGAACCACCAGCAGCGCAATCACACTCAGCAGCGGCGACATGAAGGTCATCAGCACCAGTGACGCGGCCAGCAGCACCACATTGCCGGTGACCAGCGGAACCAGCTGCAGAAACATCTGAATGAGCGTCACATCGGTGATGGCGCGGCTCACCACCTGCCCGGTGTAGAGCCCGGATCGCTGCCGCCCGTTCATACGCAGCAGCGAGGCGAACAGATCACGCCGCAGATCGTGCTGCACATCCAGCGACAGCCGGGACGAGCCGACCCGCCGCACCCGGCCCGCCACGAAGCGCGCCGATCCGAGTGCGAGCAGTACCAGCACCCACGGCAGTACCGAGGTGGCGGTGACCGTCAGATTGTCGACCACATGCCGGACCAGCAGCGGCAGCAGTGCGGTGAGAACTCCGGACACCACCGACCCGATCGCGGCCATGAGCGCCGTGCGGCGGTGGGATGCACAGCGCCGCAGCAGATATCGGACCCAGCCGTCGGCGCGGTCGGCATCGACCGCGCCGGCGGAGGAGAGGGAAGTGCGAGTCATCCGGCGACCACGAGCTCGGCTGCCGCCGAGAACTGGTTTTCGGGGCGGGTCAGGCCGTAGTGCCCGCGCAGGGTGGTCTCGGTGTACTCGGTGCGGAACAGCCCGCGCTGCTGCAGAATCGGCACCACCTCGTCGACGAATCGGTCCAGACCCGAGGGCAGTACCGCGGGCATGATGTTGAATCCGTCTGCGGCGCCGCGGGTGAACCACTCCTCGATGGTGTCGGCCACCTGCTCCGCGGTACCGGCGAAGGTGTGGTGCCCGCGCCCGCCGCCGAGCCGGCCGATCAGCTGGCGCAGCGTAAGCCGTTCGCGCCGTGCGAGATTCACAATGAGGGTGAACCTGCTCTTGGCGCCCTGGATTTCGTCCTCGGAGGGCAGATCCTCGGGCAGTTCGCTGTCCAGATCCAGATTCTCGACCGGAATGCCCCAGACCCGGGCCAGCTGCCGCTTGGCGTACTCCGGCGAGATCAACCGCTCCAGTTCGGCATCCAGCTCCCGGGCATGGGCCTCGGTATCGCCGATGACGGGCACGATGCCGGGCAGGATCTTGATGGTCTCCGGATCCCGGCCCAGCGCGACCGCACGCCGCTTCAGGTCCGTGTAGAACTCGAGACCGTCCTCGATGGTCTGCTGCGCGGTGAAGACCGCCTCCGCATGCCGCGCGGCGAACTCCCGGCCGTCCTCGGACGAACCGGCCTGCACCAGAACGGGATAGCCCTGCGGGGAGCGCGGCAGGTTCAGCGGGCCCGCCACCTTGAAGAACCGGCCCTCGTGGTCGATCGCGCGCACCTTGCCGGGGTCGGTGTGCAGGCCCGACTCCTTATCGGCGACCACCGCGTCATCGGCCCAGCTGTCCCACAGCTTTGTCGCCACCTCGACGAATTCGCCGGCCTTCTCGTAGCGCAGCCGGTGGTCCGGCACATCGTCGAGCCCGAAATTGCGGGCCGCGTCCGCACCGGCGGTGGTGACGATATTCCAGCCGACACGGCCGTTGGACACCCAGTCCACCGAGGCGAACCGCCGAGCCAGATTGAACGGTGAGTTGTAGCTGGTGGAGGCGGTGGCAATGAGGCCGATGCGCTCGGTCTGCACGGCGATGGCGGTGAGCAGCACGGTCGGATCCAGCTTGCCGCTGGGCCGGCGGCCGGTATCGCCGAAGAGCACCGGGCTGTCGGCGAAGAAGATGGAGTCCAGCTTCCCGCGCTCGGCGATCTTCGCGAGATTCACATAGTGGTCGATCTTGGTGTTCGCATACGGATCCGATTCCGGCAGCCGCCACGACGCCTCGTGGTGGCCGGTCGACATGAGAAATGCGTTGAGGTGCAACTGCTTCGGTGATTCAGACATGGTTTTCCTTTCAGACCGCGACCGGGGCGACGCCCAGCGCGGTCAGCAGAGTGCGGCGGATGCGCTGGAATTCCGGGGCGCCCGGATCCCGCTCGGCCGGTAATTCGATGGGCAGATCGACGGTGAGGCGGCCGGAATCCAGCACCAGCACCCGCTGTGCGAGCGTGATCGCCTCGTCGACGTCATGGGTGACCAGCAGGACGGTCGGGGTGTGCCGCTGCACCAGTTCGCGCAGCAGTTCGTGCATCTTGATGCGGGTCAGGGCATCCAGCGCGCCGAAGGGCTCATCGGCCAGCAGCAGATCCGGATCCGCCACCAGCGCCCGGGCCAGGGCCACCCGCTGCTGTTCGCCGCCGGACAGTTCCGCGGGCCAGGCCCGTTCGCGTCCGGCCAGGCCGACCTCCGACAGCAGGGCCCGGCCGGCCTGACGGCGCGAGCGGGGTTGTCCGTAGAGCACATTGGTGAGCACGCGCTGCCACGGCAGCAGTCTCGAATCCTGAAACACCACAGACGTTTTCGCGGGCACCCGGAAGACACCGGAGCCGCGCACATCGTGATCGAGTCCGGCCAGCGCGCGCAGCAGGGTGCTCTTCCCCGAGCCGCTGCGGCCGAGCAGGGCGACGAACTGCCCCGGCGGAATGGTCAGCGTGATGTGGTCCAGGATGGTGCGATCGCCGAAAGACCGGGCCAGCTCCCGGGTGTGGACGCCTAGGTCGCGATTGTGCGTCGCCATGACAGCACCTTGCGTTCGACGAGACGGATGGCGGCATCGGAGATCAGGCCGAAGATGCCGTAGATGCCCAGGCACACCAGAATGACGTCGGCCTGCCCGTAGTTCTGCGCATCGCTCATGAGTTTGCCCAAACCGTCTGTGGCATTGACGGATTCGACCACGACCAGCGCCAGCCACGATCCGGTGATGGACAGTCGCAGACCCAGGAAGAAGCCGGGCAGCGAACCCGGAATCACCACTCGGCGCAGGAAGTCCAGGCGCGAAACGCCCTGCACCTCAGACAGTTCCACCAAGCGCTTGTCGATGGTCGTGAGCGAGGCGTGGGTCTGGATGTACATGGTGATGATGACGCCGAACGTGATCACCACGACCTTGAACGTCTCGCCGATGCCCAGCCACAGGATCATGAGCGGGATCAGGCCCAGTGTAGGAATGGCGCGCTTCACCTGCAGCGGCCCGTCGACCAGCGATTCACCCAGCCGCGACAGGCCGGATACCAGGGCGAGGGCGGTGCCGATGAGGACACCCAGCCCCAATCCGGTCGCGGCCCGGCGCAGCGAGGCCTCGACATTCCCGGTCAGGCTGCCGTCGCGCAGCAGGTCCCAGCCGGTATCGAGCACGGTCCACGGCGCGGACAGCTTGCGGGCGTCCAACCAGCCGAAATGGCTTCCGGCCGACCAGGCGGCGAGCAGCAGCGCCACACCGAGCAGCCGGGCGAACGGGATCTGCTTGCGCACCCCGAGGCGGCGGACGCGACGCCGTTCGACAAATCCGTCGGGCGCGGCGGCAGCCCGGTACGGCAGTGCCGCGAGGCGCGGCAGGGCGACCGTCATGATTGCACCTGCGTCCGATACTGCGCGGGCACGGCGGCCGACGCGAGTTGTTCGAAGCGCCGATCGAACAGTGCGGCGACATCGAAGCTCTTACCGAAATAGCCGTCCTTGGTGACCAGGTCGACGGTGTCCTGCTCCCACTTGATGGCCGCATCCCAGTTCTCGGGATAGTAGGGGCGATCCGTGGCCGCCAGAATTCGCCGGCCGTCCTCGGCCGAAACCTTCTGGTCCTTCACGTAATACGCGTCCAGCCACTGATCCGGATGCTCCCAGGACCAGATGTCCGTGCTCGCCCAGGTCTTCACGAATTCGGCGACACCGGCCAGTTTCGAGGAATCCTGGAGCACCCTGGTCGGCGCCCACAGAATCGTCAGCGCGTCGACGGCGGGTGTATCCACCGCTCGCGCGCCCTGACTGCCGTACTGCGCCAGGTATTTCGTGGTCTGCGGCTCCGCCAGCGGAGCGACGTCGATCTGCCTGCCCTGCAGCGCGGTGAGGAATTGCGGACTGTTCAGCTCCACGAGTTTGACCTCGTTCAGCCCGATGCCCGCCGCCTGCAGCGTGCGCAGCACGATCACGCCCTGGGCCTGCCCCGGTGAGAAGCCGATGCGCTTACCGCGCAGGTCCGCGAGCGAGTTGATATTCGAATTCGCGGCCGTCGCGAGTTTGTACAGCGGTGTCGAACGCACCTTGACGCCAACGATTTTCGCGTCCACACCGGTGGCATGCGCCTGGATCGGCGGAATTCCGGCATTGGTGGCGATATCCAGTGCGCCGCCACGGAAAGCCTGAATCACATCCGGACCGGCTTGGACTACCGGCCAATCAGTCACGGTGAACGGCAGCGAATTCAGTTGACCGGAAGCCTCCAGGGCGACCCGGGTGGTATTCACCGAAATCGACAATTTGGTGCCGGGTGGTACCGAAGTAGGCAGTGCGGCCGAGAGATCGGTATCTCCGCCCTTGGTGGCGCAACCGCTGACCAGCAGCACCGCCGCGGCCACCACCAGTCCTACTCCGTAAATAGTTGAACGCATTCTTTACTCCTCGCTCGAATGTGCCGGACAACGGCATGAGAATCCGAATAGCGAGGACAGGCTGAGCTCCCGGACCGGACCGCGAATGCGTAGTCGTTCATGTCAAGACTCTCGCGGAAAACATTGCGATCGGGCAACATTCGTTCGACTTAAAATTACTGGGAATCGAAGGCGAGCTGCCGCGGCGCCGCGGCGACCACCGCCAGCGGATCGGTGAAGAGCTGGTGCAGCACCACGGTGCCAGCGGCGGTCTCGAGCACCCGGCCCAGGAACGAGGAGCCGGTGACCACCTCCTCCGGTCGCTCGCAGGCCGAGAAGCGGCGCACCACATCGAGATACGTCGCGCGCACCCCGGGCACCCGCACCATGGCCTGGTCGACGACGACCACCGTGTCCGGGTCCAGCAGGTCGATGACGACCGCGATCACCCGGCCCAGGACTTCGGCCCGGTCCACGAACAGTGCGCGGGCCCGTTCATCGCTGCTCGCGGCGGTGATGAGATCGGCAATGCTGCGCACCGGCAGCGATGCGAGTTGCGCCCGGGCCACCAGGGCTCGATCGGCGCAGTCCGCCAGCGCATCCTCCGCCGTCTCTCCGCCCACCAGGCGGGTGATCGCGCCGGCGGCCGAACGCGGGCCGTAGTGCACCCGGCCGTGCACCGCGAATGCCACATCGATGACATTGCCGACGAACAGCACCACCGTCGCCGCGGCATCGCGGGCGTGGCCGAACAATTGTTCCGCGTGCACCATGGCGCGGGTATGGCTGTCGAGGGTGACCGGCAGCCCGGTCTCGTCCGAGAGGTACTGCCGCACAGCGACATTGTGCCAATGCAGGGTGCCGTGATCGACGACCGAACCGGCCTGAGTGTCCACCCAGCCGCCGATCGCCACTCCCACGCCCAGAACGCGCTCGGTCAATTCATCGCGCAATCGCCGGACCTCCGCGGCGGCGGACGCCAGAATCCGATCAGGGTTCAGATCGATATGCGGCACGCGATGCGAAAGCCGCACCGCCCCAGCGATATCGAGTGCCGCGACGGTGGTGTGCTCGGCCGCGATGTGCACACCGATCACCACATTGCCCGCAATATTCAGCACCAGCGGTGAATGCGGCCGCCCCATTCCGGCGGGGCCCGCCGTCTCCGGCAGTTCGAGCAATAGCCCGGCCGCCACCAGCGCCCGCACGTGCGCGGTCACCGTCGCCGGCGACAACCCCGCCAACTTGGCGATCGCGCTGCGCGGCGCACTCCCCTGCTCCAGCACCGCCCGCAATACCGCCCCGGCACTATTACCTCCAGTTGCCACCGCCATCTCACCTCGATCGATCGGTGCCATCATCCGCACCGGGACCGGCCCGCCGGAACCCTTGCGATCAGGGCGATTCTGGGGCCGCTCGGCGCACCGGGTTCGCCATGTCCGCCAGGCGAGCCCGCGAAGTAGTCGTGCCGCCCGCTGCGAAAGAGACCGCGGTGGCGACGAGAAGATTCGCGAGGAGGGCGATCAGTCCGCCATTGACGCCGAGGAGAGGGTCACGGCCGAAGAGATGCAGCAGCAGGACTACTGCGGTGCCGGTGATCAGGCCCGCGGTTACTCCGGCGGTGGACAGACGGCGCCAATAGAGGCCCAGGAGTACGGCGGGGACCAGTTGCGCCATGCCCTCGTAGGACAGGACCGAGAGGTTGACCAGGGCCGACGGGTAGAGCAGGGCTCCCGCCAGGGCCAGTGCTCCGACGATGAGGCAGACCAGTTGGGAGCGGGTGCGTTGACGACCGGCGGAGAGCGGTGTGGAGCCCTGCAGGCCGCCGCCGAGGATTGTTCTGCCCCAGAGGGTTCCGATGGAGACCAGGAAGACGCTCATCGGGACGATGGCCGACAGGGCGCCCGCGATGCCGATCACCGCCACCACGACGGGCGGCAGTGAGTCGGTCACCAGATCGAACAGCGCCAGATCGGGATTCGACAGGTGCGGGACCACGAACAGCGCGGCCGCGCCGATGAACATCGGGATGACCAGCAGCAGTTGATACCAGGGCAGGAATATCGAATTGCGGCGCAGGGCAGTGGGATTCGCGGCGGAGAGGTAGCCCGCCACGGTCGTCGGGAAGATGCCGATGGTCACCGCGTTCAGCACCACGGTGGAGACGAACCAGGCCGCGCCGAAGGTGCCGCCGCCGGCTCCCGGGAAGGTCAGCCACTGCGGCTTCTCGGCGACCATGCGGTCCAGCAGCTCACCCGGACCGTCGAAGTAGTGCCAGGGCACATAGATCGCGAGGAACGCCACCGACAGTACGGCGAGGCCGTCCTTCAGCACGCTCACCCAGGCGGAGCCGCGCAGGCCCGAGGTGAGCACGAACGTCTCGGCCACCACGAACGACACCACGGCCGCGACCTTCAGATCGACGGAGCCGTAGGACATGGCATTCACCACCACACCCATGCCCTGAATCTGCAACTGCACGTAGGGGACCAGGAAGATCGTGCAGATCAGCGCCACCACGATGCCCAGCCTGCGCGAGGAGAAGCGATGCTCGGCGATATCGGCGATCGACATCAGGTGGTGCCGGGCGCAGTAGGTCCAGATGAGCGGGGCGAGAAAGTAGGCGGCGACCAGCCCCGTGCTGAGGTAGGCGATCAGATAGAAGATCGGGACGCCGTACCGGTACGACCAACCGGCCGCGCCCAGAAACGAGAAGCTCGTATACGACTCCCCCGCCATGAGCAGCAGTACGAACAGCGTGCCCAGGCCCCGCCCGGAGATGGACCATTCCGACATCGAACGCTCCCGTCCGCGCCCGGACAGCACGCCGATCACCACCGTCGCGAGCATGGCCACCGTGAACAACGAGACCGCCACCACGGCCCGGCCGGTCACGAAAGCGCCTCCGGCGCAGTGGTGTTCTCATCGGCGGGCACGAATTCCTCGGCGCCCGCGCGATAGGCCGGATCGAAGCGGGCGACCAGCGCGACCAGCGGACCGCTCAGCACCGTCACCACCAGCAGGTACGCGATCAGGAACGGGATGCCCAGCAGGCGCGGCTCGATGCGGTTGGCGATCACCGGCGTCAGGCAGTACAGCACCGCCGGCAGTGCCAGCAGCCATAGCACCGGCCCCCGGCGGCGCAGCGGAATCGCCGGTGCAGGTCCGGACGGTGCGGGTTCAGCCATGGACGTGCCTCTCCTGTGGTCCGACATCGCTTACCACCCACCCTTGCCGATCACCGGGCCGGCGACCAGTCACGCCCCTGCCGTGTCGCCCCGAACCTCGCGGCGCCCACCGACTGGCAGTCAGGATCGCCCTGATCGCAACCATTCGGCGGAAGCGGTTGTCCGCCTTACGGTGTCCGGACACTCCTTCTCGTGTGAGGACCATGTCCCATGAACGACACCTGGCAGACCAGTACCGACGTCCTGGTGATCGGCGGCGGGCCGGCGGCCTGCTGGGCCGCGATCCACGCACGCGAAGCCGGAGCGCGGGTGATCCTGGCGGACAAGGGCTACTGCGGAACCAGCGGCGCCACAGCGCCTTCCGGCACCGGCGTCTGGTACATCGCTCCCGAGGCCACCGCCCGCGCCAATGCCAAAGCCAGCCGGGAGGCGCTCGGCGGGCATCTGGCCGATCACTACTGGATGGACCGGGTGCTGGACCGGACCTATACGAATATGAATCGCCTCGCGGTGGAGGGGCGGTATCCGTTCCCGATCGATCCGCAGACCGGGGAACCGCTGCGCACCGGGGTGCAGGGTCCGGAGTACATGCGCCGGATGCGCGCCTGGGTGCAGCGGCTCGGTGTCGAAATCCTGGACCACTCACCGGCATTGGAGCTGCTCACCGATTCCGACGGGGTGGTGCGCGGGGCGGCCGGCTATCAGCGGCAGCTCGATCGCGACTATCGCATCGCCGCGGGCGCGGTGGTGCTGGCCAGCGGCGGCTGCGCCTTCCTCTCGCGCGCGCTGGGCACCAATGTCGACACCGGCGACGGCGCGCTCATGGCGGCCGAGGTGGGTGCGCGGTTCTCGGGCATGGAATTCTCCAATGCCTACGCCATCGTGCCGAAGGGTTCGACCGTCACCAAGACCGCCTACTACGGATACGCCACCTTCTTCCACGAGAACGGAGAGGTGGTCGAGGGCGCCGGATCCACCAGCGGCCGATCGGTCATCGCCCGAACCCTGTTGACGGAGAAGGTGTTCGCGCAGCTCGATCGCGCCGATGCCACGGTGCAGGCGCAGATGCGGGTCGGGCAGCCGAACTTCTTCCTGCAGTTCGACCGGCGCGGGATCGATCCGTTCACGGACCGGTTCGAGGTGGATCTGCTCGCCGAAGGGACCGTGCGCGGGACCGGCGGCATCGATATCGTCGACGACGAGTGCGCCACCACGGTGCCCGGGCTGTACGCGGCCGGTGATGCGGCCACGCGGGAACGCATCTGCGGCGGCTTCACCGGCGGCGGCAGCCACAATTCCGCCTGGGCCATGTCTTCGGGCAGCTGGGCGGGGGCGGGGGCCGCGACCTTCGCGCTGAGTTCGCCGCGACCGGACCAGGCGGCGCTGACCGGCGCGGGACGCGTCGGATTGCGGCCGGAGCACACCGAATCGGTGACCGCCGAAGAGGTGGTGGCCGGTGCACAGGGTGAGCTGATTCCGTTCGAGAAGAACTATCTGCGCCACGGGGATCGAATTCGGCCCGCGCTGGATGCGCTGGACGAGGTGTGGGAGCGGGCGAAGGGACTCGGCGGCGGCGCCGGTGATGCGCGGGTTCGGGCGCGGCAGGCCGCGGCGATTACCGCCGTCGGACGGCTCATGTATCGATCGACCCTGCAGCGCAATGAAACTCGCGGCATGAGCAAGCGTGCCGATCATCCGGATCTGGATCCGGCGCAGCACCACCATATTCTGTCCGGCGGCCTCGATCAGGTATGGACCTCCACCGCCGCGGCCACCAATACCACCGTGGCGGTGGCGTCATGATCGAACTCGTCCGCGCCGCCGATTGCATCGGCTGCGATAAGTGCGTCGATGTGTGCCCGACCAATGTCTTCGACCGCACCGACAGCGGAATTCCGCTCATCGCAAGGCAATCCGATTGCCAGACCTGTTTCATGTGCGAGGCCTACTGCCCCACCGACGCGCTGTATGTCGCACCCGATGCCACACCGCTCTCGGATCCTGCCGCGATTCCCGAGAGCCACATCGGCCGCTACCGCAAGGAAATCGGCTGGGGGCACGGACGCAAGCCGGGCAGTCTACTCGCTGTCGGGCCCCGGCTCCCCCATGGTGCACCACCCCCGCGGCTGTCCGAGCTCTGATCTGGGGACGCCCGCACGGACAGTGCCGGCCCGCCTTCGAACGGCTGCGTGATCACATCGATCGGCCACTGTCGCGCGTTCGCAAGGTGGGTCCGCACTACTCTGAACCCTGTTCGGCTCCACTGTGTTTCGGCGATCAGTCCGACGGCTCGAGCGCGGCGATAATCGTCTCGCGGAGCCAGCGCTGGGCCGGATCGGCGTCGAGCCTGGCATGCCAGAGCAGTCGCACATCGATCTCCGGCAGGTCTGCGGGGATCGGGAACCAGCGAATGCCGAGGGTTCGGCCGTACTGCTCGGCGAGGCGCTGCGGGACCAGTCCCACGTAGGGGCTCGACGAAACCAGCAGGGCGGCAACGGCGGTGGTGGGGACCACCGCCGCGATGTGGCGCTGCAGGCCGGCCGCTTCGAGGGCATCGTCGAGCGGTCCGCGGGCGCGGCCGCGACGCGAGGCCGAGACGTGCGGATGGCGGCACAGCTGCGCCAGGGTGGGGCGGCGCCCGCTGCCCAGCGGACTGTCGGCGCGGACGATGCCGACCATGCGTTCGCGATACAGCACGGCTGTCCGGATATCCGGTGCCACAACATCACTGGGGCCGATATCCAGATCGACGGATCCGTCGCGGAGCGCCTCGATGCTCTCATTGCCCTCGCCGACGAAGCGCAGGATCACCCCCGGTGCGACCGCCGCCGTGGCTTCGACGGCCGCCGTAGCCAGGGTCGCGGCGAGACCGTCATTGATGCGAATCGTGAAGGTGCGCTTCAGATCCGCGATGCCGCCCTCGCGGTCGGCGCTGATCAGCGCCGCCGCCTCGTCGAGCAGGGATCGCACCCGCGGTGCGGTGCGCAGCGCGAACGGCGTCGGGGCCATCCCGCGACCGGCGCGCACCAGGATCGGGTCGTTCATCGCCCGCCGCAGGCGGCCCAGCGCCCGGCTGGTCGCCGGGATGGACAGGTTCAGGCGCTCGGAGGCCGCGGTGACGCTGCCGTCCTGCAGCAGTGCGTCGAATACACGCAGGAGATTCAGGTCGAGCTCGGGCATAGTTGCACCGTACACAATTGATGATTGTCAAAGTTGCGTGGCACGCACAACCTCGATCTCCCTAACGTCGATGCCATGCCACTCACCGATCTGATTCGCGCGCCGGAGGCGCGCAGCCTCTCCTCTCCCCCGGCCTCGCCGCGCAGCCTGCTCGCGGCCATGTGCGCGTGCGTCGTACTCGTTGTCGGCATGGTCGCCGCGATCAATCTCGCCGTCCCCATGCTCGCCGCCAGCGCGCTGCATCCCTCCGCATCGGCGCTGGTCTGGATTGTCGACACCTATGTCATCTTCTTCGCCTGCCTGGTGATCCCCGGCGGCGCCGCGGGCGATCGCTTCGGGCGCAAGGGCGTGCTGATCACCGGGCTACTGCTGTTCGCGCTGGGCGCACTGCTGTCGGCGGTGGCGCCGAACGTCCCGCTCCTGCTGATCAGTCGTGCGATCACCGGTGTCGGCGCGGCCGCCGTCCTGCCCAATACCCTGGCCGTGCTGCTGCACGCGGTTCCCGCCGAGCGCAAGGGTCCGACCATCGCCGTCTGGGCCTCGATGACGGGGATCGGCGGGGTCATCGGCAATGTCGGCGGGGGCGCGGTGCTCTCGGGTGGATCATGGCGGTGGCTGTTCGTTGCGGCCGTGCCGATCTCACTGCTTCTCGCTCTGGTTGTCGGGCGTATCGCGCCGGTGTCACCGCGCCACGACCGCCGACTCGACGCACCGGGTGCACTGCTGCTCGTCGGCGCCTCGGTGGCGCTGCTGGTCGGCGTCGTGCAGGGCCCCGAGGCAGGCTGGGACAGTGCGCTCGTCATTGCCGGATTCGTGTGCGCCGCAGTGCTGTTCACGGTATGGACGATTGTCGAACTGAAGGTCGAACATCCGCTGCTCGATCCCCGGCTGTTCCGCCTGCCCGGCCTACGCAGCGCCTGTCTCGGCATGACGGCGATCTTCTTCGGCATGTTCGCGCTGTTCTATGTGAACGCCTCATTCCTGCAGTACGGCAAGGGATTCAGTGTGCTGCGCACCGGGCTGGGGATCATCCCGCTCACCGTGCCGATCATTCTCGGCGCCCGGCACGTCGGACGGCTGTCACAGCGCATCGGGATCGATGCCACCATCGCGCTCGCCTTCGGATTTGTCGGCTGCGGATTGCTCGGCCTGTCCACCAGCAGCGCGCAGACTCCGTACCTGGCCTACGCCGCCTGGCTTATTGTCACCGGAATCGGTGTGACACTGGCACTTCCGACGCTCTCGGGCGCCATCGCCGGATCGCTGCCGCCCGCACAGGCCGGGGTCGGCGCGGGTCTGCAGGCCACCACCCGGGAATTCGGCAGCGCCCTCGGGGTGGCTGTCATCGGCACGGTGCTCACCGCGCGATTTGTCGCCGCCCTGCCGCAGGACGTCCGGGACGGCCACCATCCGCACACCGTCGCCCAGGCCCTGGCCACCGCGCCCGGACGCAGCCACGACATCATCACCGCCTTCATAACGGCGGCGGACGCCGGACTGCGGGTGGTCGGGGTGACCGTGCTCGTCCTCGGCGCACTCGTCCTGCTGCAATCGCTGCTCTCGCGGCGCGGCAGCACCGCATAGACGGCCCCGCTCAGTGGTGGCACTGCCCGCCCTTGCGACGGCATTCCCCGTCGCAAGGGCGGTCGGCGGCGGAGACTCAGGCCCGGCGCAGGGCGAGGACCGGGATCGTACGGATGCCCTCGGTCTTGACGGCGTATTCAGCGAAACCCGGGTAGCGGCGCGCCTGCTCGGCGTAAATCGTATCCCGTTCGGGGCCGGTCACTTCCGCGACAGTGACCGGGTACTGCTCGGTGCCCACCTCGACCTCGGCCTTCCCGGCGGTGGTGAGGTTGTAGTACCAGTCGGGGTTGGTCGGAGCGCCGGCCTTGGAGGCGAACACGTAGATGGTGGCCGGATCCTGCTCATCCTGCATGTACATCATCGGACTGACGGTTTTGCGGCCGGACTTGCGGCCCACATGATGCACCAGCACCATCGGCGCACCCTCGAACGGACCGCCCACCCGGCCCTCATTGGCTCGGAACTCGGCAACGATATTGGCATTCCAGTCACTCATGCCGTGCTTCCTCCTGGTCTCGACGGATAGGCCCGTGCAAGCCTATGACGCCGCTGGAAATCGCGGGTGTCAGGCGGTGCGTGCCATCGAAGGAGAGTCCAGCTCGGTGAATTGCGACAGTCTTCGAGTCAGACAGTGAGTGCGGCCCAGATGCCGCGATGATCGGAGCCGGGCAGCTCGACCGTATGTACCTCGTGCGCGAGGGCGTCGCGCACGAGGATGTGATCGATGGCAATGACGGCCGGGTACCAGCGATCGGCGGCATAGGTGGGCAGGATCCCCGCGCCGACCGCTACCGCCGCATCCCGATAGGACCCGTCGAGGAGGACGCGGTAGGGCCGGTGGTCCATGGTGGCGTTGAAATCGCCCGCGACGATCACCGGACCGGCGCCGTCGGGGATCTTCGCCAGCAGCTGGCGCAGCAACTCCAATTCGCGCAGCCACTCGGCGGGCTTGCGCGGCCAGGGCGGCACCGGGTGGACAGCGAATACCAGTGGAGCCGGGTCATCGGGGAGTTCGACACGGGCGGAGAGCAATTCGGTGACGAAGGCGTCGTGGCGGCGGGTGTCAGAGAGCGGATAGCGGCTCCAGATTCCGGTACCGTCCCCGTACTCTCCGGTGCTGCAGTAGTGGTAGGGCAGCAACTGCGGCAAGCGCGATGCCATCATGCGCTCGAGGCCCGGCGGCGTCAGTTCGCAGACCGTCAGTACGTCGATGTGCAGCCTGTCGACGGTCGCCGCCAGCGCAAGCGAATCCGCGCCGCCTATAAGGATATTGGCCTGCATCACCCGTAGAGGTCGCCCACCCGCCGGTCGCAATCGCGGCTCGGCGGATTGCCGCACCCGGTGCCGCGGCCGCCGCACCGCCCGATATCGCGCCCGATACAGCGGCCACTGTGTCACCACGGCTGCCCCGAGCAGGACGGCGCTCGCGGCCACCGCGACCCACTGCTGCGCCACGGCGGCCAGGACCGCCGCCGGAAGGGCCGCGGCCATCAGCCACGGGGCGAGCGCCGCGGCGACGATCACCGGCTGGCGTCGCGAGTTCACGGTCCGCGCGACCAGCCCGGTCGACGCCATCAGCAAGAGGGCTGTCGAGGCCGCGAGCATCAGTGTCGAGAGCAAATTCTGCACACTACCGATCGTTCCGCCGAATGCTGTGTCTCACCTGAACGAAACCTGCGAACAGCCTTCGATCGGCATCACCGGTGGTCAGGACTGAAATAGCGGAATAACACGAGACACAGGGATCACAATTGCTGTGACTAGACGCATAATTCCTTGGGAAAATCCTGGGACCAGGCATGATTCACGATCACTCCGATTTGCCATTCGATCGCAAGAACAGGTCGGCACGCCCGGTGTGCATGGCTGGCAATGTGCCTAGAGTTCAATGAGTTTCATTGAATCGAGCGCTTATCTGTATTGGAATTGTCGTGGCCACTTTCGGCCTTCAGAAGAAGTAGAAAGGTTTGTGCCGTAATGAAGAAACTCGTAGGAACAGCGGCGGCGACGTTCGCCGCGGGCGCATTGCTGATCGGCCCGGCGGCGGGTGCGGCCTCGGCGGACATCCCGGGTGGCGGCATGCCGGCCGCGGCGGATTGGGCCGGCTTCAACCATCCGGGCTGGGGCGATCCGCATGATCCCTGGCGCGACGACTGGCATTGCGACCGAAACGGCAACTGGCACAACGACGAACACGACCAGTGGGGCCATCACGACGGCCGCTGCCACCTGTGGTGAGCCCGTAACCCGAACCACTCGGCCGATGCGCTCCGACCGGCGCCGATCCGGTACCCGGCCAATACCCTGACGGCCCTTGACGATCGGTCAGTTCGGCTTGCATAGTGTTATGCACTGACCGATCGGTCAGGCCGTGGGTCGAGAGGTGTGGTCGCCGTGACGACAATGCAAGCCGTGGTGGTATTCCAATCGGGCGGACCCGAGATGGTGCGCATCGAGGAGATCGACCGGCCGGCTCCGGGCAGCGGCGAAGTCCTGCTCGAAGTGCATGCGGCCGGGGTGAATCCGTCGGATTTCCGCGGGCGCAGCGGGTTCGCGGATCTGCCGCCGCAGTACCGGCCCTCGATCGCGCGACCGTCCGTTCCCGGCGCGGACGTCTCCGGCGAGGTGATCGCCGTGGGTGCGGGCGTGACCGATATGGCCGCCGGGGACCAGGTCTACGGCCTGGTGCGGTTTCCGCCGTTCGACGGCCGGGGCCACGGCCGCACCCATGCGGAGTACGTCACCGCGCCGGTTGCCGATCTCGCGCCGAAACCGCAGCGGCTCAGCCATATCGAGGCGGCAGCGGTGCCGATGGCGGCCCTGACCGCCTGGCAGCAGATACACCGATACGGGGCGGTCGAGCCGGGCGAGCGGGTGCTGGTCGTCGGCGCGGCGGGCGGGGTCGGTCATTTCGCCGTGCAACTGGCACGGCTGCGCGGCGCCGAGGTCGTCGCGGTCGCGTCCGGCCGGCACGAAAAGTTCCTGCGCCGGTTGGGAGTTGAGAATTTCATCGACTACACCGACGGGGATCCGGTCGAGGCGGCCGGTACCGTGGACGTCGTGATCGATTGCGTCGGCAGCGTCGGCGGGGTCGATTCCGCGCGGTGGGTCTCGGCCATCGCCGACGGCGGCCGCCTGGTGCCCATCACATTGGGTTTCTATCCGCCGGAAGAGCTTTCGCGGCGCGGCATCACGCGCGTCGGCGGACAGGTGCAGTCCAGCGGGGCGGATCTGCGCGCGCTCGGCACACTGTTCGACAGCGGCGCCCTCACGGTCGCCATCGATAGCGCCTACCCGCTACAGGACGCCCGCGGTGCGCACGAGCGCGGAGAACGCGGACATCTCCAGGGCAAGATCGTCCTGACCATGCCCGCGAGCGCCCGGTGACCACCGGACGCCGCGCCGAGATCCTGTCTGCGGCTCGGGAACTGTTCCTGCGCAAGGGATATGCCGCGACCTCGATCGCCGATATCGCCGCGGCGGTGGGCGCCAGCAAAGCGGCGGTGTTCTATCACTTCAAGTCGAAGGAGAGCATTGCCGCCGAACTGCTGGAATCCCCGTTCACCGCGGTGAGCCAGCTGATCGAACGCGCCGAGGCCGAACAGCTGACCCCGGCCCAGATACTCACCGACTACATCGACGGCGCAGCCGAAACCGGCGCCCTGTTCATCGCCTTCGCCACCGACCCCTCCGTCGCCGGCCTCATCCCCCAGCACGACGCCGACGCCGCCTGCCGCCGAATCATCGAACTACTCGCCGGCCCGACCCCAACCCCGGCCGACCGCGTCCGCAGCCGCGCCGCCTTCGCCGTCGCCCAAACCATCGTGCCCGCACTACAGGAACACGCGGGCCTGCTCGATGACGCACTCCGCCAGGAGATCCGGTCCGCCGCCCTGCGCGCGCTCGGTGCGGCGGGGCAGGCCGGTACGGCGGAGCAGGTCAGTGCGCCGCAGCGGCGGCCGAGCGGAATCTAGCGGCTGCTGACCCGCCTGGCGAGCCGTTCCGCGAGCGGCGCCTCGACGAGTTCCTCTGCGCCGGGCCGCATTCCGGCGATAGACAGCGCCAGATGCCGCTTCCAGGCGGTATCGGTGACCCCGCGGGTTGTTTCGATCACGCCGCGCATGGCCCAGAACTGCACCTCGATATCGGTGTCGGTGAGATCCGCGCGAATGCGGCCCGCCGCTTTGGCCGCGATCAGCAGTTCGGTCATGATGCGCCAGTACTCGGCCTTGAGCGCCTTGGTCTCCTCATCACTCCACAGGCGCGGCAGACAACCGCGCTGCGAGGCGATGACTTCGCCTGTCCCGTAGAGCAACTGCTCCAGCCCGCGGCCGTCGGTACGGTCGCGGGCCGTCTTCGCGATGGCCACCAGATCGTCCATCAGTTTGCGGACCAGCGCACTGATCAGCGCTTCCTTGGTGGGAAACCGGCGGTAGAGGGTGCCCATCCCGACACCGGCTACCCGCGCGATCTCATCGACACTCGCATCCATCCCGGATTCGGTGAAGACTTGCTCGGCCGCGTCCAGGAGCCGCTGCCGATTCTGCGCGGCATCCCGGCGCAGCACCTTGGGCTCATTCGGATTCATCGCCGACTACGGTACCGCCCGCGATCAGCGCCATCTCGCCGTGTGCGAGCTCAGCCGGATCCTCGAGCTGCGACTGCTGGTTCCGCTTGATCGCGGGGATGAACAGTGCGGCGAAGGCGCCCAGGACAACTGCGATGCCGAGCATGACGAACCCGTTGGTGTAACCGGACTCCTTCGGCAGGCCCGAGGGCGCGGCCCCGCTGCTCACAACACTGGCCATGAAGGCCGCGCCGAGCGAACCGCCGATGGTCCGGATATTGGCGTTCATCCCGCTGGCGACACCGGTCTGCGCCGGAGAGACCGCGGCGACAACAACATTGGACATGGCCGAGAAGGCCAGACCGAATCCGACGCCGACGATGGCCATCGCGATATAGATGTCGATCTCGTACTGGTGCAGGAACGCCAGCATGAAGTAGCCCACCGCACCGATCAGCGATCCCACGAACAGCACGTTCTTGGAACCGAAGCGCGCGGCCATCGGCCCGGAGGCCAGACCGAGCAGGAACATTCCGATGGTCATGGGCAGCAGCATCAGGCCCGACTGGGTCACCGAGGCGCCGAAGCCGTAGCCGGCCGAGGTCGGCGTCTGCAGGAACTGGGGCAGGAAGCCGAAATTCGCGTACATGCCGACGCCCATGAGCAGGGCCACCAGGTTCGCCGCCCACACCGTGCGAATGCGCATCATCTTCATATCGATGAGCGGATTGGACGAGCGCGTCTCCGCGATCACCCAGATGACCAGGATGACCACCGCGGCCGCCAGCAGCCCGAGCACCTTGAACGAGCCCCAGCCCCAGCTCGGCGCCTGACTCACGGACAGCAGCAACGCGACCAGCCAACCCGACAGCAATAGCGCGGTCGCCCAATTCACCTTGCCCTCATTGCGAATCTGCGATTCCGGGACCAGGAAATAGGCGGCCACCGCACCGATGGTGATCATGATCAGCGGGATCCAGAACAGCCAGTGGTAGCTGAGCACATCGACGATCGGACCGGCGAACACGATCCCGAGTCCCGCGCCCACCGCGGTCAGGGCGGCAATGATGCCGACCGCGCCGGGCACCTTGTCCCTGGGGAATTCGTCCCGAATGATGCCGAATGCCAAGGGCAGCACACCACCACCGACACCCTGGATCACCCGCGCCACAATCATGACGGACAGGCTCGTGGCCAGCGCAGCGAGCAGCGAGCCCGCCCCCAGCGCGACAAGCGCGATCACGAACAGCCGCTTCTTACCGTGCATGTCCCCCAGGCGGCCCATGATCGGCGTGAAGATCGACGCAGACAACAAATAGGCCGTCAGCACCCACGTGACATTGGTCTGACTGGTACCCAGCGACTCCTGAATGGTCGGCAGCACCGGCATCACCAGCGACTGCAACAGCGCATAAGCACCCACACCGAGCGCAAGAACTCCGAACGTCACCCGATAGTGCGCTCGACGGGCGGTTTCCATATTCAACTCCTCGTCGAACCGGAGGGCAGACTCCGGATACGACAAAAAAATAGCATCTCAAGCGGAGAGTCCGCTCCGCATAGGAGGTGGATCACAACGTCACGGGCACGGTATGAATCCCGCGAACGATTCACCACCTGGTTCAACAACCTGGCCATCGACGATGGCGAAACCACCGGCGGATCACCCGCCGCATTGAGATTCCTCGCGGACTACACAACGTCCGACACGCTGACCATCCCGACCGACCCGCGCTACCCCATCCACATCGCCGGACAAGCCCTACTCGACGACGGCCTGGTCATCGGCGGAGTCCGCCACCAATTCCTCGATCGCGGCGGCACCCTCGAAGCCCTGCTGACAGTAGAGTTCCCAAATACCCTGCCCGCCAAAATGATTCACCAGCACCAGTGGCACCTGGCAGTGGAATTCAGCAACTGGATCATTGCCGCCGCCCCAATCGCCGGGACGCCGTGACAACAACCGGGCGGCACCTCATTCGGTGCCGAGCACCTCGAAAAAATGAGTAGCGGGGACTGGACTTCGCCGTGCATCAACTCGCGGTATTCGACCGGCGTACGCGGATCGTTCGGCCGAGGAGCATCCGGGTGGTGAGGTGGATGAATCGGGCAAGCTCGAGACAAGATCGGCGGGAGGACAATACGGTCCAGACGGTGCGAGTTCCGGCCTCCGGCACCGGGTGGCCCTCGAAGCGGTCGCCGAGCCAGTCGAACATCAGTGGTGCGGCGAATACCGCCAGGGTGAGGTGTTCGCTGAGCTTGTCGCGCAGATAGGTCACGTGGGCGCCGCCGGCGGTGTAGCGCTGCACCGCACCGTCGACATCGCCGACCGCGATCAATTGATCATGGACACTCTGCACCACGAGCATGGGCATCGACGGAGCGTTTCCGCCCAGTTGCAGTGTGCGGAACAGTTCGACGATCGCGGGGCGGGCGAGCACATCGGCGAGTGGTTCGGTGAGGAAGTCGTCCCAATCCGTGCGCACGGAACGCAGTACGGCGCCGACGGTGGCCTGACTTTCGAGCATTCGTAGCCTGCGGTGGCCTTCCGGAGTGCCGAATTCGGTGATCACGGCATCGAGTTCGGGCGAAACTCGCCGCAGGCCGGCAATGACCAGACTGGGCAGGCCGGCGAAAGCTGTCGCGTTGAGGCGCAGGAAGGTCGAGGCCGGATCTCCGACCGGCGAGCCCGCGGCCGCGCCGACGATATTCAACTCGGGGGCGTAGGCATCGGCCATCTCGGCGGTCCAGGCGGTCGCCATGCCGCCGCCGGAATAGCCGAACAGTCCGGCCGGAGTGTCGCCGGCCAGCGCGAGCGGTGCGAAATTGATCGCGGCACGGATGCCGTCGAGCGAACGATAGCCGGGCTCGCGAGGCGCACCGAAGGCGCCGAGCATCCCTTCGTGATCAGCCGCGCAGACGATCCAGCCCCGTTCCAGTGCGGCGCCGATCAGGAACAGTTCGAACGGCGGCACCGCCCCGTTTACCTTGGCGCCCTGTTGAAGTGAGTACGACGGGAAGCAGCGCGAGGCCACGGCATCGGTCGCGCACTGGAAGCTCAGAATGCGCGGGCGAAGCTCGGTGCCGGAGGCCGGGGGAATGAGGATCGTCACCACGGTGGTGTCGGCGGCGCCATTGAGATCGGTTGTCCGATAAAGCAATTGCCATGCGGTGAGCGATTGCCTGATACGGCCGAAAGCGCTGATCGTGACGCTGCGCCGGTGCAGGATCGTGCCCGGGGCCAGGCGCTCCCAGCCCTTCGGCGGTACATAGAACGGATCGCTCTCGGGCAGTACGGCGACGCGCGGACGGTCGAAAACTATCGGCTCGGGTACGGCGGTCTCATCCGCGAAGTCGGCATTGACGGACACCTGGGACTTCCTTCCTGGTCGGCGATGCAGTTCGGGAGGCGACACTTCGCGATCATTTGGCGCGCAGTGCACCGTCCATGCCTCCGACGTCGGTGATCTTCCAGTCTGCACCTCGGTCCACCGTCACCGTATAGGTGACAGTCGTCTGGCCGCCCTGCGGTGACTGCGCGTTGGTGGAGGTCACAGTGACGAACACGTCGACCTTGTAGACACCGGCGGACTCGGAGATGGCACGGGCGGCGACCGGCTGCGCGGTCGAGTTCCATTGCAGGGGGCCGAGAACCTCCTGCAGTTTCGGCGCTGTGGCGTCGAACTTATTTGCCAGGGCGGGGGCGGTATTGGCCTTCAGCCGGGTGAGCCAGGACCCGGCGTCCTGGTAGTTCACCGTGGCCGCGCCGACCGCGTAATCAGTGGCGACCTGTTCGGCGTGCCGCTGGTCGGCATCGCGCGCCGCCCGGTCGGACAGTTCGCTGCGGGAGGACAGCCACAGCACACTCAGCGTGACGATGGCCACGGCCGCCGCGACGGCGGCGACAGCTGTCGCCACGGTCGACAGCCGGATCGACAGGGTACGGGCACCCCGACCGGCCATGAGCGGGCGCTCGGACGCCGGGGCTGCCGCACTCGACGTGGCCGTGGTGGCGGTCACGTCGGGCGCGGATGATCCTGTGGGGCTTTCTATTTCGGTCTTCATAGCGGACTCCTTGGTCTGCGGCGGTTACTTGACCTGAACGCGTAGGTGAATGGCGCCCTCGGGCTCGGTCGCGGCCAGGGCCTGGGTGATGAGCGCGCTGAGATCCAGTTGCGGCGCCGGGTTCGCCGCACTGTCCGCGAGCGGCTGGAGGACCGGGACGAGTTGTTTCAGGCCGGGGCCCAGCTGCTCGATCCGCTGAGTGAGGTTGCCGAGGAAGGGCACCAGGCCATTGCCCTGCAGATACATCTGCGGGGTGTCGCCGGTGTCCATCAGGCGGCCGATAGCGGCGGCGATCTGATCGACCCGCTGACCGAACTGGATGAAGTTGGGGGCGGCCTGCGACATCGACGGTCCGGCCCACGCCATATCGGGGACGATCGATTGCAGATCGGTCAGCATCGGGCCGATCTGCGGTGAACGGGACATGATGGTCGCCGCCAAAAGTCCGGTGGCGCGGGAGAGTTCGGGTACCACGGTGTCGGTGCCGGTCAGGGCGGTGCCGAAGGTGCCGACCAGCGAACGCATGGCGGCGGGGTCGAGCTGCGCCAGTACCTGCGAGACCTGCCGAGCCACCTCCGGAATGGAGGGCGGCGTGTGCACCGTGCGGGCATCGAGTCGCTGACCCTCGGACAGATAGGGGCCGCGCTGATCGGCGGGGGTGAACTCGACGTAGGGCTCACCCAGCGCCGACAGGCTTTCGATCACGGCCGGACTGGCGGCCGGGATGCGGTAGGCGCGGTTCAGCCGGAGTGCGACTTCCACACTCGTGCCGCCGTGGGTCACCGAATCCACCTTGCCCACTTGCACCCCTCGCAGCAGAACCGGCGAATGTGGTTGCAGACCTGCGGAATTCGGCAATTCAAGGGTCACGGTGAACGACTCGGCGAACGGGTCCGCGCGCACCACCCCGAAGGCCAGGTAGGCCGCGCCCAGGACGGTGACGGCGAGAATGCCGAACAGCGACAGCCAGCCGGAGCGTTTCATCGAACCACTCCGATCATGTGCAGTGACTGGATGATTCGAGCGATCTGATCGTCGGCGGACAGCCCGTTCACACTGATTCCGGTGACGTTCACCGCCGGTCCGTGCTCCACCATCGGGATGATCTTGTCGCGGAGCAGTGCCACCAGGGCATTGAGATTGGAGGGCGCGCCGAGATCCAGTGGGCGACCGGTGAACAGCAGTGGCGCGAAGGCACGGGCGGCCGCGTCCCCGGACTGCGCCAGCGGGGCCAGCCACGCCAGCGAATGCGCGACTCCACCGAGGGCGCCGACCACACCGATGGTCGACACGATGGAGTTCACCGAGTCCGTAACCTGCTGCACCGCAGGCTTGGTCAGCAATTCCGCGAGATCGCCGGAATTATCGTCGACCGCTCCCGACACCGCACTGAGCCCGTTGAGAAAAGCTTCCGCCTGGTCCAGGTTGTTCGCCACATCGATGGCATTCGCGCTGAGAACGCCTGCGATGCGGGCGGTGTCGCGCGGGTCGGCGGGTAATACGGCATTGAGCCGGTTGACGATGTCCTGGAACTGGCTGATCGCGCCGCCCTGCACGAAGGTCGCCATCCCGGCCATGGCGTCTTCGATCTGCATGGGCGGGTGGGTCTGGCTCAGCGGAATCACGGCGTCGGCGTGCAGCAGTTCGCCGAAGCCGTCCGGCGGCGTGGTCAAGGCGAGGTGGATATCACCCAGCAGCGTGTTCTGGCGCAACTCGGCCGTCGTCTTCATCGGCAGCCGAACCGATTCGGCGATATCGGCATCCACGATCACGTAGCCGCCGTGGACCGCCGGATCGGTCGAATCGACCACCCGTACGCCCACCACGGTGCCGACCCGAGCGCCATTGGCCACCACTTGGGCGCGCGCCGGCAGATTGAGCGCGTTGCTGAACTGAATGTGCACGCGGTAGGTCGGTTCCGAGATCCCCGTTCCCGGAACCGGGATCTGCGCGGGGTCGAATGCGCAGCCGCCGGCCAGCAGTATTGCCGCTGCGGCCGGTGCGAGCAGCGTGTGCCGCCAGCGCCGCGTCATCGCGCACCCGCCAATCCGAGGACCAGGGGAACCAGTGCCACACCGGTCAATCCGTCCGAGGTGGTCCCGCAGCGCCCCGGCGCCAGCGCGTCGACGGCCGCGCAGACCCGGTCCACCGCTGCGGCGGGCAGTGCCACCCGAGGCGAGGCATAGGTGAGGCCCGGCGCGCCGGTAGCCGGGTCGAGGACGGTGGTGAACGCGGAGGTGATATTCGGGATCATCGTGATGATGTCGCGCAAGGTCGCCACGTTCGCGCCGGCGAAGCGGGCCAGCGGAACGGTCGCGTCCAGGACGGCGAAGATCGGATCGCCGAACAGTGTGGTGATGTCATTGAGCATCGGCAGCACCCGTTGGAAGCCGTCGATGATGTCGATGGTCGTGGAGAACAGTCCATTGTTCACGTCATCGAGTACCGAGGTGAGGCGCAGCAGCATGGACTTGATATCGCTCCACTGCCCGGACACGCTGTGCGCCAGCGAGGACAGTGCGTCGATCACGCCCGCCAGGTGACCGATCGCGGCGTCCGGAGAGTTGAGCGCGGTGCCCAGTTTGGTGATGATCTCGTTGATCTGCGGTCCCGTTCCCGCGGTCGCGGCGTCTAGCGCCGTCAGTCCGCGTTGCAGAGCGTCGGCATGCCCGGGATCGGGTCCCAGCGTTTCGGACGCCAGATCCGCCAGGGCAGTGAGGGTTTCGGTCATGCTCTTGGGAGTGAGAGTCTTGGTGATGCAGTGCGAGTGATCCCAGCGCGTATTCGCCGCACCGGTGTCGATCAGGGCCAGCTGCCGGTCCGCGACAATGGTGTCGGACTCGGTGGTGGCCGAAACATCCTCGCCCAGTGGGTAATCGGCGTCGACCGTGAAATCGACGCGTACCGTCCCGCCCTGTGGCGTGATGGCGGTGACATCGCCGACCGGCATACCGCGCACAGTCACATGATTGCCGGTGTAGAGCCCCACCGTGTCCGGCATCAGCGCGCAGTAGGACTCGACCTTGCGTAGTGGATCGAAGGCGACCAGATAGGTGCCGGCGGTCAGCATCGCGATCACGGCGGCGCCCGCGAGCGACATGAACACTCGGGAGGACAGCATGCGGATCAGCATCAGCAGACCTGCCCGAACACCGGGACGCACACCGGAGACAGCGCGGCCGGATCGAGCGCCGTGGCGGGCACCGTCTGCTGCGACTGGTCGACGGTGACGCCACCGCCGGACGGGAGCATGGCGGTCAGACCGGTGGCGAGGCCGTGTACCGACGTGAGCAGCGAATCCAGCTTGGTACCGAGCTTTTCCAGCTCCGGAACCGCATCGGCGAGCCTTTGCGCCATGGGTTTCAGCGTGGTCTCCCAGGCGGGCTGCAGCCCCGCCAGCCGGTCGATCACCCGGTTCAGGGTGATCAGCGCCGTCCGAGTTTCCGAGCGTTTGCTCGACAGGACCGTTTCGAGCACATTGATCTTCGCGACGAGGCGGCCCAACTCGCCCTTGGCGGTGTCGACACCATTGAGGTACTCGTCGGCGATGGAGATCGCCTTCGACACATCGGCTCGCTGCCGGTTGAGCAGATCGAGGAAGTGATCGACACCGCCGAGCGTGTCGCGCAGGGCCTGCGGGCTCGCGTCGAGTGAGTCAGTCAGGGAGTTCAGGTTGCGGCGCAACAGGTTTCCGTCCACGGCCGCCACCGGGGCCGCGGCATCCTGGAATGCCTCGGCCAGGCTGTAGGGCAGCCGCACTCGGTCGGCCGGAATGCTGTTGCGGCCCAGCGGCTTGCCCCCCGCTGGAAAGACGGCGACATAGTGACCGCCGACCACGGTCAGCATGCGCACATCCAGAGAGGTCTTGTCGCCCAGGAACACCGAACTGTCGACGGTGAAGGTCATCGACACTCGATCCTTGTGCAGTGTCAGGGATTTCACCGTTCCGACCGGTACGCCGGCCACTCGTACATCGTCACCGGTGCGCACCGACTGCGCCTCGCTCAGGTCGGCGGTATAGGTCGTCTTACCGAAGGGCACCGCGTACAGCACGCCGACCGCCACCAGCACTGCCGCCACCAGGAGCGAGCCGATGAGACCCAGCCGCAGCTCTCGCCGTCGTTGTGCGGCGCCGTCGCGGCGAGGCCGGTCACGGCGGGACCGGAGCGGGGAGAAGGTTGTCATCGATTGCATACCGTCACCCGCTGCCCGGAGACGAGAACCTTTAATGCCGAGGGCAATTCGGCCGCCCCGTGGCCGCAGACGGCCGCCGGACCGCCCGGCGCGGGGACCGCAGCGTTCAGCGCGGCCAGCAGGGCCGGAGTCTGCCCCAGGATGTCGATCACCTCTTGCGGATTCGGGAACAGGGTGCGAATGATGTGGTCCAGATCCGGATTCGTGTTCTCGGACAGGCCGAGCGTGGCCAGCAGGTCGTCGATGGGTTCGAGCACCGGCGGTGCGGTGAGCGCGAAGTCGATCAAACCGTCGATCTTGGTTTGCAGCGTCTGGAAGACATCGGCGAGCTTGCCCAGCAGCGTGACCAGTTGTGGTGAGCGGCCGCCGATCTTGTCCGAGATCTCCGACATATTCTGGATCAGGGTCGAGATCACCAGCTGCCGGTTGCCCACGTACTGACTGAGCCGGCCGATCGCGTCCAGCGCCGGACCGACTCCATTACCGTCGCCCTCGATCACCGCGAGCATGCTCTCGCTGAATGTGTTGATCGCCTCCGGCGAGAGCGTCGCCAGCACGGGTTTCAGACCGTTGAACAGGCTGGTCACGTCGAAAGACGGGATGGTGCGATCGACTCCGAGGGTGGCGCCCGGTGCGGTGCGGGCCGCAGGCGCGGTATCGCGCTGGATGTCGAGATACCGCTGCCCCGTGAGGTTCTGGTATCGGATTGCCAGTCTGGAGTTGTCGTAGATCGCGGAGCTGCGGCGGACCGTCAGCCGAACCACCGCTTGATCATGTTCCAGCGCAATGGATTCCACCTTGCCCACGCGAACGCCGTACATGCGGACGTCGTCACCGGTATGCAGGCCGTTGGCATCGGTGAAAATCGCGCGGTAGCCATCGGTGCTCCCGGATACCGGTTGCCGGATCGCGATCACCACCATGCCCAGCACCACCAGCATGACCGTCGCGAAAGCCGCCAGGCGCCAGGCCGAACCGAGGATCGACCTCATCGCGCACCTCCCGGCGTCGCGCCGAGCACCGGAACCAGACCGAGGTCGACATCGACATCGAGCACCGGGCCGTTCGGAGTGTCCGGCAGGGCGGCGCGCAGGCGATCGAGCAGCGCGCGCAGGTCGGCGCCGGAGCGCTCCGGCGTCGGCACCGTGCGCGCGGCGGCGGACAGCATCGGCGCCAACATGGCCGTGTATCCGGAGAATTCGTCGCTCGCCCGGTAGAGGGTGTTCTGCAGGCCCGGGAACAGTTGGTCGACGACCATGGCGATGGTGGCGTCGAAACGGCCGCGGTCGGTGCGCAATACGTCGATGTGATACACCTCGTTCATCACTTTGAAGAGCGCGTCGGCGAATCGAGCGCCGCCGGTGAGGGCGGTGCCGTATCCGCCCAGTAGCTCCGACGGTGCGACGGTGCGGGTGTCGGCGACCGTGCGGCCGAGTACCACGATCGCCTGTGCCAGCGGCGTGAAAGCTCCTACGTCGGTGGCCAATTGCGTCAGCGTGGTCGTCAGCTCGGGGGTGAGCACATCGGTGGTGACCTCGGTGAGGTTGCGCATCAGATTGCTCATGGTGGCGTCGTAGATCAATGACGAGCGTGGTCCGGTGAGGTCGATGACCGTGTCCGGAAGCAAGGGTGAACCACCTGTGCCCCTGCGCAATTCGAGTTCCGATATACCGAACAGATTGGATGGTGCGTAGTCCAGTCGCAGACTGCTGTCCAGACCTGCCAGCTGAGATTTGTTCAGCTGCACCGTGATTCGCTGTGTGCCCTGCTCATCCGGCGCTATGCCGACGACCTCGCCGACCGTGACGCCGTCCAGCATCACCTGGGTGCCGTCCACCACGCCGTCGCCGATGTGCTCGGTGTGCAACGCGATTCGCAGTCCATCGGCTGATCCGGGGGCCGGGCGCAGGGCCCAGCCCCCGGCGAGCACCACTGCCAGCGTCAGCAGTACCGCGCCGGTCTTGATCGCCCCGCCGCGACTCACCTGCACGCCTGGCATTCCATACTCGGGCACGCCGCTACCCCGGAAAACTGATCGCGGAGTCGAAGCCCCACAACACGATAGAAAGCACCATGTCGATGGCGATGATGGCGACGAAGCTGGCCCGGACCGCGCGCCCCGAGGCGATGCCGACCCCTTCGGGGCCACCGGCCGCGAAGAATCCGTAATAACTGTGCACGAGAATCACCACCGTCCCGAACACCGCGACCTTGATCACCGCGGCGATGACGTCGAACCCGGATACGAATTGAAAGAAGTAGTGGTCGTAGACGCCGCCGGCCTGACCGTGCACCAGCGTGATCAAGCCACGGCAGGACAGATAACTCAGGATCAGCGCGATCAGAAAGGTCGGCACGATCGCCACCGCGCCGGCGATCACGCGGGTGGTCACCACGAAGGGAACCGAACGCAGTCCCAGCGACTCGATCGCGTCGATCTCCTCGGAGATGCGCATCGACCCGATCTCGGCGGTCATCCGGCAGCCCGCCTGCGCGGCGAACCCGATGGCAGCGGCGATCGGCGCCAGCTCCCGCGTGGTCGCGAAGGCCGAGACCAATCCCGTCACCGGGCCCATACCCAGCATGTTCAACGTCGTGAAGGCTTCGACGCCGACCGACCCGCCCATGGCGAGGCCCAGCACGATCATCATCGGCACGGTGCCGCCGCCGACGATCACCGAACCACGGCCCCAGGTCATATCACTGACGATTCGCATCGTCTCCGCGCGATAGTGCCGCAGCGTGAACGGCACCGCCACCAGGACCTGCCAGACGAAACCGGCTACGAAGCCCGCGATTTCGACTGGCCGCAGCAGGTGCGCACGGCGTACTCGCCCGATCCAGCGAAACCCTTTGGGCGCGTACGGCGCAGCGGTCATCAGGCGATCCTCATCGGCAGGAACAGGGCGGTTACCTGAGTAATCACCAGGTTCACCACGACAATCGACACCACCGACAGCACCACCGCCGCGTTCACCGCATCGGCGACACCGCGCGGGCCGCCCTTGGCTTCCAGACCGCGCTGGCAGGCGATCACCACCACGATGAATCCGAAGATGACAGCCTTGATCAGCGACACCCCGACATCGGCCACCGAGGTGAACGCACCGAAGGTGGCCCAGTAGCTGCCCGGTGTCACCCCCTGACCACCGATCGCGACCGCGTATCCGGCGAGCACACCGACGAAGATGATCAGCACGTTCAACAGCGGAGCGACCACGAGCATGGCGGTCATCCGGGGAATCACCAGCCGGTTGATCGGCGAGATGCCCATGACATGCAGCGCGTCGATTTCCTCACGGATGGTGCGCGCCCCCAGATCGGCCGCGATCGCGGAGGCCGCGGCCCCGCCGAGCAGGAATCCGGTGGCCATCGGCGCACCCTGCTTGATGACCCCCAGCCCGCCGGTCGCGCCGAGCAGCGAATCGGCGCCGAGAGTGTGAATAAGATTGCCGACCTGCACCGAGACGATGACGCCGAACGGGACCGCCATCAAGATCGCGGGCAGCGCGGTGACGGTGATCATGCGCCAGGCCTGATGGATCGCCTCACGCCACTGGAAGCGCCCGGCGATCAGATCACGGGCCCCGCCACCCGTTGCGGCACCGGCCATTTCGACAGCGCGGCCGAAGGTCCGCAGGGCGGACAGCACGGTGTCAGCGAAATTGTCGCGAACCGCATGCGCGGCCGCTGATACGCCCGAAATCCGGACCGCCGACCCCATCGGCTTCGGTTCGTTCTGAAATCCCGCCCGCAATGCGATACCTCTGCCCCTGCGTTCAAATTGTGACTCGAGCCATATGCGGAGCCGGTGTCCGAATCTATGGCGGCGACGCATCTGGTGTCACTGCACGGAGAGGAAAAGTTGCCACGTCAGATTTGTCTCGAAGAACAAACCGTCCATAAGAGCGCCCGACCCTGGCCGAATACCCGGTTTCCAGCGCACCGTGGAAGGTGCAGCGCAAGCCGCTCGCGGGCAGCGGTCACCATGGACAGACCGTGGGGAACTTGCCGCAAACGTTGGTGGCAGTGACAATCGGGCAATGTTCGCGCCGCTGCCCGCCCTCGCGCCCGACTCGCCGATCCTGACGCGGCTTGCGCAGCGGCTTCCCCAGATCATCGAGGAGTTGTACCGCGCATCGCTGGATATGCTGCCGGAAACCTCGACGCTGCCCAAAGACCACTTCGAAGAAATCCTGGTGCCGAACGTCTATGCCGGTGCGGTGGGTTTCCTGCGTGCTCTCGACGAACAGCGCCCCTATCGGATCGACGAGGTCCGGGAGTTCGTCACGCCCATCGTGGAGACGCTGGCCGAGGAAAGGCTGCCGCTGCAGCCGATTCTCACCGGCTTCCACGGATCGGTCCGGCGGCTGTGGAACGAAACCCTGGCGCTCACCGAGAACGAAGATCTGGCCGACCTGGCCGCATTCTCCAATCACCTACTCGAGTTGCTGATGAACGTCACGACTCTGGTCACCGCGACCTATGCCGCGGTGGAGCAATCGGTGTACGGACTCGAACGAGAAGCGCGGCGAAGTCTGTGTGTCGCACTCCTGCGAGGTGCGCCGGCGGGTGAGCTCGCGGCGCGCGCCGACCATGTACTGGCCGAGCACTACGACGTACTCGCTGTCACAGTCGCCGTTCCCGCGATGCCCGGATCGGTGGCGCTGGCCGAAAACGCGGTGGCCCGGCGCCGTGTTCGGATCATCCAGCAGGTGCTGGACGAGATCGCCGGCACCACCGCACTGAGCACCTTCGACGGGGCCAGCGGTATCGCCCTGCTCCCACGGGGGTCGACGCCCGGCCCGCGACCCGAATACGACCGTGCGGCAGCGAAACTCACTGGATGCCTCGACGGTGCGGTGCACATCGGGGAATGCGCGGTCGTCTCGCGTGCACTGATCCCCGAGAAAGCGACGCAGGCAATGGAACTCGCGCAGCTGGCAGAGGCACTGGGCCAACCAGCTGGGATATATCGCCTCGACGATCTACTGCTCGAGTATCAACTGACCCGGCCCGGTGAGGCCCGAGATCGACTGGCGCAGCGCATCATCCCGATCCTGGACCAGCCCCACCTGCTCGAGGCGGTGGACGTGCACATCAAACATGGCGCCGATCGCAAGGCGGCCGCCGCCCTACTGCATGTGCACCCGAACACTCTCAGCTACCGGTTGCGCCGGGTCACCGAGATCACCGGTATCGACCCGAGCGATCCACACGGCTCCCGGTTGATCGCTGCGGCGCTGATGGTGCAGCGGCTCTACCCGTCCACCGACTGAGCCGGTAACGACTTCTCCTGATCAACCCATTTGGTTCCGGAGACAATTCGGGCCTCGGCGATTTTCCTGTTGATGCAGTGACTTTCGCTGTCTCGGACACCAATACTTGTTATCCGATCACATCGCAGGCGTTCGGAGTCGCCGCCGACTCCCACCTGCCGCACAGCGGCGGGGCCCTGTGCGGTGCGCTGTGATCGGTCGCAATGGGTATTCGAGAGAGGCCGACAATGCAGTCACCTACCACCGGCAATGCGAACCAGATCGTCCGTACCGAGTTTCCCGGTGGCAGCGTTCGCTCCCGATTGCTGAATCTGACCATCCGCGTCACTGTGCGGCCCTTCATCGCGGCGTGGATTCGCTTCCCCGAGGCGGGATGGCCCTTCCATATCGTCGATCAGGTGGGCCGGGTGCTGACCGTCCCGCGCGGGATGACCAGGCGCCCGGCACCGCTGGAACACTGTGCGGCACACCTTGTTACGCCACCGAATGCCCGAGACGACCGATTCATCGTGTACCTGCACGGCGGCGGCTTCCTGGTCGGCGGAAACCACCTGCACAAGCAGATGATCGGACGCTTCGCGGCGAGCCTGAGCGCTCCCGTTCTGGCCGTCGATTACCGCAAGCTGCCCGAGCACGCTGTCCTCGATTCGATCGAGGACAGCGTCAGCGCGTACCGGTATGCCCTCGAATCGGGTTACCGCCCGGAGCAGATCGTGATCATGGGAGACTCCGCCGGCGCCTACCTGACTCTGATGACCGGTATCGAGATCAAGCGCAGGAACCTGCCGAATCCGGCTGCACTGGTGTCGATTTCACCGCTGACCGACTGGGATCCGACCGCGAAACTCGCCGCGCCCACCACCGGCAGCTGCGCGTTGTTCCCGCGCCGCACTCTCACAGAACTCGCCCGGTTCTCTTCCCGGCGCAACCGCGCCGAGGCCCTGCCCTCGCCGGTGAACTTCGATCTCTCCGGGCTACCGCCGGTACTGATCCAAGCCAGCTCCTCCGAAGCGCTCTATCCCGATGCCGAATTGATGGCCGATCGTCTGGCCGCGCATGGCGTCCCTTGCGAATTGCAGTTGTGGCCTGGGCAGGTGCACGTTTTCCAAGCTGCGGCGAGCATCGTGCCGGAGGCGGCGGTCGCCGTCGGCGCGGCGGTCGACTTCGTCGAGCGCGCCTGGCAGCGGCAGGCCCGCCAGCGCAGTGCCTGACTCGAACTCACACCACCGACCAGAACGGAGAAACCCGATGGCCGATGCGAGGCAACAACTTCTCGCGGAACTGCACGAGCCGTCCGGCGTGCTGACAGCGCTCGACGACAAGCAGGCCGGCGACCTGCTGCGGCTGCTGCATCGCCGGGCTGCCGCCGAGCGCGCTGCCCTGGACACAGCGATCACCGCCGCGCTCAGTGCCCTGCCGCGCCTGGTGCGCATCCCCGCCCGTGCCGTCCTCTTCGGAAAGTGACCGCTACATGACAGACCTGTTGGCGCAGAGCCAGATTCGCATTCTCGCCCGGGCGCTCGGCGCCGATCCGGCCGAGCTGACGGCCTTCGAAAGCCTCGATGCGGCTGATCTGCGCGCACTGCACGAGCGGGTCTCCGACTTCCTCTGTGACAGTCAGGCCGAAACCTTCGGGCGGGTCAGCCGACTCGCCACCCTGGTTCCGGACGCGCTGGCCGCCAAGGTCGCACTGAGCGCGATCCCCGCCGAGGTCGCAGGACGCGCGGGCGGTCCCCTCAGCACGGACCACCCGCAGCGGGTGGCGGGCGTTCTGCGCGGACTGACCCCCGGCTATCTCGCCGACGCCGCACCATTTCTCGACCGGCGGGCGACAGCCGCACTGACGAGACTGCTTCCGGTGTCGATTCTCGTACCGACCGCACTGGAGCTGATGCGGCGGCGCGACCACCTGACCGCATCGCTGTTCGTCGAGCACTCCACCGATGAGCAGATCAGCGGGTACGAGTCCGGCATCGACGACGATGCCGGATTGCTGCAGACCATCGCGTTGATCTGGCCGCCGGACCGGCTCAACCACACGGTCCGTCTGATATCGGAAGTGCGGCGGCATCGGATCGTCGGCACCGCCGCCGACGGTGGGCCCGAGGTAGTGGCGGCCACGCTCTCATTGCTGTCCCGCCTGGACGCAGACCACGCGAATCTGCTGGGTAACAAGCTGTTCGCGGCCCTGGACGCGGCACAGTTCGAGCGGATCGTGGCCGTCGCCGCCGCTCGTAATGCGTGGCGGGAACTGCTGGGCGTACTCACCGCACTCAACGATTCGGTACTGACAGCACTGGCGACTCATCCGGCGCTGACCGCCGAACCGACGCTGTCCGCGTTGTCCGCCGCGGCGGACACCGCGCGTACCCGCAGCACAGTGGCGATCGTACGCACCCAGATGGCCGGAAACCTCGGCTCCGCGGAATATGCCGGCAACGCCTAGCAACACCTATTGTCCTGCGCCGCTGGTGTTTCCGATCGCGGCTTCCGATCGACCCAGCCGCCATCAGCGCCCTTACGGAGAGCATAGTCAATGAAGTTGTCCCCGAACGCTATTCGCAATCGACTCGCATACGCGGCGGACGAGCTGAAGTCTGTCGCCGTCATGCACCGCGCCGGAGTGATCGACCTGACCCGGCCGGACCGGATACTGCGGATCTCTCGGGAGACGCGAACCTATGGACCGCATTCGGCGATGATCATGCGTGGCGCGCGTGAGCATCCGGAGGCCGCGGCCCTGACTGACGAGCGGGGCACGCTGACCTATCGCGAGCTGGACCGCCAATCGAATGCCCTGGCCAATGCGTTGAAGGCGGCGGGGTTGACTCCTGGTTCGGTCGTCGGCGTCCTGGCTCGCGATCACCGCGGCCTGGTCCTGGCGATCAGCGCTGCGGGCCGGGCCGGACTACGCCTGGCGATGCTGAACACCGGCTTCGCCAAGCCGCAGTTCGCCCAGGTAGTCGAGCGCGAACAGGTACGAGCCGTATTGCACGACAGCGAATTCGGCGATCTGCTCGACGCCCTACCGCCCGAACTGCCGCGCTACCTGACCTGGGTCGACAAAGAGCATCGAATTCCCGTCGGGTCGCGCACTCTCGACGAGGTCATCGCCGCGGGCGACCCCCGCACACCCCCGCCTCCCCCGCATCCGGGCGGCTTCATCATCCTGACCAGCGGCACCACCGGACTGCCCAAGGGCGCACCACGCACCAGGGTCAGCCCGCTGGTGAGCGCGCTGTTCCTGGACCGCATTCCGGTGCCGCGCCTGGGCACCGCGGTGATCGTGTCGCCGCTGTTCCACGGCACCGGCTTCTCACTGTGGGGTATCGCGACCTCGCTGGCGAACGAGACGGTCGTCATGCGCCGGTTCGACGCCGAGGCCACACTGCGTGCGCTGGCCGAGAACCGCGCGCACATGCTGGTCGCCGTGCCGACCATGCTGCACCGCATGGTTTCGCTCGGGCCCGAGGTGATCGGCAAGCACGACCTGTCCGCGCTGCGGGTGATCGTGGTGGCCGGATCGGCGCTCTCCCCCGAATTGGCCGTGCGGGCGCAGGACGCGTTCGGCGATGTCCTGTACAACTTCTACGGTTCGACCGAGGTGAGCATCGCGTCGGTGGCACAGCCGCACGAGCTGCGCGCGGCACCGGGCACGGTCGGCCGCGCACCGGTAGCGACCCGGATCGCGCTCTTCGACGACGAGGACCGCAAGCTCGACGGTGTCGGGGTACGAGGGCGGGTCTTCGTACGCAGCACAGCCCCCTTCGAGGGCTACACCGACGGCCGCACCAAACAGATCCTCGACGGCTACATGTCCACCGGCGACATGGGCCATTTCGATGTCACCGGACTGCTCTTCATCGACGGACGCGATGACGACATGGTGGTCTCCGGCGGCGAGAACGTCTACCCGCTCGAGGTCGAGAACCTGCTCGCCGAACTACCCGGGGTCGACGAGGTGGCCGTGATCGGCGTCGATGACGAGGACTTCGGAAAACGCCTGCGCGCCATCATCGTTCGCACACCAGACACCGACCTGGACGCCCAGGCGATCAAAGACCATGTCAAGGCGAATCTCGCACGGTACAAGGTCCCGCGCGACGTGATCTTCACCGCGGAACTCCCCCGCAATGCCACCGGCAAGATTCTGCGCCGCGAACTGCCCGCCGTCGGCGCGCACTGAGACAGAAGGACTTCCGACATGTCCGACCAGTCCACACCAATATCCGGTCCCGGAATGCTCATCGACCACCGATTCGGTGCAGTCGCCGGACAGTTCTTCCGCACCTTCCGGCGCCGCCCGCAGGGCGGTGGCGCCCTCACCATCCACCTGAACGGCCAACCGGTACTGGACATTTGGACCGGCTGGGCCGATACCGGGCGCCCCTGGGAGTACGACACCATGGCGCTGTCGTACTCGTCAGGCAAAGGTGTGGCGGCCACGGTCGCGAATCGGCTCATCGAACGCGGCGCCCTGGCACTGGACGAACCGGTCTCGACGTATTGGCCGGAGTTCGCGGCCCACGGTAAGCAGGACATCACCGTATCCGACGTGCTGCGCCATCGCGCCGGTCTGCAACGCATACGCGGACTGTCCGGCAACCCTCAGGACATGCTCGATCACGACTACCTCGCGGCAGCCCTGGCCGCGCAGGCGCCGGACCCGTGGCGCGCCCGGGCCAGCGGTTACCACGGCCTGACCTTCGGCACCCTGGTAGCCGAGATCGCACAGCGGGCGACAGGGGCGAAGTTCGACGAGCTGCTGCAATCCGAACTGCGAGACCCAGTTGGCGACAACGACTTCTGGTTCGGAGTGCCACCATCACAGCGCCACCGGATAGCCAGACTCACACAGCGCCTGAACATCGCCCGAATTCCCTTCGACCGCCTGCTGGCACCGATCGGCGCACTACCGAGCTCGCTATTGCGTTCGGCCACGAGCGCGGCCTACGACGGCTGGGCCGACCTGAGCCGGGGCGAACGCGCCTACGACACCATGATGCCCAGCTGGAACGGCGTATTCACCGCCCGATCCCTGTCCAGGATGTACAGCGCGATCGCCAACGACGGACTGACCGAAGGACGCCGGCTGTTCCGGCCCGAAACCACCCGGGCACTCGCCGAAATGCCACCCAACAGCACATTCGACTACGTTCTCGGCGTACCACCCCACTTCGCACGCGGCTATCACCGCGCCCCCGTAGGCACGAAGATCAGCCGACATGCCCTCGGGCACTACGGCATCGGCGGTTCCGGCGGCCTCGCCCTCCCCCACCTGGGCCTATCCCTCGGCTTCGTCACCAACCACCTGGGCAACCATGCCAACTCGATCGGCGACGCCCGCCTCCCGCACTTCGCACACCTCGCCGTGCGCGCGCTACGGGCGACGCAGTACCCGGCGCCTTGGGGCAGCACCGCCCTCGTAAGCAGCGGGGACAGGACTTGAACCTGCGTCCCCGGGGTTATGAACCAGCGGGATACTGCTCGGCACCGTCACAACTCGAACTCGATACCGGCGACGTGAACCGGAGTATTGATCGGCTTCGTATTCGTGATCTGATAAGCACCGTCCGCAGGGCCGGTATGCAGTGTCCACATCTCGCGCGCCGGATCAACGATCAAGTATTCAGCGACCCCGGCCGCAGCATAGATGCCAGCTTTGTCGATGTAGTCGGCTTCGATACTGCTCGGCGAGACAACCTCGAAGAACGCCAACGCATTGCGCGCATGCAGGACATCACCTGTGCGGAATATCGCCACGTCGGGGGCTTTGTCGTTGTCGCCAGTGCCCGCGATCTTCACATCCGATGTCGTGATCAGCGCCGAGTCTGCCAGCCTGACCCGAAACGCGATCTCCAGGATGAGATTCCAGTGCTCAGGCCGTTGCGAGGACACGACGATCACTTCGCCTTTCGCATCTGCACGAAATCCTTCCGGCACGTCCATACCAGCTGCCACTTCTACTAGCTGGTGATGCAGGCTCATCGACGCTCCTACTCTCCGTCCGTTACGACCATGGTAACGACCGAACCCTACTAACTACCGATATCACATCCAACGCAGAACGGCCTTGGAACCAGTGGTTCCAAGGCCGTTCTGCGTAGTAGCGGGGACAGGATTTGAACCTGCGACCTCTGGGTTATGAGCCCAGCGAGCTACCGAGCTGCTCCACCCCGCGTCGGTGTGAGGATGACGTTACCTCGGGGTAGGGGGAAACTCCAAAACGCGGGGCGGGAGGGGGTCAGGCGGCTTGGGGGCGGATGCCGCCGGAGGCCAGGGTGAGGACGTCTTTGTTGCCGTCGGACCAGGTGGGGGTCATGGCGATGTCGTTGATGCGCCAGGCGCTGTCGATGCGGGTCAGACCGAAGCGGTAGGTGCCGCCGAGGGTCCAGCGTGGGGAGCCGAGGGGGTTGGCCAGGATGTGGACGGCTTGGAAGACGGCGGTGAGGACGGCGGTGTCGCCGTCGACGGTCACCAGGTGGTTGCCGAGCAGGTGCTGGGTGGTGTCGAAGGCGCCGAGCAGGCGAGACCAGTCGGCGTGGATCTGGGCGGGGGTGGCGTGTGACGGATCGCCGCCCCAGATGGCGGTGTAGTCGAGGCGGACCTCCTCCGCGAAAACAGTCGTGAAGGCGTCCCAGTCGCGAATGTCGATGTACCACATCATGGCGGTGGCGGTATCGATCACGTCGGCGCGGTCCTGTGCGGAAGTCATTGTGTTCTCCTGTGATTCGGGTTAGGTGACGGGAAGCAGGTTGTGGTCGGCGAAGATTCGGCGGGCGACGCCCATGGCGGCGAGTACGCGCGGGAATCCGGCGTACGGCAGCGCCTGGATGACGGCCTCGACGAGTTCAGTGGAGGTCAGTCCGGTGTTGAGGGCGGTGGTGAAGTGGGCTTCCAATTGCGGTTCGGTGGCGCCGAGGCCGATGAGGACACCGAGGATGACCAGTTCCCGCCGTCCGGCGTCGAGTCCGGGACGCGCATTGATATCGCCGTAGGCGAATTCGACGGCGAACCGGTGCAGGTCTGGCGCTATATCGGCCAGTGCGTCGTACACCCGCTGCCGGGCGGCGGTCGGGCCGCCGAGCTCGGCCAGCCGGGCCGCGCCTCTGTCGTACCGTTCGTTCATGGGTATGAGATTGCCTGCCGTGCAACGGCCTACCCAGACCTCCGTTGTTCCAGGTACTCCCAGGGCCAGGCTCGCGATTCTCGGGCAAACTGGACGGCATGGCAGAACGCAATCCGCTGGGGGAATTCCTCCAATCCCGCCGGGCCCGGATCAGTCCCGAAGAGGTCGGACTGCGGGCCGGTGCGTCCGGGCGGACGCGGCGGCGGGTCGCTGGGCTGCGGCGTGAGGAGCTCGCTCAGCTGGCGGGGATCAGTGTCGAGTACTACCAGCGGCTCGAACAGGGCCGGGCCAATCACCCCTCCGACGAGGTGCTGGACTCCCTCGCCGAGGTGCTGCGCCTCGACGACACCGAGCGCGGGTATCTGCGCAGGCTCGCCAACCCGCCGCGGGTCCGGGACCGCCGCAGCGCGCCCACCGCCGTCCGGCCGCAATTGCGGCGCATGCTCGACCTCGTCGACAAGGTGCCCGCGGTGATCATTACCGATCGTTTCGATGTGCTCGCGGCCAATCTGCTGGCCGAGCGATTGTTCGCGCCGATCTCGAATGCCTTGCACGACAACGGAAATCTCGCCAGGGAACTTTTCCTCGACCCGGCCGCCCGCGAATTCTATGTGGAATGGGAGGACGTGGCCGCCGCCACCGTCGCCGCCTTGCGATTGACTGCGGGCAGCCACCCCGAAGACACGGAGTTGACCGCGCTAATCGATGAATTATCCACCGGCAGCACAGCATTCGCCGAACTCTGGGCCGAGGGCGATGTGGCCGTGCGCACATACGGCGCGAAGAACTTCCGGCATCCGGCCGTCGGCGTGCTGACGCTCAACTACGAGAATCTGGAACTGCCCGGCGATCTGCGGCAACGACTGGTCACCCTCAGCCCGGACGCCGCGACCGCGACCGAGGCGGCCCTGCAGGTGCTGGCTTCCGAGACCTACATCAGCCGCTGAATCACCGGCGGCACGCCGGGCAGCGGACGGGCATCCACGACCAGTGCCGTGGTGTTGTCGCGGCCACCGCCGTCGAGGGCGGTCTGCACCAGCGCCGTCGCGGCCTGGCTCGCCGAACCCTCCTCGGCGAGAAGGGATTTGATGTCCGCCATTTCGAGGCGCTTGCCCACGCCGTCGGAGCAGAGCAGCAGTCGCCCGGAGCTGGTGCCGGTGACCGCGTGGCCGATATCCTCCGGCCGCACGGTCCGCGCGGAAGTGGTGACCAGATGGCCCATTCCGGGCATCGGCACATGTCCGCGGGCCCGGAAGTATTCGGCCACAGTGTGATCGGTGGTGAGCAGATGCAGTACCCGGCCGTTCCACCGGTAGGCGCGACAATCACCCACCCAGGCGATATCGCACGGCCCGTCCGGCTGCCCGTCGGCAGGCAGCACTGCGACGACGAGCACGCTGTCGGCGGCCGCGTCCGGCAGTTCGCGCAGCAATTCCGCCTGCGCCGCAAGGATTCCGGCGCGCGCACCCTGTGTCACGGCCACCCGGGCCGCCACCCGCGCGACGATCCGCGCCGCCCGAGCGGCCGCGAGATGATCTCCCACCCCGTCCGCCACGACAAACGCGGCGCGCCCGGTCTGGCGGTCGGTAACGGTGGCAACCGCGTCCGCGTTGATATTACGTAGGCCGATCCGGCTCACCGCCGCTCCCGCGACGGTGACGAATCGAACCTCTTCGTCAGGATGGGCGGGCACTGCGGCAGATCCGATCTCGAGGGCTGCGGTGTGCATGGCCCGACCTCCTGGGACTCGGCCTAAGGGGGTGCTGCCAACCAGCACTCCTCTATTCAACGGCCGAAACCCGTGTACTACTCCTGAATCACCTGTGCGATTGCTGTGTTTACCTGCGTCGATAACGATCAGATCGCGGTCTGGGCGACCACGAAGATGCGGCGGAACGGCAGCCAGGTGCTGCCGTCGGCCTGCTCCGGGTAGGCGGTGCGCAACAGCGGGGCCAGCTCACTCCGGAATTCCTGCCACCCCGCATCGTCGAGGACGTCACGCACGGGGGTCAGCGCGGTCCCGGTGACCCACTCCAGAACCGGGTCCGCGCCGGTGAGTCGCTGCAGGTAGGTGGTCTCCCAGGCATCGACCGTGCAGCCCGCCGCGGCCAGCAGCCGGGCATAGCCCTCCGGATCGAGGACGGCGCGCGGCTCCAAAAGGTTTGCCGGAGCCAGCTTTTCGCGCCACCGCGGCCGCGCCGCGAGGGTGCGGATGGCGAGATGGGAAGGCGCGTCGAAGTTTCCGGGCACCTGGAAGGCCAGCCACGCCCCGGCGGGCAGGTCGCGCGCCCAGGCGGACAGCAGCTCCTGATGGCCGGGCACCCACTGCAGCACGGCATTCGACACCACCACATCGGTATCCGCTCCGGGCCGCCAGTCGCGTACATCGCCGAGCACGGCATCGATCCCCCGCGCCCGCGCGGCCGCCACCATCTCCGGGGACGAATCCGAGGCCTCCAGGGCGGCCTCCGGCCAGCGCTCCGCGAGCGACACGGTGAGATTGCCGGGCCCGCAGCCCAGATCCACCACGCGGCGCGGCTTCTCGGCGCGCACCCGGGTCACCAGATCGAAGAACGGCCGCGCCCGATGATCATCGAAGGCCAGATACTGCTGCGGATCCCACATGGCTGCTCCATCCCTGGTCACACCAACCGAGCCTGCATATCGCACTGCCAACGGTAATCGGGCGGCCACAGATACAGCGAAGGCCCTCGAAGAAGTTCTTCGAGGGCCTTCGCTGTTAGTAGCGGGGACAGGATTTGAACCTGCGACCTCTGGGTTATGAGCCCAGCGAGCTACCGAGCTGCTCCACCCCGCGTCGGTGAACACAACATTACACACGGCTCTGCGTGAGTGCCAAATCGGCTGGTCAGAAGCGGTTCGGCGGGTTACGAAGTCGATCATGGAGCGAGTCGCGGCGGAGGTGCCGACCGTCCGGACGGTGCGGAAGCGGAGGTTTGGGGGTGAAAATCCTCCGCCTCACAACCGTTTCTCCGCGCGTCCCCCGGTTTCGGGGCCCGAAAACGTGACCGACCCCACAATTTGTGCGTGACTTAAATCACATCACGGGCATATAACAGACCGATCGGGATATCGAAATGCAGCATAGCCAACCTGCATGAACGACGTTTTACCGGTTATTCGCTTCATGCAATTCCGAAGTTATCAAGAGTTACCAAGACGTGATCTGCCGAGATTTCCTCGTTACCGTCGTACTCGGCCCGGATCAAACCTGAGATGGGCACCGAACCGAACCGCTGCACGCCGGAGACCCTGTCCCGCGGTTAGGTACCCAGAGCCCCTGGGGACAGGGACACGGCACAGCAACTCGCCGGGTCGGTAGGCGCAGGGAGGGACAAACGATGAAACAGAACCGGAAGATCAACTCCCGCACCATCGGCCTGCTGGCCGTCACAGGCGCAATTGTTGCCGTCCCGTTCGGCTTCTCCGCAACCGCCTCCGCGGCCGGTCACGACTGGGACGGCGTTGCCCAGTGCGAGAGCGGCGGCAACTGGGGAATCGCCACCGGCAACGGCTACTACGGCGGCCTGCAGTTCACGCAGAGCACCTGGGCCGCCAATGGCGGCACCGGCTCGCCCAGCAGTGCCAGCAAGGCAGAGCAGGTCCGCGTGGCCGAGAACGTGCTCGCCACCCAGGGCGCCGGCGCCTGGCCGGTCTGCGGCAAGTACCTGCGCAGCGGCTACTCCGAGCCCGAGCCCGAGGCCGCCCCGGAGGCTATCGCTCCCGCCCCCGCGCCGCTCCCCAACGACCGCCAGGCCGCGATCGATCAGGCCAAGAGCGTCGCCGGTGGCCTCGCTCAGCAGTTCGGCGTTCAGGACCAGTTCAACCAGGTCCTGGATCAGAACTCCGCGCTGATCGAGTCCTGGGGTCGCTGAAATCCCTTCCCCATCTCGGAAGTAGCGAAATGCGCTGCCGTCCATGCTGACGGCAGCGCATTTCTCTGTAGACACAACCCGTTGGCATGATACGCCGACTGCCGCTGTGCGACACAGGTTTTCACCTATCCGGTGACAAACTCTGCCCGGTGCGCGGTCGCCCACTCCGCGAAGCTGCGCGGCGGACGGCCGGTGACCTCCTCGACCGAGGAGTGGACCACCGAGGTGAACGACTCCAAAGCCGTTGCGCGCAAAGACATTATGGCGTCGGCCATATCGGGAGCCACCCCGAAGCCGAGCAGCGCGGTATGCGCCTCGGCGGCCGAGATCTCCTCATAGCGCAGCGGACGGCCGAGCACCTGCGCGAGGATGCCGGTCTGCTCCCCCGGCGCCAGCGCCTGCGGGCCGCTGAGCGTGTAAACCTTTCCGGCATGGCCGGTTTCGGTCAGCGCCGCCACGGCGACGGCGGCAATGTCCTCGGGATCGACCACGGCGATGCGGCCCTGCCCGTACGGGGCGCGGACGGTATCGACGGCCCGGATGCCCGGGGCCCAGTGCAGCGCATTGGACATGAATCCCAACGGGCGCACCATGGTCCAGTCGATGCCGCTCGCGCGCACCGCCTGCTCACCGGCGCGGTGCCAGACCGGAATCGGGTCCGTGGCGGCAGCGTCACCGGCTCGCCCGGAGGAAAGCTTCACCAGGTGGCGGACGCCGGCGCGGGTCGCGGCGGTGGCGACATTGGCGTCGTGCACCGGGATTTCGGGTCCGGCCGACAGCAGGAAGACGCTGTCCACCCCGTCCAGCGCGGCGGCGAGACTCTCCGGCGCACCCAGATCACCGCGCACGACGTCGATATCGGCGGGCAGGTTCGCGGTCTCCGGCCGCCGCACGAGCGCGCGCACCGGCGTGCCCAGTACACGCAGCCGGTCGATGACGGCACGCCCGACGGTGCCGGTGGCTCCGGTTACGAGAATCATCGGATACTCCCAGTTCAGATTGGTCGCGGATCTGCACCGCGCTGGAACCAGCCTGTGCCGTGACGCGAGATGAATCCATCCACAGGCTTCGGATTGCGGCCATTTTCCATTTGCAGCACCCGTGCGATGATTTCTTCCATGCTGGACGAGGTGGACCGCGGCTTGATCCATGCCCTGCACATCGACGGGCGGGCGCCGTTCAATCGCATCGGCGAAGTGCTGGGCGTCTCCACCCAGACCGTCGCGCGCCGCTATCGCGGCCTGCGCGAGGAGTTCGGGCTGCGGGTGGTCGGGCGGCCCGATCCGGGACACACCGGCACCACCCAGTGGCTGGTCCGGCTCACCACCACGCCCTCGGCGAGCGGGCAGCTCGCCCGGGCGCTGGCGCAGCGCACCGACACCACCTGGGTCATGCTCACCTCCGGCGGCACGGAGGTCTTCCTGATTGTCGACGGCCCCGGATTCGACGCGCCCGCACTGCTTTTGCACGATCTGCCGCGTACATCGGCGATCACCGGTATCTCCGCGCACTATGTACTGCACACCTATCTCGGCGGGCCGACCGCGTGGCCCGGTCGCCTCGCCGTGCTCGATCCCGAACAGCAGCGAAAACTGCGGCCGCACGAGGAGCACACCACCCGGCGCGCTGAATCAGCCACGGATGACCTGCTTTTCGCTGCCCTGCGCACCGACGGGCGCGCCGGGCTGGCACAGCTGGCCGAGGCCACCGGATTGTCGCAATCCACTGTGGCGCGGCACATTTCGGGACTACGGGCCGAGGGTGCGCTCTACTTCGATGTGGATGTCGACGACCGGGTCTTCGGTGTCACCACCCGGGCCATGCTGTGGGCCTCGGTCGCGCCCGGCAAGCTCGACGGGGTCGCCGAAGCCCTTGCGCGGCATGAGGAACTGGCGTTCGTGGCCGCGACCACGGGCAGCACCAACCTCATCGCCGAGGCACTCTGCCCCGACCCGGCGAGTCTGCACACCTATCTCACGAAGAAGCTGGGCGCCTTCGACGCGATCCGCACGCTGGAGACCACCCCGGTCCTGGCGACGGTGAAATCCACATCGCAGCCGCCGCTGTTGCGATCCCGGCCGGCGCGATAGCACAGGGTCGCGACGGCAAAAGGCGCTGCCGTCCGGTGGACGGCAGCGCCTTTCATTGTGCAGCAGGGCTTTTCAAGCCCGGAGGATTACGGTCCCGCCGTCTGGTAGGCGTTCACGGCCGTCTGCAGATTCTCCAATGCCTTGCCCAGGGAGCCCAGGTCGCCCGACTTCTGGGCGTCCTGCACCGCCTTGAGCGCATCGTTGAGCTGCTTGACCGCGGCATCCTTACCCGTCGAGCCCGTCGGCGGCGCGACCGTGCCCTGGTTCGGTGGAGCGACCGTCTGATTCGGCGGCGCCACAGTCTGATTCGGCTGATCGGTGGCGGCACTGCCGGTGCCGGGCAGGACCTGCTCCAGCGCCTCCTTGACCGTCGAGCCGTAACCGACCTTGTCGCGATAACTCGCCAGCACCTTCACCAGCTGCGGGAAGGACGGTGCGTTGGTGCCGCCGGTATTTCGTTCCAGATACCACGGCTCCACATAGAGGATGCCGCCGTCACCGACCGGCAGGGTCAGCAGATTGCCGTATTTGATCTTGTTGACATTGCCACCGGTCAGCAGGTTCCGGTCGCGTGAGACTTGATCATTGGTCGTCATCGACGTCTGGGTCTGACCCGGGCCAGGCGTCTGTGAATCCGGGGGTAACTTCAGCACCGTCAACTTGCCGTAGTTGTCCGGATCCGAATGCGCCTGGATATAGGCGGACAGGAAGTTCCGTTTGTAGCCCACCATGACGCTGGTCAGACTGAACTCGGGTTTACCCGTCTTGGGGTCGCCCACCAGCACGTAGTACGGCGGTTGATGCGCACCGCTGGCCGCGCCCTCCTGCGTCGGATCATTGGGCACCGACCAGAAGGCGTTGTTGGTGAAGAACTCTCGCGGATCGTCCACGTGATACGTCGCGAGCATCTCGCGCTGCACCTTGAACAGATCCTCCGGATAGCGGAAGTGCGCCCGCAGTTCGGGACTGATGGCACTCTCCGGCTTCACGGTATTCGGGAACACACCGCTCCACGCCTTCAGCACCGGATCGGTCTTGTCGAACTGGTACAGCGTGACGGTGCCGTCGTAGGCATCGACGGTCGCCTTCACCGAATTACGGATGTAGGAGACCTCCTTACGCGGCAGCAGCCGGCCGGTGGTCTGGTCGATGCTGTCCTCCACCACGCCGTCCAGCGAGGTGCGCTGGGCGTACGGGTAGTTGTCCAGCGTGGTGTAACCGTCCACGATCCAGAGCATGCGGCCGTTGACCACGGCCGGGTACGCATCGCCGTCGGTGGTCAGCCACGGCGCCACCTGCTGGACGCGATCGCGCGGATTGCGATTGAAGATGATCTTCGAATCCGAGCCGATCGCACCCGAGAACAGAATGTTCCGCTCGGCGTACTTGGCCGCGAACGCGAATCGGTTGAACCAGTTGCCGATCGACACACCGCCCGCACCGGAGTAGGTGTACTGATCGGTGGGAGTGTCGTACTCCCGCGGCGCCTGGTTGTTGCCACCGACGATGGCGTAGTCCGCATCGGTCTTGGAGATCAGCTCGCCGTAGTAGATGCGCGGCTGGTCGAGCTTGATGGCTTCCTTGTCCTTCGGCGTGAACAGGTCGCTCACCGTCGACAGATCACCCAGATTGAAGGTCGGATAGCCGTAGCCGCCACCGGAATCACTGCCGGCCGCCGCCTGCGCCGCCGCGGTGTCCTTGGGCGGAGCCACATTCACCTGGTTGGCCGGCGACGCCACGAAACCATTACCGTGCGTGTAGACGGTGTGCTTGTTGATCCAGTCGGTCTGGTTGCCGGACAGGTTCTGCGGCTGCAGCTCTCGGGCCGCCACAATGTAATCGCCCATCTGACCATTGATGGTGTAGCGGTCGATATCGAGCGGATCCGGGAAGCCGTAGAAGTTCTGCAGCTGCTGATTACGCTGGATGAAGGTCTGCGTCAACAGGTTCGGATCCAGCAGCCGGATATTCTTGATCGTCGCCTGATCGGCGGGGACCATGAGCGGCTGCTTGGTCACCGGGTCGGTGGTGGCCTCGCCCTTGTAGTCCTGGTACTCCACCTTGTCCGGTGTGAGTCCGTACGCATCACGGGTGGCCGCGATATTGCGCTGGATATACGCGCTCTCCTTGGTGGCCGCGTTCGGGCGCACCGAGAACTGCTCCACCAGCAGCGGCCAGACCGCGCCGACCAGCACCGAGGACAGCACCAGCAGCGCCGCCGCCATGGCCGGAATCCGCAAGTCGCGCAACACCACTCCGGCGAAGAACGCGAGCGCGCAAATCACCGCGATGGACAGCAGGATCAGTTTGGCGGGCAGCACCGCATTGATATCGGTGTAGGAACCACCGCTGAAGGTCGGCTCCTTACGGGTGCTCGACAGCAGCGCGTACCGGTCGAACCAGTAGGCAATCGCCTTGAGCAGCACGAAGAGTCCCGCCAGCACCGCCAGCTGGATGCGCGCCGCCGAACTCAGCGTGCCTTCGCGACCGGCCAGCCGCAGACCGCCGAACACGTAGTGCGTCACCAGATTCGCGAAGAACGCGATCACCACGGCGACGAACAGCCAGTTCAGCACCATGCGATAGAACGGCAGATCGAAGGCATAGAAGCCGACGTCGATATGGAACTGCGGATCCTTGATACCGAACGAGCCGCCGTGCAGGAACAGCTGCACCGTCACCCAGCTCGACTGCGCCACCAGACCCGACAGCACACCGATCACCAGCGGAATCCCGATGCCGAACAGGCGGAGCCGGCCCATCACGGTGGTGCGATAGCGCGCGATCGGATCGCCGGGTCCGGACACCGGCACGAACACCGGACGCGACCGGTACGCCAGTAGTAGCGACACCCAGATGATCACGCCGACCACGAGGGCGACCACCAGGAAAAGAACAACTCGGGTCAACAGCACCCGAGTGAAAACACCACGGAAACCGACCTCTCCGAACCACAACCAGTTCGTATAGGCGTCGGTGAGCCGAGGCCCGACCAATAACAAGGCAGCCAATACCAGCGCTGTCACCAGCAGTATTCGGCTGCGGCGTGACAGCGAAGGTAAGCCTGTCGGGGGGCGCATGCCCACGATGCCACTCTCCCAGGGTCTGGCAGGCCCGCGCCGGAAATACCGGTCGGTACACCGCAGTCCGATGATGCGAGTTGGTCCCGGGGGACCGTTCGCGCCCCACTCTACGTAAATCGCCCCCGTTCCCGCCCAACACCCGCACTCGAGACTCTCGGAAGCCGATGCGAGGATTGTCTAGTGAACCCTGAGCAGTGGGCCGCATCCGCCCTGTACCGGTGCATCCGTGAAGTCGCCGAGTACGCCGACGGCGAAGGCTGGGACCGTCCGCCGCAGATGTTCGCGCTGGTACCGACCGTCGACCTGGTAGCCGCCGAACCTTCGCTACTGGATCAGGTCGACTCCGAGGACGCCCTGACTCCCATTGCGCAGGAGCCGTTCCCGGAGGACATCAACGGTGACCATCCGCGCGCGCTCGACGAATTTCTCGCCACCACCAGCTGGCCGTCGGCCGTCGAAGGCTGTGTTCTGGTGCAGCAGATCGTGGTGCTGCCGCCGGATGCCGAGCAGACCCTCGACGATGCCATCGCGCCGTTGCTCGCCGATCCCGACGCCGCCGACTCGGCCGGGCGCCAGGCCGCGGTGACACACCCGGAGCGTCGCGACGCGCGCCTGTTCGTCGGCGTGCTCCGCGACGGCACCTCGCTGTCGCTGCTGCAGGTGCGGCCCGCCGAACACGAGGAAGACCCGTTCGGCGACCTCGAGTTGCGCACCGCGCCGAACCTCGCGCCGAACCTGGTCGAGGCCGTGCGGCAGACGCTCGACAACGAGCCGGACGACTGACGGCACACGCGGAACGACATCGCGCCCGCTGCCATCAGGCAGCGGGCGCGACTCTTGTTTCCGGACGGCTGTGTCCGGCCGCAGCTGTATCTCGCTGCGGCCCGGACGTCTAGCTGCAGCTGGGGACGTCCTTGCCGGCATTGAGGTCGTCCAGGGATTGCACTGCGGCGGCGAGGTTTTCGACCTTGACCAGGCGCAGGCCGTCGGGGGTGCGCTGGGCGGCCTCACCGCAGTTGGCGGCGGGGACCAGGAAGGTCTGCGCGCCGGCCTCGCGGGCGGCGATCATCTTGTACTGGATGCCGCCGATCGGGCCGACCTTGCCGTCGGGGTCGATGGTGCCGGTGCCCGCGATGAACTTGCCGCCGCTCAACTCGCCGGGCGTGAGCTTGTCGATGAGGGCGAGGGTGAACATGAGTCCCGCGGACGGACCGCCGATCTCGGCGAGGTTGAAGTCGGCTTCGAGCGTGCCGGCGGCGTACTCGCCCGGCGTGATGCCGAGGTAGCCCTTGCTGGAATCGTCCGGACGCGCACCGAGGGTGATCTCGGCGGTCTGCTCGGCCCCGTCGCGGCGGAACACCACCGGAATCGCACTGCCGGGCTTGGCGCCCGATACCGCCGACACCACATCCTGGGAGTTCGCGATCGGCTTACCGGCGACACTCACCAATTCATCACCCTTGCGCAGGACATCCTTGGCCGGACCGTCCTCGGTGACCGCGCGCAAACGCACCACCGTCGGCATCTTCAAGAAATGCAATGCGGCCAATTCGGCATTGTCTTCGGAGTCCTTGAAGTCCTGCTGATTGCTTTTGTCTATCTCGTCACGCGACACCCCGGGCGGATACACCTCGGCACGCGGAACCAGACCGTGCTGACCATCCACCCAGAGGCCGAACGCCTCGAAGATATTCAGCTGGTCGCGAACGGAGACCGTCGTCATATTCAGATTGCCGGTGGTCGGGTCCAGGGGTGCGCCACGCACCTCTACCACCTCTTTTCCATTCACCTCGCCCAGCGTATTGAAGGTCGGACCAGGTCCGAGCGCCACAAACGGGACGGTGACAACGCTGCCTGCGATCCCGAGCGCCAGAATCGGGATCAAGGCAGCGAGCAGGGTGAATATCCGACGGTTCACGCGGCCAAGGGTACTGGTGATGCACTCGAATGCCGCGCTCCGCTCTGCGGTTCGCCCCATCCGCGGCTCCAGTACCGTAGTAGGTATGAGTGACATTCCGTTCGGATTCTCGAATCGTGACGACGACCCGGAGCGCAAGCCCGGTGACGAGTCCAGCGGTTCTGGTGCGAACAACCCGTTCGGATTCGGTGGTCCGGGCGGCGGCGGATTCGATCCCTCGCAACTGGGGCAGATGCTGAGTCAGCTGGGTCAGATGTTCACCAGCATGAGTCAGCCGGGCGGCCAATCGGGTCCGGTCAATTACGACCTCGCCAAGCGCCTGGCCCGGCAGCAGCTCGGTTCGAGCGTCACGCCCGTCACCGACGGCGCCCAGCGCGCCGTCACCGATGCCGCGCACCTCGCCGAACTGTGGCTCGATCCGGTGACCACGCTGCCCGCGGGCGCCACCAAGACCGTCGCCTGGACCGCCAACGACTGGATCGAGGAGACGCTGCCCACCTGGAAGCGGCTCTGCGATCCGGTGGCCGAACAGGTTTCCGGCATGTGGACCGCGACCCTGCCCGAGGAGGCCAAGGAATTCGCGGCGCCCATGATGGGCATGCTCGGCCAGATGGGCGGGCTCGCCTTCGGTTCGCAGCTGGGCTCGGCCCTGGGCCAGCTCGCCAAGGAGGTGCTGACCTCCACAGATATCGGCCTGCCGCTCGGTCCCGCGGGCACCGCGGCGCTGTTGCCCACGGCCATCGCCGAATTCAGCGCCGGGCTGGAGCAGCCGGAGAGCGAGATCCTGGTCTATCTCGCCGCGCGCGAGGCCGCGCATCAGCGGCTGTTCGCCCATGTGCCGTGGTTGCGGCAGCAGGTGCTGGGCGCGGTCGAGGACTACGCACGCGGTATCAAGATGGACTTCTCGGCCATCGAGCAGGCCGCGGCGGGGCTCGATCCCATGACGCTGGCACAGGATCCGTCGAAGCTGGAGGAGCTGCTGGCGCAGGGCACCTTCGAACCGCAGACCACGCCCGAACAGCAGGCCGCGCTCGATCGCCTGGAGACCCTGCTCGCGCTCATCGAGGGCTGGGTGGAGACCGTGGTGACCGATGCGGTCGGCGATCGGCTGCCCGGTGCGGGCGCGCTCGCCGAAACGCTGCGCCGCCGACGGGCGACCGGTGGACCGGCGGAGCAGACCTTCGCGACCCTGGTCGGGCTGGAATTGCGGCCGCGCAAGGTGCGCGAGGCGGCCACGCTGTGGCGGCGACTGACCACCGATGCCGGGGTCGAGAAGCGCGACGGGATCTGGGCGCATCCGGATCTGCTGCCGGACTCCTCCGATCTGGACGCGCCGGCCGGGTTCATCGATACCGTGCTGGGCGGCGGGACAACGGCTTTCGACGATCCGATGGCGCAGCTGGCCGAGACCGAGGCGCGCGAGCGCGCGGCCAAGGAGTCGATGGACAAGGCCGACAGCGATCGGGCCGAATCGGGCGATAAGCCGGATGAGGACGAGGGCGACAAACCCGCCTCCTGAGCACCTTCGTCATTCCGGCGTGCTTGTGACCGGAATCCACTGAGGCCGTTCAAGTACTGCCGGCGTGGTCCCGGCCAAGAGCGTGCCGGGATGACGGGCGACGTGATCACGCACTGTGCGCACCGCGTGTGCAATCCCGGTTAAGCGACTTGTGGATAACCCGTGAAAGCGCTGGTGGTTAAGCGTTTTCACGGGTTGTTTCGTTTTCGGGGGCGCGCAGACTGCTGTTATGACGACGCTGCCACGTACACACGGGCCGATGCTGCATCCGCGAATCGCGGTGCTGCGGCGGTGTAATGGGCTGGTGCAGCTGGGCTGGGATCCCGGGCGTGCCGTGGTGCTGCGGCCGCCGGGCCCCGCGGAGGCCGTGCCCGCGCTGCTGCGGCTGCTGGACGGGGTGCGCACCCGGTCCGAGATCCTTTCGCACGCCGGGGAATTGGGGTTCGACGCCGGGACCACCCGGACCCTGCTGGACGAGATGGCCACCGCCGGGCTGTTGGCCCGGGAGGGCACCGGCTCGCGCTTGCGCACTGTGCGGGTGCACGGCCGCGGGCCACTGTCGGACGCGCTGATCGACGGTCTGCGGCGAATCGGCTTGCGGCCCAGTCATTCCGCTCCCGGCCACGCCGCCACGCAGCGCACCGTGGCCGCCACACAGCGCGCCGCGCATCCCGATCTGGTGGTGCTCGCCGATGCGCTGGTGCCCGATCCGGCGCTGGTCGCCGAGCTCATGCGACGCCGCATTCCGCATCTGCAGGTGCGCATTCGGGACGGGCGCGGTGTGATCGGCCCGCTGGTGCTGCCCGGCGCCACCAGCTGCCTGCGCTGCGCCGATCTGCACCGCTGTGATCATGATCCGGACTGGCCGCACCTGTGTGCCCAGCTGCTGGGCCGCGTGGGTCACCTCTCCCCCGCCGGCATCGCGGCTACGGCGGCCTTGGCCCTCGGCGAGGTCGAGACCATTGCGTACGGCCGCGACGATCAGGCGCCCGCCACCCTGAACTCGACGCTGGAAGTGGATCTGGACTCACACCACCTCGAGTTCCGGCCCTGGTCGGTACATCCGCACTGCGGTTGCACCGATGCCGCCGACGATGGCCAGGAAGCTGCCGGTACACCTCTCGCAACCGAAATACCCTCCGCCGACGCTGATCCCGTGGCGCCGGGCAATAGCCGGGAGGAGTTGCTGTGACGGATCCCACTCACGCCCTGGACCCGCGATTACAGCTGATTCCCATGGCGAACCGTCTGGGACATCGGCATGATGGGAGCGTGTCAGAGATTGTGAGCAAGCGCTCTTCCCGCAATGCCAAGTTGGCGAAGATTCCACTCGGCATCGCAGGGCGGGCAGCCGTGGGATTCGGCCGCAAACTGGCCGGGGGCGATAAGCAGGAAATCAATGCGGAACTCAACCAGAAGGCCGCCGAACAACTGTTCGCGGTCCTGGGTGAGCTCAAGGGTGGGGCGATGAAATTCGGGCAGGCGCTGTCCGTGTTCGAAGCGGCCGTGCCCGAAGAGTTCGGCGAGCATTACCGCGAAGCCCTCACCAAGTTGCAGTCAGCGGCCCCGCCCATGCCGACCGCCGCCGTCCACCGACAACTCGACCAGCAGCTCGGAACCGGCTGGCGGCAACGCTTCCGGGAATTCGACGACAATCCCACCGCCTCGGCCAGTATCGGACAGGTGCACAAGGCCGAATGGTCCGACGGCCGCATTGTGGCGGTGAAGGTGCAGTACCCGGGCGCCGACGAGGCCCTGCGCGCCGACCTCAAGACGCTCAATCGCATGGCCGGCATGATGGGCGCGATCATTCCCGGCGCCGATGTGAAGCCGATCCTGGCCGAAATCAGCGAGCGCACCGAGGAAGAACTCGACTATCGCATCGAGGGCGGGCATCAGCGCCAGTTCGCCAAGGCCTTCGAGGGCCATCCGCGCTTCCTGGTGCCGAAGGTGGTGGCCAGCGCCCCCAAGGTGATCGTCACCGAGTGGCTCGAGAATGCCACCCCGGTCTCCAAGGTCATCTCGCACGGTATGGAGGATCCGGCGGGCACGCTGGAGCAGCGCAATAGCGTCGCCGCACTGATGGGTGAATTCCATTTCTCCTCACCGGCGATCGCGGGGCTGCTGCATGCCGATCCGCACCCCGGCAATTTCATGGTGATGCCGGACGGCCGCCTCGCCGTCATCGACTACGGCGCCTGCGCACCGCTGCCCAATGGTTTCCCGCCCATTCTGGGTCAGATGGTGGCGCTGGCCGTCGAGGAGCGCTTCGACGAACTGACCGAGCTGATGACCACCAATGGCTGGGTCATTCCGGGAAAGACGGTGAGCCATCAGGAGATCCAGGATTACCTGCGCCCCTTCACCGACCCCATCAAGACCGAGACCTTCCACTTCACCCGCAAGTGGATGCAGCGCGTGGCCGGCAAGGCCACCGATCTCACCAATCAAGACATGATGAAAACCGCTCGCGCCCTGCAACTTCCGGCCGAGTACGTGATGATCTTCCGGGTGCTCGGCGGGTCCATCGGCATCTGCGCCCAGCTCGATGCCGAACTGCCCTTCATGAAGCTCATGCAGGATTGGGTCCCCGGCTACAAGGAATACCGCACCGCAAGCTGAAATACCGCGCCGCACAGCGGCTTCCAGCTGCACCCGCACCTAGATGCCGCGTGCTCCCCAGACGCAAAACGACCCGCTTACAAAGAAGTAAGCGGGTCGTATGCGTTCTTTTTCACCCCCGGCCGTCAGGCCTGTCATGCCACCGCGACCTTGCGCGGGCGACCACGCGGGCGCTTGCGGGCAATGACCGCACCCTGGTCGAAGATCTCGCCGCCCCACACTCCCCAGGGCTCGGCGCGATCGATGGCGGCGGACAGGCAGCCCTGCCGGATCGGGCAGCTGGCGCAGAGCACCTTCGCCTCTTCCAGCTGGGCGGGGTTCTCGGCGAACCAGAGATCGGGATTACCGTCTCGACAAGGCAGGGTCATGGTGACGCCCCGGCGGATACGGGGGGTCGAGGCCACGTTGTTGCGGCATGTCACGCGGTCACGGATAACCGTGGTGGACACGTCGTTCTCCTTCAGCTCGTGCAGCGGTCGTCTTGTGGAAGACGTTGCGTTGTATTTCGCGAAACCGGTGCCGTGGCTGGTGCCGATAAAACTATGGCCACGGTTTCGCTCTGAGGCGATCCGTGGCCAGAAGGTCCGGGGAGTGGTCCCCTACCCGAGTCGACTTCGGTGTCGACTCCTGATCACGGTCGCTGGGTGGATATCGCGGAGGCGGGCTGCCCGCAGATCGGCCGGGTTGATTCCCGATTCGACCGCGTGCGTGCCGGGAGCCGCTGCTGCGACTACCGGGTGCCAGCCACCGCTGGGCTTGTCCTGCTTCATGACGATCGTCTGTGCCGCTTGGGTTTCGGTTGCAAAACCCTGAAGACCAAGATCGCCATTACGGCCGGACAGACGAATCCCCTGCATAGCGAGGATCCCCCGGGAGGCCGACAGGACGGAGACGACGGGAGTCGTCACCAAATAGCCGGTGCTACCGGTAGCGGTGATGTTCACGATGCCGTTCATGTTCTTGTTGCCTCCCGTCCTGCGCTCGTAGCCGATAGATGTCGCATGCACGCGGGGATGTCCTCCCGGGTGCATGCGAACCACATTAGGTACATATACGGATGCACACAACTTATTTTTGACCAGCAGTTTTGCGGGCTTGCGCGCCTCTCGCGGACTCTCGTGCCCGCTGCCTGGTGGCAGCGGGCACGGCTGGGCGCAAAGCCGCAGTACTCAGCTGTTGTTGCGGGCTCGAATGATGGCCAGGACGTCCGCGCCGTAGGTCTGCAGCTTCTTGGCGCCGATGCCGGGGATGGAGACCAGGGCGCCGTCGTCGGCGGGGCGCTGTTCGGCGATGGCGGTGAGGGTTGTATCGCTGAAGACGACGAAGTGCGGCAGCGAGAGCTCGTCGGCCTTCTCCTTGCGCCAATCCTTGAGGGCGGTGAGGAGTTCCGGGTCGATATCCGCGGGGCAGCGGGAGCAGCGGCCGAGCATGGTCGCCTGGGTATTGAGCAGCGGACGGCCGCAGACCCGGCAGGTCGGGTGCACGCGCTTGGGGCCCCGGCGATCGGTGGTGTGCTGGGCGATGCGGGAGGCCGGTGAATCATCGGGGACCAGGCCGTTGAGGAAGCGGGAGCGGCGACGGACCTTGCGACCGCCCTCCGAACGTGCCAGCGCCCAGGACAATTGGAGATGTACGCGGGCACGGGTGACACCGACGTAGAGCAGGCGGCGCTCCTCTTCGAGCGCGGCCTCATCGGAAACCGTTCCGTCCGAACCGAGTACGTGCTGGATCGGCAGGGTGCCGTCGGCGAGGCCGACCAGGAAGACGGCGTCCCACTCCAGCCCCTTGGCGGCGTGCAGCGAGGCCAGGGTGACGCCCTGCACGGTCGGTGGGTGGCGGGCCTCGGCGCGGGCGGCGAGCTCGCGCAGCAGGGCGGGCAGATCCAGTTCGGGTTCGTGGCCGGCCAGCTCCTCGGTGAGCGCCACCAGCGCCACCAGCGCGGACCAGCGTTCGCGGGCCTGGACACCGACGGGTTCCTCATTGGTGAGGCCGAGGCGGGCCAGGACGGCACGCACGAGGGTGACGAGCTCCGCGCCGCGGGCATCGGGCAGATCGTCGCGGGCGCCGGCCTTGCGCAGCTCCTGGACGGCCTGCCGCACATCGGGGCGATTGAAGAAGCCTTCACCGCCGCGCACCTGATACGGAATGCCCGCCTCGGTGAGCGCCTGCTCGTACGCCTCGGACTGGGCATTGATGCGGTAGAGAATCGCGATCTCGGAAGCCGGGGTGCCCTTCTCCAGCAGGGCGGCAATGGCTTTCGCGGCGGCGGCGGCCTCGGCGGGCTCATCGTCGTATTCGGCGAAGCCCGGTTCGGGGCCCTCGGGCCGCTGGCCGATCAATTGCAGCCGGGTTCCGGCAATACGACCCCGCGCGGCGCCGATCACCCGATTGGCCAGCGAGACGACCTGCGGGGTGGAGCGGTAGTCGCGTTCCAGGCGGATGACGGTGGCATCGGGGAAGCGGCGGGAGAAGTCCAGCAGGAAGGCGGGGCTGGCGCCGGTGAAGGAGTAGATGGTCTGGTTGGCGTCGCCGACCACGGTCAGATCGTCGCGCTCGCCGAGCCAGGCGTCGAGCACACGCTGCTGCAGCGGTGTGACGTCCTGATATTCGTCGACGACGAAGCTGCGGTAGCGGCCGCGGAACTCCTCGGCGACCGAGGCGTAATCCTCGAGCGCGGCGGCGGTGTGCAGCAGCAGATCGTCGAAGTCCAGCAGGATGCCGTCCGAGGTGGCCTTGGCCGATTCGTAGCCGGCGTAGACGGCCGCGACCTTCGACGCCTCGAAGGGGGCGTCGCGTTGCAGCCGCGCGACCGCGGCGGCGTAATCCTCCGGTGCGATGAGTGAGCCCTTGGCCCATTCGATTTCACCGGTCAGATCGCGCAGGGTTTCGGTATCGGTGCCCAGCCCGGCCCGGCCCGCGGCCTGGGCCACCACCGGGAACTTGCGGTCGAGCAGCTTCCACGGCACATCGCCGACCACCTGCGGCCAGAAGTAGCGCAGCTGCCGCAGCGCCGCCGCGTGGAAGGTGCGGGCCTGCACCTGCCCGGCCTCACCGCCCAGCCCGAGCGCCCGCAGCCGATTGCGCAGCTCCCCCGCGGCCCGGGCTGTGAAGGTCACCGCCAGCACCTGATCGGCGCGCACATGCCCGGCGGACACCAGATGCGCGATGCGATGGGTGATGGTCCGGGTCTTGCCCGTACCCGCTCCCGCCAGCACGCATACCGGCCCGCGCGGTGCGCGCACCGCGGCCGCCTGCTCGGCATCGAGTTCGTCGAGCCGGAGTTTGGCCTGCTGGGCTGAGGCGGCAGTCACGCGCACCATCATGACAGTGCCCTCCGACAGCCCGCCCGCCCGTCGCCCTCCGACAGCCTGATCTCGGCGCGCGGCCTACGGGCGAGCGGGGGCATCTCGGGTTAGCGTGCCCGCGTGGCGAATAACGCACCCGCTGAGGGCACGACGCATGATCGGCATGCGACCTGGATGGAATTGTTCTTCGATCTGGTCGCGGTAGCGGGGATCAGTGAGCTCACGCATCTGCTGCATCGTGGGCCCTCGCTCGGCGAGCTGGCGCTGTATTTGATTCTGTACCTGGCGTTTTGGACAGCGTGGGCCTGCATCACGCTGTACAGCGATGTCGCTCGTGATCACACGCATCAGGGGTTGATGCTCGCGGCCATGCTGGGGCTCGGCCTGATGGCGGCGGCGGTGTCGGGGGTGCCGGATCGGCATTCGACCACGTTCGCGGCGGTGTATGTGGTGCTGCGGGTGTTCACGGCGCAGATCTGGGGGCGCGGGCGGATCGTGGTCGACTGGCCGGTCGCGCAGCTGACCCTCGGGGTACTGCCGTGGATCGTCTCGCTGTGGGTGGGCGAACCGGGGAAATACTGGTGGTGGGCGGCGGGGCTCACGATCGACCTGTACCTGATGTTCGCCGTCAGCGGAGAGCGCATGCTGGCCGAGGCGCAGCAGAAGCTCGATTGGCGGCTGAGCAGGTCCCACCGCTTCGACGGTATCGAGGTACCGAAAATCAAAGCGGTGCATGCCGATCCGGAGCATTTCGGGGAACGGCTCGGGCTGTACGTGATCATCGTGCTGGGCGAGGGCGTCATCGCGGTGATCGACGCCGTCGGCTCGGAGGCCTGGACGGCACGGGTGCTCGTGCTGGGTTTCGGGTCGTTCACGATTCTCGCGGGGTTGTGGGCGCTGACCCTCATGTTCGGCGCGATTCCCCGCTTGATGAGTGGTGCGGATACGACCGGAAACGTCCCGTGGCAGCACATAATGGCAACGCACTGCGGGGTCACCGGTGCGATCGCCACGATCGCAGCGGGTCTGGGCATGACCATCGCGCATGCGGGCAGCCACGTGACGACGGGCATCGGGTGGGTGCTGTGCGGTGGCGGCGCAGCATATTTCGTCATTACGGGTGTGAGCGGACTGCGCAGTGGCGCCGATTGGCACTCCATCCTGGGCTATCCACTCCCCTGTGCGCTGATCGCGGTGGTGCTGGGAATTTTCGCGGTGCACATCGGGCCGATCGGACTGGTGTACGGCGTGCTGGCGCTGGTCGTCTGGTCACTGCTGTGGCAGACCTACACCGACGGGAAGTGGCGGACGGGGACCGGTCCCGACCGTCCGCATCGCCCGTCGCGCGGTGAATCCGGCCCGGCTGCGGCCTGAAGACGCACCGCCCCTTGCGATTCCGTCCTGATACTCAGCCGCGGTCGCGGAGCCGGCGCAGAGCGACGGTGAAGTCGGGGGTGGTCTTCCCCAGGGGTGCGAAGAAGTCGCGGTCGCAGGATTCGACCGCGACGATCGCCCGATTCACCAGGGCCACACCGGTTTCCGTCGGCACCAGGGATTTGGCGCGGCGGTCGTGCGGATGGTCGCGGCGTTCGATCAGGCCCTTGTTCTCCAGGACGCGCAGCACCTGCGAGGTCATCATGGGGTCGGTCGCGGCCTGCGCGGCCAGATCGCGCTGCATGACCGGCTCACCGCCGGCATGGCCGGTGAGCCAGGTCAGTGCGGCCAGCAGCACGAACTGGACGTGCGTCAGATCGAAGGGGTCCAGTGCCGCCCGCTGGGCGGCCTGCCAGCGGTTGGTCACCTGCCAGAGCAAGAAGCCCGGACTTTCCTCGGCGCCGAAATCGGAGCGCAGCAACTGCTCGGGTTCACTGTTCTCACCGGGCGCCGTCACTCGCCGACCATAGCGCGGGAGATGGCGGCGAAATCGTGGGCGGTCAGTTCGACCAGGCCGCGCCGCAGCACGATCCCCCAGTTGGGGGTGCCGGTCAGGTCGAGTTCGCCGCGGAGCCGGTCGATGGGCACCTCGGCGGCGGCCTTGTCGTAGTTGACCGCCCGCCGCCAGGGGCGGAAGCAACCGCCCTGATCTTCGGCCTGCCAGACGGGCTGGTCGTCGATGACGCCGAGGGCGGTGAAGGCCTTGATCGGCTCGCCCTCGCGCATACCGGTCCGGGGTGAGTAGTAGACGAATCCGTCCCCGGGCTGCATTCGTTCCACCGGGGCGCGTTTGCCGTGATTGACCTGTGCGATACCGAGTTCCACACCGCGCCGCACGTGATCGCGGGAGACGACGGCGAGCCAGTACTTACTCATGCCCGCACCGCCTCGGCGGCGACGACCAGCGCGTTCAGGTCGGGCTGAGCGGATTTGGCGAGATCGGCGCCCATGATCTTGGTCCAGAACCAGCGCAGCGGGCCGTCGATGCTGACGGTGACCGAAACGGTGGTGCGCTCGCCGGTGGTGACCTTGTGGGCGAAGGTGAGGCGGCCGCCGATGAGCTTGGAGACATCGACGAATTCGGTATCGGTGAGCTTCTCGACGATGAACGGAACCTTGGGTCCGCCCTTGGGCTTGAGGGTGCCGGTGGCGCCTTGGACGAACGGGCCGTCGAGCCGCACCCATTCGGTGTCCTGGTTCCATTCGGACCAGGTGGCCATATCGCCCCACTTCTCGAAGAAGGCGGCGGGGGCGGCGGTTGAAGTGGCGGTGGCAGTTGCGATCGTGTTCATGGATTTAGTATGCGCGCATACTAAATCCATGTCAACCCCCGGTAGCGCTCACGTTCGGGCCGAGGGAACACGATCACCGGGGGACGTGTTGCACAGTCCGTGACTGCAACGGACCTGACCATGTACTCGACCACCTGGTGTGGCTACTGCCGACGCCTCCGGACCCAGCTCGACGAGGCCGGCATCACCTATACGGTGATCGATATCGAAGAGAATCCGGCTGCCGCCGAGTTCGTGGGCAGCGTCAACAATGGGAACCACGTGGTGCCGACCATCAAGTACAGCGATGGTTCGACCGCCACCAACCCCAGCCTCAAGCAGGTCAAGCAGGCCCTCGCCGGCATCAGCTGAGCCGCAGCGAAAAAGAGCCGCACATCCGAGGGGTGTGCGGCTTCTTCTCGTCCCGGATCAGCCTGCGGCAGCCCAGGATTCGACGATGGTGCGGGCAATGGAGATCGAGCCCGGCAGCAGCAGGCGGGCATCGGTCTTCGCGCCGCCCCAGGCGCCGGCCGCGAGCGCCTCGCGGACCTCGGCGCGGGTGAACCAGTGCGCCTCGACGATCTCGCCGTCGTGGAAGGTCACCGGCTGCTCCGGATCGGCGACGGCGGAAAAGCCGAGCATGAGCGAGCGCGGGAACGGCCAGGGCTGGCTGCCCAGATAGGTGATATCGCGGACGTCGACGCCGACCTCCTCGCGCAGTTCGCGCTCGACACAGCGTTCCAGCGATTCACCGGCCTCCACGAAACCGGCCAGCAGCGAGAACAGGCCCTCGGGCCAGGTGTGCTGACGGCCGAGCAGGACGCGGTCGGCGCCGTCGTGAATGAGGCAGATGATGGCCGGGTCGATGCGCGGGAACTCTTCGTGGCCGGATTCACTGGTGCGCGACCAGCCGCCATTGGTGATCGTGGTGGGGGTGCCGTCGCCGGCGCTGAAGTGCGCCTTGTCATGCCAGTTCAGCAGGGCGATGGCGGTGGAGAGCAGGCCGGTGCCGAAATCGTCGAGCTCCAGGGTGGCGCCGTACGCGCGCAGGTCCGAGAGCGAGCCCTCGATGGTGTTGTCGCGCACCGCCCACAGGTGCAGGTCGCCGTCCACACCCAGGAAGACGGCGTCGGGGGCCGGTTCGGCGGCGAGGGTGGTGGTCGATTCCAGCACGACCGTATTGCCCTCGACGCGGACCTGGCCGCGTTTGTTCATCCGTAGCAGCTTGGCCTGCGGCCAGCCCTCTTTCAGTGCTTGCTCATCGGCGCGAAGGTGTTCCGCCCGATCGAGAGTGGTACGGGAAAGAATCGGGACCGCATTCAGCTGGAACTCAGGCACGGTGTCTATCTTGCCCTTCGCCGTACCCGGAACTGGTTCGGGGCGCTCAGGATTGGACGCGGCGCAGGTAGAGGAGTTTGTCGCCGGTTTCGAGGGCATCGGTTTCCGGATCGCCGACACGGATGAGGACGCCCGCCCGGACCACGCCGAGGACGATATCGCGGAGGTGGCGGGGTGAACCGCCGATCTCCTCGGGATCGACCTCTCGCTCGGAGATGGCGAAACCGGCTTCGGGGGTGAGCAGGTCCTCAATCATCTCCACAACGCTCGGGGTGGTGGTCGCGATGCCGAGCAGCCGGCCCGCGGTCTCGGAGGAGACCACCACCGAGTCGGCGCCGGATTGCCGCAGCAGATGGGTGTTCTCGGCCTCGCGGACGGCGGCGGAGATGCGCGCCTTGGGGTTGATCTCGCGGGCGGTGAGAGTCACCAGCACGGCGGTGTCGTCGCGATTGGCCGCGACCACCACCGCGGACGCACGCGCGACGCCCGCCAGGTGCAGTACATCGGACCTGGTGGCCGAGCCGAGCACCGTCACCAGTCCGGCATTGGCGGCGGCCTCGAGCACCACGGGATCGGTATCGACGACCACGATATTGGAGGCCTGCACGCCGTCGCCGAGCATGGCGTCGATCGCGGTGCGGCCCTTGGTGCCGTAGCCGACGACCACGGTGTGATTACGCACGCTGTGCCTCCATCGCTGAATCTTGAAAGCCTGCCGGGATCGTTCGGTGAGTACGGCCAGCGTGGTGCCGACCAGAACGATGAGGAAGAGGATCCGCAGCGGGGTGACCACGAGAATATTGATGAGCCGCGCGGTGGGGGTGACCGGTGTGATGTCGCCGTAGCCGGTGGTCGACAGCGTGACCGTCGCGTAGTAGGCGGAGTCCAGCAGCGACATGCGCTCGCGGGCATTGTCGTGATAGCCGTCGCGGCCGAAGTACACCACCGCGGTGGCGACGGCCAGCAGCAGCACCGCCATACCCAGTCGGCGCACCAACGCCTGCCAGGGGCTGGCCTGCGCGGTCGGGACTCGCAGAATGCCGACCAGCGCGAAATCCGGGCGGTCGGTGAGATGCGCCAAACCCCTCGAAGAATCACCGAACACGCGAATCACCAGCCATTTCGGGGACGTCTTCCTGCGGCACAGGTCCGGAGCGTACCTGCCTGCCGTCCACAACGGTGTGTCGGTCGCGGGCGCGTCGCGACTACCGAATCAGGTCCGGGGGCAGGGATTCCGGATCCGGCGGGGGCTCGAAGTCGGGCGGGGATTCGACCTGCGGGCGTGCGGGGGTGCTCGCCTCGAACGGGAATTCCGGCGGGAAGTTCTCCTCCGGCGGCGGTTCCGGATCGGGGGGCCGCGACGAATCCGGCTGGCGTCGAAGCGAATCGACGTCCACGTGCGGGAGCGCCTCCGAGTCGGCGCCGCGGCGGCCGGGTGCGCTGCGCGGTTTCGCGGCGGGCTCAGGTTCGGCGACAACGCGCCTCGGAGCCGCGGTGGTAATGAGATTCGCGAGCTCCTCGGGGCCCGCGAGGTGCTCGGGGGCGATGGTGCGGAGGGTGCGGACATAGTGGAACGCGGCGGTGGTGCGGGCGAGTACGTCGGCTTCGGGGGCGCCGGTGCGGGCGGCCTCGAGGCGGGCCCAGGCGAGGCGGTAGACGGCGAGCTGGATGGCGACCGAATCCTCCTCGGCGGCAGTGGGTTCGCCGCCGGTCTTCCAGTCGACGACGATCCAGGTGTCGTCGGGCTGCCGGAAGACGGCATCCATGCGGCCGCGAATCACGGTGCCGGCCAGTGAGGTTTCGAAGGAGACCTCGACCTCGACCGGATTGCGGTCGGCCCACTCGGAGGCGAGGAAGGCCTCCTGCAGGCGGACGAGTTCGGCGTCATTGTCGGAGGTATCGGCCGCACCCGGCAGTTCGTCGAAGCCGAGCAACCGGCCCGCACCGAACCAGCGTTGCAGCCAGGCGTGGAAGGCGGTGCCGCGGCGGGTGAACGGACTCGGCGGGTACGGCAGCGGACGGCGCAGGCGGGCAGCGAGTTTCGCGGGATCGGCGCGCAGGTCCACCAGAGAGGTGGCGGCGAGTTGGCCGGGGAGTTCGACCTCGCGGATCGCCTGATCGGCGGCCAGGTGCTCGGCGATCAGGGCATCGACATCCGAGGCCCAGCCCTCGGGGTCGTCGAGGTCGTCGTCCGAATCCGCTGTGACGCTGTCGAGTTCGGCTGCATTGTCGAACTCATCGGATTCGGTCAGCCCGAAGTCGAATTCGATCTGCTCGGGCCGGGATTCGACGTGCAGCGCGGTGAGGGCCGTCTTGACCAGTGCCGCACCCTCTTCCACCGATTCCCGGCGGGCGCCGAGCGGGTCGCGGGGCCAGGAGGCGGTGAGCGGGTTATCGGTGAAGGGGTTGGCGGTATCGGGCAGGGGCGGATCGTCCCAGCGGTCGATGCGCACACCTCGGGAGAGCGCGGAGCCGGGGACTTCGGTGGCCTGCTTCAGTTCCAGCAGGAAGTCGGAGGGGCCCTTGGGTTTTGCGCCCGTCTCCGCCCAGTGGTGGGCCGAGACGAAGAGCGCGCGCTCCGTGCGGGTGAGGGCCACGTAGAAGAGGCGGCGGTCTTCGTCCAGGCGGCGGCGGCCGAGGGCCTTCTTGTGCGATTCGAGAGCGCGTTCCAGATCGGCGCGATCGTAGATATCGTCGAGGCTCAGGACGGGGACGCCATCGCCCGCGCCCTCCGATTGCCGGTCACCGCGCAGGTGGGTGGGGAGTTCGGCGAGTGCGCCCATCCAGGTGGTGGTGCCGGTGCCCGAGGGGAAGGTGCCGTCCACCACGTGCGGGACGGCCACCACCTCCCACTCCAGGCCCTTGGCGGCGTGCACGGTGAGCACCTGCACCCGATCGTGCGCCACCTCGACTTCGCCGGGCTCCAGACCGTTCTCGACTTCCTCTGCGGCGGAGAGGAAGTCGAGCAGACCGCTGAGGGAGGAGCGGTGATCGGCGGAGTATCCGGCGACCACATCGGCGAAGGCGTCGAGATGTTCGCGCCCGGCCGCGGCGACGGCGCGCCGGGCCTGGGTCTCCACGCCGACGCCGATGGTGCGCTCCACGTCGGCGACCAATTCGGCGAGGGGTTGTCCGCCGCGCTCACGCAGCGCGCCGAGCTCTTGGCCGAGCACCGCGATGCGCGCATAGCCGGTCGCCGAATACTGTTCTGCCGCACCGGGATCGGCGATGGCATCGCCGAGTCCCGCGCGTTCGGCGGGCTCCGGGGCGACTTCCCGCAGGGCCGCGTCCAGCCCGGCCGTATCGGTGATATCCGCCGATTGGCCGGGCGGTCGGCGAATGGAGAGTTCGCGGGCGCGGCGGGACAGTGCGGCGATATCGGCGACGCCGATGCGCCAGCGGGCACCGGTGAGAATGCGCATGGCCGCGCCACCGGCGGCGGGATCGGCGATCAGGCGCAGTGTCGCAACGATATCCGCGACCTCGGGGGTGTGCAGCAGCCCGCCCAGGCCGACGATCTCCACCGGCAGACCCTGCTCGCGCAGGGCTTCCGCCAGCGGTGCGGCATCGGCATTGCGCCGCACCAGCACCGCCGAGGTGGGCGGTTCCGATCCGGCGTCCGCCGCCGCCTCCCATTCGGCCTTGATCCGCTCGGCCACCCAAACCCGTTCATCCGCAACGGTATCCGTGAGCGCCAGAGCCACCAGCCCCGGCGTCGCGCCCGGTCGCGGCCGCAGCGCGTCCACGGTGACACCACCGCCCGCGGCCGCCGCGATTCGCAATGGATCCGCCACCAGATTCGCCAGATCCAATGCCTCCGGCGGATTTCGCCAGCTGGTCATGAGCGGCAGGATCGGCGCGGGAACCCCTGGCGCACTGGGGAAGTCGGTAGCGAAGCGCGGCAGATTGGCCGCCGACGCGCCACGCCAGCCGTAGATCGACTGCATAGGGTCGCCGACGGCCGTCACCGCGAGTGGTCCCGGCTGGACTTCGGTGCGTTGTCCGGCGAACGCCTCACCCGCCACCCCTCCCGCGCGCGGGGGAACCGCGGCTTCGTCAGCGGCAGCTCGATTCGACTGCGCCGCTTGGTCCCCGGCTGACGCCGATCGCTGCTCGCGTATTGCCTCGCCCTCGGAGTCGGCAGGAGGTGCGGTGTGCACGCCGCCGAAGAGGGCGGACAGCAGGATGCGCTGGGAGTGACCCGTGTCCTGGTATTCGTCGAGGAGGACGAGGCGGAAGCGGGTGCGTTCGGCGACGCTGACCTCGGCGTGCAGGGCGGCGAGCCGTGCGGCGAGGGACATTTGGGCGCCGAAGTCCAAGGCGCCGCGGCGGCGCAGTTCCTCCGCGAGACGCTCGACCAGCGGGAGCAGGGAGACGCGTTCGTGCTGGGTGTCGACGAGATCGGTGAGAGTCTTCTTGGGGCCGCCCTTCTGGCGTGGGCCAGCGGGGAGCGTGTAGATCCGCCGCTCCAATTCCACATGGGCGGTGGCCAATTGGCGGGGTTCCACCAGATGTTCGGCGAGTTGACCGGAGAGGGCCAGCACCGCTTCGGTGACCGAGACGGGGCTGCGGTCGGTCTCGAGGTCGCCGTCCCAGGTGGAGACGACGCGATAGGCCAGCTGCCAGAGTTGGGTCTGGGTGAGCAGGGTGGCGGTGGGTTCGACGGGCAGCAGCAGGCCGTACTCGGTGAGCAGGCGGCCCGCGTAGGAGTGATAGGTGCTGATCTCCGGTTCGGAGCCGGTGAGCAGACCGCGCAGCCGGCCGGTGGGGTCGATATCGCGCAGCAGCGGTGCGCCCGCCAATCGGGACAGCCGGGTGCGGATACGAGTTGTCAACTGCTGGGCGGCTTTTCGGGTGAAGGTGAGGCCCAGTACCTGTTCGGGTTCGACCAGGCCGTTGGCGACCATCCAGACCACCCGCGCCGCCATGGTCTCGGTTTTTCCCGCACCCGCACCGGCGACCACCAGGGTCGGTCCGGTCGGGGCCTCGATGACCGCGGCCTGTTCGTCGGTGGGGGGCGGCAGGCCCAGCGCATCGGCGAGTTGACGAGCAGTGATGCTCACTCGTCGGTCACCTGGCGTCCGGTGTCCTGGACCGGGCAGCTGCCCGCGACCTTGCAGTGGCGGCAGCCCTCATTGCGCATGGCCAGATAGCTGGGACCGGTCGAGGAAGCCGCGGCATCGTGGATCACGCCGCGCCACAGCTCGATTCCGCCGTCGTCGAGGGCGGGCTGCATGCGTTCGGTGGCCGCACCGTCCCGGGCGCTGGATTTGGCCACGTAGACCAGGCGAGCGCCGCCGGGTTCGCCGTCGCCGAGTGCGCCCGCGGCCGCCGCGACCTGATAGGTGGCCAGCTGCGCGTGTTCCTCGGCCGCCTGCTTGGTGATCGGCGTCTTGCCGGTCTTCACATCGACGATGACGAAGCGGCCCATGGCATCTCGTTCGAGGCGGTCCATGCGCCCGCTGATCCGCACCGGGAGTTCGCCGGGTGTGCGGGCGGGCAGGATGCAGTCCACCGGCACCTCGACGCCGATGGAGGTGAGTTCGTCGCGAGTATTGCGCAGCCAGGCCAGGAAGGTGTCGACCATGGTTTCGGTGCGGCGCAATTCGGCTCGGGAGTACCAGTTCTCGCCGTCGCGCGCGGTGGGATCGACCTTTTTCCAGGCCTTGACCAGCGCGACTTTGACCTGGGCCTCGGTGACCTGACCGGCGAGCGCCTGCACCAGCGTGTGCACAAGATTGCCCTTGAGGGCGTGCGGATTCTCGCCGTCGCTGCCGCCGTGGCGTTCCAGCGCCCAGCGCAGCGGGCAGGTCTTGAGCTGCTCCACCGTGGAGGGCGAGAGCGCGACCGAACCGTCCTCGCTGTTCCAGAGCGGACTTTCGGAGGAGAGTTCGGCGGTGCCGTACCAGTCGTCCGGGTGCGCACCGCGTACCCCGGTCCGGGCCAGCCTGGCCAGCTGGCGGGCGGCACGGGAGCGGCGCTCCGGGGTGGTCTCGGGATCACATGCGGCACTGCGCAATTCGGCGATCAGTGTATGCATGGCGAGGGCGCGGCCGGGATCGACCGGCGGCGGGATGCGGCCGGGTTGCCCGTCGGCCGCATCGGCGTCGAGTTCGGCGAGGAAGCGGGAGGGCACCAGATCCTGGTCGCCGGTGACGGATTCGACCGCCGTCACCAGCAGGGAACGGCGCGCCCGGCTGCACGCCACCAGCAGCAGTCGCCGCTCCTCGGCGAGCAGTGGGGCGGCGCGGCTCACCTTCTCGCCCGTATCCCCCACTCCGGCAAGCAGATCCACCAGATCCTCGACACCGAGCAGGGTGCCGCGCGGGCGCAGATTGGGCCAGATGCCCTCCTGCACCGCGGCGACGGTGACGGTATCCCACTCCCGGCCCGCGGCGGCGTGCGCACTGCAGATGGTCACCGCTTCGCCCGGATCGGTATGCGGCGCATTGTCCTGCGGAATCACCTGCTGCTCCAGGTATTCCACAAAACCCTCGATCGTGGCATGCGGCAGCCGGTCCACATACGCCGCGGCCGCCTCGAACAACCCGACGACCGCATCGAGATCGCGGTCGGCCTGCAGACCGACCGCTCCCCCGCGCTCGGACTGCCCGACCCAGCGCCGCTCCAGGGACGACCCGGTCCACAACCCCCACAGCGTGTCCTCCAGCCCGCCCCCGTCCCCGCGCACCGTCCGCGCCCGCCCCAGCGCCTTCAGCACCCGCCGCAACGGTGCGGCCTCCACCTCGGTGAGCCGCTCGAGCAGCACCCGATTCCCCGCCCCCACCAACAGATCTCGCAGAATCTCGGCCGACGACCGATCCAGATCCGCGAAGCGATCAGCACCCGCACCATCGCCGTCGAGATCCGCGGCGGAACGGCCGGTACTGCTGCGCGCCTCGCCTCCCGCTGTAGTGGCGACCGGCGTTGGCACGGCGGCACCGGAGTCCGCGGCAGGTTCGATGCGACCGGAGCCGCCGTCACCGGCGGGCGAGCCGGTGGCCGCCACCGAGTCGTTCGGTGCGCTCACCGAGGACGAGCCGTCGCTGTCGGTGGCGTCCGCTACCTTCGAATCCATGGTCGTATAGCGCTTGCTCGCAAGGTAATCAGCGGATCGGGTGGGCTCGTCGCCGTCACGATCCTCCGGCGCGCGGTCGGGGTAGCCGAGTTCGAGGACGGTGCGGCGGATGCCGCGACGGAGGCGGCGCAGGCTGATCTGGTCGGCGCCGCCGAGGGGGCCGGCGAGGAGGTCGAGGGCGTCGTCGGCGGTGAAGGGGATGGGGCGGGGGTGGCGGACGCGGGTGGGGTCGCCGGCGGTGACGGCGCGCAGGGCGAGCAGGGCCCAGGCGGCGCCGCGGCGGCGGGCGAGCGGGACGTCGGCAGGGGGCTGACGGACGGGCACACCGGCGGCCAGCAGGGCGCGGCGCAGGGGGGCCAGGGACAGCGGGACCGAGCGGACGATGACGGCCATATTCGACCAGGGGACGCCGTGGGTGAGGTGGGCGCGGCGGAGGTGGTCGGCGATGAGGGCGGCCTCCTTGGCCGGGGTGGTGAGCACCTGCACGCGCGCCTCACCCTCGAATGGCGCATCGTCCCAGAGGATCTCGTCATCGGACCGCACATCCCACTCGGCCGTGCCGTCCCGGCCGAGTGGCGCGATCACACCCGCCCGGTCTGCCTGAACCGTCGCGCCGACCTGACCGTTCGATGCGTCGGTATCCGGTGGGGCGACATCGCGCAGGAAATCCGCGGCGTCCCGGGCTCCGGGGCGGATGCGGTGGCGGCCGGCGCCCGGGAGGCGGGAGGTGATGCGGGAGACGACCTCCTGGATGCTGGTGGCGGATCGGTGGTTGTGGCGCAGGATGATTCGGCGGTCGGCGGGGGCGTCGGGGTCCGCGGCGAAGCGGGCGTCGGCGCCGCGGAAGGTGAAGACGGACTGGTCGGGGTCGGCGGCGATCACCGTGGTGGCCGCACCGCTGCCGATGGCTCGAACGAGTTGGGCCGCAAGGGGATCCAGGTGCTGGGCATCGTCGACGAGGACGGTGCGCAGCCGATCGCGCTCGACGGCCAGCAGTTCGGCGTCGATCAGCAGGGCGTCGAGGGCCGCGCCGACGAGTTCGGCGGCATCGAGGGCGGGCGCGCTGGCCTCCGGTACGTCCATGCCGACCGACCAGCGCAGCAGCATGATCTGCTCGTAGCGTTCGTGGAACCGCCCGGCGGCGATCCATTCCGGATGCCCGTGCTGATGGCCGAGCCGGATGAGGTCCTCGGGCCCGAGTCCACGTTCGGTGGCGCGCAGCATGAGATCCCGCAACTGCTCAGCGAATCCAGCGGCCGGCAGTGCGGGATGCAAGCGCTCCGGCCAGTCCGGCGCCTCGTCGGCGAGTTCGCCGCGCAACATTTCCCGAATGACAATGTCCTGCTCGGAACCGGTAAGCAGGCGTGGAGGCGGATTGCCGTGAGTGGCCGACACGGTGCGCAGGAGACCGAAGGCATAGGAGTGCAGGGTGCGCACCAATGGGCCGCGAGAGGCACCTGGTACCCCACCCAGCAATGGATCGGCCTCGGCAATTCGGACAGTAATGGCATTGCGCACCGCGGTGGCGGCCCGTTTCGAATAGGTGAGCACCAGCACCGATTCCGGATCCGCCCCGGCCAGAATGCGTTCGGCCGCGATATCGACCAGGAGTGCGGTCTTGCCCGCGCCCGGACCGCCGAGCACCTGCCACGGCCGCCAGCCGGGATCGATGCCGGGGTCGTCGAACAGCGGCCGGAGGGCGGCATCCCACTCCCGGAGGTGGGAGGCTGCCTCGGCACGGCGCACCAATTGCACCGAGCTATCCGATCGCATCACGTCGGCTATTTCAACAGACCGCCCCGACACGTTCCGTTTGCCATGTGTTGGCCGTGCCGCCGGTCACAGCGGGCACGCCCGCTGCGGAGCTGCGGCGCGGTCCGCCGGCGGGTGGAGCCCCGCGCCGGCGAGGCAGCAGAATGGTCGGGGTGCCCGATCTTCATATTCATCATTTCGGTCCTTCGACCGGCCCGGTTGTGCTGGCGCTGCACGGCTTGACCGGGCACGGTAAACGCTGGCAGGCGCTGGCTGAGCAGCAGCTGCCCGATGTGCGGATTATTGCGCCGGATCTGCGGGGACACGGGAGGTCGACCGGCGTGCCGCCGTGGGATTTCGAAACGATCGTCGCGGACCTGGTGGCGGCGCTGGCGGCACGGACCAGCGAACCGGTGGTGGTGCTCGGGCATTCGTTCGGCGCGGCGGCCGCCGTGCATCTGGCGCATCGGCATCCCGAACTGGTGCGCGCGCTGGTCCTGCTGGATCCGGCGATCGGCCTGGCCCCGGAGCTCATGCTGCGGATCGCGGATTCCAATCTGGCGCACCCGGATTACGCGAGCCTGGACAACGCCCGGTTCGACAAGCTGGAGACCGCCTGGGCGGATGTGGACCCGCGGGTGCTCGAGGCCGAGCTGGCCGAGCATCTGGTGCCCACCGCGGACGGCCGGCTGGCCTGGCGCACGACCCTGCCCGCGATCATTTCGTACTGGGGTCAGCTGGCCCGCGATTTTGTGCTGCCGCCGCCGGAGCTGCGCACGATCCTGGTGCAGGCGATGAAGGTGCAGCCGCCCTTCGTGACCCCGGCCTTCCGCGCGGCGCTCACGGCGCAGCTGGGCGACCGGCTGACCGTGCACGAATTCGACTGCGACCACATGGTGGCGCAGGAACTGCCCGCCGACACCGCCGGTCTCGTCCGCGCCGTGCTCTGAAACGCCACCCCCGAGGAGCCCGCCCATGCCCACCTCCGATGCCGAAGTCGAGCGAGTCCGTGAGCTGGTGGCGGCCATTCCGCCCGGCCGGGTCGCCACCTACGGCGATATCGCCGCCGCCGCGGGTCTGTCCACGCCCCGCACCGTCGGCTGGATCATGCGCACCGATTCCGCGGATCTGCCGTGGCATCGGGTATTGCGCGCAAATGGCACGCCCGCACCACATTTGGCGCACCGGCAATTGGGTCAACTCGCCGCGGAGGGCTGCCCGGTTCTCGGCGATCGGGTGGACCTGCGGCGCGCCCGGTTTCATTTCGACTCGCCGGACTGACCGCCGACCTGGGCCGACAGGCGGATTCGGTTCCGCGAAACCCGGTACGCGGCACCCCGGGCGGCGGCTACCGTGGAAACCATGTCCACCCGTCTGGCCTGCGTGGTGTTCGATGCCGTCGAGCCCAGGAGCGTCTCCCGCTTCTGGGCCGAACTGCTGGGCTGGGAGGTGGCACTCGATCGTCCCGACGGGGTCGATGTCGCCGCATCCGACCCGGACGGGCTGGATGTGGCGCTGACCTTCCTCCCCGCCCGCCGGTCCAAGGCGGCGAAGAACCGCATCCACCTGGACCTGTCCAGCCGATCGCTGGATCATCAACGCGTACAGGTGGATCGGGCGCTATCCCTGGGTGCGCGCCGGATCGATATCGGGCAGGGCGCGGTGCCGTGGGCGGTGCTGGCCGATCCGGAAGGCAATGAATTCTGCGTGCTCGAGCCGCGTGAGCACTATGTGGATACCGGTTCGGTGGCGGCGATCGTGGTGGATACCGAGAATCCGCTGCGCCTGGCACAGTTCTGGTCGAAGGCCGCGGGCTGGCCCGTCACGCACGACAGTGCCCGCTATGCGGGAATCCGTTCGGCCACGGGTCAGGGTCCGTGGCTGGAATTCCTCCGCACACCCGAAGCGCTCGGCGAGCGCAGTCGCCTTCATCTGGATCTCATCGCTTTCCCCAGCGATGACCCCGTGGAAGAAGCCGCCCGACTACAAGCCGCGGGCGCGTTTCCGATCAGTCCCGAATCTCCCCCGGCCAATGCACCGGCGGTGGTGCTGGCGGATCCGGAAACCAACGAATTCTGTCTGCTGCAAGCAGCATCCGGCTGATTACGGTCCCCCGCTGATACCCACTGCGCGGTATCAGGCCGCCCCGCGTTCGTACCGGCGCCGTTCCCGCGGCGACATTCCGCCCCAGATGCCGAAACGCTGATCATGCGTCAGCGCATAATCCAGGCATTCGCGCCGCACCTCACAGGATGAGCAGACTCGTTTGGCCTCGCGTGTGGAACCGCCCTTGTCCGGAAAGAACGCCTCCGGATCGGTCTGAGTGCACAGGGCCTGCTGATGCCAGGACCCCGGTTCGGATTCGTCGCGGTGCGTGATGGTTTCGAACATCGCATCGAAATTGGTGAAAAGCATTTTCACGTCGTTCACCCTCTTCATAAACGGATTGATTCTGAATACACAAGACCCGAAAACTGACGGGTCAGCAGTCGCCGCTGACCGCGGCCAGGCGGGCCTGCTCACCGGTGAGGAAGATGCGGCGCGCGTGCACCGCGGCCGGCGCCGACGACCAGGGCGCGAGGGCCGTGGTGAACATGAGTTCGCACCACGAAAGCGCCGGGGCGTCGCCGAGCGAGAGCGTATTGAGCAGTGACAATTCGGTATCGGAATCGTTCCAGGCGGCGAAGAGCCAGGTGCCGTCCAACCGGGCCAGAAATTCCTCGGCGTCCTCCGGCACTCCGAGGGGTGCGTCGACGGCAAGATGAACGACCGCGGTAATGGCATGGCGCATACGAGCATCCAGGCCCACTCCGTCGTGCAGCAGCAAACCCTCGAGCGAATCGCGAAGTACCGCCCCATGATCGGTCCGGAAGTCGCGGCGAGCGGCAGTAGTGACGTCGAACATTATTTTCCTCCCTGTCGAATAAGCGCTTGTCCCAAAAGCGCCATCGCCTGATTTAAAAGGCCGAACGGTCGACTTGTCCAGTTTTAAGGACATCTGGGGCAAACCCCTAGCAGTACTGACACTGGCCAGTGTTGGTACCCGTCGGGAACAGCACCGAAGGGTGCCCGGCACCACGTGGGCAAACATTAGCCCGATACGGGTTTCGCCCTTTACGGTCTGACCATGCCTTATGTGCAATCAGGTGCGGCCACAGTTCATTTCGTCACCAGCGACATCGCTGGACCGACACTTCTCCTCATCCATGGATTTCTCATGGACGAATCGATGTTCGAACCGATGCGCGAACCTCTGGCAGCTGCCGGGATCAATCTCGTAACGATTGATGCGCGATGCCACGGGCGCACTCAGTCACCGGATGGCGAACAGTTCACCTACTGGGATATGGCGGCCGACGCACTGGCGGTTATGGATGAATTGGGGATTCGAAAAGCAGTCATAGGCGGTATGAGTCAGGGCGGATTCACCGCACTGCGACTGGCACTGCTGGCGCCCGAGCGGGTGCGCGGATTGGCGCTCATCGATACCGAGGCAGGGGACTGCAGCCCGGCCGAACTCGCCTTCTACCACGCCTTTTTCGAACGCTGGTGCAGTTCGGAACCGATGGCGCCGCTGGTCGCGGAATTGGCGCCGCAGCTGATCGGCGGCAGCGATCCGCGCCTGTGGCGGGCCTGGACCAGCCGCTGGTACTCCTCCGATCGGCAGTCCATCCTCCCGGCCGCGCGCTGCCTGATGGAGCGGCGTTCGGTACTGCACCGGCTATCGGAAATCACCGCGCCGACACTGGTGATCCGGGGCAGCCACGACGGCACCAGCACCGCGCAGAAATCCGATGCGCTGGCCGCCGGACTCGCGAATGCCGATGGGGTGGTGACCATTCCGGGCGCCGGGCACGGCGCCGCGTGGACACATCCGGAAGTGGTGGCGCCCCTCCTGATTCGACTGGTGCGGCGGGCTACGGCGCGCCACGAGAACAACCTGACGCACACGCCGGCGCATCCGTGGTTGCAGGGGCGTTCCACACCCGGAATTCACGCCGCACGATGACCGAAATTCGATCCCGGCCTAATCCTCCGTGCCGTTGCGCAGATGGCCGGGATCGAGCAGCACCCCAGTATCCGAACACCAGGTCGGAATACCGAGGAAGATCTGGATCTGGCTGGGATATGCCGCGCAGAAGACGCTGAAGAGCTGCACCGCGATTGCGCGGCAGCGGCCAGTGGGGACATCGTTCAGATGCATGATGGCGCGCGGACGGCCATATGCGGCAATGCCTTCGTCCCATAATTCGCGAAAAAGTCCGAAACGTCCGAGTTCGGCGAGAAATCCGGCGGACCAGCCGGTGTCACCGGAGCTGGCAATGAGTCCGCGCAGCCAATGCACGGTCACCCGGACCTCCTCCTCCCACTCCAGCATGACCTCGCGGGAGAGCTCGTTGCCCAGCAGCCAGCGCAGAATATTCACATCCTGCTCGAGCCCCGGGAAGGCTTGGGAGTAACTGCTGTTGCAGGCCAGCACATTCCAGCGGGTGTCCACATACGCGGCGAGATTGGGTTCGTGCAGTTCGAGCGCGCGGCGCATGTCATCGGTGATTTCACCGCGCAGTTGCTGCACCGTGGGAAAATCGCTGACGCCGAGGCCGGCCAGATCGAGCAGATGCCGGCGTTCCACCACCGACAGCGGGTCTATTCGGTCCAGATATCGGACCAGTGCGTCGACCACCTCGCGGGTGGGATGGCCGCGGTCGCCCTTCTCCAAATGACTGATGTAGCTGGCGCTGACTCCGGCGTTGAAGGCGAGTCTTTCGCGTGATACCCCCCTGGCGTCGCGGAGCTTGCGCAGCAGGAGACCGAATGTCGGCGGTTTCAGCTCTTCGAAGTCTCTATCAGTTTTCACGCCCAGCACCACGCCGTTCCCTCTCCACAAACATTCAGCAAACCAACCTTCATCAGTCCGGTACCCACCTGTTCCGGAGAGCGGGACCCGCTGTAACGCCTGCCGTGAACTGTGACGAATCCGCTGGAACGCCCGCAGCTCTGGCTCCGGATACTGCCATATGCGATTGTTCAGAAGTTCAAAACATGATCATTTCTACTATGTGTCGTGGTGCATCGCACAACTTCGCATACATGAGCAATTGCTTAGCAAGCAGTGGATTCGGCATGCTGGAGACCACGTTCGCGGCCTCGAATCAGCCAGCCACTACGATCTTCAACCATGATCACCATCGCGCCCGTCTTCGCCTCGTGACGACCGTCGACGCGATTGTGCTGGCCGGTGGACGGGCCAGCCGGATGGGTGGCGCCGACAAGCCCGCAATAGTGGTCGGCGGCCGATCAATGCTGGATGCGGCGATTTCCGCGGTCGCCGCGTGCGCGCGCACAGTCGTCGTCGGACCGCATCGGCCCGAGCTGCCGCCGGAAATCCTTCAGGCACAGGAGGTACCGGCCGGGGCCGGTCCGGTGGCCGCGATCGCGGCCGGACTCGCAAGGCTGCGGGACGGCGAATTTCCGGCCGAACGCATTGTGGTGCTGGCCGCGGACATGCCATTTATCACAGTTGCGGCCATCGACGAACTACTCATGCACGCAAGAGAATCCGGCGTTGACGCGGTATTCGCCGCGGATGCTTCGGGCCGGCCGCAATATTTGGTCGGGGTCTGGCGGCGCTCCGCTCTGATCGCGGCGCTGAATCAGCTTGATTCCCCGGTCAATCGGCCGATGAAGGCACTCGTACCGACCGACACCGCCCTCGTGCCTGTGGCCGGGGTCGACGATTGCGATACACCCGGCGATGTACAGCACGCCCGAGCGACTGCGAGTCGCTCCGCCACGCCGCTGTCCCTCGCGGAGGCGCGGGATGCGCTGCGGTGGAATATCTCCCGAATTCCGGTGCGGCGGGTGCCGGTGCCCGGCGCCCGGGGTGCGGCGCTGGCCGAGCCGTTGTGTGCGGCCGAGGCACTGCCGCGTTTCGATGTATCCGCCATGGACGGGTACGCGGTGCGCGGCCCCGGCCCGTGGCAGGTGCGCCGCGATATCGGCTTCGCGGGCGGACAGCGGCCGGCGGGTCTGCAGGACGGCGAGGCGGTGCGCATTGCCACCGGTGCGCACGTGCCCGACGGCACCGGCTCGGTGGTGCGGGACGAATTCGTGCGGGTGGCGGACGACGGGCGACTATATCGCCTGGCGGACACTCCGATTCGTGATGATGTGCGCCACCGCGGCGAGGACTGGAATCCCGGCGACGAGGTCGCCCCGGCGGGCGCGCCGGTGACCGCCGCACTGATCTCGGTGGCCGCCAGCGCCGAGGTGACGACCGCCGCGGTGCGCGGACCGGTGCGAGCGCGAATCGTCATGACCGGCGACGAGATTCGCAGCGAGGGCCCGCTGCATCTGGGCCAGACCAGGGATTCCATCGGCCCGGTGCTGCCGGATCTGCTCGCCTGGCACGGTATCGGCACGGTGGATCGAGTGCACCTGCGCGACACCGAGAATGCCTTCGACGAGGTGTTCGCCGCCGCCGGTGCGTGCGATCTGCTCATTATCGTCGGCGCCACCGGTGGCGGGGCCGCCGATCAACTCCGCGCCGCGCTGGACCGGGCCGATGCCCGCATGCTGCTGCGCCGGCTGCGGCTACGCCCCGGCGGTTCCACAGTCGCCGCCCAATTGGCTTCCGGCCCGGTGATTCTCGGGCTCCCGGGCAATCCGTACGCGGCCGTGGCGACGCTGCTGGCGCTCATTACCGCCGTCGTGGAGGGGCTCACCGGCAGCGCTTCCGCACGCGTGCAGCGGGGGCCGCTGGCGAATGCGGGCGAAATCTCCGGCACCGCACCGCGAATCGTCCCGGCGCGGATGCGTGCGGAGGGCGGCTGGATCGGTGACGCGCACATTCGCACGGCGCATCTGGCGGGGCTGCTCGACCGCGACGGTCTGGTCATCGTGCCGGCGGATGCTCTCGACGGCGCGCTTGTCGAATTCATCCCGCTCCCCCGCTGACGGGATTGCCCGGCGGCTTTGCCGGAGTGCTCTACTCCCGCGACGACTGGATTGATTGGTGCGCTTGCCAATCCGCTACGAGTTCACCGATGCGCGACAGGTTCACGGACGTGCTGTCGAGTTCACCGGTGCGCTGTAAGTTCACCGGTGCGCTGTAAGTTCATCGTCCGCTGTGAGTTCACCGATGCGCTGTAAGTTCGTCGGTGCGCTGTAAGTTCACCGATGCGCTGTCAGTTCACCGGTGCGGTACTCGGGGATTGTCAGCCGCCCAGTCCGAGAATGGCCAGTAGATGGCCGGGATAGGCGCCGCTGTCCAGGCGGCCGGTTTGCGCGAAGACCCGGCGGCGCAGCCCGGTGACCGGGTTCCGCAGATCCAGCGTCCACACATGCGGGGCGAAGGCGACGCCGCCTTCGGACCAGGCCTGCCGGAATTTCGGGAATTGGCCGAGTTCCTGGATGAGATCGGTGAATCCGGCGACATTGCCGGAGCGGCCGATCAATCCGCGCATCCACCGGACGGCCTGGCGCACATCGGCATCCCAATTCACCATGACCCGGGCCGCCAGCTCATTGCTGAAGAACCAGCGGAGCATATTGCCGTCCTCGATGAGACCGGGGAAGGCATCCGCCCAACTGTCGTTCCAGGCCAGCACATTGGCGCGCGTGTCGATATACGCGGCCAGGTTCGGGCGGTGCATGGTGAGCACGCGCAGCAGTTCCGGGGTGAGGGCGCCGCGCAGTTCGTCCACGGTCGGAGCGGTTTCCGCGGTGCCGAGCCCGGCCAGATCGGTGAGCTGGCGGCGGTCGGCGGCGGTCAGCGGGTCGAGGCGATCCAGATAGCGGGTGAGCGCCTCGACCACCTCGCGGGTCGGGTTCCCGCGATCGCCTTTCTCCAAATGCGTTATGTAGCTGGCACTCACGCCCGCATTGAATGCCAGTCGTTCGCGGGAAACACCGCGACCGTCACGTAAACGGCGCAGCAGATTTCCGAAAGTGGGCGCCTCGAGCTCCCTGGAATCACGTCCGCATGCCGCATCGGCGACCACCGCAGTCCTCCTTCGACTTGCCCGGCGCGCGGCGTCGAGAGTAGGACGCCGCCGGGTATTCCCCCTTCCGGTGGATGCTTGCACAAATCGTCCGAATGGCAGGTACAGCGAACTATCCCTGTTTGTATATGTCACCGATCCTGTTCGGAATTCCTCACGCCCCCAGTGCGAGTGGCGCCGGGTCCGCCGCCGATTCACGACTGCGCGCCTGCTCCGGATCGGGTGCGGGAACGGCTTCCAGCAGCCGGCGGGTGTAATCCTCGCGGGGATTACCGAAAACATCTGCGACCGGCCCGGTTTCGATCACATTCCCCGCTCGCAACACCACTACGCGATCGGCGATCTGATTGACCACCGCGAGATCGTGACTGATGAACAGGCAGGCGAATCCATATTCTTCGCGCAGATCGGTGAAAAGGTCCAGTACCTGTGCCTGAACCGAGACATCGAGGGCGCTGGTGGGCTCGTCCGCCACCAGCAGCCGGGGCGCGAGCGCGAGTGCCCGGGCCAGTGCGACCCGCTGCCGCTGACCGCCGGAGAGTTCACCGGGGCGGCGGGTGGCGTAATCGCGCGGCAGCCGAACCGATTCCAGCAGATCGCCGACCCGGGCCCGCAGCAGGGCGCCCGAGGCGACCCGGTGCACCAGCAGCGGCTCGCCGATGGCGTCCTCCAGGCTGCGGCGCGGGTTCAGCGAGGCCGTGACGTCCTGATGCACCAGGGCGACATTCTTGCGCAGACCGCGCAGATCACGCGTGGACAGGCCGCGCAGCGAGATGCCCTGCAGCACCACCTCACCGGTGGTGGCGGGCACCAGGCCGAGGGCGGCGCGGCCGAGCGTGCTCTTACCGGAGCCGGATTCACCCACCAGCCCGATCACCTCCCGCGGCGCGACGGTGAGCGATACCCCGTGCAGTGCGCGGAACTGCTTGCGCTGACTGCGATACACCACCGACAGATCCGAGATACGCAGCACCGGTTCGCGTTCCGGAGCCGCCTCGGGCCTGGTGGCCGCGGTGACCTCGGCGAGTACGGGTTCACTGACCGTGACGACGGCCTCGGACACCGCATCCGGGGTTTCCTCCGCTTCCGGAGCGGGCAGGTGCAGCACGGTCGTTGCCGAATCCGCCGTGGGGGGCGGGAGTGTCGGGACCGCCGCGAGCAGGGTCCGGGTGTAGTCCTCGCGCGGATCGGCGAAAAGCTCGCGGACGGGCCGCGTTTCGACGATCTCGCCCGCGCGCATGACCACCACCCGGTCGGCGATGGCCGCGACCACGCCGAGATTGTGGGTGATGAAGAGAATGGCGGTGCCGGTGCGGCGCTGCAGGTCTCGCAGCAGATCCAGAATCTCGGCCTGGACGGTCACATCGAGTGCGGTGGTGGGCTCATCGGCAATGAGCAGATCCGGTTCGCCCGAGAGCGCCAGCGCGATGACGACCCGCTGCTTCTGGCCGCCGGAGAGCTGATGCGGATACCAGTCGATGCGCTTGCCGGGTTCGGGGATATCGACCAGGGCCAGCAGCTCGACGGCGCGAGTTCGCGCCTCGGCCTTGCTGATCGAGCGGTGCGCGCGCAGCGCCTGGGCGATCTGGGTGCCCACCTTCTGCACCGGATTGAGCGCGGTCTGCGGCTCCTGGAACACCATGGCGGCCCGGGTGCCGCGCAGCGCCCGCAATTCATCGTCGGGAGTGCCGATGATTTCGGTGTCGCCCAGGCGGATCGAGCCCGCGGCCTGCGCGCCGTCGGGCAGCAGGCCCAGCACCGCGCGGGCGGTGAGTGATTTACCGGAGCCGGATTCGCCGACCAGCGCGACGGTTTCGCCGCGCCCGACCCGCACATCGACGCCGTTCACCACGGTACGGGCGCCGAAGCGCACCACCAGATCCCGGATATCCAGCAGCGGCTGCCCCTCGTGCTCGCTCATCCGATCCTCCGTGCGCGGCCCAGTGCCTGGGCGATCAACAGGAATCCGAGCGTGAGACCGGAGACCACCAGTAGCGGTCCGATCGCATACGCCGGATTGGCGTCCAGATTGCGAATGGACTCCGAGATGAGCGATCCCAGTGAGGGATCCGGCGGGCGCACGCCGATGCCGATGAAGCTCATGGCGCCCTCGATGAAGACCGCGAGCGACAGCGACAGCGCCAATTGCACCGAGAGCGGTTCGATCACATTGGGCAGCACGTGTTTACGCAGCGTCCACCAGGTGCCCGCACCGATCACCTCGGCGGCCTCCACGAACGGCTGTTCCCGCACCGCCAGGATGGCGGTGCGAATCTGCCTGCCGAATATGGGGATTTCGGCGGCCACGATGACCACGATGACCGCCTGCACGCCGGGCCCGGTGACCGCGGTCAGCGCGATGGCGAAGATCAGCGCCGGGAAGGCCAGGATCAGGTCGAATACCCGCTGGGTGATGACATCGGCAATGGTGTTGACGCTGGCCAGCAGTCCGGTCAGGGCGCCGGCGAGCGCGCCGAGCGGTACGGCGGTGAAGGCGATGAACAGATCGATGCGGACGCCGAACAGCACCCGGGAGAACACATCCCGATTCACGCTGTCGGTGCCCAGCCAGTGCTCGGAGCTCGGGCCGAGCAGGTTCGCGCCCGGAATCTGGGTCAGCGGATCGTATTTCGTCAATGCTCCGGCGGCCAGGCCGGCGATCGCGATGACGGCGACCAGCACCACGCCCGCCAGACCCTGCCCCCTACGCAGGGCCTGCAGCGGCGACCGGGACGAATTCGGCACGCGGTCAGCGGTTTCGACCGCCTCCGCGCTCGCGGTCACGGCCGGATCGGCGCCGGGCAGGGTGCTGAGATCGCTCATGATCGGCCTCCGATGCGGATGCGGGGATCGAGATACGCGTGCACCACATCGGTGGCCAGCTGAATGACCACGAACACCGCCACCGAGAACAGCAGCAGTGCCTGCACCACCGGGTAGTCCCGGCGATTGATGCCCTGCTCGATGAGCTGGCCGATGCCCGGCCAGGCGAAGGCCGCCTCGACCAGCACCGCACCGCCCAGCACCTGACCGGTTTGAATGCCGAGCACGGTCAGCAGGGTGGGCAGCGCATTGCGCAGCGCACCGCGGGTGACGATCTGCCGATGCGAAATCCCCAGTGCCCGAGCGGTCAATACATAGGGCTGGCGCATTTCGGTGCGCAGCGCCTCGGTGAGGAAGCGAGTGAGCGCGGCGGTCACCGGCAGTGCCAGGCAGATCGACGGCAGCAGCAGGTACTGCACGGTGATATCCGGTTGTGCGAAGAACCCGTCCGGCGGAATGCCGCCCGCGGGCAGGATCGGAATCGCGACGGCGAATACCAGCACCAGCAGCACCGCGGTGACGTACGGCGGCACGGCGATGGCGACCGTATTGGCCGCCGCGACAAGGCTGTTCAGCCAGCGCCTGTTCCACAGCACCGCGGCGACGCTCACCGCCAGGCTCACGCTGACAGCCAGCAGCAGCGCGAAGGCAGCGAGCACCAGGGTATTGGTGAGCCCGCGACCGACCAGATCGGAGATCTGCCCGCCGATGATGTAGGACCGGCCCAGATCACCGGTGAAGACGCCGTGCAGCCAGCTCAGGTACTGGGCGGGCATGGACCGGTCCAGGCCGAGTTGATGCCGGATGCTCGCGATGGTGTCCGGGCCGGCGTCGGGCCCGGCCAGGATCATGGCCGGATCGCCGGGCACCAGCCGCAGCAGCAGGAAGATCAGGACGGAGGCGCCGAAGAGCACCGCTACGGCGGAGGGGACCCGGCGCAGCAGATAGCCGGTCATGCCAGGAAGGTGTCCGTGAGGGCGAGCTCACGGCGCTTGGTCCAGTTGACGGCGTGCAGGTTCTTGGAGGTGGTCCCCTGGGCGAACCGGACGCCGATCTCGATGAGCCACAGCCCGTCCAGCAGCTGATCGCTCAGTACGCCGTAGGCGCGCTGCGCATCGGGACCGGTGCCCTGCGGCAGCTGCCAGGCCGCATCGGCCGCCGCCACATAGGCGGGCGATTCGAAGTGCGAGGTGTTCTTGCGCGCATTGAAGGGATAGGCGCTGGCGGTCAGCGTGGAGGGCGTGAACTGCGCCCACGAGTGGTCGGTCACCCACAGGCCCGGAAACTGCCCGCCGATCAGCTGTTTCACGAAGGTGGCGTTATCGGTCGGCACGAGTTCGGTCTCGATGCCGATCTCGGCGAGATTGGCCTGCACGATCTGCGCGGTGGCCTCGTAGGTCGCATAACCGGCGGTGAAGGCCAGCGGCAGCTTCGGCGGCTTGGGCAGCTCCGACAGCACCTGCTTGGCCTTGGTCAGATCACGTTTGAAGCGGGTGTTGCGGGTGTCGTCGAAGGCGGGAGAGGTCTTGGGCCACGGGAGATTCAGCGCGTAACCGGCGCCGCGGAACACCTCGTTGATAATGCGATCGCGATCGATGGCGTAGGCGATGGCCTGGCGCAGCTTCACATCGGCGAGCGCCGGATTCGCCACATTCACGCCGACGTACATCTGCACTTCCGCGCCCTCGTACGTGACCACGCGATAACCGTCGGTCTTGCCCAGGTTCTCGTTGTCGCGGTAGGTGATGCCGTCCGCGAAGTGGATCTGGCCGGTCTTGAGCGCGTTGAGCTGTGCGTTGTTATCGGAGATGATGCTGAGTTCGACCCGGTCCAGGTACGGGCGGTCCGGCACCCAGTAGTTCGGGTTCTTCTCGAATACCAACTGCTGGTTGGGGATTCGCTGTACGAAGCGGAAGGGTCCGGTGCCGATGATCTTGTCGGCGGTGGCCAGCTGATCGATGGATTCGCTGTCCAGGATGGGCACGGTGTCGAGCAGGTCGAAGATATTGCCCAGCGGCTGCGCGAAGGTCAGCGTGATCTGGTGCGGGTCGGTGGTGTCGAAGCCGGTAATGGCCGCGGCGGTGCTCTTCAGCTGCGCCGACCACTTCGGATCGGCATAGGTGCGCAGCGAGAATTCGACATCCTTCGAGGTGAAGGCCCGACCGCTGTGGAACTTCACATCATCGCGCAGCACCAGCGCGATGGAGCGGCCGTCCGGTGCGAGGGTCCACGACTTGGCCAGCAGCGGCTGCGGATCGAGCTTGTCGTGCGGGTAGCGCACCAGGGATTCGAAGACCAGGCCGACCACATACGGGGTGGTGCCGGTATTGGTGAGGATATTGGCCGGAACCAGATCCACCAGCACGCCGTACTTCAGCGTCCCGCCCTTGACCGGCTGCGCGTTGTCGTCACCGCCGCCCTTCGACTGGTTCACCGCCGACGAGCAGGCCGCCAGGACGCCGCCGCCGAAAATGGCGAGGGCGGCGACGCCCGTATTGCGCAGAAAATGACGACGATCGAGTCCGCCGGGGGACGAATTCATCTGGAAATCCTCGAGATACATGGCCGCAGCGGGCGGCGGGGTGCGGTGGACGCACCTGTGGGGACGTGAGAAATAAGGAATTACGCGCGGGCCGGCGCGTCAGGCACTAGCGACGACAGCCCTGCACCCGCGAGGTCCGGAAAATTCCGGTGCGGGGCGCGCAGAGGTGACCGATGTGCATGCGGCGACGCTAACAGCCGGTAAGCACGCGATCAGCGGTTGTGCGCAGCGTGCGTGAAACCCTGGTCAGCAGAGCGGGTGCCGACCTTTGCTGAAAGAATGCCTGCTCCCTCTCATGCCCGCGGATACGAGAACTTCGGCGGCGATATCGGCCGCACCACCGCCGATTCGACCCCCGAATGGCTCTACCCGCCGACCGCCCCGGACGGTGCGCCCAATATTATCGTGGTGCTGGTCGACGACATGGGCTTCAGCGATATCGGCCCGTTCGGTTCCGAGATCGATACCCCGACGCTGGATCGTATTGCCGCGAACGGATTGCGGCTCACCAATTTTCACACCACACCGCTGTGCTCGCCGTCGCGAGCCGCGCTGCTGACGGGCGTGAATTCGCACCGCGCCGGATTCGGCTTCGTGGCCAATGCCGATCCCGGCTATCCGGGGCTGCGGCTGGAGCTTGCCGATGATGTGCTGACCCTGCCGGAAATTCTGCGCGCCAATGGCTATGCCACCTATGCGGTCGGCAAATGGCATCTGGTGCGCGATGCCACGCTGCATCCGGGCTCGCATCGCGATTCCTGGCCGACGCAGCGCGGATTCGACCGCTACTACGGGTCTTTGGAGGGAATGAACTCCTTCTACCATCCGAATCAGCTGATCTCCGACAGCTCCGCGGTGGATGTGGAGGAATACCCGGAGGGCTACTACCTCACCGACGATTACACCGATCGGGCCGTCGGATATCTCAAGGAGTTGCGCGCGCACGACGCCGACAAGCCCTTCTTCCTGTATTTCGCGCATACCGCCATGCACGGGCCGTTGCAGGCGAAGCCCGATGATCTGGCCAAGTATCGCGGAAAGTACAAAGAGGGCTGGGATCGGTTGCGGCAGAGCCGATTCGCCTCGCAGCTCGCGCAGGGCTTGTTTCCCGAGGGCACACAGCAGAAGCCGCGCAATACCGAGCCGGGTTATGAAGCGCAGGAGTGGGATTCGCTGACGCTCGAACAGCAGTCACGCTTCGAGCGGTATATGGAGGTGTACGCGGGCATGGTCGACAGTATCGATCAGAGCCTGGGGCGGGTGGTCGAAACGCTGGAGCAGCTCGGCGAACTCGACAACACCATTATCGTTTTCACCTCCGACAACGGCGGCACCGCCGAGGGCGGGCCGGAGGGCACCCGCTCCTACTTCGCACAGTTCGCGCAGGTGGACGAGCCGGACTGGGAACGCGATGTGCCGCACGATGAGGAGCTCATCGGGTCGGCGAAGCTGGGCGTGCACTATCCGCGCGGCTGGGGGCAGGCCTCCAATACGCCGTTCCGCTTCTACAAGGGGCAGACCTTCGCGGGCGGTGTGCGGGTCCCGTTCCTGCTGTCCTGGCCGAAGGGGCTGCCGCGCACCGAGGGCGACAGCGGCATTCGGCAGGAGTACACCTACATCACCGATCTGACCCCGACACTGCTGGAGCTTGCCGGGCTGGAGCGGCCGACCGTGCGTAATGGCCTGCCCGCGAAGGATTTCGACGGTATTTCGGCGGCCGAGGTGCTGCGGGATCAGCAGGCGATCTCCCGGCATATCGAGCAGTACTCGGAGATGACCGGGCACCGTGGCTTCTATCGCGACGGGTGGAAGCTGCTCGCACTGCACGAGCCCGCGCGCGGCATCGACGATCCGCAGTGGCAGCTGTTCGACGTGCGCACCGATCCGACCGAACTGCACGATCTTTCGGAGCGATTCCCGGAGAAGGTGGCCGAACTGTCCGCGGCCTGGGACGAAGCCGCTTGGCACAATACGGTTTTCCCGCTTGTCACCCGGAAGGATCTGGCACACCGCCGGCCGGAGGAGGCCCGGCTCACCGAGCGCGTGCGGATTCTGCCCGGCACGCCCACGCTGGAGCGCTACCGCTCCCAGCGCCTGATTGCGTACCGCGACTTCACTATTGCCGTGGAACTGGCGGACTATCGCCCGGGTGATGAAGGCGTCCTCGTTGCCCACGGTGATCCTCAGGGCGGCTATCTGCTCTACGTCGAGGACGGTCATCTGCACTTCGGCTACAACGGCTACGGCCGGTACACCACCGTCGACGCGGGTCCCATTCCCGAAGGCAGCCAGCACTTCACCGTGTCCGCCATCGTCCGCCCGCACCTGCGCTGGGACTTCACCGTCGGCATCAACGGCGTCCGCGCCGCCCACCTCCCCGACCAGGTCCAACTGGTCGGCATGGCGCCCTGGACCGGCATCTCCATCGGCCTCGACGCCCGCGGCCCCGTCGACTGGAACCTGCGCGACCGCCGCGGCGTCTTCCGCTACACCGGCCCGCTGCGCGCCGTCACCTACAGCCCCGGCGCCATCGGCGTCCCCGAAGACACCCAGCGCGCCCTCGATTCGGAAGCGGAACTCATCGCCGAATAACCACCGCCGTCTCCACCACACAGCCCGTCTCCGATCGCACATCAGGTGTCGAAGCCGCACAGCGCCGATATGCGTTGCGCGACAAGGACACGGGCTGTCTCGGCCGCACAGCCCTCCTCCCACCACGCAGTCCGTGTCTGATCGCGCAGCCCATGTCGAAGCCGCGTCGAAGCCGCACAGCGCCGATATGCGTTGCGCCGCAACGACACGGGCTGTGTTGCTGGCGGGGTCAGGCGGGGAGGTTCAGGCGGGTGGTGATGCCGTCGAGGAGGCAGGTGAGGGTCCAGGCGACGGGGTCGGTGGGGTCGGTGGGGTCGGTCAGGGTTCTGGACTCGAGCCAGCGGGTGAAGGCGGGGTGACGGTCGGCGGCGAGAATGGGCTGTAGGAGGGGGGCGGCGGCTTCGGCCAGTTGGTGGTCGGTGAGCAGGCCGGTGCGGGTGCGCATGCGCTGTTCTTCGGCCATTTGCAGGGCGGTGCCGATGAGGTGGCCGTCGATGGCGGTGGTGATGCGGGTCATGTCGTCGGCGGTGATACCGAGCGGTTCGAGCAGCGCGAAGCGGAAATCGAAGTAGCGCAGGGCATTCGGGCCCAGCGGGGGGCGGGTGTGGACCAGGTGGCCGAACCACAGGTGGCGCCCGATGACGGTCCAGGTGTCCAGGGACAGCTGTTCCAGCGCGGCCCGCCAGGGGACGGAAGGCGCTGCCGGTAGCGGGATTTCGCCGTAGACGGCATCGATCATGAGGTCGACCAAGCCGTCTTTGCTGCCGACGTAGCGATAGAGGGACATGGGGGTCGACGCGCCCACCGCGGTCGCCACCCGGCGCATGGTGAGGGCGGCCGCACCCTCGGCATCGGCGATGGTCAGCGCGGCGCGCAGGATATCGGCGCGGCTCAGCGTGGTGGTGGGGCGGCCCGGGGGTTCGGGCAGCGACCAGATCAGCGGGCCGGGTGCGGTGGTTTCTTCCTTCATGTCACCTCCTTGCGGGAAATTCAATCATTCGTGTACAACGTACACATGATGTACGACGTACACGAACAACGAGTACTGGTGGTCGGCGGCGGATTGGCAGGGTTGTGCGCGGCGCTGTTCCTGCGCCGGCACGGAGTCGAGGTGACGCTCGTGGAGCGGCGCACCACAACCTCACCGCAGCCCAAGGCGCGCCGCATCAATATCCGGACCATGGAGTTGTTCCGGCAGCTCGGCATTGCCGACGAGGTGCTCGAGGCGGCCCGCGATCTGGCGAGTTACCAGTTCATGGCGGCCGGGCCGACCCTCGCCGAGGCCGAGCGACTGCCGTTCACGCTGCCCGGCGGTCTCCCGGACTGGGATGCCATCACACCCGCGACGGCCTGTCTGTGCGCACAGGATCTCCTCGAACCGGTACTGCGCGATAGGGCCGAGGCCCGCGGCGCCGAGGTGCGATTCGGGGTGGAGCTCATCGACTTCCACGACGGCGACACCGGTGTCGAGGCCACCCTGCGCACCGCCGACGGCACGGTGCAGCGGCTGCACGCCGACTATCTGATCGCCGCCGACGGGTCCGGCAGCCCGATCCGGGAGCGGCTGGGCATTTCCCGCAGCGGTCGCGGCACCCTGGGCCGGGCGGTGAACGTCTATTTCCGCGCCGAACTGGCGGAGCTGGTGCGCGGGCGGGAGTTCAACCTCTGCCAGATCGAGAACAGCAGCGCGCCAGGCGCTTTCGCCTCGATAGACGGCTCCTCGCGATGGATATTCTCCAGCGCGACAGGCTTGGATCGCGCCGCCGATGAGTGGCCGGACGTCCTGCGCACCGCCATCGGCGATCCGACCGCCGAGATCGAGATAATGAGCGTAATGCCCTGGGAGCCAGGCATGTTCGTCGCCGACACCTATCGCCGCGACCATATCTTCCTGGCCGGAGATGCCGCCCATGTCATGCCGCCGTTCGCCGCGGCGGGCGCGAACACCGGCATCGAGGACGCCCACAATCTCGCCTGGAAGCTGGCCCATGTGCTGCACGGCAGCGCGGACCCGGCACTGCTGGACACCTACCAGTCCGAACGCCACCCGGTCGGATGGTTCATCGCCGATCAATCGAGTATTCGGACCACCGATCTGCGCACCATGAATCGCGAGTCCACCGATGCCACCCCGCTGGCCGATCCCCTCGCCTTGATACTCGGAAACCGCTATCCCACAGGCGCATTCGTTGACGATGGCAGCGCGCACACCATGGATCACCTCGATATCACAGGGCAGCCGGGAACCCGGCTACCGCATGCGTATCTCACACCCGGCCGATCGACCCTCGATCTGATCGGCATCGACTTCGCGCTCCTCATCGGCCCCTCCGGAGCAGGTTGGCGCACAGCCGCAGCCGGCACGCCGAGCGTGAGCGTGCATGACATCCCCGAGACTTATTGCAAGACAGTCGATCTCACACCCGAGGGCGCCCTGCTGGTGCGCCCCGATCAGATAGTCGCCTGGCGGGCGCCGCAGCTGCCCGCCGATCCCGCAGGCGCACTGCGCACCGCCCTCGCACTCAGCCTCGGCCGGGCCGCACATCCTCGACAGCCTTGGCGATCCGGCGAGCCCGCGTCTCCGGCCGCTTCGCCTCGCTGACGGCCTTGATGTGCTCGCGGCGGCGTGTATAGGACAGCGCGTCGAACGCCCCGCGCGCATCCGCGTCCGCCAGGGCCGCGGCGAGGTCATCGGGCACCTCGATCGTGCGCTCGGCGGTATCGCGCTGCACGGTGACGGTCACCGTATCGCCTGGCCCCTTCCCCAGATCGGCCCGAATGGACTTCAGCACGCCCAGACACGGGCCGTCACCCATGGACATGATCGACCCCGTGTACGGAATGCCGTCGAAGGTGACCTGCACGGGGATGCGGCCGCCACCACCGAGCGCGTCGAGGATCGTGGCGGGAACGGGGATATACGCGCCGCCCCCTTCGGCGGCGTGAATCGAGCCCTCGAATCGATGCATGCGACCACCGTATTCGAGCGATCCGAAAAAAGAGCACGGACCCGGACACACCTCGGGCCTGGGAATTCTCCGCAGTTCCGGCTCGCCGAGCGCCGCCGCACCCCCCATTTCATTTCTATAACCATCCGCACCCCGTAAGGTGAGGCGTATAGGCGGAGTTGACCCGAGTCATTCGGATACGGCAACCCGACGCAGCCCCGGGAAGTTTTCTATGACCTCGGCACGACAGACGATCCTGGTAGAAGAGCAGAGCGAATTCGGCGCCGCACGCGCCGCCGAAAAGGCCGCGACGATCAAGCAGAACGCCATGGCCACCCGCACAGTCGCAGGTCACGCCCTCGACGTAGCCGACTGCGAATACCTGCTGCAAATGCTCGGCCTGGATGCTGGCAGCAAAGAGGAATAGCCCCACCCGCACGACCGGCCGGCCATCAGCTGTTGCTGATGACCGGCGTTTTATGCGGTGAGCGGCGGTCAGCCGGCGAGCTTGGCCAGGTTGGGGAAGTTGCTGATCTCCCAGCCGCCGTCCACCACCAGTTCGGTGCCCGTGATGTACGAGGCGTCGTCGCTGGCCAGGAACAGGCAGGGGGCTGCGATCTGTTCCGCAGTAGCGGCGGCGCCCATGGGGATGCGGTCCAGGAACATCTGCTTGGCCGGTTCGTAGCCCATGACGGCTGCGGTCAGGGGGGTGTCGACCAGGCCGGGCAGGACCGAGTTCACGCGGATGCGGTGCTGCGCCAGCTCGAGGGCGGCGTTCTTGCTGAACATGACCACACCCGCCTTGCCGGTGGAGTACGGGCTGCCGCCGGGCATCGGGACCCGGCCGTCCAGCGACGAGACATTGACGATGGCGCCCCCGCCGCTGTCGCGCATCAGGCGGGCCTCGTGTTTGGTGCAGAGGAAGACGCTCTTCTGCACCAGGTCGATGGTGAAGTCCCAATCGGCCTCCGCGAGATCGGTCACGGCGCCGATGCGGGAGCCGCCCGCCACATTGAAGGCCACCTCGAGCCGGCCGAAACGCGTTGCGGCGACCTCGATTCCGGCCGCGACCTGAGCCTCCACCGTCACATCCGCCACCACCGGCACGAAGGCGTCGCCGAGTTCGGCGGCCTTCTTCTGCAATCCGGCCTCGTCGATATCGAGACCGACCACATTCGCGCCCTCGGCGATCAGCGCCTCGGCGATGGCCGCGGCGATACCCGAGGCCGCGCCCGTCACCACGGCGGTCTTGCCGCCGAATCTGCCTGTGCTCATTATGAACTCCTCTTTCAGCGTCGACCGGCGCGCAGGAACTGCCCGGTGCGCTCTTTGCCGAGAGCCGGGGATTTGTCACCCAGGCCGAATACGTATTCACCGTTCACCAGGACGGCGGTAATGGTGTCGTCATTGCGATTGACCATGCGGGAGAGATTGTCGAACTCCGGAATCGGGTTCTCCGCGTAGGCATCCAGGCTCTCGTCGAGATGCGACGGATCCAGCACGACCACATCGGCGCGGTCACCCACGCGCAGGTGCCCGGCATCGAGGTCGTACCAGTCGGCCAGTTCACCGGTGACGCGGTGCACGGCATGCTCCACGCTCATGAACGGCCGCCCGTCCTGCTGCGCGCGATGCACGCGCTTCAGCAGTCGCAGCCCGAAGTTGTAGAAGGCCATATTGCGCAGGTGCGCACCGGCATCCGAGAAGCCCAGTTGCACACTGGGATCGGCGGCCAGTTTGTCCAGCACCTCGGGCCGGTGATTGGAGATGGTGGTGCGCCAGCGCACCTTCGGCCCGTACTCCACCACCAGGTCCAGGAAGGCGTCCACCGGATGCACACCGCCGCGATCCACGCCGACCTGACCGAAGGTCTTGCCGATCACGCTCGCATCGGGGCATTCGGTGATCTCGGCATCGAAGAAGTCCCGATGCCAGACCCGCGGGCCCCACTTCTTGTCGTAGTCCTTGCGGAAGGTGCGCCGGTAGCCCTCGTCCGCCAGCAGCGCGCGCCGCTGCTCCAGCTGGTTCGACAGGTGCAGAGCCGCCGCGCCGGAACCGAATTCCTCGAACACCGGCAGATCGATGCCGTCGGAGTACACCTCGAACGGCACCGGCAGATGCTGCCAGCGGAAGTCGCCGCCGAGCCGGTTGAGCACCTTGCCGATGAGCGGGAAGATCTGCACCACACCGGGAATCGCCTTGATATCGGCGGCCGAGAGCAGGCTGACCTTCAAATTCGGGCGGAAGATGCCGAGGCTGCTGGCGGCCATGGCGACCAGACTCTGCGGCCGGGCCACATCCGGACCGCCCTGCAGCGTCCGCTTGCGGTCGCGCAGAATGCGATTGAGCCGGCGGCGCTCCCTGGGCTTGGCGTAGGTGGAAGGCAGGGTGCGCGAACGGCACACCTCACCGTCGAGCTTGTCGAAGAGCAGCTGCTGCGAGGACATGCCGACGAAGCCGGCGTCCAGAGCCTCACTGAGCTTGTGCTCCATGGCCTTCAGCTCGGATTCGGTGGGAACCACATCCGGGCGGGTGGCGCGTTCCAGCCCCATCTGCGCGGCGCGAATATCCGAATGCCCGATGAAGGCCGCGAGATTCGCGCCCAGCGGCAGTGATTCCAGTGCGGCCACATAGCTGTGTGCACTGTTCCACGTCTTCAGACCGTCGATCGCCGCCACCACATGCTTGCGCGGAATCGCCTCCACCCGGCCGAACAGATCGCCCGCATCGGTACCGCCCACATGCACGGTGGAGAGCGAGCAGGAGCCCAGCAGAATGGTGGTGACGCCGTGCCGCAGCGATTCCGACAGCGTCGGATCCAGCAGCACCTCCACGTCGTAGTGGGTGTGGATATCGAGCATGCCCGGCAGGACCCACTGTCCGGCGGCGTCGATCACTCGCGCGCAATCGGTTTCGTCGAGCGCGTCGGTGGTGACGGTCGCGATCCGGCCGTCCCGAATGCCGATATTGCGAATGGCCGAGGGCGCTCCGGTGCCGTCGAACCAGCGCCCGCCCTTGATGATGGTCTCGTACACGGTCTTCACTCTCCGAGGGACAGGTCGCGGCGCAGCACCTTGCCGGTCGCATTGCGCGGCAGCGCATCAGCGGTGATGAGCCAGCGGGCGGGCACCTTGAAATAGGCCAGCCGCTGCGCCACATGGTCGCGCAGCTCGTCCTCGGTGACCGAATCCGGGTCCGCGACAACAACAATGGCCGCGACCTCCTGACCGAGGTCCTCGTGCGGAACTCCGATGATGGCCGATTCCTGGACCAGCGGATGCGCGTCGAGCGCGTTCTCGATCTCGGTCGGGTACACGTTCTCACCGCCGCGCAGAATGAGATCCGAACGGCGACCGGCCATTTGCAGCACACCGGCGGAGACGAAGCCGAAGTCGCCGGTGCGCAACCAGCGGTTCGCATCGATCGAGGCGGCGGTGGCGGCCTCGTCGTTCCAGTAGCCGAGCATGACGTACGGACTGCGAATGCAGATCTCGCCCTCCACCCCGTCGGGCACGACATTGCCCTCCGGATCCCGGATTTCGACGGCGACCGCAATGATGGGACGCCCCACCGCTTCCGGATTGGCCAGCAGATCCGCCGGCGCCGCGATGGTGGCGGCGGTACCGCTCTCCGTGCAGCCGTAGCTGGTGGTCAAGGCCACCTGCGCCACCGGGAGCCGCTCGCGCAACCGCTGCTGCAGTGCGGGCGAGGACGGCGCGGCATTGAGCGAGAAGCCCGACAGCGAGGACAGGTCGTATTTGGTGAGATCGGCGTCGAGCAGGCGGCTGGCCATGGTCGGCACCGCACCCCAGTTGGTGATGCGCTCGGATTCGATGAGCCCCAGGATCTTGTCGGCGTCGAAGCCGCCGGACGGGAAGATCACCGCATCACCGGTGTTCAGGCGCGGCACCGCGAGATTGTGCAGGCTCGCGATATGGAACAGCGGTGAGGTGGTGAGGAAGCGGCGGCTGGTCGGCGAACCGTCCCACGGCAGCCCGCGGAAGCCCGCCATCAGCGCATCGGTGAAACGGTGGTAATCCGCGACCGCCACCATGTTCCGGTGCGAATGCACCACGCCCTTGGGACGTCCGGTGGTGCCGCTGGTGTACAGGATGCACGCCGGATCATCCTCTGCCACAACCGTTACCGGGTACTCCCCCGCGTATTCCGCCACCAGGGCGGGCAGGTCCTGCTCCATGGTGAGGACCGGCACCCGCGCGCCCGCCTCGGCCAGCGCCTGTGCCCGCTTGGCATCGGCGATCACGACCACCGGCTCGGTGTGCTCGAGACCGTAGGCGATCTCCAGCGGCGCCCACCAGGCGTTGTAGCCGACCGGGATGGCGCCCAGCCGCTGCGCCGCCCAGAAGGTCAGCACCCACTCGGGGGTATTGGCGGCCAGAATGCCGATGCGGTCACCCTTGCCGATGCCGTAACGCTGCTGCAGCGCCGCCGCCAGCGCGCCCGCCGCCTCGTAATGCTCGGCGAAGGTCATGTGCTTATCGGCACTGACCAGGTAGTCGCGGTCGCCGAGGTCGCGGGAGGCCTCCAGCAGCTCCAGCAGGGAGCGGCGGCGATTGCGGAAGACCGGGATCTGCGCGCCCAGCACCTCCTCCATCGTCATCTCGAATGGCCCGCCTGGCCCGGTGAGACCGGCGGCGACCTGCGCGGCCAGCGCCTGGAGATCAACGGCTTTCGTCATCAGGTGTTTGGCGCGGATACCCCTCGTTCGCGAGGAGAGGAAGCGCCTTCCTCCGTTCTGTGTCGGTGGTCGCGGCTAGAGTTTTCCGCTGTGGATGAGGTCGTGCGGTACAGCTTTCGCTTGCGGCCCGGCCGCACAGCGGAGTCTGTTCTGCTGGCCGAGTGGCATCGCTGCCGGTACCTGTGGAACGAGGCTGTCAATCAGCACAAGGCGGGGAACAAGCCGACCTTCGGCAAGCTCAGCAAGCTTCTGACCAAGGCACGCTCGTGCAGCGCATGGTTGCGGGAGGGCTCGCAGGTCGTGCAGCAGCAGACGCTGCGAACCTACGCACAAGCGCTCGGACACTCGTTCACCGTCAAGGGACGGGGGCGGCCGAAGTTCAAGCCGCGCAAGACGACCCAGGTGTCGTTGGAGTACACGTGCCGCGGATTCAGCATCAAAGACGGACGTCTGGTGCTGGCGAAAGGTGTCCGTATCCCGGTGGTGTGGTCGCGGGAGTTGCCGTCTGAACCGACCAGTGTTCGGGTGACCCAGGATTCGCTCGGCGGCTGGCACGCCTCGTTCGTCGTCCGCCGCACGTTTGAACCCGCCGCCACTGCTGTGGACGGTATCGGCATCGACTGGGGAGTGAGTGTCACCGCCACCTCGACCGATCCCGCGTTCGATCTGCCGTATCTGGGGCATCGCAAACGCTGCGCGGCGGAACTGGCTCGGGAGCAACGCAAGATGGCCCGACGGCGCGTCAAACGCGGCCCACAGTCGCGCGGGTACAAACGGGCCGCGCGCACTGCGGCGAAGCTTCACAAGAAGGCCGCCAGGCAAACCCACCACGATTCGCTGGTGTGGGCGAAAAGTGTTGTCGACAACCATGAGTTGATCGCGGTGGAGGATTTCAAGCCGACGTTTCTGGCGAAGTCCACGATGGCGCGCAAAGCCGCGGATGCGGCGATCGGTGCGGCGAAGCGGGAGTTGATCGAGCGTGGCGTGCGGGCTGGCCGGAGGGTGGTGTTGGTGCAGCCCGCCTATACGAGCATGACGTGTTCGAGTTGTTTCGCGAGAGCCAAGCAGCAACTTGCACTCGGAGAACGAACCTTCCGATGCCACCGCTGCGGATTTACCGCCGACCGCGATCGGAACGCTGCCAGAGTGATTCTGGCTGTGGCAGAGCGCGGCCACACACGTGTCGACGATGTAAGACAATCGGATCACCTCCCTCGGGCGGATGGTTCGGATGCGGTCTGAGCGTGAAATCCCCTGCTTTCAGGCCGGGGAAGCGTTAAGAATCAAATCCTCGAATCTCGTACCGCTGCGAAGGCTGCCTTCAGATAGGCGTCGGCGCGATCGGAGCCGATCAGGCCGGGCGCCATTCGGTTCATGGTGTAGGCGAAGGTGACCCGGTGATCCAGGTCGTTCACGACCATGGATCCGCCCAGTCCGCCCCACCAGCACACCCGGCCGTCCGGAACCTGCGGAGCCGTCTCCGGCTTCGGCAGACCGTAGCCGATGCCGAAGCGCAGCGGAAGCAGGATGGCCAGATCGACGCCGTCGATCTGCTGATCGAAAATCAGATCGATCGTCTTCTCCGACAGGAACTTCCGGCCGCTCAACTCCCCGCCATTGCTGATGAGCGACTGCACGCGGGCCACCGAGCGGGCATTGCCGTGGCCGTTCATGCCGCCGAGCTCCGCCTGCCGCCACCCGGGAGTGGCGCACATGTCGAAGTCCAGCAGCGGCTGGAACAGCGTCTTGAACATGACGCTGTCCTGCGGCAGCAGCGACTGATCGAACTCCGGATACTCGGGCGGAACGATGGTGGCGATGCGATCGAAATGCTCTGCGCCGGTGCCGATATGGAAATCGGCGCCGAGCGGACCGGCCAGCTCCTCGGCGAAGAAACGGCCCAGCGTGCGGCCGTCGATCCGGCGGATGAGCTCGCCGACCAGATGCCCGTAGTTGAGCGCGTGATATCCCGACGCCGTACCCGGCTCCCACCAGGGCTCCTGCTGCGCCAAGCGGGCCGTCGAGGACTCGAGCTCGTAGATATCGGGAATCTCGATCGGCGCTTCCCAGCCGGAAACCCCGGAGGTGTGCGAAAGCAGATGCCGCACTTCGATATCGGCCTTGCCATTGGCCGCGAACTCCGGCCAGTAGTGCGCGACCTTCTGGTAGACGTCCAGCTCACCACGATCGACCAGCAGCAGCGCGCTCAGCGCCGTCATGGTCTTGGTGATGGAGAAGCTGTTCACCAGGGTGTCCGCGCGCCAGCGTGTGGTCCGCTCCGGATCGGCGTAACCGCCCCAGAGATCGACCACCGGATCGCCGTTCACCGTCACACAGAGTGCGCCGCCGAGTTCGGCCCCGGACTCCACCTGTTCGGTGAAAGCCGCACGGACCGCGGCGAATTCATCGGCACAGAATCCAGCCACATTGCTCATTCCGGTCCGCCCCCTCTCAGACTCTGGCCGAGGCGCGCGCCGGCACCGGCAGTGCGTGCCCGCGATCGGCGGCCCGCTTGGCTCCGCGCGCCATTTCGCGCTGCAGATCGCGGACGTACGGCTCGAATTCGATCTGGATGGTGTGCCGCGGCGAGTCGTAATACGTCCCGCTGCGCAGTGCTTCCGCCGCGGCCATGGTCTCGCGCATCTCCGCCGGGGACGGCAGGGCGTAATTGCCGGACAGGTAGGCCGCGACCAGCTTCGACTGCTGCTCGGCGAAGTTCACCAGGGTCGGCATGGGCTGCGCGAGACCCATATAGAACAGATTGTCCACACCCGGCTTGATCATCTGCCGATACAGCGGGAGCATATTGCGCGCATCGGGCAGCAGCGCCGGGTCGGAGAAGAACGGGAAGCTGATGTGATAGCCGGTGGCGCACACCACCACATCCACCTCCTCGACGCTGCCGTCGGCGAAGTGCACATTCTTGCCCTCGAGGCGGGTGATGGCGGGCTTGAACACCACGTCACCGCAACCGGCCCGGTGCAGGAATTCCTCGCTCGCCGACGGATGCGCCTCGAACGGAAGGTGATCCGGCTTCGGGAGGCCGTAATCCTCCATGAAGCCGCGATTCTTGACCACGAAGCGCTGTTTGAGCTTGAGCCCCAGCTTCTTCGGCATCCAGGAGGGCATGGAGGCCTTGTCGCCGACCTTGCCGTTCACGTACTTCGGCAGCACCCACACGCCACGGCGGGCGGAGAGGAAGAATTTCGAGGCGATGAACTTCTGCGACAGTTCGGAGGCGATATCCAGCCCCGAATTGCCCATGCCGACAACCACAACGCGCTTGCCGCGCATATCGATCGGATCGAACGGATCGTTGTAGGCGTGCGAATGCATGAGCACACCGTCGAATTCGCCCGGGTAGTCCGGCATCCGCGGGTCCCAGTGGTGACCGTTGCAGACCAGCAGGGCGTCATAGGTTTCGGTGCGACCGGTATCGGTGGTGATCTCCCACAGACCCTGGGCGTCGCGCTCGGCCGAGATCACCTTGGTGTTCAGGATGATTCGATCGCCGATGCCGAAGTGCTCGACATAGTCCTTGAAGTACTGGTGCAGTTGCGTGTGGTGCGGGAAGTCCGGCCACTCGTCGGGGGCCGGGAAGTCCTCGAACGCCAGGCGGAACTTCGAGGTGTCGATGTGCAGGCTCTGATAGCAGGCCGACATGCCGTTCGGGTTCTTGAAGTACCAATTGCCGCCCACCTGATCGGAGGCTTCGTAGCAATCGAAGGGGATGCCGTATTCGGCGAGGCGCTTTGCGGTGGTGATGCCGGACGGGCCGGCGCCGATGACGCACACCCTGGGCAACTCACGGGTTTCCAATTCACTCTCCTGCTTCGGCGGTGGGTCACATTGCCCGGCCGGACGTGATGTGACACACACGCTAGCAGTCGCTAGACACCGTGTCTAGTGAATGAACAAACGTCTATCATCGAGGCGGAAGCTCCAGACAGACGTAGACTCGACCATCGGAAAAGGCCGCCGTACGGGCGCCTTTCACGCACCCGAACCAAGGCGGCCAGCACCCATGCAGACCGAATCGGCCACAGATCCCGCTCAGCCCGCAGCGGTGACCACCCGGCGCACCTCCCTGCGCGACGAACAGAAACGACTCACCCGCAGCCGTCTGATCGACGCCGCCAAGGGACTGTTCACCACCCAGGGATACGCACCGGTACGGGTGGACGACATCGCCGCGGCGGTCGGTTGCAGCCGCGCGACCTTCTATCTGCATTTCACCGGCAAACCCGATGTGCTGCGCGCCATCGCCGAACAGGGGGCGCTGCCGAGCGTCCAGTACTTCTACGAAGACCTCGATCATGTGCTCGACACCGGCTCGCGCGAGGAGTTCGCCGCCTGGATGCGGCGGTCCATCGACTGGTTCCAGGAGTACAAGGATCTGCTGCCCGCCTGGGACGAGGCGACGGCGCTGGAACCGGAGTTCCGGGAGGTGGCGCGCGAGGGCATTCTCGCGGTGCCGAATGTGATGACCTCGTACCTGTCACGCTGGCCGGACGATCAGCAGGACGAGGCGCGGCTGCGGATAGAGCTGCTGGTGGCGCAGCTGGAGCGGTTCTTCACGCGCTGGGCCATGCAGGGGACGATCGATGTGTCCGCCGATCAGGCCGCGACCGTGCTGACCGATATCTGGTTCCCGGCGCTGCAAACGCCCGGCGCCTGAACCGATTTCGGCGAGCCGGGCAAATTTCCGGCGGACTCGGTTCGGCTTTCCGGCGGACTCAGTCCGGCGCGAATGTGGTGCGCGCTTGTTTCAATTCCCAGAAGGCGCGCAATGCCACGATTTTCCCGGCCGAGTTCACGCGATAGGTGAAGACTCCGTCGACCTCGACGATGCGGCCGGCACGCGCACTGCGAATGGTGCCGACGAAGGCGACCTCATTGCCGCAGGCATAGGAATCGGCGAGGCGGAAGTCGATGCTGCTGTCGGCAATCGCCATATCCCAGAATGCCGCTATGGCCTCGGGACCGGCATGGCCGTCCCCCACCGGGTCGTACGGAGAGATACCGATCGGGTCTTCCACCCGGGCCTCGGGCGCGAACAAGGCCAGCCACTCGGCCTTGCGCCTGCCGCGCACCGCGGCCTGCGAGGCGAGACCGGCACGGCGAGCGGGATGTTCGGCATCGAGCATGCCGCCATCCTCGGCTCGCCGTGGACGGCGGTCACCCATCAATTCCGGTCAGTGGGCACCGGCGGAATTGCGCAGTGCAGGGATCTAGTGCGCGGCCGCGGAACCCGTCCAGCCGAAGCCGGTGCCGGGCGCGGCCGGATCATTGGCGTTGACCTGCTGGCTGCATGCTTCGTCCGAGAGGCCGGAAGCCTTGCACGCGGTCCACGGGTCGTACAGACCGGAGACGGCCGATGCGGTGGATGCGGTGGCGAAAGACCCTGCGGCACAGGCGACAATCAGACCGGCGGTGACGACAAGCTTCTTCAACAGAAAACCCTCCGAGCGCAATGGAATTTGATTTGCACATTGCCACGGCAATGCGGAAACCACCAAACACTCGGCAATTTCGGCGATTCGGTCAGGCGACGTGAACGGCCGCAAGAGTATCAGCGGCGGTGCGATAGCGATCCACCAGCAAACGAACAATGGCGGGATGCACGCCGATCGGTTCGGCCACCCCGTCCGCACCCGCCGCATGCAGCCGCTCGTGGAACAACCCGTGCGCCAGCAGGTACGAGGCGATGAATACCCGCCGCGCACCCGCCGCACGCGCCTGGGCCACCACCTCCGGAACCCGGGGCTCACCGGTGGCGATATATGCCGACCGGACCGGCGCCGCGATCTGCTCGGCGAGCAGCCCCGCCGCGCGCTGTACATCTTTCAGCGCCCGCGCATCCGACGAACCGGCGGCTGCGAACACCACCGCATCACCCGGTCGCCACCCCGCCGCCCGCAACCGCATGCGCATGACCGCCGCCAGCGCCGGATCCGGACCCATCGCACGGGTGACCGCGACCGCCGCATGGGCACTCGCGGCCACCTCTCGCGGCACATCCTGATACACGTGGTACCCCGAAGCCAGGAAGGCCGGAACCACCACGGCGGGAACAGCTTCCACATCGCGCAGCACTTCGGCCGGCGAAGGCCCGAGCACATCCACGAACGCCGTACGCACCTGCGGCACATCAGCCGCAGCCGTGCCGCTACCCGTCACTGCCCCCGCACCGGACACCACGCCCGGCGCGCGGACAGCACGCAACGATGCCGATGCGGCCCCGAACGCGGCACCGGCACCTGTCTCCGAGTGCGACTCGCTCACGAAATCCATTGCGCCGCAGCCGAAACCGGGCACACCCGCACCCAACTCCCGAGCAACAGCCTCAGCCAGCGCCGCAATCATCTCCACACCACGCGCGCTCCTGGTGCCGTGCGCGACCAGCACCAGCGCCGGGCTACTCACCAGACCTCCGCAACAGGCGCAGGCCGAGTAGCCCGCACCGGCGCACCGGAACCGGTCACCGGCAGCTGAGCACCGCCATGCGGCACAGTCGCCGGCCGCGCGGGAAATTCCTGGCTGGCACCAGCACGCGCCGGGGTGTGCTCGGCACGGGCCGCGCCCGCGGGAGCGGGCGGGTATGCCGGGCGACCACCGGAAGCGGACCCCGCAGCGGGATCTGCCGGAGTGTGGGGCGCGAGGGCAGGGCGAGTGGATCCACTGAGCGGCGGGTCCGAGGGCCGGACGGTGGAGGGGTAGCGGGAGGGGATGTCCTGGCGGGTGCCGAGGGTGGAGGTGCGGGCCGGGAATTGCTGGCGCACAGGGGGGCTCAGGGTGACCGGGTTGGGGTTGTCGTTGCATTCGGCCGGATCGAGGGCCAGGCGGTAGCCGCGTTTCACGACGGTTTGAATGGCTTTGGGGCTGCCCAGGCCGGCGCGGAGGCGGGCGATGGCGGTTTCTACGGCGTGGGTGTCGTCGCCACCGCCGGGGAGGGCGGCGAGCAGGGCTTCGCGGGAGACGACGCGGCCGGGCTGGCGGGCCAGGGAACGCATGAGGGCCATGGGGGCGGGGGCCAGCTGGCGCACCTCGCCGTCCACGACGACGCAACTGCCGCGGACGCTCAGAATGTGGCCTGCGGCTTGAATTCTATTGGCGCGGCGGGGAAGTTCCTCGGCCACATGGCGGGCCAGGGCGCCCAGGCGGGCGCGGGCGGGCATGGTGGTGGCCACGCCGAGCTCTTCCAGGGGTGCGGCAGTGATGGGGCCGACGCAGGCCGGGAGCACTCGGCCGCGCAGAGCATGCAGTACCGCCTCGAGCAGACCTGTTTCCTTGGCGCGCATGAGAAGTGAGGCCACGGCGGGGGCGCTGGTGAAGGTGACACAGTCGATGCCGGCGGTCACGATGGCCTCGATCATGCGGTCCATCGGCGTGCGATCCTGCGGCGGCGTCCAGCGGTAGACCGGTACCGGCACCACATCGGCTCCGGCACAGCGCAATACCTCGCAGAAGTCCGGCACCGGCTCCCACTCGGTGGTGGCGCCGTGCAGCTGCACGGCGATCCGCACGCCCTCGACCCCCTCGGCGAGCAGATGATCGAGCACCTCCGCGGAGGACTCCGAGGCGGGCGACCATTCCTCGCGCAGTTCCGCGGCGCGAATCGCGCCCTTGGCCTTCGGGCCGCGGGCCAGCATGCGGGTGGAAGCCAAAGTGGCGCGCAGGTTTTCGGCCAGACCCCAGCCCTCGGCCGCCTCCATCCAGCCCCGGAAACCGATACCGGTGGTGGCGACGGTGATCTGCGGCGGTTCGGCCACCAGCTGGCGCGTCACCCGCTCCAGTTCATTGTCGTCGGCCAGCGGAATGATCCGAATGGCCGGAGCCATCACGATATTCGCGCCGCGACGGGTGAGCAGCGTACCGAGCTCATCGGCCCGCCGCGCCGCCGTGATGCCCACGGTGAAACCGGCGAGCGGAGTGCCCGCGTCGGGCTCGGTCATGCCGTACCGCCGTCGAGAGATCCAGGGCCGCCATCGAAAGACCCCGGGCCCGGCACGAACATCATGGGTTCATTGGCCAGCGAGACCACTCCGTCGACAACCTGCACCGAATAGACCGGCAGCGAGATGCCCTCATCGTCCAGGCAACTACCGTCGAGCAGCGAGAAACTCTGCTTGAGCAGCGGCGACGCCACCACCGGCACACCACCGCGATCACCGACGATGCCGCGCGACATCACCGCGGCCCGGCCGAACGGGTCGATATTGCCGACGGCGTACAGCGTGCCGTCCGCGGTCAGGAACAGGGCCGCCTGGCGGCCGCCCTTCAGCAGCACCGCCACGCCGCGGCCGGGAATCAAGTAATCCAGTCGGCAAGCTCGGGTCCAGCCACTGAGGCTGGTCACGGTGCCGGGTGTGTCGATCACGGTCATCGGTACTCTCCTCCGAACGCCCTCACCTATTGGTACCGACGTCCTGTTTCCGTGCGGTTAAGCGGTCATTTCCGGCAGGTCCGGAATTCCCAGCAGGACGGGCACCTTGCGCTCGCCGCTGTCGTCGAAGCCGATGGTCGGATCGGACTCCTCCGGCGCATTGACGAAAGTGACGAAGCGCGAGAGCTTCTCCTCGTCGTCGAGCACGGCCGCCCATTCGTCCCGGTAGCCCGCGACATGGCGTTCCATCGCCGCTTCCAGATCCTCGGCAATGCCCAGGCTGTCCTCGCAGACCACCTGCTTGACGTAGTCGATACCGCCCTCGAGGGCCTCCTGCCAGGGCGCGGTGCGCTGCAGGCGATCCGCGGTGCGGATGTAGAACATCAGGTAGCGGTCGATGTAGCGGATGAGCGTCTCGTCATCGAGCTCGCCGGCCAGCAGCACCGCATGCTTCGGGGTGAGACCGCCATTGCCGCCGACGTAGAGGTTCCAGCCGTTCTCGGTGGCGATGACGCCGACATCCTTGCCGCGCGCCTCCGCGCACTCGCGGGCGCAACCGGAAACGCCCAGCTTCAGCTTGTGCGGGGAGCGCAGGCCACGGTAGCGCTTCTCCAGCAGCACCGCCATGCCGACCGAATCCTGCTGGCCGTAGCGGCACCAGGTGGAACCGACGCAGCTCTTCACGGTGCGCAGCGATTTGCCGTACGCGTGGCCGGATTCCATGCCCACCTCGACCAGGCGCTTCCAGATCAGCGGCAGCTGCTCCACCCGCGCACCGAACAGGTCGATGCGCTGACCGCCGGTGACCTTCACGTACAGGCCGAAATCCTTGGCGACCTGACCGATGGTGATGAGCTGATCGGCCGTGACCTCACCGCCGGGCATACGCGGCACCACCGAATAGGTGCCGTTCTTCTGCAGATTCGCCAGGAAGTGGTCATTGGTGTCCTGCAGCGACGCCTGCTCGCCGTCGAGAATGTGATCGCTGGAGGTCGAGGCCAGAATGGAGGCGACGGTCGGCTTGCAGATATCGCAGCCGGATCCGGTGCCGTACTTGGCGATCAGCGCCGAGAAGGTGCGCACCCCCGTGGACTGGACGATGTGGAACAGCTCGGCCCGCGACTGCGTGAAGTGCTCGCACAGCGCCTTCGACTGCGCCACGCCCGACTGCTCCAGCAGCTTCTTGAGCATGGGAACACAACCGCCGCAGGAGGTTCCGGCATTGGTGCAGCTCTTGACGGCCGGCACATCGCAGGCGCCCGCGGCGATCGCGCCGCAGATGGCGCCCTTGGTCACATTGTTGCAGGAGCAGATCTGCGCATCATCGGGCAGTGCGTCCGCGCCCAATTCCGCACCGGCCGGAGAGATGAGCGCGGCGGGTTCGGCCGGGAGCGGGCGGCCCACCAGCGGGCGCAGCGCCGAGTACTGGGCGGCATCGCCGACCAGAATGCCACCGAGCAGCGTCTTGGCATCATCGGAGACAACAAGTTTCGCGTAGGTGCCCTTGGCGGCATCGTGCAGCACCACCGAGAGCGCGCCCTCGGTCTTGGCATGCGCGTCACCGAAGCTGGCCACGTCCACACCGAGCAGCTTGAGCTTGGTGGACATATCCGCACCCGGGAATTCGCCTGCGCCGCCGAGCAATCGGTCCGCGACGACCTCGGCGGTGCTGTAACCCGGTGCGACCAGGCCGTAGCAGACGCCCTCCACCGCAGCGACCTCACCGATGGCGTAGATGCTCGGATCGGAGGTCCGCAGCCCGAGATCGGTGATGACACCGCCGCGCGGCCCGACCTCCAGCCCGGCCTCCCGGGCGATCTCGTCGCGCGGGCGCACACCGGCGGCGAAAACTACCATGGCCGTGCGCAATTCGGTGCCGTCCGAGAGGGTGACGTTCAATCGCTCGGAAAGCGGTGCATCCGTGATGGTTTCGATGGTCGAGGTGCCGACGCCGGTGTGCACGTGCAGACCCAATTCGGTGACCAGCTGCGCCAGGATCGCGCCGCCGCCCTCATCGATCTGAGCGGGCATGAGCCAGTTGTTGTACTCGACGACGTGCGGGGTCATCCCCAGCAGGCGCAGTGCGTTGGCGGCCTCCAGGCCGAGCAGACCACCGCCGACCACCACGCCGACCGCACCCGGACCGGCCGCCTCGGCGGTGGCGCGAATGCCGTCGAGGTCCGCGAGCGTGCGGTAGACGAAGCATTCGGGGGTGTCGTGGCCCGGCACCGGCGGCACCCAGGCGTACGAACCGGTGGCGAGAACCAGTGCGTCGTAACCGATTACGTCGCCGGTCGAGGTGGTGACCTTGCGTGCGGCCTTGTCGATGCTGTCGGCGCGCACACCCAGGCGCACCTGCACCTGTGCGTCGCCCTCGTAGCCATTGCCCGGCAGCGCGAGCGCGGACGTCTCCCAGAGGCCCACGTAGGACGAGAGACCGACGCGGTCGTAGGCGGCGAGCGGCTCCTCGCTCAGCACGATGACCTGCCAGGCATTCGCCTCGTCACGGGAGCGCAGCGCCTCCACGAAACGGTGCCCCACCATGCCGTGGCCGACGACAACCGCTGTCTTGTGTCCGACTGTATGCGTCATGACAGTCCTTTCGAGAAGTGTGCGGGTCAGACCCGGGCCGGCGTACTGGACGGGGAATCGGTCTCTGCCGCTTCGGCTTCCAGCACCAGCGCCTCGGGACCGACCACCACGGCGGCGGGCGCCGAGCTGCGCGGGCGCCGCAGGAAGACCATCCAGCAGACCGCCCCGCAGAGCACGTAGAAGGCCATGAACACCCAGAAGGCGGTGGTGGCGGACTGGGTGGAGGCGTAGGAGGAGCGCAGCACCAGGTTGATGCCGACGCCGCCCAGCGCACCGACGGCGCCGACGAAACCGATGAGCGCACCGGAGCTGTTCTGCGCCCAGGCCGCCCGGGTCGCCGAATCACCGGGCAGGCTACGGGATTTCGCCGCGAACACCGACGGGATGAGCTTGGTGACCGCGCCGTTGCCGAAACCGGAGATGAGGAACAGTGCGGTGAATCCGACGATCAGCGCCACCAGCACACCGCCCTTCGGACTGCCCGTGCCGTCACCCGCGGTGCTGGCCACGGCCACCACCGCGGCCGCCACCGTCATGGCGGCGAAGGTGTACAGCGTGACCTTGCCGCCGCCGATGCGGTCGGCCCACTTACCGCCGTACGGCCGGGCCAGCGAACCGAGCAGCGGTCCGATGAAAGCGATCTGCGCGGCATGCAGCGCGGCGGCAGCGGCACTCGCGCCGCCGGCTTTGAAGCTGATCTGCAGCACCTGGCCGAAGGCGAAGCTGTAGCCGATGAACGAACCGAAGGTGCCGATGTACAGGAAGGCGATGGCCCAGGACTGCGGCACCCGCAGCGATTTGACCATGTAGGACAGGTCGGCCTTCTGATTCTTGACATTGTCCATGTTCAGGGCCGCGCCGAGCGCCGCGACCACGATCAGCGCGAGGTACACCAGGCAGACCGCCGAGGCATTGCCGTACGCGCTGCCGAGGGTCGCGATGACCACCAGGCCGACCACCTGAACGGCGGGCACCCCGATATTGCCGCCGCCCGCGTTCATACCCAGCGCCCAGCCCTTGAGCCGCTGCGGATAGAACACATTGATATTCGCCATCGACGAGGAGAAATTGCCGCCGCCCAGACCCGCGAAGGCCGCGATGATCAGGAACGTCGTATACGAGGTGCCGGGCTTGTTGATGAAGTACAGGGTCAGCAGCACCGGCACCAGCAGCGCCAGCGCGCTCACAATGGTCCAGTTGCGACCGCCGAACTTCGCGGTGGCGACGGTGTACGGAATCCGCATGATGCCGCCGACCAGGGTGGGCACCGCGCCCAGGAAGAATTTGCCCGCCGTATCGATATGAAAGACGGCCGTGGGCATGAACAGCACCATGACCGACCAGATCGACCACACCGAGAATCCGACATGCTCGGCGAAGACCGACCAGATCAGATTGCGGCGCGCGATGGTCTTACCACCGGACTCCCAGGCATCGACATCCTCGGCGTCCCAGTGCTCGATATCGCGATTGCGCGTCAGCATCTTCACGGCCCTCCTGAAATCTGAATGACCTCAAGGTAGGAAACCGGTATTGCCGTCATGCTTGCGCGCAATGACCGTCAAATCAACGGTTGCTCACGTTTGCCCGAACCGTTCGGTGAGGCGGTGAGAGAGCTCACCGTCCCCCAATTGCGGCTGTGCGAATTATGCCCAGGTGTCTTCGAGCATGCGCGGCTTGCAGGCCAGCCAGGCGCCCGCGAGCAGCACCAGCACCGCGACCACCAGCAGCGCGAACGGCGCCAGCCAGCCGCCGGTCATCGAATGCAGCGCGCCGAAGAGCACCGGACCCAGGCAGGCCACGGCATAGCCGACGCCCTGGGTGAAGCCCGACAGTGCGGCCGAACCGGCGGAGGTGCGGGTGCGCAGATTGATCAGGGTCAGCGCCATCGGGAAGGTCGACGGACCCAGGCCCAGCAGCAGCACCCACACCAGCGGCGCGGCCATCGGGGCGATCAACAGCCCGGCGAAGCCCGCGAAGAAGAAACCGGCACAGGCGATGACCACCGGGAACGGATTCGCCATGCGGCCCACCACAATCGGTGCGCTGAGCGCCGCGACCAAGCCGATGAGCGCGAAGATGCCGACCATGCTGCCGCCGAAGGAGGCGCTCGCACCGGCGTCGGAGAAGATCTTCGGCATCCAGGTGAACATGGAGTAAGTGATCAGCGAGGTCATGCCGAACATCAGGGCCATGCCCCAGGCCAGCGAGGACTTCCACACCCGGCCGGTGGATTCGACTGCGTCGGCGGGCATTTCGGTGCTGTCCGCGCGGGCGTGATCGCGGCGGATGCGCAGGACGCCCAGCCACGGCAGCATGGCGATGAGCGGCAGAATCGCCCACAGCCCCAGCGAGATCCGCCAGCCGTGCGCCTGCGCGATCGGCACCGCCACCAGGGCGGGGACCACCGTGCCCAGCTGCACCATGACGATGTAGACCGAGCTCAGCAGCGCCAGGCGATCGGAGAAGTACCGCTTGACCAGCGGCGGGATCACCACATTGCCGATGCCCATACCGGTCAGCGCCAGCGCCGAGAACACCAGCAGCTCCCAGGTGTCGGGGACCACCGCGCGAATCGCGGACCCGGCGGCGGTCATGCCCATGGCGACCAGCGCCGTGGTCTCCAGGCCCAGCCGCCGGGAAAGAATGGGGGTGAGCAGCCCGGCCGCGGCGAACATGGCGGTCGGGATCATGCCGAAGACGCCGACGACCGCGGTCCCGTACCCGATATCCGTGCCGATCCGGTCGGCCAGCGGAGTGAATGCGGTGACCGCGATGCGGAGCGTGAGCGCGGACATGATGATCGCGGCGAGGACGAGCAGCCGCCCCTCGACGAGGGAGCGCTTGCGGATCACCCGATCGGCGACGAGCTCCCGCGGTTGGGCAGCAGAACGGCCCCCGGCGGGGGCCGTCTCGTCGTGCAGCGTCTCGGCACTCAGCGTCACAGTCACCACGAAATCATAGGATGACCCGATGATGTGATGCAACGAATGTGAGGCACGGTACGCTGACTCCCGTGCAACCAGTCCGACGCACCAGCCTCATCGCCCAGGTCACCGAGCAGCTGCGTGCCGAAATCCGTTCCGGCCGTTGGTCCGTCGGCTCGCGTATCCCCACCGAGCCGGAGCTGACCGAACTCACCGGCACCGGCCGCAATACCGTCCGCGAGGCCGTCCAGGCGCTCGTGCACGCGGGCATGCTCGAGCGCAGGCAGGGTTCCGGGACCTATGTGATCTCCACCTCAACGCTCGGCGGCACCCTCGCCGAGTACTTCGCCGACGCCCAGCAGCGCGACATCCTCGAATTGCGGCAGGCCCTGGACACCACCGCCGCCGCCCTCGCCGCCCAGCGCCGCGACGCCGGCGATATCGCCGACCTCGAACGACTACTCGAGGATCGCCGCGCGACCTGGGACGACAATTTCGACGCCGCCATCGAGGCGGATGTGCAGCTGCACCGCGCCATCGTGGTCGCCAGCCACAATGCGGTGTACCTCGAGTTCTACGACTCGCTGCTGCCGATCATCGAGGCCGTCATCCGCTCCCGCTCCGAAAAGGCGGGCGCGGCCTACCATGACGAACACGCCGAACTGGTGCGCGCCGTCATCGACGGCGACCCGGAAGGCGCTGCGCGCGCGGCCAATTGCTTCCTCAGCTCACTGATCGCCGAATTTCCGGACGCACGATAAATCCTGCGGGTAACCGGAAGGTCACCGCAGGCGGCACCGGAAGGTGAGCCGGAATTACCTCTTTCGTCACCGAAAAACCCCTGTGCGTAACCAGTGCTTCGTACGGTGAACGCGACCGCAGGGACCTTCTCCCGGAACACATTCCGGGAGAACCGATGAGGGCGGTCGGTAGTGCGAGAGGAACACTGCAGATGGCAACGGTAGAGGCGCCGGAGTCCACTTTCCGATATCAGCAACGAGGCCGGTGGATCGATCACTGGGAGCCGGACAATAATGAATTCTGGGAGAACGGCGGACAACAAACCGCTCGCAAGAATCTGATCTTCTCGGTATTCGCAGAAAATCTCGGGTTCAGCATCTGGGTGCTGTGGGCCAGCGTCGTCACGGTGATGGGCTCGGCCGGATTCGACTTCCTCGCCGGACTCGGCAAGGGCAATCCCACCGCCGTGAGCAATGCGCTGCTGCTCACCTCCATGCCGACGCTTGTCGGTGCGGCACTGCGCATTCCGTACACCTTCGCCATCCCGCGCTTCGGCGGCCGCGCGTTCACGATCTTCAGCGCGGGCATGCTGCTGATCCCGACCCTCGGGCTGGTCTGGTTCATCAATGAGCCGCACACGCCCATGTGGGTGTTCGTGGTGCTGGCCGCGCTCGCCGGTGTCGGCGGCGGCAATTTCTCCTCGTCGATGGCGAATATCAACTTCTTTTACCCCGAGGGTAAGAAGGGCACCGCCCTGGGCATCAATGCCGCGGGCGGCAATCTCGGTGTGGCGCAGACACAGCTGTTCGTACCGCTGATCATCACCCTGGGCACGCAGATCATGGCCAAGGACGCGGGCGGTTACCGGTTCGGCATCACGCTGTCGGTGCTGGTGTGGATTCCGTTCATCCTCATCGCCATGGTCGGCGCGCTGCGGTACATGGACTCGCTCTCCGGCGCGAAATCCGATGGGACGTCGTACAAGCTGGCGCTCGTCAACCCGCACACCTGGGTAATGGCGGTGCTCTACGTCGGCACCTTCGGATCGTTCATCGGCTACTCCTTCGCCTTCCCGACGCTGCTCAAATCCAATTTCCCGGATCTGGCCAAGATCGGCTGGATGGGGACGCTCGGCAATCTCGCCTTCCTGGGCGCGCTTGTCGGGTCCATGAGCCGGCCGTTCGGCGGCTGGGTCTCCGACAAACTCAGCGGCGCGAAGATCACCCTCTACGTCTTCGCCGGAATGGCGGTCGCGACCCTGCTCATCATGGCGTCGCTGTCGGCGAAAAGCTTTCCGCTGTTCCTGATTTCGTTCCTGCTACTGTTCGCGCTCTCCGGGGTCGGCAATGGTTCGACCTATCGGATGATTCCGATGATCTTCACCGCGGAGGCTCGTCGCCGGGCCGCGGAGACCGGGCAGGACATCAGCGCCGCGCTGACCTCGGCCAAACGGCAGGCGGGTGCGGCCATCGGCGTCATCGGGGCGGTCGGGGCCGCGGGCGGCTGGGTGCTGCAGCAAGCCCTGCGGCTCTCGGGCCTGCACTACGGCAATATGAATCCCGCCTTCTGGGGCTACGTTGTCGCGTATCTCGCCATGGGCGGGCTGACCTGGTGGTTCTACCTGCGCTCGTCCTTCGCCACCAGCCGCGCACCGTCGCTGGCGCACGCCAACGTGTAGCACTTCACCCGAAAATGACTGTCGCGCCGAGCAATTCGCTCGGCGCGACAGTCGTTTCAGCGGATTCGCCTACAGCAGCAGGCGGATTCGATCAGCGGTGCGGCCCAGACCCGGGAAGGCCTCCGGCGTCGACCGGGGGTGCAGCGCATGTACCGCGAGGCGGAACATGACCGCGCGCACCAGCATTTGCGGCCATTCGGGCAGACTCCCCCAGCGCTCCAGCAGTCCGTCGTCGGCGCCGCCCCAGGACAGGGCGTCGACCACGATCACCGCTGCGGCCCAGGGGGCGGGCCGCCAGTACGGGGTGATGTCGGTGAGACCGGGTGCGAGCCCGCCGCCGGCGAAGAGCACGGTGCCGAAGAGATCGCCGTGCACCAGTTGCGGCGGTGTCGCCACCGGCTTGCGCAGGGTCGAGAGCTGAGTGATCAGGTGCAGGCTGCGGTCACCATCGGGTGAGGTGGCAGGCAACATGCCGCCGACCTTGAGGCTGCGCAGCGGCACCGCCTCCCAGGCGGCGCGATCGGCCGCGGCGAAGACATCCACATCGACCCACGGTGCGACCGGCGCCTGCGCCAGGAAGCGCGGGCGCTCCAGCTGCTGCGTCACCTTGTGCAGTCGCAGCGACAGCGACACCACCTCGTCGTGCCGCGGCTCGGGCACGCCGTCCAGGTAAGTGTCACCGCGCCAGCCGGAGACGACATATCGCCCATCGGTGGCTCGCACGGGCCGGGCCAGGCGTAGCCCGTCCACCCTTAATGTCTCGCGCACCTTCGCCGACCAGGCGGCACGCGCATGATCGGTCACCGGGCTCAGCACCACATCGCCGCACCGCCAGCCGCCGTCCCAGTTCCCCAGCGGAACCGGCGCGACTTCGCGCAACCCGAAGGTTGAGCGCACGTGCTCGGGAGGTTCCACAGCAGTCATGGTCACGCGCGTACGCTACCGCCGCAACACATACCGAATCGGATGCCGCGCCGGAAACCGGCCGGTCCGAAACTGCGGTGTGCCACACCGGTTGCGAAGGGTCTCGCAGTGCCCGTGTCCTTCGGACACGGGCAATCGATCAGCGCACATGCGCCCGGTCAGTAGACCGGGAGGGAGGGGTCTACCTGGTTGGCCCAGGCGATGATGCCGCCTTGGAGGTGGGTGGCGTCGGAGAAGCCCGCGTTCTTGAGTGCGGCAAGGGCTTCCGCGGAACGGATACCGGTCTTGCAGTGCAGCACGATCGGGCGGTTCTGCGGGAGTTCGGCCAGGGCCTCACCGGTGAGGATGCGGTCCTTGGGGATGAGCGTCGCGCCCTCGATGCGGACGATGTCCCATTCGACGGGCTCGCGCACGTCGATGATGGCCACATCCTTGCCCGCGTCGAGCATGTCCTTGAGCTCGCGGGCGGTGATGGTGGAACCGATGGCCGCCAGCTGCCCCTCTTCGGACACCACGCCGCAGAAGGCGTCGTAGTCGATGAGTTCGGTGATCGGCTGCCGTTCGGGATCGCGGCGCAGCTTGATGGTCCGGTAGGTCATATCGAGTGCGTCGTAGACCATGAGCCGGCCCAGCAGCGGGTCACCGATACCGGTGAGCAGCTTGATCGCCTCGGTCACCATGATCGAGCCGATGGACGCGCACAGCACGCCCAGCACGCCGCCCTCGGCGCAGGACGGGACCATGCCCGGCGGCGGCGCTTCCGGGTACAGATCGCGGTAGTTGAGGCCGCGACCGTCGGGGGCGTCCTCCCAGAACACCGAGACCTGGCCCTCGAACCGGTAGATCGAACCCCATACATAGGGCTTGTGCGCGAGTACCGCGGCGTCGTTGACCAGGTAGCGGGTGGCGAAATTGTCGGTGCCGTCCACGATCAGGTCGTACTGCTCGAACAGCTCGATGGCGTTCTCGGGCTCGAGGCGAATCTTGTGCAACCGCACGGTGATTCCGGAATTGATCTCCAGAATCGAATCCCGCGCGCTGTCGGCCTTGGACCGGCCGATATCGGATTCGCCGTGAATGATCTGCCGCTGCAGATTGGAGGCGTCCACCTCGTCGAATTCGACGATGCCGAGCGTGCCCACACCGGCGGCCGCCAGATACAGCAGGGCCGGGGAACCGAGGCCACCGGCGCCGATGACCAGTACCCGGGCATTCTTCAAACGTTTCTGACCGTCCACCCCGAGATCCGGAATGATCAGATGACGGCTGTAGCGGGCGACCTCGTCCTTGGTCAGCTCCGCGGCCGGCTCCACCAGGGGCGGCAGGGACTGATGCGATGCTGTCACGCTTGCGGACTCCTCAATCGAATTCGCCGACTACTCGCGGCCACACGTGCAACACCGAGGACCGGACCGTTCTTCCCAGCCTAGGTCGCACCACCCGAGCCGATCCGCCCGGCCCAGCCTGCCGCCGCGCCGGCGGCCCCGGCCTAACCGCGCGGGTAGGGCCAGGGGTTGAAGCGGCACTTCTTGCCGTCCATGGGCACGACGCCGGCCGGGTCCAGGGTGGCGATGTCGTTGTTGCGGGTGCCGAAGGTCTGCTGCATCATCACCGGGGCCAGGCCGCCGTCGGTCTCGCAGGGCTGATGTTCGTGGTAGCCGATCGCGTGGCCGACCTCGTGGTTGATCTGGTACTGCCGGTACGAGCCGACGTCACCCTCGAAGGCCAGTGCGCCGCGGACCCAGCGCACCTCCGAGAGCACCACGCGGCCGAGATCGGTGTTGTAGCAGGAGGAGTCGATGGGGATTTCGAATCCGCAGGCCTTGCGCGTGGTGTCGCGCGAGGTGAGCGAGATGCGGAAATCCGGAGTGCCGTTGTCGATGCGGCGGAAGCCGAAGCGCGAATCATGGGTCCAGCTCTTGGGATTCGACAGCGTGGCATCGACCATATGGCCGATCGCGTCGTCACCTCCGAGGCTCGAGGTGTCCACACCGTCCTCGATCTCCACGGTGTAGGAGAAGACGTGCTCGGATCCGGTGCCCACCTGACCGGTGTTGCCGGGCACCACATGCCAAGCGCCCGTACCGGTATCGGTGTACGGGCCGCCGCCGGGCACCGCGCCGGTGGGCAGATCGGCGGCGAACTTGCCGTCGCCCTTGGGCGCACCGCCGATGATTCCGGCGGGTTTGTCGGTGTGATCGCTCAGCCGGCCGAAGCCGGGCAGATCGGCGACGCTGTCCGGGCCGCTGCGGAAGGCGTCCACCGCCACCAGCACCGTGATCGCCAGCAGCACCGGCAGCGCGTAGGCGCGCCAGCCGTAGGTGGAGACGAAGCGGCCGAGGCCGCTCTGCTTCTTGCCCTCGCGGTCCGGGCGCTCGCGGGTGCGGGCATCATCGGGCGTCGAGGTCGGATCCCAGCTGGCCCGCAGCGGTTCGTGCGGAAGCGGCAGGCGGTCGCCGATGGTCGCCGGAAGTCCGGACGGCGCGGGCTGCCCGGACTGCGGTGCGTCGCTCGCGTCGTACAGACCGAGCGGATCGTAAATCGGGCCGGTCGGTCTGCCTTTTCGTTTCGATGCACTCTTCGAGCCACCGGAAACCGCTGGGCGTGGCGCACCGGCTGCTACGGGTCGGCGTGAATCGCGCCCGCCGGAGTATCTGCCCCCATCGTCGGTCACGCTCATCAGACTCTCACAGAGCGTGCGGACACGGTCGGGTGCCGTCGCGCAGACAGCGACGGATCTCACAAATCGGGACAAGTGCTTCCCATTTGTGACCGGGCTCGCATAATCAACCCAGCACGCGCATCGGCCGCAACAACGGTCATCACCGCGCGTATCGACAAATATCCGGTGCGGATCGCCAACATCCAGCACACCAATATTCGGAACCTGGATCAGCGCGGACCCCTCGAGCGAGTATCGTTCGGGGGATACCCGGTGACATCCTTTCCGCCGGTAATCGACTGGGAGATCGGAAAATGACTGACCTCGTGGACCGGATGACCGCTCACCGCACGTCATCCGAGGCTACGGCGCCGACAAAGCGCGGCACCCGACTGCCCCGCGAGGCCCGTCGCGCACAGTTGCTGGCCGCTGCGGGTGAGGTTTTCGTCCTCCGCGGCTACCACGCCGCCGGTATGGACGAGATCTCGCAGTGTGCAGGCGTCAGCAAACCCGTGCTGTACCAGCACTTCTCGAGCAAACTCGAGCTGTATCTGGCCGTGCTGCAGAACTATGTCGACGCCCTCGTGTCGAGCGTGCGCCAGGCGCTGCGCTCCACCACCGAAAACCGGTTCCGCGTCCGCGCGGCCGTGCAGGCGTACTTCGACTTCGTCGATCACGAAACCCAGGGCTTCCGACTGGTATTCGAATCGGACCTCACCAATGAGCCGCAGGTGCAGCGGCGGGTGGAGCAGGCCACCGAAGCGTGTGTGGACGCGGTCTTCGACCTCGTCGCCCACGACTCCGGCCTGGACCCGTACCGCGCCCGCGTACTCGCGGTCGGCCTGGTGGGCGCCAGCCAGTTCAGTGCCCGCTACTGGCTGGAGGCCGATCGGCCGATCCCCAAGGACGAGGCCGTGGACACCACGGTCGCGCTCTGCTGGGGTGGTCTCTCGCATATCCCGCTGCACCCGATCGACTGAGCAGGCCCACAAGTAGTTCGCAGGGCACGCGGAGTAGTTCGCAGGGCACACGTTCGCTCAGAGCGCAGGGCGGTCTCTGCCGCGCCCCCGTGCGGCTGCACTAGCCTTGGCGTGGACAGCACAGGACTCTAGGTTCGGAGGTTGGCCGTGGAGGTCAAGATCGGTATTTCGGATAGCCCACGTGAGCTGATCATCAATAGCTCGCAGACGCCCGCCGAGGTGGAGGCACTGGTTTCCGGTGCGCTGCAGGGCGAGAGCGGCGTCGTGGCGCTGACCGACGAGAAGGGCCGCAAGTTCCTGATCCAGGCCAACAAGGTCGCGTATGTCGAGATCGGTGCTGCGGCCGCCGGCCGGGTCGGCTTCGCCGCCGTCTGACGAGCACAAAGCAATTGCCCCGCTGATATTCTCAGCGGGGCATTTCTTTTCGCGGGGAGCGGGCTAGCCCAGGCCCAGGACGCGCATGCGCTCGGCGTGGCTGTCCTGCATGTGCTCGAAGAGCACGGCGATACCGTTCAGATCACCGGTCGCGGTGAGCACCAGTTCGGTCAGCTCGTCACGTTGCGCCATGACGTACTGCGCCTGGGTGATCGCCTCACCGAGCAGGCGGCGACCCCACAGCGTGAGCCGGTCGCGCTCGGAGCGATTCTGCTCGACCGCGGTGCGCACCTCTTCGATGACGAATTCCGAATCGCTGGTCTCGGCCAGCACATCACGCACCACATCGGCGACCTCGGGAGCCAGGGCGCCGGCGATCTCGGTATAGAAGTCGGCGGCGATACCGTCACCGACATAGAACTTGACCATCGACTCCAACCAGGTGGAGGGGTCGGTGGAGGCGTGATAGGCGTCCAGCGCGCGGACGAACGGGGCCATGGCGTCGAATACCTCGGCGCCGCGGGCGGCGAGTGCCCGTTCGAGCGTCTCGAAATGGCCCATTTCATTGGCGGCCATCTTGGCGACGGCGACCTTGCCGCGCAGCGAGGGCGAAAGTTTCGCCTCTTCGGCCAGACGATAGAAGGCGGAGATCTCACCGTAGGCGAGAACCGCGAAAAGGTCGGTGACTCCGGGGTGACTGGCGGCGACCCGGTCGTCGGCCGATTCCGACGCGGCGCCCAGCGCAGTAGACGAGTTTGCTCCCATGGCCACCACCCTAGTCCGCGATCCTGAACGCCAATCACCCATCGGCGAGACATTGTGCGGCGTACCCTCAAAATGTTCGTAAGTGCTTGCGCCACTTGCAATTTCATGATCATACCGGACCTGTGCCGGCTCGGCGCCCGGGGTTACCGGTACGAAACCCTCCGGTGGGGAGAACTCCATGCCAACCGCAATTCAAAATCTGATCGTCCTGGGCGACAGCCTCTCGGATATCGGCATCAAACGCGAAGCGCCCAGCGGAATGTTCGCCCGCGCAGCGGGCATGATGCGCACCAATGAGGTCGGCCGCTATAGCGACGGCAAGAACTGGGCCGATTTCCTGGTCGAATGGATGGGCGGCGAATCGCTCATCCGCGAGGACAGGAACAGGACCGAGGAGGCGACCGCGCCGCATCGGACACTGAGCGACAGCTCGGCGGTACTGGGCACCCACACCGGAAATCTCGCGCCGGTGCGCTATGCCAACTATGCGGAGGGCGGCGCCATCGCGGCCTCGGATTGGAAACCGAAGGCCGGAGCGCTCGGATATCTGAAAGATCAAGTCGCCGCATACATCAAGGCGCGCCGGGCGCTGATGGCCCCCACCAAGGCGGTCATGGCCGGCACCGCGCAGGACCAATTCACCGGGCCGACGCTGCACATCATCTGGATCGGGCTCAATGACCTCATCACCGCGGAGCGGCCGGTTCCGGACAATCTGTCCGGCCGGGTGGACAAACCCGGCACCGGCGTCGGGCCGCTGATCGAGGAGATCTACCAGTTGGTCAATTCCATCCCGAACTCGTTCCCGACGAATCCCGGCAACGAGCACTTCATTCTCATCGACCTGCCCAGCCCCCTGGTGTCGGTGCGCTTCCAGGACAAGGCCGCCGACAAGGGCGATGCCGCGGTGGAGAAGGCGGTGAAGAACGTCGCCAAATTCAACGACGCCCTCGGCTATCTGGCGACGCACTGGCCACCGCCCGGTCCCGGCCCCCACGATGGACCCGGCGCGACGCCCGGCAATATCTCGCTGGTGCGCATGTCCGATTGGATGCAGGTCGTCGCGGACGGTGCGACCACCTTCCAGCTCACCCCGCTGGCACAGGAGCACGGGCCGGTGCCCTATCTCGGCATGCGCGATGCCACTCCCGCGGCCCTGCGCCGCGCCCTCACCACCAGCGATCTCGCCCACCCCACGCAGGCGGTGTACGAACTCATCGCCCGGCAGATCACCGATGTGCTGGTCGCCAACTACACGCTCGGGAAATTGAACCGCCAGTCCTGGCCCGAAAAGCGGCCGTTCCCAACGGTTCCCGGGATCTGAGACAACCGCCTCAGCGGGGTTTCAGGGCTGGCCCCCGAAACCCCACACCTCGCTAAGCGAGGTCGCGCAAGAACTTGTCCAGATAAGTCCAGGTGGTGTCGCGGGCCGAGAGGAGGCCGAGGTGGGAGCCGGGTGCGGTCTCGTAGCGCACCTGCGGTGATCCGGTCAGCGTCGTCAGGCCGTGCTCCACCGCCGCGGCCGGGGTGATCACATCGGTCGGCCCGCCGACCAGCAGCACCGGCACGGTGACATCGGCGAGGGCGATGGTGCGATCACCGAAATGCACTACGCCCTTGCCGATGTCGTTGTTCAACATGAACCGGCCCCACAGCTGGTTGTAGAACCGGCCCGGATATCCGGGCAGCGAATTCTGGAACCGGTCGATGGTCTCCATCCGCGCCAGCGTCGCGGTGTCGGCCAGATTGCTCGCAATGAAGAAGGGGCGCTTGAGTTCTCGGTCCCACGCGGTGGCGCGGTAGGCGATGCGGGTCAGCTGCGCGGAGACGCCGCCGGTGGCGCGAATGGCGGCGGTGGCGGTGCGGCCGCCGTCCAGCCGGGCCAGCGCGCGCAGCTCCCGCACGCCCACCATGTGGTCGTAGCTCAGCGGAGCGCCGATCGCGGTGATGGAGCGGATGGGCAGCGTCGGATCCGCCGCGGCGGTCAGCAGCGCCAGGACGCCGCCGATGGACCAGCCCACCAGATCGACCGCGCGGCCGCCGCGATCGGCGGATACCTGACGGATGGACTCCGGCAGGATGTCGTCGACCCAGTCCTCGAAGCCCATGCGGCGGTCCTCGAAGGTGATATCGCCGTAATCGACCAGGTAGGTGGCCCGGCCGGTATCGCGCAGGAAGCGCGCCATGCTCTGGTCGGGGCGCAGATCGAAGCAGAAGGCGGGTGCGGCCAGCGGCGGCACCAGCAGTACGGCAGGATCATCGGCGCCGGCCGGGCCGTCCGCGTCCAGACCGTCGTAGCGGCGCAACTCGCGATGCGGTGCGACCGATACCACCGTCGACGGGGTGGGTTCGGGGTCACCGATGCCGGTGCCGAAGGTCAGGGCCCACGCATTGCGCGCGGCGGTGCTCACGGTGTCTGCCAGGCTCACCCGCACAACTTCGCACATGCTGCTACAGCTTGTAACACCTATGTGAGCAATCCAACTGTCGACCAGGCGGGGTATGCTCGGCCTGCGGGCCAATTGCGGTGCGGCGCAATCCTTAACGCGGGTGCGAAGTTCTGCTGCGGGCGGCGGCGATATGCCGCAATCGCGCCTACCAGCGATATACCGCTGCGCAATTGCGGTGGCGGAAAAAGGGGCGAAGACCGTATCACGCTACAATCTCCGCAGACAACGGAAATTTTCGCTCGAACGAGTTTGCCGGATACACCGTGAACCGGTGCTCGGGCGGCCGTAGTCCACGGAAAATGTGCGCGCACTCCGATCCGCAACAGTGTCCGCCGCGCAGGTCGATGCCAGTCCGAATCACACCGGATGGGTATCCCGCAGCGGCGACAGAAACCCGGATCAAGTGGTCGTCGCGGACCGACCGGTCCGCCCCACCTCGTGCGCGCGAGACGCGATAAAACGAGGAAGGCACGAACCCTGAGCAAGATCACCGTAGAGCAGGAGCCGGGCGTGGCTGACACGCTACTGACGGCGGAGCTCGACGAAACCCACACTGCCCCCACCTTCGCCGAACTGGGTGTCAACCCGCAGATCGTGCGCGCGCTGAGTGAAATGGGCATCGACCGCACCTTCGCCATCCAGGAACTCACCCTGCCGCTCGCGCTGGCCGGTGAGGACCTCATCGGTCAGGCCCGTACCGGCATGGGCAAGACCTTCGGCTTCGGCGTGCCGCTGCTGCACCGCATCGGCTCCGGGACCTCGGGCACCATTCCGCTCGACGGCACCCCGCGCGCGCTGATCATCGTGCCGACGCGTGAGCTGTGCATGCAGGTCACCTCCGATCTGGAGAACGCCAGCAAGTACGCCACGTCGCCGGACGGCACCCCGCTGCGGGTGACCTCCATCTACGGCGGCCGCCCGTACGACACCCAGATCGCCGCGCTGCGCGCCGGCGTCGATGTGGTCGTCGGCACCCCGGGACGACTGCTGGATCTGGCCGAACAGCAGCATCTGATTCTGGGCAAGGTCCAGGTCCTGGTGCTGGACGAGGCCGACGAAATGCTCGACCTGGGCTTCCTGCCCGATATCGAGCGCATTCTCAATATGGTTCCGGACCAGCGGCAGACCATGCTGTTCTCGGCCACCATGCCGGGGCCGATCATCACCCTGGCGCGCACGTTCCTCAACCGGCCCACGCACATTCGGGCCGAGGAGCCGCACGACTCGACGATCACCGACCGCATCACGCAGTTCGCCTACCGGGCGCACGCGCTCGACAAGAGTGAGCTCGTCGCGCGCATCCTGCAGGCCGAAACCCGCGGCGCCACCATGATTTTCGCCCGCACCAAGCGCACCGCGCAGAAGGTGGCCGACGATCTGGCCGAGCGCGGCTTCTCGGTCGGCGCGGTGCACGGCGACCTCGGGCAGATCGCCCGCGAGAAGGCGCTCAAGAAGTTCCGCGAGGGCAAGATCGACGTGCTCGTCGCCACCGATGTCGCCGCGCGCGGTATCGATATCGACGATGTCACGCACGTGATCAACTACCAGTGCCCCGAGGACGAGAAGACCTACGTGCACCGCATCGGCCGTACCGGCCGCGCGGGACGCAGCGGTGTGGCCGTCACCTTCGTCGACTGGGACGAGCTCAAGCGCTGGGCCTCCATCGACCAGGCGCTCAAGCTCAGCATGCCCGAGCCGGTGGAGACGTACTCCAGCTCCAAGCACCTGTTCGAGGAACTCGGCATTCCCGCCGGCACCACCGGCATCGTGCGCAAGCGCCCGGTCGTGCGAGAAGAGGACGCCGTGGTCGTGGAGCGCGAGAGCCGCGCACCGCGCAACCGCAATCGCAAGCGCACCCGGGGGGCGCGTGCCGGCGAGCCCGGCTTCGAGGTCAATAGCAGCGAGGCTGATTCGACTGCGTCCGAAGGCAATTCGGGCAATGCCGAGGGTGCCTCGGAGCGGCCGGGCCGTCGTCGCCGCCGTCGCGGACGCGGTGGCGCGGACAATGCCGCCGTGGCCGGTAACGGCGTCGTGACCGTCGCCGGAAACGGTGCGGCCCCGGCCGATGCCGCCCAGGCAGTCGCCGATTCCGGTCATGCAGTCGCAGATTCCGCCGCAGTCGCCAATGGCGCTGAGGCAGTTGCTGATTCCGGCGAGTCGGTCACCCATGCGGCTCCGGCTTCGGACACCGACGCACCGAGGACCGAGGGCCGCCGCAGGCGCAATCGGCGCGGACGTGGACGCGGCCAGGCCGACAGCAACGGCTCGAGCAGCCATGCCGAGGTTTCGGACCATGCCGTCGCAGATTCCGGCAGCGCGGTTTCGGACCGCACCGCCGAGGTCCCGGCAGCCGCTGTCACCGAATCCAACAGCACGGCAATCGCTTTCAGCGATGCCGAGCAGAGCCAGGCATCTGTCGACGACTCCGCCGAGCCCGCCGCCCGCTCCACTCGCAGCCGTACCCGCCGCCGGGGCTCGGACGAGACCGCGAACACGACGGGCAGCACCAACGGTTCGGTACACGCGACCGCCGACTCGGTGACCACCGCCGTTCCGGCCGTCACCAACGCTGTGGCCGAGGCCGCACCGGAGGCACCCGCCACCAACGGTTCGCCCATCGCAACCGAGGGCACTTCGGAACCCACGAAGCGCACTCGCACCCGGCGCACCAAGGCGACGACCGAAACCGGCAACGGCTCGGCCGATGTGACCGCTGAAGTGGCTGCGCCTGCTGTCAGCTCCCCCGCTGCGGCCGACGTGACCGCTGAGGTGGCTGCTCCGGTGCAGCGCGCGGGCCGACGCCGGGCCAGTCGCCCGGCACTCGCCCCCGGCGATGTGGTTACCGATACCGCTGCTGCCGCAACCGGTTCCGCCGATGCGGCTGTCACGACGGAAGCCGTGAGCGAGCCGGTCAAGACCACGGGTCGGCGACGCGCCAGCCGCCCGGCTCAGGCTCCCAGCGAGGCTGTGACCGGATCCGCCGCTGCCGCAAGCAGTTCCGTGGAACCCGCCGCCGCAGTCGCTGCCGCTGCCCCGGCCAAGGGTCGCCGCCGTGCGACCTCGGCTCCGGCCGCTGCGGTCGACGGATCAGCCGCTGCGACAAACGGTTCCGTCGAACCCGTCGCGGTGGTCGCTACCGGTGAATCCGCTCCCGCCAAGGGTCGCCGCCGGGCGACGTCGGCTCCGGTCGCTGAATCCGCTGCTGCGGCACAGGGTTCCGGCGAGCTCGGGACTGCCGCTGTCGCAGAGGGTGCGCCCAAGCGCACTCGCCAGCGCGCCAAGGCAACTGCCGAGTCTGTCGCCGACCCGAGTCCTGTTACGGCCGAACCCGCGAAGCGGGCTGGTCGTACCAAGGCTGCCGCTGCGGCCGAGGTTTCCGAAACCGTTGCGGTCGAGCCTGCCAAGGCCACCACGCGCAAGAAGGCCGGCAAAGCCGTCGCCGAGGTTGTTGCGGCGGAGCCGGTGAAGGCTGCAGGAGGCAAGAAGGCAGGCAAGGCTGCGGCAGAGGTCGTGAGCGAAGCCGTGGCTGCCGAGCCGGTGAAGACCGCCGGGCGCAAGCGGGCCACCAAGGCGGATGTTGTCGCTCAGGCGGATATCGTCGGCGAAGCTGCTGTCGCGCCTGCCAAGGCCGCCGGAGGTAAGAAGGCCGGGAAGGCCGCGGGGAATGCCGTGGCCGAGGTCGTTGCCGCCGAGCCGGTGAAGGCTGCCGGGCGTAAGAAGGCCGGGAAGACTGCTGTGGCGGATGCGGGCACTCAGGTGGCTTCCACCGCCGAAGCCGTTGCGGCCGAGCCGAAGGCGACCGCGCGGAAGCGTGCGAGCAAGGCTGCCGCCGTCGTGGCCGAGCCTGTCGACGCTGTTGCCGCCGCGCCTGCCAAGGCTGCCGGTGGCAAGAAGGCCGGGAAGGCCGCGGGCGATACCGCAGCCGTTGCGGCGGAGCCGGTGAAGGCGAGCGCTCGGAAGAAGAGCGGCAAGGCAGCTCCGGTTGCCGAAGTTGCGGTCGAGGCCGAACCGGTCAAGGCGAGTGCACGCAAGAAGGCCGGTAAGGCTGCCGAGGCTGCCGCCGAGGCGGAGGCTGCCAAGGCTCCGGCGCGGAAGCGTGCGACTCGCAAGGTCGCCACGGCGGATGTCGAGGCGGTGCACGCGGTGGCCGATTCGGCTGCGGCGGGTAACGGCTCGGGCGACGGTGAGACCGCTGCCAAGCGGCCGCGGCGGCGCAAGGCCGAGGTGAACGGCGAATCCTCCGGGGCCGCAACCGACACCGCTGTCGCCGCCTCGGCGTAGCGGCACGAATCGGCTAGTCTCGCTGTCGTGCTCGCACCAGAGCGGCGAACGCGCGCCGATATTCTGACCGCTGTCGCGATCGTCGCCCTGGTGGCGATCGCGACAGCGGTGGTCGGCTGGCGCAGCGATGTGCGCCACAGCACATCGGTGACCACAGACCGGACCCTCTCCGCACCACCCACTCCCGAGCAGCTCCCCAAGGGCGTGCGCGAGCTGTGGCATGCGCCGGATGCGGCGACCGCCCGCGCGATCGCCGTGGGCGGGGTCGCGGTCACCGCCGACGGCGGTGATGTGATCGGCCGCGATCCGCAGACCGGGCAGCAGGTGTGGAAGTACCACCGCGATATGCCGCTGTGCGCCATGGAATCTCAGTTCGGCACGGTCATCGCCACCTATCGGGACGATCGCGGCTGCAGCCAGACCACCATGCTCAATGCGGAGACCGGCGCCCGGCTCGCCGCCCGGTCCAGCTATATGGACGAGTCAATCAAGCTGTCCGTGGACGGCACCTACGCCCTGGCGCAGGGCAGCGACCGGCTCGAGATGTGGCGCTCGGATCTGGTGCGCACCCTCGAATACGGCAAGGTCGACGCCCCGGTCAATCCCCGCACGCAACCGCGCACCGGCTGCACCCTGCTCTCGGCGTCCTCGGCGCCGAGCCGCCTCGCGGTCCTGGAGCGCTGCCCCAATGACGGTGCGGACCGGCTCACCATTCTCAATCCCGCACCGAAGGACTCCACCACCCCCGAGGAGTACGGCTCACACGTACTGACCGAGCCCGGCGGCGCGGTCGACGGTGCGCGCGTACTTGCGGTGTCCGACAGCCGAATCGCGCTCTACCTGCCCGGAACAGGCGCCACCGCACCGCAATTGGCGATCTACGATGTGTCGGGTAATTCCATTGCCACGCACCAGCTTTCCGCGCCGCTGTCGGACAAGGCTTTGATCAGCCATCTGAGTTCCGCGTTCTTCATCTATACCGGCGAGAATCTGATCGCGCTGAATGCCACCACATTCGATCCGCTGTGGGGTGTGCAGCACGTACTCGGCACTCCCACACTCCTTTCCGGCCAGCTCCTGGTTCCGGTTCCGGACGGCCTGGCCGCGCTGGATCCCACCACCGGTGCGCAGACGAACCGGATCTCGGTGCAGCGCAGCGATTATCACAATGAACCCATTTCGCTGGCCGCCGTCGGTCCGACCATTCTCGAACAGCGCGGCACCGAGCTCTACGCGCTCGGCGTCGGATAGCCGCATACCGCCGACTGCTCCCGGCGCAGACGCCGCCGCGCCCCTTATCCGTGCGCCGGTGCCGGAGTCGCGAGGATTGTCAGGCATGATCGACTCGTGTCCGCACACGATTTTCGGCTGATATTGCTACGACATGGCGAAACCGAGTGGTCGGCTTCGCGCCAGCACACGGGGCGCACCGATATTCCGCTGACGCCCAACGGGGAGGAACAGGCCCTCGCTGCCGGGAAATTGCTGGCCGGTCTGGATCTGCGCGATCCACTGGTATTCAGCAGCCCGCGCCAACGTGCCACCCGCACCGCCGAATTGGCCGGTTTGACCGGGGTGCACATCGACAATGATCTGGCCGAATGGGACTACGGCGAATACGAGGGCCTGACCACGCTGGAGATCCAGAAAATGGCGCCCGGCTGGACCATCTGGACCGGCGTCACCCCCGAGGGCGAGGACGCCGGACAGGTGCGCACACGCGCGGATCGGGTGCTGGCCTCGGTGCTGCCGGAGCTCGCGAATCGCGATGTGGTGCTGGTCGGGCACGGGCACTTCTCGCGGGTGCTGATCGCCCGCTGGGCGGAATTCGACGTGATCGAGGGCCGCAGGTTCTTCCTGTCCACGGCCGCGATCACCGTGCTCGGCTACGACTACCAGGCGCGAACTGTGCTCGCGCACAACCTGACCGCACAGTTGGAAGGACCTCGGAGATGATTCGCCGCGCCACCCCCGCCGATATCCCCGCGCTGGTGGAGCTCGTCTACGACCTCGCCGACTACGAGAAGCTGCGCGAGGAGTGCACCCTCACCGCCGAGCAGCTCGAGACCGCCCTGTTCGGCCCGAACCCGGCCGTCTTCGCACACGTCGCCGAGGGCCCGGGCGAGATGGGTGTGGCCGGCTGCGCCATCTGGTTCCTGAACTACAGCACCTGGACCGGCGTGCACGGCATCTACCTGGAGGATTTGTTCGTCAAGCCGGAGACGCGCGGGCTCGGACTCGGCCGCGATCTGCTCGCCGCGCTGGCCCGCGAGGCCGTCGAACAGGGCTACAGCCGGGTCGATTGGTCGGTGCTGGACTGGAATACGCCGTCCATCGACTTCTACAAGGCCCTCGGCGCGGTGCCCCAGGACGAGTGGACCGGGTTCCGCCTGGCGGGCAACGCGCTGAGCCGCCTGGCCGCGCACGCCGACGACTGACCCGATCCGGAACTCGGCCAGGCTCGAGCGTCCGCAAGCCCGCTACGGAGCGTTCAGCACGCTTTACGCACCGTTCCCGGACGCTCGACCTACTCGGCGGGAAGGTCGTACCCGGCGGCCATCCACCGATTGGACGCGGGCGCGAACAACAGCACCAGCCCGGCGATGGCGACCGCGGCGAACGGAACCGCGAGATCGAAGCGGTCCGAGGTGACCATGAACCAGGAGACGCCGAGCAGCAGCAGCTGCGTGATCACCGCGATGGCCCGGCCCCAGCGACGACCGCGCCACAGCCCCAGACCCGCCGCCAGCACCGCACCGCCGACGATCACCGCGTATCCCGCGGTGAGATAGCTGTTCTTGGCACTGTGCGCCGACCCGGTCACACCCATCACCGCGAAGACGATCCCCGAGATCACAGCGGCCGCACCCTGCACGGCCACCAGCACACCCGCCGCCCGGACCGTCGTCGGCGCCACCTCGGTTGTCGGCGCCACGTTCTGCTCGCCGGAGTTCTGCTCAGCCACGCGCCCAGCCTACGACCGTGCGTCGTGGTCGTTTCGATTGCCGCCCGCGGTGACTCGGAGCGGTATCCCGGCGCAATGCTCAGTAGGCTCTCCGGGGTGCGAACGCTGCTGATCGTGAATCCGAATGCCACCTCGACCACTCCGGCGACTCGCGATCTGCTCGCTCACGCACTGGAAAGTCGCACGCAGCTGACTGTTGTGCACACCGAACGGCGGGGGCACGCGGCCGAGCTGGCGAGCTGGGCCGCGGACACTCGGATGGACCTGATCGTGGTGCACGGCGGGGACGGCACGGTGAACGAGACCATCAACGGGTTCCTGCCGCTGCCCGATGCGCCGCAGCGCGAATGGCTGCCGCGGCTGGGCATCATTCCGGGCGGTTCGGCGAATGTGTTCGCGCGCTCGCTCGGCATCGAACAGGACCCGGTGACCGCCACCAATCAGCTCATCGATCTGCTGGCGGCAGAGACGGATCGGCGCATCGGGCTCGGCCTCGCCGACGACCGCTGGTTCACCTTCAGCGCCGGTGTGGGCCTGGACGCCGATGTGTGCGAGGCCATCGATGCCAAGCGCGCCAACGGGAAAGCTGCTACCCCCGCACGTTATCTGCGCACCACGGTGCGGCAGTTCTTCAAGGCCGCGCGCAGTCTTCCCCAGGTGCGCTTGGAGATTCCGGGTCACGAACCGGTCACGGATGTGCACTACGCATTCGTGACCAACACCAGCCCGTGGACCTATCTGGACAACACGCCGGTCCGGACCAACCCGGCGACCACCTTCGAATCCGGTCTCGGGGTGTTTGCCATGCGCACCATGGGGATCGTGCCCACCCTGCTGATTGCCCGCCAGTTGCTGGCAACGGATGGAAACCCCAAGGGCCACAAATTATTTCGCGAAGATGACGTGCCCTCGGTACGCGTCGTGGCCACCGAACCCCTCGGGCTGCAAATCGATGGCGACTTCATTGGTCGGCGCAACATGGTGAATTTCACAGCCGCAACGGATATCCTCGATGTGGTCGCGCCGAAGCCCTAGACGGCTCGACACACCTGAGAAACCTTGCGGTTGCGCTGCGAAAACCCGCACGACCGAGTACAAATGGTTCGGCAGGCCCGCCTTGCAGGGGCCTTACAGCGTGAGCTTCCCCACGGTGCACTAGGTATCTATTGACATCTACGGTGTTCGTGAAAGCATTCACAAGCAACCGTGCGGAAACATTCGAGACGCACAAGTGAACGGACCACAAACCCGAGGGGCAGAGCCATGCGGCACGCCCTAGCAAAGGAGCAGAGGAATGGACTGGCGCCACAATGCCATCTGTCGCGACGAGGACCCTGAGCTGTTTTTCCCGGTGGGTAACAGTGGTCCTGCGCTCGCGCAGATTGCTGATGCCAAGCTGGTCTGCGCTCGCTGCCCCGTCACCGCCGATTGCCTGTCCTGGGCCCTGAAGTCCGGACAGGACGCTGGCGTGTGGGGTGGGATGAGCGAAGACGAACGTCGTGCACTGAAGCGTCGCAACGCTCGAACGCGTACCCGCACCGTCGTCTAATCAGCTAGACGACTGGCGCTACGGCCGATCAGCCTTACGGCCATAGCGCAATTCAGCCCGGCACCGCATGGTGCCGGGCTTATGTGTGTAAAAAGAGACTCTGTGTTCGCTATTACAATTCCCACTCAACGAGATTCGCTATACCAGGAATGGCGTGAGGGCCCCACCGGAATGGTGAGACCCTCACAGTAATCGCAGGTGCGCTGTTATCAGCGGGCCGAACGCCGGCCCAGGGGGACGCGCAGGACCGCGTCGGTGCCGATGTCGGCGCCGGGGTGCAGGCCGATGGAGCCGCCGAGTTCGGCGGTGACCAAGGTGCGGACAATTTGCAGGCCCAGGCGGTCCGAGGCTTCCAGACTGAAACCGTCGGGCAGGCCGCGGCCGTCATCGCTGATGATCACGTCCAGCCAGCGGGCGGAGCGCTCGGAACGGATGGTGACCGTACCGTTCTCGCCCGCGTCGAAGGCGTGCTCGATGGCGTTCTGCACCAATTCGGTGAGCACCATGACCAGGGGGGTTGCACGTTCGGCGGAGAAGACCCCCAGCGAGCCGGCGCGGCGGACCTTGATGCGCGCGGTGTGCACCGTGGCCACATCGGCCATTATCGGCAGCAGGCGGTCGACCACCTCGTCGAGATCGACCTCCTCGTCGACCGACATGGACAGCATTTCGTGAACCGACGCAATGGAAGTCACGCGGCGGACCGATTCGGTGAGCGCCAGTCTGGCCTCTTCGTTCTCGGTGCGGCGGGCCTGCAACCGCAGCAGCGCGGCGACCGTCTGCAGGTTGTTCTTCACCCGGTGGTGGATCTCACGAATCGTCGCGTCCTTGGACAGCAGCGCGCGATCGCGCCGCTTCACCTCGGTGACATCGCGGACCAGCACCGCAGCCCCGCCGAGATTGCCGTTCGGGCGCAGCACCAGGGTGCGCAGCAGGACCGTCGCCCCGCGCGCCTCGACTTCCATTCGGCGCCCGGCCTTTCCGGCCAGGGCGGCCTGGATATCGCCGACCACCTCCTGCGCGTCGAACGGATCGGTGATCAGCGATCGGGTGGTGAGCGCCAGATCCTGTCCGACCAGATCGTTCTGTAATCCCATGCGGTGGTAGGCCGAAAGCGCGTTCGGGCTGGCGTAGACCACGATGCCGTCGGTGTCCAGGCGGATGAAACCGTCACCGGCCCTTGGGCTGGAGTGCGAACCGGTGCGATCCTCCAGCGTCGGCCAGGTGCCGTCATTGACCATCTGGCACAGGTCGTCGGAGGCCGCCATGTACGCGATCTCCAAGCTGGAGCGCATCTTTCGGCGCTGCACATCGGTATCGCGACCGAGAATGGCGATCACATCGTCACCGACCCGTACCGGAATCGCCTCGCGAATCGCGTGCACCGGCTGCGGGTGATAGACGCCGGAGACCTCCGAATCGGTGTCCACCCGCACGATGTCATTCGATTGCAGGGCCTCGAAGATCTGCGGGTGCATCTCCTTGGTCGCCAGCGACCCGACCAGATCCTCCGGGTGCACGGTGGGGGCGGTGGTGGGGCGGGCCTGTGCGACGCACACCACTTCGGCGCCGTCGGCTATCGGGCCGGTCCCCACCCAGAGCAGCAAATCCGCGAAGGAGAGGTCGGCAAGCAATTGCCAATCCCCCACCACGCGTTGAAGATGATCGACGGCGGCACCCGGTAGGTCGGTGTGCTCAGCCAGTAGATCGCTCAGTGTCGACATTCAGCCACGCTCCTCTGATCCCAACTCGGGAGTATGTTCCCACGCCGAGGTAAGGATTCGTGCCGCGCGGTGAGGCGCGGGAGGAGAGTCGGCGCTGCCGACGCGAATCAGCCGATACTGCCGGTCAGTTGATGACGGCGATCAGGTCGTCCTTCTGGATGACATCGCCGGGCTTGACGTTGATGGAGGCGACGGTGCCCTCGGCCTCGGCCACGACCGGGATCTCCATCTTCATCGACTCGAGGATCACCAGGGTGTCGCCCTCCTTCACCTGATCGCCCACATTCGCGACGATCTGGTAGACGGTGGACACCATCTCCGCGAGCACTTCCTCGGCCATGAGGCTCCTTGTTTCCGTTGACCCGTATCCGATGAAGGTACAGACAACCACACATGAAAGAATGCCATGAACAGAAGGGAGACTACCCATGGGTAAGCGTGGCCGTAAGAAGCGCAGCCGGAAGAAGAACGCAGCCAACCACGGCAAGCGTCCGAACGCCTGAGCTGAAGAACCTAGCTCCAAAAGCACTGAGCGGCATCACTTCTGAAGAAGTGTGCCGCTCATGCTTTTTCTGGGGAGCTGTTACTTGGGCTCGATCCGGGTCTCCACCTGGGTGAAGGTTGTCCGGATTTCCATGGTGAGACGGGCGCGCAGGGAGTCGGGGGCGCGCTCGCCGCCGCATTTGCGGTTGAGCAGAGATTTCAGCTTCTCCTCGAGGCCGTAGGCCTCGATGCAGGGCGAGCAGCGGTTGATGTGCTCTTGGAGACGGGCCTTGATGGTCTCGTCGCATTCGTTGTCCAGGAGCAGCCACACGTCGGCGAGCACCGCCGTGCAGTCCATGTCCATCTCGTCGCTCACTGGGTGACCTCCTGACGCGTATCGCTGCCCCGGTTGAATCCGCGTTCCCGGGCCACGTCGGCGAGCAGGCCCTTGAGCTGCTTACGGCCGCGGTGCAGGCGGGACATGACGGTTCCGATGGGGGTTCCCATGATCTCGGCGATTTCCTTGTAGGGGAAGCCCTCCACGTCGGCGTAATACACCGCCATCCGGAATTCCTCCGGTAGCTCCTGTAGAGCCCGCTTGATGTCGTCGTCGGGCAGCGCCTCGAGCGCCTCCATCTCGGCCGAGCGCAAACCCTGCGAGGTGTGCTCGGCGGTGGCGGCCAGCTGCCAGTCGCTGATCTCGTCGGTCGGATACTGCGCGGGCTGGCGCTGCTTCTTCCGATACGAGTTGATGTAGGTATTGGTGAGGATGCGGTACAGCCAGGCCCGCAGATTGGTGCCCTCGCGGAAGGAGCGGAAGCCCTGGTACGCCTTGGCGAAGGTCTCCTGGACCAGATCCTCGGCATCGGCCGGGTTGCGGGTCATGCGCAGGGCCGCGCCGTAGAGCTGATCGAGCAGCGGCAGTGCGTCGCGCTCGAATCGGCGGGTCAGTTCCTGGGGGGTCTCCGTGCTGCGCGCACGTTCCGTGCCGTCGTCCGTGCCGTTGTCGCCGGCCTGGATGGTCTCGGCAGTATCCGAGTCGTCATCGGGCAGGCGAACGACCATGTCGTCGTCGCTCGTCACGTTGTTCCCTTCGATCGCCGTAGCAATTGAATCTACCGCGAGCGGGGTGAGCGCCGGGAAACCGGCAGGGTGCAGCACCAGGCGCACCGGTCGTTCCTCGACCAGAACGGTCACCGACTCCTCCTTCGTGATGGGATACAACGCGCAACCGCAGGCTGTTCGGCTTTCGCGTAACGCGTATGGCGTGCAACAGGCCGAATGGTCGCCGTGTTCCCAGGGCGGGTGAAAACCGGTGTCTTGACAGGTGCGGCGCTGTTTAGGGTGGGCGCATGGCAGCTTCGACCCCGGCGATCAAGACACTGGTGCAGGCGAAGGTGGAGCATCGGGTGCACGCCTATCCGCACGATCCGCGCAGTGACTCCTACGGTGCGGAGGCCGTCGCGGCGCTCGCGGCGGAGCTCGGGGTGAGTGCGGAGCAGATCTTCAAGACGCTGGTGATCGAGCTCGGTTCGGGCGCGCTCGCGGTGGCGGTGCTGCCGGTTCCGGCCAAGCTTTCGCTCAAGGCGGCGGCCGCGGCGCTCGGCGAGGGCAAGGCCGTGATGGCCGACAAGGCGAAGGCCGAACGCACGACCGGCTATGTGCTGGGCGGGATTTCACCGCTCGGGCAGAAGAAGCGGCTGCCGACCGTCCTCGACGAATCCGCACTGGAGTTCGACCGGGTGCTGTGCAGCGCGGGTAAGCGCGGGCTGGAGATCGAGCTCGCGCCGGCCGAGCTGGTACGGCTGACCAGCGCCGTCACCGCCGCGGTCGCAGTGAGCTGAGACACCACCCGGAAAAATAACTTGCCAAGGAACAACTATCTCCACATACTTGCTGAGTACAACTAGTTGATTGCTACAAGCAGTTGTTTGATGCAAGGAGGTGGACCACGTGACCGATGACCAGGCGCAACCCAGTTGCCCCGTCACCGACGACCTGGCCGACACCGTCGCCACCCAGATCATTCGTTTGAACCGATTGCGGGACCGCGCCAATGCGCAGATCGCCGCCGCCACCGACGGCGAGGTCGAACCCGCCGCGTTCGCCATCCTCTTCAAGCTGATCCACAACGGGCCGATGCGTTCCGGAGCCCTCGCCGAGGCGCTCTACTCGGATGCCTCGACCATCAGCCGGCAGGCCGCGAACCTGGTGAAACGCGGGTTCATCGAACGCCGCGCCGATCCCGCCGACGGCCGGGTCAGCGTGCTGGCCGTCACCGCCGAGGGGCGCGAGGTGGCCGCCGAGATCCGGCTACGGCGCAATGAGACGCTGCGCGACATCATGGCCGACTGGACCCCCGGCGAACAGGATTCGTTCGTCACCCTGCTGAGCAGGTTCGTCGACGGCTACGAGCACGCCCGCAGTCTCAAGATGGCTGCCCTCTACCCCAAGGGCGCATCCAAGATTCTTCCGAAAATCGAGTCCCCAGAGAGTAATTCGTGACCACTACAGCAGAAGTGGAACCGCAGTCCACCGCAGGTTTCACCCACAAACAAATCATGGTCGTGCTCAGCGGCCTGCTGCTCGGCATGCTGCTCGGCGCGCTCGACCAGACCATCGTGTCCACGTCGATCCGCACCATTGCCGATGACCTGCAGGGCTATTCGATGCAGGCGTGGGTCACCACCGCGTACCTGATCACCGCGACCCTCTCCACTCCCCTGTACGGCAAGCTCTCGGATATGTACGGCCGCAAGCCGTTCTATCTGGCGGCCATCTCGATCTTCGTGGCCGGTTCGCTGCTGTGCGCCTTCGCCTCGTCGATGTACGAGCTTGCCGCCTTCCGGGCCTTCCAGGGTCTGGGCGCGGGCGGTCTGATGTCGCTGGCGCTGACCATTCTCGGCGATATGGTCGGGCCGCGGGAGCGGGCGCGCTACCAGGGTTACTTCCTGGCCGTGTTCGGTACCTCCAGCGTGGCCGGCCCGGTTCTGGGCGGCATCATCTCCGGTCAGAACGAGATCCTGGGGATCACCGGCTGGCGCTGGGTGTTCCTGGTGAACGTGCCGCTGGGCATCATCGCGCTGGCCGTCGTGTCCCGCGTGCTGAAGCTGCCCAAGGTGCAGCGCTCCAAGGCCACCGTCGACTGGTTCGGCGTGCTCACCATGGCCATCGGACTGGTGCCGCTGCTGGTGGTCGCGGAACAGGGCCGCATCTGGGGCTGGAGCAGCACGAACTCCATCATCTGCTACGTGATCGGCGCCCTGGGCCTGATCGGATTCATCGCGGTGCAGGCCAAACTCGGTGATGCCGCGCTGATTCCGCTGCGCATGTTCAAGAACTCGACCTTCGCACTCGGCGTGGCCATCTCGATCGTGGTGGGCTCGGCCATGTTCGGCGGTATGACCATGCTGCCGCAGTACCTGCAGGTGGTGCGCGGCTCCAGTCCGACGCTCGCCGGTATGCAGATGCTGCCGCTGGTGGTCGGCATGATGGCGGCCTCGATCTTCGCCGGTCAGACCATCTCTCGCACCGGGCGGTACAAGATCTTCCCGCCGCTGGGCGCGGGTCTGCTGGTGCTCGGCCTGTTCATGCTGCACTTCATCGGCGCGGACACACCGCTGTACGTGGCCATGCTGTTCATGCTGATCGTCGGCCTGGGCCTGGGCAATCTGATGCAGCCGCTGACGCTGGCGATTCAGAACGCACTGCCGCCGCAGGATATGGGCGTGTCCACCGCGGCCGCGACCTTCTTCCGGCAGATCGGCGGCACGCTGGGTGTGGCGGTGTTCCTGTCGATCATGTTCTCGCAGATCGGGCCGAACATCAGCACCGAATTGCAGTCCGCCGCAACCACATCGTCGTACCAGCAGGCGATCGCGGAAGGTATGCAGAGCAGCAATCCGGCCGATCAGGCGCTGGCCAACGGTCTGGCCCATCACGATTCGGCCGCCGCGGCGAAGGTGCTCGACGACAGCTCGATCATCCAGAAGGTGAATCCGACGCTGGCGCATCCGCTCAAGGTCGGCTTCGCCAATGCCATGGACACCGTGTTCCTGGTGGCGGCCGCGGTCGCACTCATCGCGCTGATCCTGGTGATGTTCTGGAAGGAAGTGCCGCTGCGCACCTCCGGCGGTATCCAGGCCCGGCAGGAGAAGATCGAAGAGGCCGCCGCAGCAGCGATCGGCTAGCAATATGGGCACCTGACCAGTGCTCTTGACACGCACAGGGTGGGCCGCGATCCCCGGATCGCGGCCCATTCTGTGCGTTACTTGTCTCAGTAGGTTTTGTCTTGTTTGTACGTTTCCCCCTCTCGCCAGGTTCGCCCGACCCGAGGATGTGATGCGTTTTATGTCTCCCCATCAGCGAATTCGAACCAGCGTCGTAGCCGTTTCCGGCGTACTGCTCGTAGCGCTGGCATCCGGCCCGCTGACCGTGGCCACCGCGACGGCCGCCCCCATCGTCGTCGCGCCGCAGAATCCGAACTACCCGCTCGGGCCCGATCCGGCGGCGCCCGGGGCGCCCGGGCAGCAAGCGCCGCAGAAGGACGAGAAGCCCGAAAAGGCCGGAAAGCTCGGTGGCACCATGACGACGAAGATCATCGATCTGGCCACCGGAGCGTTCAAATGCGGGCTGAATATCGCCCTGCCGTCGGTGAAATGCGATCTCTAGCAGATTGATTCGTGCGAGCCGGTCAGATCAGGCTGATCTGACCGGCTTGTTCGTCCACGGTGTCCAAAAGTTCCGGACCGTTGTTGCGGACGCTGTTGACCAGCAGGGGCACCGGGCGGATGAGGATGTCCGAAACATCCTCGGGGCGCGGGGTTTCCAGCAGTTCCTCCGGGGCCGGATGGTCCGGATCGAGCCAGGCGTCCCAGTGCGCGCGGGACATGGGCAGGGGCATGCGGTCGTGCACCTTCGTCAGATCGCCGACCGCGTCGGTGGTCAGAATGGTGCAGGACAGCAGCGGTTTCGCCTCGTCACCCAGGCTGCGGTCGCGCCAGACCGACCAGAGACCGGCCATGTACAGGCGCTCACCATCGGCCCTGGACATGAAGAACGGCTGTTTGACGGCCTTGCCGGACCCGCCCGGTTCGGTCACCCACTCGTACCAGCCGTCCATCGGGACCAGACAGCGGCGCTTCTTCACCGCGTCCCGGAAGGACGCGGTGGTGGCGGCCTTGTCGGCGCGGGCATTGAACAGCGGTTTGCCCTTGGCCGGGATGCCGGGTTCGGCGGCCTTGCTCCAGGGCGGGATCAGACCCCAGCGCATGGCCCGGATACGCAGGGTCGCCGGGTCCTGCGGGTGGTCACGGTCGTGCCGCTCCACCACCGTGAGCACCTGATTCGTCGGCGCCACGTTGTAGTTGGGGTCGAAGCCCTTGCCGGTGTCGGCACTCGTCTCGTCGAGAGCGTCGAGTTCGACGGCCAGCGTGGCGGGATTCGTCGTTGTCGCGTACCTACCGCACATGCTGACCATGCTGCCACCGGACACCGACGGATTCGAGTCTTCCCACACCTTTGAAACAGTCGCGAGTAAAGTGAGGGCAATTGACTTCACTTGGAACGTATGAGACGTTCGTCGCATCACACTCTCGTAAAGGGATCGCTGCCAATCATGTCTGTTACCGACACCGCCCCGATCGATCAGGACGCCGTGCTGACCTCCGTCAACCCCGCCACCGGCGAGGTCCTCGCCACTTACAAGATCGATGACGAGGCCGCGGTGCACGCCGCCGTCGCCAAGGCCCGCACCGCCGCCGCCACCTGGGGTGCGCTGAGCTACGCCGAGCGCAAGCGGCATCTGCTGCGCTGGAACAGCACGCTGGTCGCCAAGTCCGACGAACTCTGCGCGCTCATCCACGCCGAGAACGGCAAGCCGCTCGACGACGCCTACCTCGAGCTCATGCTGGTGCTCGAGCACATCAAGTGGGCGGCCTCCAATGCCGAGAAGGTGCTCAAGCCCAAGAAGGTCGCACCGGGCGCGCTCATGTCGAACTTCTCCGCACATGTGGAGCAGCGCCCGCTGGGCGTGGTCGGCATCATCGGCCCGTGGAACTACCCGATCTACACCCCCAACGGTTCCATTGCCTACGCGCTGGCCGCCGGTAATACGGTCGTGTTCAAGCCGAGCGAATTCTCCACGGGCATCGGCAATTTCGTCGCCGCCGCCTTCGCCGAGGCGAATCCGGATCTGCCGGACGGGGTCTTCGTCGCCATCAACGGCTTCGGCGCCACCGGCGCGGCGCTGGTGCGCGCGGGCGTGAACAAGCTGGCCTTCACCGGATCCACCGCGACCGGTAAGAAGATCATGGCCTCCGCGGCCGATTCGCTCACCCCGGTACTGCTGGAGTGCGGCGGCAAGGATGCGGTGATCGTGGCCGCCGACGCCGATATCAAGGCCGCGGCCGACGCCGTCGCCTGGGGCGCCACCTCCAATTCCGGGCAGACCTGCGCCGGCGTGGAGCGGGTGTACGTCGACAAGTCGATCGCCGAACCGTTCATCGCCGAGGTCAAGCGGATTCTCACCGATATCAAGCCGGGCTCGGACGACAAGGCCTCCTACGGGCCGATGACCATGCCCAGCCAGATCGATATCGTGCGGCGGCACATCGAGGACGCGCTGAAGAACGGCGGCAAGGCCGTGCTCGGCGGGCCCGAATCCATCAAGGGCCCGTTCATCGAGCCGGTCATCCTGGTCGACACCGACGAATCCTCGGATGCGGTGTGCGAGGAGACCTTCGGGCCGACCGTCACCATTCGCACCGTCAACGGCATCGACGAAGCGGTGGAGCTGACCAATAAGAGCAAGTACGGCCTGGGGTCGGCGGTGTACTCGGCCAAGCACGGGCTGGAGATCGCGCGCCGCCTGAATGTCGGCTGCACATCGGTGAATTCGGTGCTCAGCTACGCCGCCATCTCCGGACTGCCGTTCGGCGGCGTCGGCGATTCCGGCATCGGGCGCATCCACGGTGCGCCGGGGCTGCTGGAATTCTCGCGGCCGCATTCGATCGCGGTGCAGCGCTTCACGATTCCGGGTATGGCATTGCTGTCGTACTCGCGGACCGACAGCACCATGAAGCTGCTGCGCAAGATCGTGCCGTTCCTGCACGGGCGCAATAAGTAGAGAGTTCCCACTCCGGAGGGTGGAAGGTGTTTCAGGTGCTTCGCCCCTGAAAACCCCGAACCGAAGCGCGGCGGCACTCAGTACCTTCGCCCCTGAAACCCTGAATCGCAGTGCGGCTTCGCGCTCGAAACGGCTTCCGATGCCGGTTTCCCTTGCGGGGAGCCGGCATTCGGCGTTTCAAGGAGTCGGCGGCAGGGCCGGGGGGACGAAGAATTCTTCGAGTGGGGTGGGGCCGGTGTAGCGGCGGCAGTTGCAGCTCGCCCACTCCTTGAGGCCGTGGCCGTTCTTGCGGAAGGTTTCGCCGTGGCAGCGGCTGCTCTCGCGCTCGTGCACGGCGAGGTCGTGGCCGCAGCCGCAGAGGGCGGTGGCCGCTGCGAGTTGCTTGGGCTGCTTATTGGCGCGGGAACCGAAGCGGCCGAGCACCCAGCCGCCGCCGACCAGTGCGGCGCCGAGCGTGAGGCTGATGGGATCGATCACCCGGCCAGTATACGTACTCATATACGTATATGGCTAGTCTGACGGGCAATCCAGGGTCCGGAACCACCGGTACGACGGGAAAATCGCGGAAATCCCGGGCCCGCACCGGACGAAAGGGGCGGGGAGCCCCGCAGGACGTCGATCGTTTGGGAAGATGGACCTGTGACTTTCTGGCCCGCGCCCCATGTCCGAACTCCCGTGCACGCGACCGTGACCCTGCCCGGGTCCAAATCCATTACCAACCGGGCGCTGATCCTCGCCGCACTGGCGGATCGGCCGTCCACCCTCACCGGTGCGCTGCGCAGCCGCGACACCAACCTCATGATCGACGCGCTACGGGCCATGGGCGTGGGCATCGAGGGTGATGCCGACACTCTCACCGTCACCCCGCCCGAGGAGTTCACCAGCGCCATGGTGGACTGCGGGCTCGCGGGCACCATCATGCGCTTCCTGCCGTCGGTCGCCGCCCTGGCCACCGGTGATGTCGCCTTCGACGGCGACGAGCAGGCCCGGGTGCGGCCGCTGAACACCATCCTGGACGCACTGCGCAGCCTCGGCGTCGATATCGACGGTGACGCACTGCCTTTCGTGGTGCACGGGACGGGCAAACTGCGCGGCGGGCCGGTCACCATCGACGCCTCCGGATCGTCACAGTTCGTGTCCGGGCTGCTGCTGTCGGCGGCGCGGTTCGAACAGGGCGTCACCGTGAATCACGATGGGGCGCGGCTGCCTTCGATGCCGCACATCGAGATGACCGTGCAGATGCTGCGCCAGGCCGATGTGCAGGTGGAGGCCCCCGCCGATCCGCGCAAGGCGCAGACCTGGACGGTATCGCCCGGGCCGATCCGCGCCGTGGACTGGGAGGTGGAGCCGGATCTGTCCAATGCCACCCCGTTCCTGGCGGCGGCGGCCGTCACCGGCGGCACCGTGACCATTCCGCACTGGCCGCGCTACACCACGCAGCCGGGCGATGTGATCCGCGAGATCCTGGTGCGCATGGGCGCGGAATGCCGCAGCTTCGAGAATGTGCTCACCGTGCACGGACCGCAGCGCCTGGCCGGCATCGATATCGACCTGCACGATGTGGGTGAACTGACCCCGACCGTCGCAGCCCTTGCGGCCCTTGCGGATTCGCCGTCCCGGCTGCGCGGTATCGCACACCTGCGCGGGCACGAAACCGATCGGCTCGCGGCGCTGGCCGCCGAGATCAACCGGCTCGGCGGCAATGTCACCGAGACCGAGGACGGGCTGATCATCACGCCGGCGCCGCTGTCGGGCGGGCAGTGGCACTCCTACGCCGATCACCGCATGGCCACCGCCGGAGCGATTATCGGTCTCGTGGTGCCCGGCGTGGAGATCGAGGACATCGGCACCACCGCCAAGACGCTCCCGAATTTCGTTGGGCTGTGGGAAGACATGCTCAGCGAATCGGAGGCAGGCAACTGAAGCGCCGCGAGTACGACGAGTCCGACGTCCGGATCCGTCCGGGCAAGACCTCGCGTCCCCGCACCAAAACCCGTCCGCAGCATCTGGATGCGGAAGCCGCCATGGTCGTCTCGGTCGACCGGGGCCGGTGGGGTTGTGTTCTCGACGACGATCCGGAACACCGGATCGTCGCCATGCGCGCCCGAGAATTGGGCCGCACCCCGATCGTGGTCGGCGATCAGGTGGATCTGGTCGGCGATCTGTCCGGGAAGCCGGACAGCCTGGCGCGCATCGTCCGGGTCGCGGAACGGCGAACGGTCCTGCGCCGCACCGCCGATGACACCGATCCGTTCGAGCGCATCGTCGTCGCGAATGCCGGGCAGCTGTTCATCGTGGTCGCCCTGGCCGATCCGCCGCCGCGCACCGGTTTCGTGGAGCGCGCCATGGTGGCCGCGTATGTCGGTGGGCTGCAACCGATTCTGTGCCTGACCAAACATGACCTCGCCGCGGAATCCGAATTCGCCGCCACCTTCGAGGATTTGGACCTCACCATTGTGTACGGCGGCGTCGACGATCCGCTCGAACCGGTGCTGGAACTGTTGAACGGCCGCCTCACCGCCCTCATCGGACACTCCGGTGTGGGCAAGTCGACGTTGGTGAATCGCCTTGTCCCCGACGCAGATCGGGCCGTCGGCGTGGTATCCGGGGTGGGCAAGGGGCGGCACACCTCCACCCAGTCCGTGGCCCTGCCCCTGGTGGAGGGTGGCTGGGTGGTGGACACCCCCGGCGTCCGCTCCTTCGGGCTGGCGCACATCACGCCCGACGATGTCATCGGCGCCTTCTCCGATCTCGCCGACGCCATCGAGGACTGCCCGCGCGGCTGCACCCATCTCGGCCCGCCCGCGGATCCCGAATGCGCCCTCGACACTCTGCCGGGTAAGGAAGCCCGGGTGGCGGCGATTCGGTTGCTACTCAATGCCCTCAATACCAACGACCCCTGGTTCAAGGGCGGCCAGACCACCACCATCTGAGTTCGGCCGCAGCCCACATCTCTCAGCCCCCATCTCTCGCAGCCCACTGAAATTCCCCACCCCCTAGGGAGTTCCATGATCTCGAGCAATGCCGATATCGCACTGACAGAACTGATGCTGCACGCCGCGCACATCGGGCAGCAGGTGACCCGGATCAGAGGGCAGGGTGCGGCGGCGCAGGGGCAGGTGCGCGCCGAGGTCGATGCCGACGGCACGCTCACCGGGCTGTCCATCGACGATGCGCTGCAGGGCACGGCGATGCGGGAGCTCGCGCGCCTGGTGGTGGAGGCGCAGCAGGCGGCGTGCGCCCAGGCCGGCGCGAGCGCCGCCGCGCTGCGGCGCACCTTCACCGACAATCCCTATGCCGCTTCACTGCTGCACCAGAGTGCGGCGGCGGGAATGCGCGCCGCACAGTCGAAACCCCCACGCGCACAGCGCCCCTATGCGACCGAGTCCTACGATGAACCGCTGCCACCGGGCACGGTCGGGCCCAGCGACTGGCGGGACGACTGGGATCTCCCGCAGCGGGCCTGGTGAGCATGCGACAGCGTCGAACGCGGCCGGTCCGGCGGGGCGGCGAGCACGCCCGCTGGAATCCGCTGCCCGCGCTCGGGCGGGCCATTGCCGCACGCCCGATCGTCATGCGCATGTCACCGGCGATCCTCGCGCTCGACCGGACCATCCGGCGAATCACCCGAGGGCGCAAGGGCGTTCTCGATATCGCCGGACTGCCCTCCCTGGAGCTGACCGTGGTCGGCCGCCGCACCGGCCTGCCGCGCACCGTATCCCTGCTGTACGTCCCCTACCCGGACGACCGGAAACGGTTCCTGCTCATCGGATCCAATTGGGGACGGCCGGAACACCCCGCGTGGTCGGCGAACCTGAAGGCCGCCGAGCACGCGGAACTGCACGTCGACGGTGAACGTTTCACCGTGGCGGTGCGGTGGCTCACCGGAGCCGACCGGGAAAACGCCTGGGACCGCGCCGTCACGTTCTGGCGCGGCTACGCCATGGAGCAGCGCCTGGCGGGGGACCGGAAGTTCCGGCTGTTCGAACTGACCAGGATCTGAGCGGCATCCGGCCGTAGGGAGTGCGGGGGTTTGCGAGCGTGGTTTAGCCTGCCGAAGTGGAAGACCATGAGCGGAGCGAGTACTCGCCGCTCCTCGATGAGGATTTGGGGCCGGGCGCACCGGTGACACCCGAGGTGCGGATCGGCCGCAATGACGACAGCCGGGAGTTGCCCGGATGCGTGCGCTGCGGGAGGCCCGCCGCCCTGTATCTGCGCGCGGTGTGGCTTTCGGCGCGCGCCGTGCTCGGCGGTGACATCGATGTCGACAAGCTCATTCGGGTGGACTCGTGCGGAAGCTGCGCCGGCAGCGTAGCGGGGATGATCCTCGTCAACTCGGATCCACGCTACTGGGGCGAATCGATGCGGCTGGACTGACGGCTCAGTGCTGCCGGCTGATGCGCAGGCCGTTGTCGAAGTCGATATCGGCGAGTTCGGCTCTGCCGCCGAGGCCGAGCTTGCCGAAGGTCCGGGACAGGTGATGCCCGACGGTGCGCGGGCTGACGAACAGTTCGACGCCGATCTCGCGATTGGTCAGGCCCTGCGCGGCCAGGCGGGCGACGCGCAACTCCTGCGCCGTCAGCACCGAACCGGGCCCCGTCCCGGGTGTCAGCGTGGGCGCGCGGCCGGTGAGATCGAGTTCCTGCTGCGCGCTCACGATCCACGGTACGGCGCCCATGCGCTCGAAAGACTCCAGGGCGGTACGCAATTGCTCGGCGGCATCACCGCGCCGCCGGGCCCGGCGCAACCACTTGCCGTAGAGCAGCCGGGTGCGGGCGTGGTTCAGATCGTGCCGCGTGCGGCGCACCGCCAGCGCACGGCGGAAGTAGTGGTCGGCCCGCTCGTCCTCGCTCAGCAGCGCCCGGCAGGTGTAGGCCGCGGACATCGCCCAGTCGGCGCGGGAGCGAATGGCCCAGGCGCGGATCGTCTCGTAGTACTCCGCCGCTTCGCCGACCCGGCCGATCCGGCAGGCGGCCTCGACCATATCGGGGGCGGCGAGCCGGGCATACGTCGGATGCCGGGCATCGTGCCCGGGCTGCGCCAGCGCCCGCAGCCGCAGATAGGCCGTCTCCGGATCACCGTTGCTCAGGGCGTCGAAGCCGAGATGCCAATAGGACGAGGCGATGAGCGCATGCGCCCGATGCGGGCGGGCGAGCGCCAGCGCGCGCTCGATGCTGTCCCCGACAATATCGGAATCACCGCGCAGCGCAGCGATTTTCGCATTGAGGTTCCAGCAGTGCGCGAGCACATTGTCGGTGCCGACAGATCGGGCCAGCTCGAACGCGTCGGCCAGCGTCGCCTCCGCGGCGGGCAGGCGGCCGTTCGCGAACTGCACGATCGCCAATTGCGGCAGCATGAAAACCGCGGCCGCGCGGGCGCCGGCATTCCGCAGCTGCGTGGTCGCCCGGGTGAAGGGCTCGAGCGCCCGATCCGCCAGCCCCCAGAGCAGAACCAGTGGCGCGGGCGGCAATTGACAGATGCTCAGCGAGGGACCGGGCCCGAAATCGGCCGTATCGAAATGCATCGGCATCGACACGGCGTCATCGTGACCGGCGGCCCAGCGCGCCTGCGCGGCCAGCGCCCGCAACTCGGCGGCGGTCCGGTCATCGACCACCGCGGCATCGTGCAGCAGCATCGCATTGGCCCGATCCGGTTCGCCCGCAACAAATTCCAGGAGTCCGGCCAGTCCCCCGCCGGCAATGGCGGCCCGCTCGGTACCGATCCGCTCGACGGCCCGATCCAGCAGCCGGCGCGCCGACTCGATATCCCCGCCCGCCCAGGCCAATCGAGCGGCGGCCGCCATGCGCGCACCGGCATCGAGGGGATCGGGCGTGATCGCGGCGGCCCGGCGCAGCATGGCGGCGGCCGCGAGCGATCCGTCGCGGGTGTGCTCGGCGCGCTCGGTCAGGATCGCCGCCAGCTGTTCGTCCGCCGGATCCGTCGCGGCCGCCTGGTGCCAGGCACGCTGATCGATATCCTCGGGTCCGGCCAGCACCGCCGCCAGAGCCAGATGCGCCGACCGGCGCTGCGCCGGGGTCGCGGCGTCGTACACGGCCATGCACAGCAGGCGATTACGCATTTCGACACGGCCGTCGCCGACCACCAGCAGTCCCGCCGATTCCACCTGCTCCCAGGCGCTCGCCAGATGCGCACCGCCGAGGTGCGCACCGCCGGTGTGCCAGAGCGTGGCCGCCGCGGCCAGCACCACGCGGAGCACGCCGCGGTCCTCCGCCGCCACCAACCGCAGCAGCGTCCGCACCGCATCGGGCAGTGCGGCGATCCGGTCGCGATAGGCGGCGGCCAGTCGCGGGCCCAGCGTCACGGGCCCGGCCGCGATACCCGCGAATTCCTCCGCCTGGACCGGCAATTCACGCAGGGCCAGCGGATTGCCGCCCGCCACCCGCAGCACCCGCGCCGTCCGCAATGCTCCGAGCACACCCCAGCGCTGTTCGAGCAGCCGGCGGGCGGCGGCATCGGACAGTCCGCCGACCCGCAGCGTGGGCAGCCGGTCCCAGCCGGACTGCGCGGGATCACCGGACAGGGCGCACAGCAGCACCACCGGTGTGGTGATCAGCCGTCGCATCGCGAACTGCAGGGCCCGGGTGGTCGCGGCATCCACCAGATGCGCGTCACCGACAACGAGCAGGACCGGCTGTTCCCCGGCCAGCGCCGCGAACAATGTGACCAGCGCGGCGCCGACGAGGAATCCGTCGACGGGATCGCTGCGGCTCTCGAACGCCTGCGCCAGCGCCTCGGCCTGCGGGGCCGGCAGTGCGGTCAGGCGATCGGACAGCGGCAGCAGCAGTTCGTGCAGCGCCGCGAAATTCAGCTCCGATTCGGCGGGGTCGCCCTCACAGCCGTGTACGCGAAAATCCGCCGCCTCGGCGATGGTGTCCCGCAGTAGTGCCGATTTACCCACACCCGGTTCCCCGTGCAACACAATGGCCGAACCGCGACCGGAGCGAGCCATCGCGAGCATTCGGCCCAATTGGACCTGTTCGTGTTCTCGCCCGTAGAGCCCCTCGATCTCGCGCACAATGCACATTACATCAGCTAACAGACCGCAACCAAATCGCGAATCAGGGCGTGCCGACTATCACCGGGCAATCACACATCAATAACAGACCGACTGGGAAAGCATGACCGATACGGTGACCGATTCAACGGCCGATGTCACCGATGCCCGTGCTGACTAGCATCCCCACCAGTAGTAAGAGCGGCCGAGTCGGGGCGGCTCCTACAGGAGGGGCAGCAGTCACGCGCGGGAGCAGGGGAACACCCGTCACTCGCCGATAGTCCATCGGCATCATCACGAATACGCATTCGATCGATGCCACGCGCACCTATTGCGCGGGGCGAATTTCTGCTGCGCTCAATTCGAATTATCAAATCCCAGCAAATGCTTGAAACACTAATTGATTTGCCGTCCCAGAACACCGCGTGATAAGTATTCCGAGTCAGCGAATTTCACCGCTGACTTTGTTTCATCACAAGGAGAATCAATGCGCAAGATGCGTGTGCTGGGTGTCGCCGTTGCCGCCACCGGTCTGCTGTTCGCCGGTACCGGTATCGCGATGGCCGATACCACCACCCCGCCGGCCACCACCGACCCGGCGACCCCGACCTCGCCGACCGGTTCGGCCTCCGGCTCCGCCAACCTGGTCACCGGCCTGGTGAAGCTGCTGACCAGCGGCAGCGGCACCACCACGCCGCCGGCCGCCCAGTAGGCAACACTCGCTTCGGTCCTGCGGGGCGGACAGCTCGGGAAGATGCCAGGAAGGGGTTGGCATCATTTCAGCCATGGGAACCGAAGCGCCCCCGGTGATTTCACCGGGGTGTGAATGACAGCGGTCCAACTCGGACTGTGCAGGGCTTCCAGCTGGCGCTGGGGAAACGAAGACGCCCCGGGTGATATCACCCGGGGCGTCTTCTTGCTGTATCGAGCCGGACACCGGAGCCGCGGTCCTATCCGGACCGCGGCAGTACCGGAATCAGCGGCGGCGCTTGGACTTCGGCGCCTTGTCCTGCTTGGACTGGCCGCGAGCGGCCTCGCGACGCTCGCGGCGGGTGCCGGAATCGCCGTTGCCGTACTCGTCCTCATCGCTGTGGGCGACCGCACGGCCGTCCTCATCGGGACCCGAGTAGCTCAGCGCCCGGGGCGCCGAATCGCCGATGCCCTTGGCGCGCAGCGCCGCCGGCGCACCATTGGCGGCCGGGACGGCCTCCTCGGTGGGCAGCGGGCGATTGCCGACGGGCGACTGCAGGCCCGCACCGACCGAAACCCCGGCGGGCTGCGGCTGCTGCACCTCGACCTGCAGGTTGAACAGGAAGCCGACCGACTCCTCCTTCAGGCCCTCCAGCATGGCGGCGAACATGTCGAAGCCCTCGCGCTGGTACTCGACCAGCGGGTCGCGCTGGGCCATGGCACGCAGGCCGATGCCCTCCTTGAGGTAATCCATCTCGTAGAGGTGCTCACGCCACTTGCGGTCCAGCACCGACAGCAGGATCTGGCGTTCCAGATTGCGCATGCTGCCTTCGCCCGCGAGCGAATCGATCTCGTTCTCGCGGTTCTCGTAGGAGCTGTGCGCATCCTCCAGAACGGCCTCGAGCAGATCCTCGCGGGAAAGCTCGCCGACGTCGCCGCCCGCGGTCTCGCCGGTCAGCTCCTTGTAATCGATGCCGATGGGGTACAGCGTCTTCAACGCGGACCACAGCTTGGCGAGATCCCAGTCCTCCACATAGCCCTCGGCGGTGGCGCCGTTGACATAGGCGGTGATCACATCGGTGATCATCTCCTGGACCTGACCCTCCATATCCTCACCGTTGAGGATGCGGGCACGCTCGGCATAGATGACCGTGCGCTGCTGGTTCATGACCTCGTCGTACTTGAGGACGTTCTTGCGGATCTCGAAGTTCTGCTGCTCGACCTGGGTCTGCGCGGACTTGATCGCACGCGAGACCATCTTGGCCTCGATCGGCACATCGTCGGGCAGGTTCAGGCGGGTCATGATCGACTCGAGGGCCGCGCCGTTGAAGCGCCGCATGAGCTCATCACCCAGCGACAGGTAGAAGCGGGACTCGCCCGGGTCACCCTGACGGCCGGAACGACCGCGCAGCTGATTGTCGATACGCCGCGACTCGTGCCGCTCGGTGCCGAGCACGTACAGGCCGCCGGCCTCGATCACCGTCTCGGCGTCTTCGGCGGTCTGCTCCTTGACGCGCTCGAGCGCGGGCAGCCAGGCCGCCTCGTACTCCGCGGGAGTCTCGACCGGGTCCAGGCCCTGACGGCGCAGCAGGATGTCGGCGATGATGTCGGCATTGCCGCCGAGCACGATATCGGTACCACGACCGGCCATATTGGTGGCGACGGTGACCGCGCCGGGCCGACCGGCCTCGGCGATGATCTGCGCTTCCTGCTCGTGGAACTTGGCGTTCAGCACCGAATGCGGGATACCGCGCTTGGTCAGCTGCTTGGACAGGTACTCCGAGCGCTCGACCGAGGTGGTGCCGATCAGCACCGGCTGGCCCTTCTCGTGCCGCTCGGAGATATCGTCGGCGACCGCGGAGTACTTGGCTTCTTCGGTCTTGTAGATGAGGTCGGACTGGTCGACGCGGACCATTTCCCGGTTGGTCGGGATCGGCACCACGCCCAGGCCGTAGGTCTGGTGCAGCTCGGCCGCCTCGGTCTCGGCGGTACCGGTCATACCGGACAGCTTGTCGTAGAGCCGGAAGTAGTTCTGCAGCGTGATGGTCGCCAGCGTCTGGTTCTCCGGCTGGATCTCCACGCCCTCTTTGGCCTCGATGGCCTGGTGCATGCCCTCGTTGTAGCGGCGCCCCACCAGGATTCGGCCGGTGAACTCGTCGACGATGATGACCTCACCGTCGCGGACGATGTAGTCCTTGTCCTTGTTGTACAACTCCTTGGCCTTGATGGAGTTGTTCAGGTAACTGACCAGGGGCGAGTTCGCGGCCTCGTACAGGTTGTCGATGCCGAGCTGATCCTCGACGAATTCGACGCCCGCCTCGTGCACGCCGATGGTGCGCTTCTTGATATCGACCTCGTAGTGCAGGTCCTTCTTCAGCAGCGGGGAGATGCGCGCGAACTCCGCGTACCACTTCGAGGAGGCGTCCGCCGGGCCCGAGATGATGAGCGGGGTGCGGGCCTCGTCGATGAGGATCGAGTCGACCTCGTCGACGATGGCGAAGCTGTGCCCGCGCTGCACCAGATCATCCAGCGAGTGGGTCATATTGTCGCGCAGGTAGTCGAAGCCGAACTCGTTGTTCGTGCCGTAGGTGATATCCGCGTGGTACGCCACCTTGCGCTGGGCCGGGGTCATACCGCCGAGGATCACGTCGACCTCGAGGCCGAGGAAGCGGTGCACCCGGCCCATCCACTCGGAGTCGCGCTTGGCGAGGTAGTCGTTGACCGTGACCACGTGCACGCCCTCGCCGCCGATGGCATTGAGGTAGGCGGGCAGCACACAGGTCAGGGTCTTGCCCTCACCGGTCTTCATCTCGGACACATTGCCGATGTGCAGGGCGGCGCCACCCATGATCTGCACCTTGTAGTGCTTCTGGTTGAGCACACGCCAGGACGCTTCCCGGGCGGTCGCGAAGGCCTCGAGGAGCAGCTCGTCGAGGGATTCCCCGTCGGCGTAGCGCTCCCGCAACTCACCGGTCTTGGCTTGCAACTCGGAGTCGGACAGCGCCGTGAACTCCTCGTCCAGGGCGATGACTTCATCCGCCAGGTTCGCAAGGCGCTTGACCGTGCGACCTTCACCAATCCGTAGCAACCTCGAAAGCGACAGCGCAGGCACGGGTCTTTTCAGTCCTCTGGTCGGTGGTCTTCGGTACGCCCCCCTAGGCGGGAAAGCAGTGCGCGTAGGACGCGCGCACTGCCATGGTAATGCGCGTATCTGAGTAGGGGCCGTGTGGACGTGCCCCAAACTGCCGGGGCCGCGGGGCCGCCGGAGCGATGAGAAGGCAAATAACCACCGATTGCTTTGTCGCGGAACTTGTTTCGGGAGGCTGGCGTACGATGTACGAAGGCCAGGGGTGCGGAGGCTTGCGCCCACATCCCGGCCGGGGGCCGTCGACGGCGACGCGAGCACACGGGCAGTGGCGCCCGGATCGTTCCCCCAGGTCATCGGATTGCGATAGCTTGCCACTCAACCGGCGCGCGCCGCCGATGTCTCGGCGGGGGGGACACCATTGCGGACGCAGGCAGGGATTTCAGGGAGTAGCGGGCAGCGTGATCACGAGACTGACGCCGCAGGACACAGCGTTCTACCGGCTCGAATCGAGCAGCAACCCGATGCATATCGGTTCCCTCGCCATTCTGCGCAATTCGGTTCCGTCCGGAAATTCCGGCCATCCGCCGCTCGATTACGACGGTCTGGTGTCGCTGGTGGAATCGCGTTTGCCGATGGTTCCGCTCTATCGGCGCAAAGTACGCGAAATCCCGTTCACGCTGGGCCGCCCGGTGTGGGTGGACGATGCGCATTTCGACATCACCTATCACGTCCGCCGGTCCGCGCTGCCGGAACCGGGCACCGACGAACAGCTGCTGGACCTGGTCGCGCGGCTGGCCTCGCGCCCGCTCGACCCCACCCGGCCGCTGTGGGAGATGTACCTCGTCGAGGGCCTCTCACAGGGCCGTTCGGCGCTGTTCACCAAAACGCATTCGGCGCTGGTGGACGGTGATTCCGCCCTGGAAATCGGACATGTGATCCTGGACACCTCGCCCGCGCCCCGCGAGGTCGCCGACGATGCCTGGATCGCGCATCGCGAACCCCCCGATCTGGAACTGCTCATCGGCGCGGTGCTGCACCTGGCCACCCAGCCGCGCGAGGCCCTCGAGGTCATGCGCCATCACGGCGCCGAGGCGTTCGCGGTGGTCGACGCCACCGGCAAGGCCGTGCAGAAGATGGTGTCCATGCTGCGGACGGCGGCGCTGGGCGCACCGGACAGCCCGCTGAACACCCGCACCTCGCGCAATCGCCGGGTGGAGGTGGTGCGCACCGATCTGGAGGACTACCGCAAGATCCGCAAGCGGTTCGACTGCTCCACCAATGACGTCATCCTCGCCGTGGTCACCGGCGCGCTGCGCAATTGGCTGCTCTCACGCGGGCAGGTGCTCACCGAGGCCGATGCGCTGCGAGCGGTCGTGCCCATGTCGGTGTACGCGGACGGGGCAGCGGCGAAACCGGCGGGCGAGGTCACCTCACTACTGGTGGATCTGCCGGTGGGCGAACCGAATCCGGTGATCAGGCTCTCGCACATAAAGCACGCCACCGAGGCGCACTCCCGGCATCAGCTGGGCGTGCAGGCCCGGACGCTCGTGCATATGGCCGGTTTCGCTCCGGCGAGCCTGCATGCCATGAGCGTGCGGTCGGCGAGTACTTTTGCAGAGCACACGTTCAATCTGGTGATCACCAACGCGCCGGGTCCGCAGCAGCCCATGTACATCGGCGGCGCGCGGATGCTGGAGATGTACCCGGTGTCGCCACTGCTGCGCTTTCAGGCTTTGAGTATCGGGCTCACCTCCTATGACGGGCGGGTCTTCTACGGACTCACCGCCGACCGCGACGCAATGGCCGATATCGCGGTGCTGACCGCTTCGGTGCACGAGTCGATGGAGGAGATGCTCGGTGCCTGCGTCCAGTGAGTCGTCCGGCGTGTCGAAGAAACTGCGGGTGTACGTACCGGCCACCGTGCCGATGCTGCGGGACCTGGTCGCGGACCGGGAGATCCGGGTCATCAATGACACCGCTTTCGCGGTGACTCCGGCGCTGCGCGAGGCGTACGCCTCCGGCGACGACGACGAACTGGCCGAGGTCGCCATGGGCGAAGCCGCCCGCGCCTCGTTGCGACTGCTGGCCGAGGATCAGGCCGCGGCCGACAATGACGGCGACTCGGCCGACGATTCCGATGCCACGCCCGCGCGCGGTCCCGTCTTCCGGCGCGCGGTCATCGCCGCCGATGTGGACGATGCCACGCTCCGGCCCGATCTGGACGATGCCGTGGTGCGGCTGTCGAGCGCCATTCCGTACGACCGCATCGCCTCGGTGCATGTGGATCTGGCGGAGGCCGAACCCGAGGTCGCCAAGGCGGTGGATGTCATCGATGCCGCCGATATGGGCGATCCGGATGCCGAATTCGTGCTCGGCGATGCCGAGGACCACCAATTGGCCTGGTACGCGGCACAGGAACTGCCCTTCCTGCTGGACCTGCTGTAACCCGCCGGAGCTCCCCGCCGAAAACATGCTCTGATGACGGATTGTTGTCGCCGACGGCACCGTAACCTACGATGCCGTAACCTTGCTGTGACACCGTGCGACGAGCAACGACGGCAAGCCGCACGACGCGAGCACCGGGCAGCGACGAAGCTGCGCCACGGAGCCTGTGACCCCTCGCGGGTCGCGCATGAACACCCTGCGCCACGAGCGCACGACGAACAGGAACGTCCGGAAAATGGCATCGAAGACTGGGGGATTCTCCGTGCGGGGACTCCGGGAATGGCTGGAGGCGCCCGTCGCCGAAGGCGCGACCGCGGGACGCACCAAGCTGAACGCCCTGCGCGGCGCGGCGGCGCGGATCACCACTCCCCTGCTGCCGGACGATTATCTGCACCTGGTGAATCCGCTGTGGTCGGCGCGCGAACTGCGCGGCCGGATCGTGGCGGTGCGCAAGGAGACCTCGGATTCGGTCACGCTGGTGATCAAGCCGGGCTGGGGTTTCGACTTCAAATTCTCCCCGGGGCAGTACATCGGCATCGGCGTACTGGTCGAGGGCCGCTGGCACTGGCGGTCGTATTCGCTGACCTGCCCGCCGGATTGGACCGATCCCGAACACAAGGCCAAGCGGCTCATCTCCATTGCGGTGAAGGCCATGCCGGAGGGTTTCCTCTCCAGCCATCTGGTCAACGGCGTCGCGGTGGGCAGTGTGGTGCGCCTGGCCGCACCGCAGGGCGGCTTCGTCCTCCCCGAGCCGCCGCCGGCGAAGGTGCTGTTCCTGACCGCGGGTTCGGGCATCACCCCGGTAATGGCCATGCTGCGCACCATGGACCGGCGCGGTGTGGTCCCGGATGTGGTGCATGTGCACTCCTCGCGCACCGCCGATGACGTCATGTTCGGCAATGAACTGCGCGAATTGCACGACAGGCACCCGAGTTTCACCGCCGATCTGCACTTCACCGGCGAGCACGGCAAGTTCGCACTGGCCGCTCTGGACGAGCGGGTGCCGGACTGGCGCGAGCGCGACACCTGGGCCTGCGGCCCGATCGGCATGCTCGACGAGATCGAAAAGCATTGGGCGGCGGCCGGAATCCCGGATCAGCTGCATGTGGAGCGCTTCGAGATCGAGCGCTCGGCCACCGGCGAGGGCGGCACCGTCACCTTCGCGCGCGCGGGCCGCAGCCTCGAGGTCGACGGGGCCACCACGCTGTTGCAGGCCGGCGAAAGTGCGGGCGTGCAGATGCCTTTCGGCTGCCGAATGGGCATTTGCCAGACCTGTGTGGTCACCGTCACAGAGGGTCACGTACGCGATCTTCGCAACGGCAATGAGCGCCGTGCGGGCGACAAAGTGCAGACCTGTATCTCGGCGGCGGCGGGCGATTGCACGCTCGATGTATGAAGCGCGTATGAACAACGAATCGTGCGGCCCCCTGTTTCCGAAGAGCCGCTACCCTCGATAGCAGTCGAGCCTGACCGCGGCCCCGATCGGGGCCGCGAATCCGCCACTGTGGCGTGAAGGCGTTCAACCACGGAAGGATCGCCGGTGGCAATCACCGACATCAAGGCGTTCGCCCATCTCACCGAGGCGGATATCGAGACCCTGGGTCAGGAGCTCGACACCATTCGACGCGACGTGGAGCTGTCCCTCGGGGAACGCGACGCGAAGTACATCCGCCGCGTCATCCGCGCCCAGCGGGTGCTGGAGGCGGCGGGGCGCGCCACGCTGTTCGGCAGCCGCAATCGCTGGGCCTGGCTCGCGGGCACCGGCCTGCTCTCGGTCGCCAAGATCATCGAGAATATGGAGCTCGGGCACAACATCAGCCACGGGCAATGGGATTGGATGAACGATCCGGAGATCCACTCCACCAGTTGGGAGTGGGATATGACGGGTGCGTCGTCCCAGTGGAAGCGGGCGCACAACTACTCGCACCACACCTATACCAACATCCTCGATATGGACGAGGATCTGGGCTTCGGCATTCTGCGCATGACGCGCGACGAAGAATGGAAGCCCATCAATCTGGCGCAGCCGTTCGCGAATCTGGTGCTGGCGGCCCTGTTCGAGTGGGGCATCGCGCTGCACGATCTCGATGCCGCCAAGAGCCAGCTGGGAATTCCGAAGGACCAGTGGTTCTCCGCGCCGACCAAGGATTTCCTGCGCAAGGCGGGCAAGCAGGTCGTCAAGGATTTCGTGATCTATCCGGCGCTCACCGGTCCGGCGTGGAAGTCGACGCTGAAGGCGAATGCCTCCGCCAACCTGATTCGCAATCTGTGGGCGTACGCGGTCATCTTCTGCGGCCACTTCCCGGACGGCGCACAGAAATTCACCGAAGAGCAGTTCGAGAACGAGACGCAGGGCGAGTGGTACCTGCGGCAGATGCTGGGCAGCGCCAATTTCGAGGCGGGCCCGGCCATGGCGCTGATGAGCGGCAATCTCAGCTTCCAGATCGAGCATCACCTGTTTCCGGACCTTCCGAGCAATCGGTACGCCCAGGTATCGGTGAAGGTGAAGGAGCTGTGCGATAAGTACGACCTGCCGTACACCACCGGATCGATCGGTAAGCAATACCTGTTGGCGTTCCGCACGATTCACAAGCTGGCCCTGCCGGATCAATTCCTGAAGCGCACCTCCGACGATGCGCCGGAGACCTCGTCCGAACGTAAGTTCGCGGGCGTCACGCTGCCCGCCATGCCGTCGCTGCCGGCCGGTAGTGAATGGCTGGCCGAGCACAATTGGGCGGGCGTGGACCCGGTGACGGGTGAGCGGCGCGGGCTGCGTTCGGCGCTGCAGGAGGCGAAGGTGGCGCTCAAGGAGAAGGCGCTGCACGAGAAGGCCGTGCTGCGTGAGGCCAAGGCCTCGCTCCAGGAAAAGGCAAGGCAGGAAAAGGATTTGCTGCAGACGAAGGCGGGCCGCGAGCGTCGGCTGTCGCGCATTCTGCGGCGCAGTCGCTAGCAGATGCACATGTCGAACGCAATGCGGCGTTCGACACGTTACGGATTCAACTGTTGGAAACCTACGGAGCCGTAACCTTCGGTACAGTAACCTGCATGGCGATCTCGGATGTCAAGGAATACGCACACCTCACCCCGGAGGATGTCGAGGCTATCGGCGCGGAGCTGGATGCCATCCGCCGCGAAATCGAATCTTCCCGGGGTGACAGCGATGCCCGCTACATCCGAAATGTGATTCGTTTACAGCGCGGCCTCGAAATCACCGGCCGCGGAGCGCTTTTCTTCAGCCTGTTCCCGCCCGCCTGGTTCGCGGGCGCGGCACTGCTCGGCACGGCCAAGATCATCGAGAATATGGAGATCGGCCACAACGTCATGCACGGGCAGTGGGACTGGATGAATGATCCGGAAATCCACTCCACCCAGTGGGAATGGGATAACGCCGGCCCGTCCGAGCACTGGAAGATCACGCACAACTTCCTGCACCACAAGTACACCAATGTGCTCGGTATGGACGACGATATCGGCTACGGCCTGCTGCGCGTCACCCGCGATCAGCGCTGGAGCCCGTTCTACCTCGGCCAGCCGCTGTACAACCTGCTGCTGCAGAGCTTCTTCGAATACGGCGTCGCCATCCAGCATTTGGAGCTCGGCAAGATCGCCAAGAAGAAGTGGGCCAAGGACAGCCCCGAATGGAAGCAGTTCGAAGCCGACCGCACCCTGGTGCTCAAGAAGATCGGTAAGCAGGCGGGCAAGGATTACCTGCTGTTCCCACTGCTCACCGGTCCGGCCTTCTTCGGCACGCTGACCGCGAACCTGACCGCGAATGTGATCCGCAATGTGTGGACCAATGCGATCATCTTCTGCGGCCATTTCCCCGACGGCGCCGAGAAGTTCACCAAGGGCGATGTGCTCAATGAAACCCAGGGCGAGTGGTACCTGCGGCAGATGCTGGGCAGCGCCAATATCTCCGGCGGCAAGCTGCTGCACTTCATGAGCGGCAATCTCAGCCACCAGATCGAGCACCACCTGTTCCCGGATCTGCCGTCCAACCGGCTGAAGGACATCGCGGTGCGGGTGCGGGCCATGTGCGACAAGTACGACCTGCCGTACACCACCGGTTCGCTGCCGGTGCAGTACTTCAAGTCCTGGCGCACCATCATGAAGCTGTCGCTGCCGAACAAGTACCTGAGCCGCAGCACCGACGACGCTCCGGAAACCAAGTCGGAGAAGGTCTTCGGCGGCCAGGCCAGCATCGATCCGGCCACCGGCGCCCGCCGCGGCCTGCGCACCGCCCTCAAGGAGGGCCGTCGCCGCATCACCCGCCAGCCCGCCCTCGTCGGCTGAGCCACTGAACCACCCGAAGCGCCCCCGCTGAATTCAGCGGGGGCGCTTCGGCGTACCGGGCGGCATCTATTGGGCGGGCTGCCAGGTAGGGCCGCGGCGGGGCCTGGTTCACTGGACGCCGTGTGTGCTGAAGGTCCGATCGCCCCTGATGAATGTCTGAGCGTCTACGACGCCATCCGCCTGCGCCGCGATGTGCGCGCGGAGTTCACCGGAGAGGTCGTGGACGACACCACGCTGTTGCGCATTCTCGATGCCGCGCATCGGGCGCCCAGCGTCGGCAATTCGATGCCGTGGGATTTCATCGTCATTCGTGATCCGGCCATGCTGTCGAAGTTCGCCGATCATGTCGCCGGCAAGCGCCGCGAATTCCAGGAGGCGCTGCCTTCGGACCGCTCCGAGACCTTCAACCCGATCAAGATCGAGGGCATTACCGAATCCGGCACCGGGATCGTGGTCACCCACAATCAGGCGCGCGGCGGCACCCATGTGCTGGGCCGCGCGACGGTTCCCGAAACCGGCATCTACTCCACCATTCTGGCGATCCAGAATCTCTGGCTGGCCGCCACCGCCGAGGGCGTGGGCGTCGGCTGGGTGAGCTTCTATGACACCCCGGTCCTCGCCGATCTGCTCGACCTCCCCGACCACATCAAACCGGTCGCCTGGCTCTGTGTCGGCCCCGTCGACGAATTCCAGCAGATCCCCGATCTGGAACGCTTCGGCTGGCGCACCCGCCGCCCCCTCGAATCCGCCGTCCACTGGGAGCGCTTCACCCCTTCCGAATGACCGAAACCCCCGCGCCTGCAATGGCATTCGGGGGTTTCGAGCGCGCGGCCGCGTGATCTCCACGCGCGGTGGCCGAGAATCAGTGCGCGCCTGCGGCATAGGCCGAGCCCGCGCCCGCCGCCGCGCCGATGCCCGCGCCGATCGCCGCGCCACCCGCTGCGCCGATCGCGACGGGGATGGCTTCACCGGCGGCGAAGCCGAGTGCGCCACCCGTCACCGTGCCGACGGGGACGCCCGCGGCCTCACCGAGGGCCGCACCGACACCAGCGCCGGCGGCCACTCCCGCGGTACCACCGGCAATGGCTCCGGCGACCACCCCGGCGGGACCTGCGGGCAGACCCGCGATGCCACCGACGACTGCGCCGGGGAGTGCTCCCGCAACACCACCGACGACCACGCCCGCCGCCGGGCCGACAACGGCTCCGGCTGCCGCCCCGACGGGTGCGCCGATCGCGGCGCCGACCACACCGGTCGGGAGTCCGACAACTCCACCGGCGACGCCGCCCGCGACCGCGCCGACACCGGCGCCGATGAGCGCGCCGGTCCCGGCGGCGGCGCCCATGCTGCTCAAAGTCTGGACCGGGATGCCGGTCGTGGGATCACGCGGAATGTCGCTGACCGCGGCGGCGGGTTGCGGCTGGTCGACGGTCGCGGCACTCGCGGTGCCGGCGCCCGCGAGGATCACGCCGGCGGCGACGGGAAGAGCGATGGCACTGGTGTAGAGAGCCTTGCGGATACGCACGTGAATCAATCCTTCATCTCCGGCGATGGCCGTTCGCCCGCGGAAGGCAAGCCATCTGGTCAATTGTTCAGTTTCATCTCAGAAACTATTGAAATACCGCTTGACCAGCCATGATGTGGACCACAAAGACTCCCGACTCACCGATTCGGAAAATTGCGTCACGCAACACAATCCGCATGAAAGTGACCCGGGGCACGGTGCCCCGGATCAGATATCGAAAAGCCCGCCGCATGCTGATTCGCATGCGGCGGGCCGGAAGAAACTGGGTAGGGGCCTAGACGCGCTCGAGAACCGCGGAGGCGCCGATGCCGCCCGCGGCGCAGATGCCGAGCAGGGCGGTGGATTTGCCGGAGCGCGCGAGTTCATTGGCCATGGTGGTGACCATGCGCGCGCCGGTCGCGCCGAAGGGGTGGCCGAGGGAGACCGAGCCGCCGTGCACATTCAAAGTGGCGGGGTCGATTTCGCCTACGGCGGTATCCCGGTCGAGGCGGGTCTTGGCCCATTCGTCGCTGGCCAGGGCCGAGACGACGGACAGGGTCTGGGCGGCGAAAGCCTCGTGGATATCGACGAAATCGATGTCGGCCAAGGACAATCCGGCCTTGTCGAGGGCGCGGGGCATGGAGATGGCGGGGCCGATGAGAACCTGGTCGCGCGGGTCGACGCTGACAAAACTCCAGGAGCGGAAGGCCGCCAGGGGTTCGAAGCCGAGGGCGCGGGCCTTCTCCTCGCTCATGAGCAGGACCGCCGAGCCGCCGTCGGTGAGCGGGCTGGCATTGCCGGCGGTGACGGTGCCGCCCTTGGCGAAAACCGGTGCGAGCGTGGACAGTTTCCCGACGCTGGTGCCGGGCCGCACCAGGCCGTCACGATCGACGACCTTGCCCTCGGGGGTGGTCACCGAGAGCACTTCGCTGTCGAACCGCCCGGATTCGATGGCCGCGGCGGCACGGTGATGCGAGCGGGCCGCGAACTCATCCTGTGCGGCACGCGAAATACCGTGGATGCGCGCCATTTTCTCGGCGGACTCACCCATGACCTCGCCGGTGGTCCGCTCCTCGATCTTCGGACGGCGCGGCACCAGATCGATGAACGGCGCCAATTGCGCTGCGGCCGAGAGGTAGTCCTTCGCCTTCGGCTTACCCAGCGCCAGCGGCGCGGCGGCGTGCACGATCTTCTGCGGCAGCTTCACCTCGGCATTGCTGGTGGAGTCGCTGCCTCCGGCGATCATGATGTCGTATTCGCCGCGCTCGATGGCCGCGACGGCGGAGGTGATGGCCTGCAAACCGGACGCGCAGGCGCGAGTGACGGTGTAACCCTCACAGCCCGGGTCCAATTGGAGATCCAGCGCGATCTCACGCGCGATATTCGGTGCGCCACTGGGGAGAATCACCCCGCCCCACACAATGGCCTGCACCTCCCCCTTCGGCAATCCGGTCCGCTCGAGCAGCCCGCGCACAGCCGTATCGGCGAGGTCGATGGAATCCATTCGCGTGTAGTCACCGAACGCCCGGACGAACGGCGTCCGCACACCGGACACGATGACAGCACGGCGAGCACCCTTGGTAGCCACGCTAGACCGCCTCCCCGAAACTTTGGCGGGCCACTGAGAGCCCCGAAACCTGCGTTGCCGACCGGCGGTCGCCGACCTGGCCGAGTTCTGGGGGTACCCCAGGAGTTACCCGAATACTCACGAAATCAGTTGTATCTGATACGAGATGTAACAGCAAGCGACCTACGGCCACCGCCGCCATGACACAGGGCGACCGGGGCTCTGGTAAAGCCCCGGTCGAGAGGATGTTCTAGCGAATAGCCACTTTATGCGAGACGGATGATGCCGTAGTCGAAGGCGTGGCGACGGTAGACGACCGACGGTCGGTCGGTCTCCTTGTCCTGGAACAGGAAGAAATCGTGACCGACGAGCTCCATCTGGTAGAGGGCGTCATCGATCGTCATGGGGATGGCGGGATGGGTCTTGGTGCGGACGACATGACCAGGTCCGGCGGTTTCGCCGTCCTGCTCCTCGGCCGCGTGGTCATGTGCGCCGGACGACCCGTTCGGTGACATGAACAGCGAATCGTCGATCAGGCCGGCCGTCGCTTCGGACACCGAGATCGGTGTCTTGTCCCCATGATGTACGCGACGACGGTCCTTGAGCCGGCGTAACCGGCTCTCCAGCCGCTCCACCGCCAGCTCCAAGGCGGCGTAGAAGCTGTCCGCGCAGGCTTCGGCCCGGACGACCGGACCCTTGCCGCGAGCGGTGATCTCGATCCGCTGGCAGTTCTTGCGTTGACGACGGTTGCGTTCGTGCGTGAGTTCCACGTCGAACAGATAGATGGTGGGATCGAAGCGCTCCAGGCGAGAAAGCTTCTCCGACACGTGGTTTCGGAAATGTTCTGGAACGCCACCCTCGCCGAGGGTTCGTCCCTTGACCACGATTTCCGCCGCCTGGCCGAGCACGGTGGATTGATCGTCGGGGATGAATTCATCATCCAGCAGCACCGAGGTGTCTGCAGACTTCGCTGAAGGTCGTGAAGAAGTCGTCACGCGTACCTCCCGGATCTGGCCGCACAAACCGCTCGTGCGGCGGGATTGAAACGTGTGCCGATCGAAGAGATCGCTCGGCACTGATGTCCGAGGCGCCACCTCCAAACTCTTAGTCCGGGTGTCTGGAAACCGACGCTAATACGCCAGCGACCTGTCCGCCAGTGTTCACGCAAATTTCGAAGAATCAAGCGTGGCACGTAACCAGCGCGGCACGAACCGTCACTCGGGCACCGCGTAGCGCACGCACCGATTCGCACACCGTCGCCCCCGTGGTCAACACGTCATCAATAAGGACTACCTCGGCATTTGCCGGAAACAGGGCGGGTTCCGGGCAGCCCGGGGCCACGATGATCCGGCCGTGCAGATTGTGCTGGCGGTCGCTCCTGCTCAGACCCACCGAATCGCGCACACCAGGGCGCATGGCCAGTATTCGAACCAGCCGGCAATCGGGCAGCCAACTCGCCGCGATGTGCGCGGCACGCACCACCGGATCACCGCCGCGACGTCGCGCCGCCACTCTACGGCTGGGTGCGGGAACCAGAATCAGCGGCCGCGTGCCGTCCCGCAAATGATCCAGCCCCCTGGCCAGGGCCACCCCTATCGAGGGCGCCAGATCGGCGCGTCGCTGTTCCTTGGCGGCCAGCACCGCGCGCCGCGGCGCGCCCCGGTAGGGCGCGAGCGCCCAGCACGGCACCCCGGGATCGGCGCGCGGGCGCAGCCGGATCGGCGGACCGGACAGCGCATCGGCACAGTCGGCACACCAGCTGGTTCCGCTCACTCCGCATCCGCCGCAGACGCGCGGCAGGATCAGGTCCAGCAGCTCCCCCATCGATCCAGTGTGCGCCTAGCCCGGCAGCACCGGCACCGCATTGCTCCCGAGACCGGGAACTTCGCGCCAGTAGTATTCGCCGCCTTCGGGATTGCGGGTCAGTTCCAGGACCGCGCGGGAGTCGGCGATGTACTCGTGGTCCGGCGAAACGCTGACGACCCGGACCGGCGGAGTGAGGTTCTGCGTGCTCTGCGGCTGGAAGCCGGAGCCGTCCACCAGGACGCCCGCGACGGGGTCCACATTGCCCTCTCGCGTGACAATGACACGCTCATCGCTCTGCCAGTCCACCGACACCGCGGCGGTGCTCAGACCGACCGCCAGGGGCAGTGGCGAGCTCAGCGAGAACTTGCCGCTGCCACCGGCCTGCGGGGCCACGACCACCACGTACACCTTGCCGTTGGCGATCAGCGCCGCCCGCGCTCCGGACGGTGAGATGCGCAGTTCGGTGATCGGCCCGCGCGGCGGCTGGGCGGAGTTCGAACTCGAATTGGCCGCCGCCGCCTGCAATTCGGAGATGTCCACATCCTGCACCGACACATTGCCGGTGCTGCGGTCGTGCACCGCCCGGATCACCCGGTCCCCGTCGACCACCGCCCACGCGGAGGTGCCGTCGGCGGGCCAGGACGGGCGGGTGAAGGTGCCGCCGGTGGCGACCGGGAAGCCCTGGCCGTCATAGGTGCCGATGATGAGCGTGCGCTCCGGCTCCGGTGCGGGACGGCCCGAGTTGGCGACCGCGGCGACCAGTTGCCCGTCCGGCGACAGCGCCACCGACTGCAGGGTGTGGGTGCTGCCGAAGAAGCCCGGGGCCGCGGTGATGCCGCTGTCGGTGACGGCCACCAGTGAGCCGTCGCGCACCGCGTGCAGTCCGGCCTTGTTCTGCGCGATGGCATCCGGGCTCATGGCTTCCACGTCGGACCGGTTCCAGCCGGTGGCGGCGTAGCGGTCGTCGAGCGGTTTGCCGTCGGCCAGCAGCATGTACGGTCCGAGGATTTCGGCGCCGGCGAGGGTGAGCACCACCTGGGTTGCCAAGAGCTCCTTGGCCTTCGGATCCAGTGCGGACGCTCCCGCGAAGTCGATCTGGACGCCGCCCGCGCCGACGCCGACATTGTCGGTCTCGCCATTGGCCTTGGTGATCGGCCCGCGCAGGGTCACCCCGCCGGAGAGCGGATTGCGCACCGCGGAGGCCAGCGCCTGCTGGGTGCCCTCGCCGAGCAGGCCCAGTAGTCGTTGCGACAGTTGATCTTTGCGCGCGGAGATCCAGCGCAGATCGGGGACCATGGCCATACCGGCCAGGTTGGGGAAGAACAGCGAATACCGCTTGTAGGACTTGGCGAACGCGGTCTGTTCGATGAGGACGCCGGCCGGCAGATCGTCGACCCGCCATTCACCGTCGACCTTCACCATTTCGACCTTGTTCTCCAGGGTGCCGTCGCTGGCGCGATAGGCGCCGTCGGCGGCGAGCTCGCCGATCTTGCGAGCCCGGATCACGTAGGTGGCGGTATCGGAGGTGCGCGATTCCCGCAGCGTGTCCGGGCGATCGACGATGGTGGTGCCCGCCGCGTCGTCCCAGCGCACATTGGCGGCGGGCGAAAGGTACTGCCGCGCGGTCTGATGCCGGTTGGTCGGATCGGAGGTCGCCTGCAGAAAATCGCGCAGCAGCTGATCCGGTTCACGACCCGAAATGGGCGGCGTCGGACCGGAACTACTGGGCTGATGGTCCAGCGTGCCCAATGCCTGCGGCGCCGACGAATCCGGAAGATTCGCACATGCGGTGAGGCCCACCAGACAGCCGAGTACCACGATCGCCCGGGCCAGCAGTCCCGCCCCTCCGCGCCTTTTGCCGGACGCCGGGCGCGGCGAGACCGCCGTCGCGGACCGGCGGTTGGGAATCGGGCCCAGCCGTGAGGTGGCTGGGGAGTTACCCACATCTCGCGAAATCAGTGGGTACTTTTCCGCCTCTCCGAACCTTTTGCCGGACGCCGGGCGCGGCGAGACCGCCGTCGCGGACCGGCGGTTCGGAATCGGGCCCAGTCGTGAGGCGGCTGGGGAGTTACCCACATCTCGCGAAATCAGTGGGTTCCGTTTCCTCACGACCCTCCGTCCCGTGAATCGGTGCGCGCGGTGTGATCGGGATCTTCGGGATTCTCGGAATCCGGTGCGCTGGGCTCGGATTCGGCGGGCTGCGGATCCACGGTCGCCGGCTTGTGACGGCCGGTGGGGGGATCCGCGACCGCGAGCTCGTACTCCGGCACGCCTGCGGGCGGATCCGCCACGGCCAGTTCGTACTCCGTGACTCCGGCAGGCGGGTCCGCGACGGCCAGTTCGTACTCCGTGACGCCCGCGGGCGGGTCTGCGACGGCGAGTTCGTAGTCCGTCACCGCGGCAGGGGGTTCCGCGACGGCGAGTTCGTATTCGGCGGGGAGGGGATCGATTTCGGGCGTGCCGGAGTCGACGGTGCCGATATCGAGGGCGAGCTGTTCGGCGGTGATGCCGCCGCGAGTCTTGGGCGGTTCCAAGGGCAGTGGGCTCTGGCCGAGTTTGCGGGTGCGCACCAGCGGCAGGGTCAGCCGGAAGCTGGCGCCGACGCCGATCTCGCCCCAGGCCTCGAGTTTGCCCTCGTGCAGGTTCGCGTCCTCGACGCTGATGGACAGGCCCAAACCCGTTCCGCCGCTGCGCCGCATGCGCGAGGGGTCCGAACGCCAGAACCGGTTGAAGACCAGTTTCTCTTCACCGGGCCGCAGGCCCACACCCTGATCGCGCACGATGATGGCGACGGCATTGGCGTCGGTGTCGCCGCGCATGCGCATGAGGACCGGCTTGCCCTCGCTGTGGTCGATGGCATTGGCGAGCAGATTGCGCAGCACCCGCTCGACGCGGCGCGGATCCACCTCGGCGACAAGGGGTTCCTCGGGCATATCGACAACCAGCTCGACGCCCGACTCCTTGGCCAGATGGCGCACGGTGGATACGGCCGCCCGCGCGCACATACGCACATCGAGCGATTCCACCTGCAGCTCGGCCACACCCGCGTCGTGGCGGCTGATCTCGAGCAGATCGTTGAGCAGTCCCTCGAAGCGGTCGAGTTCGTTCACCAGCAGTTCGGCCGAGCGCGCCAGCGCCGGATCCAGGTCGTCGCTGGAACCGTGGATGAGATCGGCGGCCATGCGGACGGTGGTCAGTGGCGTGCGCAGCTCATGGCTGACGTCGGAGGTGAAGCGGCGCTGCAGATTTCCGAACTCTTCGAGTTGGGTGATCTGGTTGGACAGAGATTCGGCCATCTCATTGAACGACATGGCCAGCCTGGCCATGTCGTCCTCACCGCGCACGAGCATGCGCTCTTTGAGTCGTCCGTCGGCGAAGCGCGAGGCGATGCGCGCCGCGGATCGAATGGGCAGCACCACCTGTCGTGTCACCAGGGCGGTGATGGCGGCGAGCAGCACCAGCAGCACGATGCCGCCGATGAGCATGGTGCCGCGCATAAGTCCCAGCGAGCGTTGCTCATTGGTGAGCGGGAAGATCAGATAGATCTCGAGCGTGGGTATGTCGGCGGCGGGGCTGCCGATGATCAGCGCCGAGCCGCGATAGCCGTCCGGATCGGACACCGTCGCGAACTGGTAGCTGACCTGGCGCTCCTGCACGAAATGCCGCAGCTCCGGCGGGATTTCCTGGATCGGCCCGGCATTGAGCTCGGATTGGGAGTCGCCGACCATGGCCAGCGCGGAGTCGTAACTGCCCGCGGCGCCGCCGGATTGGGAGCCGCCGCCCCCGGCCAGGGCGCGGCGGGCATCCTCCAGTCGAGCCAGCTGGGTGCTGGAGTCGTGCACGCCCGTCAAGGTGGCCTGCACCGTATTACGGGCACGGCCCATCTCCTCGACGGCCGCATTGATCTTCGCGTCCAGGAGCCTGTCGGTGATCTGCGATGTGAGCACGACTCCGAGAATCGTGATCACGATCAACGACAGGGTCAGGGTGGACACGACAACGCGCAGTTGCAGAGAACCACGCCAGACGTGGCCCAGTCGCTCACCTACGGTGCGAAACCAGGCCACCATCACTGCCAGCGACCGCTGAAGGCGGTTTCTGGAGCCAGCGATCACGGCGGTCCGGCCTTGTAACCCACCCCGCGCACGGTGAGCACGATCTCCGGGTTCTCGGGATCCTTCTCCACCTTGGCGCGCAACCGCTGTACGTGCACATTGACCAGGCGGGTATCGGCGGCATGCCGGTAGCCCCAGACCTGTTCGAGGAGCACCTCACGGGTGAACACCTGGCGCGGCTTGCGAGCAAGTGCGACCAGCAGATCGAATTCCAGTGGAGTCAGCGAGATCTGCTGACCGCCGCGGGTCACCTTGTGCGCAGGCACGTCGATGACGATGTCCGCGATGGACAGCAGTTCCTGTGGCTCTTCCTCGGTGCGGCGCAGGCGGGCCCGCACACGAGCAACGAGTTCTTTCGGCTTGAACGGCTTGACGATGTAATCGTCGGCGCCAGACTCCAACCCCAGGACGACGTCGACCGTATCGGTCTTCGCCGTCAGCATTACGATGGGCACTCCCGAATCGGCTCGCAGCACCCGGCAGACATCGATACCGTTCATGCCGGGCAGCATGAGATCCAGCAACACGAGATCCGGGCGCAGCTCCCGGACCGCGGTCAGCGCCTGCGTGCCGTCACCGACGACGTGAGGGTCGAATCCCTCACCCCGCAAGACGATCGTGAGCATCTCAGCGAGAGCCATATCGTCGTCGACGACCAGAATCTTGGGCTTCATAAGACTATGTTGTCACCTCTCCGGCTCCAATCAGGCCGCCACGCCAACACTCGTGACCTGTCGGCGCACATCCAACCCTATCCAGCAACGTATTCCGCGAGCCGCGCGGCAAGTGTTGCCGGATCGTCATCGCTCCGATGTACCCACCACGGTCCGTGCCAGTTGATTTCGGCTAGCTCACGGTAGACGGTTCCGGTGCGGCTTTGCAGACCGCCGTCTTTTTCGTAGGCATCGAGTGCGCGAGACGAATCCGATTCGCCGCGCAGCCGGGCGCGTTCCGCTGCCACAGCAACTGGGACATCCAGGAGAATCTGCACATTTGGGGCAGGCAGTTCGAAGCGGGCGAACTCCAATTCGGCTATCCAGGCCACGATTTCGCCGTGCGCATCCTGATGCACCCGGGCCGCGGAGTAGGCGGCATTGGAGGCGACGTAGCGGTCCAATAGCACGATGTCGTTGTCCGCCAGCAATTTCGAGAGTTCGTCGCGGGCATCGGCCCGATCCAGTGCGAACAGCAGCGCCATGGCATTCACCGAGGCGGCCACATCGCCGTGCCCGCCGCGCAGCGCCTCGGCGGCCAGATCCGCGTGCACGGAGACGCCGTAGCGCGGGAAGGCCAGGGTGGCGATGCGCAGGCCGCGGGCGCGCAGATCGGCGACGACGGCATCGGTCAGCGTGCGTTTACCCGCACCGTCGAGCCCTTCTACCGGAATCAGCGCACCCATGGTCGCGAGAGTACCGAATGCCCGCGGGTGCGGGCTCGGCCGGTGAGTGCGGCGCCACTCAATTCGCCCAATTCGCATTAACCGAATGATTGCTATGCTCCGCGCCATGACCTTCTTCGCACCGAGTTCGAAGCACGTCAGAAGGACTATCGCGGTCGTGGGAGTGGCGATTGCCGCCCTCGGATCGACGGCCTGCAGCAGTAATTCCGATACCGGTACCGGCGACTCCACCTCGACGAGCGCGGGCCCGCATGCCGATGTGAAGCGCGCCTTCGATCTGCAGGCCCATCGCGGCGGCCGCGGATTGACCGCCGAGGAATCGCTGCCCGGATTCGCCAAGTCCATCGAACTGGGCGTTTCCACCCTCGAACTCGATATCGTGCTGACCGCGGACAAGGTCCCGCTCGTCTGGCACGACCCGAAGATCCTGCCGGAGAAGTGCGCCGACACCGCCCCCGCATTCCCGGACGATCCGCAGTATCCGTATGTCGGCAAGGTGGTCCACGATCTGACCTTCGATCAGGTGCACACCCTCGACTGCGGTAAGAAGCTGACGGATTTCCCTGACGCCCAGCCACTTCCGGGCAACAAGATCGCCGGATTGCCCCAGGTCTTCGATCTGGTCAAGCGCTATCCGGGCGCATTCGGCACGCTGCGCTACAACATCGAGACCAAGATCGAGGCCGAACATCCCGAACAGTCCGCCGCCCCTGCGGAATTCGTCGACGTCATCCTCGGCGCGATCAGCGATGCCGGCGCCACCGACAAGGTCGAGATCCAGAGTTTCGACTGGAGCAGCCTGCCCCTGGTGCGGGCCGCGAACCCCGGCATTCCGACCGTGGCCCTCTACGACGACACCACCTTCACGCCCGGCAGCAAGTGGCTCGGCCCAGTCCGCTACGAGGACCATCCCGATGATCCGCTGGCGGCGATCAAAGCCCTGGGTGCGAATATCTCCTCCCCCAGCTTTCTCACCCCGTCGGACAGCAAATCCCAGCCCGGCGACCCCGGCTTCCGGCTGACCGCGACCGACGCCTATGTCACCCGCGCACACGCGCTGGGCATCAAGGTCATCCCGTGGACGGTCAACGACCAGCAGGCCATCGCCCAGGTTCTCGATCAGGGCGTGGACGGCATCATCACCGACTATCCGGACCGGGCACGCGCAGTGATGCAGGAGAAGGGTTATCCGCTGCCGCCGGCATTCCACGAAAACTGAAACACACACTCTTCATCCCTTGTAGGGTCCGACGCACTGTCACCTGCAAGGAGCACACCTGATGAAAAACCCCCTCGCCCACGCTATCCCGCGCGCAGCCATCGGCGCCTTCGCCATCACCGCCGCGATCGCCGCGGCCGGCACCGCCACCGCCGCCCCGGTCACCGTGGACCCCGCCGCCCCCGTCGCCTCCCCCGCCGACTCCGGCTCCGGCGGCTCGGGTTCCAGCAATGTCGGCGGCACCGGATCGAGCGCGAGCGAGCTGATCAATGCCGGCCTGTGCACCCTGCAGGGCGGCAAGTGGATCCCCCTGATCGACATCTGCCTCAAGTAACCCCCTAGCGGTACGCCCCACCGCCACTCCGGCCGCCGATCGCACACCGCGCTCGGCGGCCGTTGCTGTGCCGAGAGATTCGGTGCGGACGCGTGCGCGGCACGGCCTTTCCGGGTGTGAATGCCCGCAAAACTGGGGCCCACAATTTGACTCAGACACACTTCACAAATAGGTACAGTGCGACGGAACACTCCCCCCGCAAGGAGCAGACATGTCGAAAACCACTGTCACACAACATCTCTCCCGAATAGCCCTCGCCGGATTCGCGCTCGCGACACTGTCCGCCGGTACGGCACAGGCCGCACCACTCCCCTTCCAGACCGCCGCGCCCGCAGCCACTGTCGCGGACACAACCGGTTCCGGCAACTCCGCCGCCTCCGGCTCCAGCGGCATAGCCGCCGGTTCCAGCGGCATAGCAAGATGCATACTGGGCAGTTTTTTCCCCGGATGGTGCGACGCACGGAGTACACCCATCCCGTAGTCCGATAGCGGTACGCCCCACCGCTGGCCGCGAAATTGGTGGCGCAATTTGAAGTACTTGCGCCTCACAAAACTGTACAGTGCGACGCACCACTCCCCCTGCAAGGAGAGCACATGTCGAAAACCACTGTCACACAGTATTTCTCCCGAATAGCCATCGCCGGGTTCGCCCTCGCCGCACTGTCCGCCGGAACCGCGCAAGCCGCGCCGCTCGCCCTCCAGCCGGCCGAGCCCGCAGCCCCCATCGCGACCACCACCGATCCCGGCACCGGGTCTTCCTCCGGATCACTCAGCCTCGGCCCGGCCGTACCCGCCCAGGTCGCCGGGCAACTCAGGATGATCACCGTCTGCCCGGGTGTGGCCCTGCCCGCCACGGGCTCCCTCGGTGCGATACCGGGCAGCGCCGGGACCAATCCCTGTCCCGGACTCCCCCGCCCGTAACAGCCGAGCGGGCACGCAGCGGCTCCAGTCGGGAACTGCGGCAAAAGGATCGGCCGGTCACCCAGTGGGTGACCGGCCGATCTTTATGTCCTACAGGCGGATCCGCTCAGTAGCGGTAGTGCTCGGGCTTGTACGGGCCCTCGACGTCCACGCCGAGGTACTCGGCCTGGTCCTTGGTGAGCTTGGTGAGGGTGCCGCCCAGGGCCTCGACGTGGATCTTGGCGACCTTCTCGTCCAGGTGCTTGGGGAGGCGGTAGACCTCGTTGTCGTACTCTTCCGGCTTGGTCCACAGCTCGAGCTGCGCGATGACCTGGTTGGAGAAGGAGTTGGACATGACGAACGAGGGGTGGCCGGTGGCATTGCCCAGGTTCAGCAGGCGGCCCTCGGACAGCACGATGATGCTGCGACCCGAATCCGGGAACGTCCACAGATCGACCTGCGGCTTGATGTTCAGGCGGTGCGCGCCCGAACGCTCGAGCGCAGCCATATCGATCTCATTGTCGAAGTGGCCGATATTGCCGAGGATGGCCTGACCCTTCATCGCCTTCATGTGCTCGAGGGTGATGATGTCCTTGTTGCCGGTCGAGGTGACCACGATGTCGGCATCGCCGATGGCCTGCTCGACGGTCACCACGTCGAAGCCGTCCATGAGCGCCTGCAGCGCATTGATCGGGTCGATCTCGGTGACCTGGACGCGCGCGCCCTGGCCCTTGAGCGATTCGGCGCAGCCCTTGCCGACGTCGCCGTAACCACAGATCAGCACCTTCTTGCCGCCGATGAGCACATCGGTGCCACGGTTGATGCCGTCGACCAGCGAGTGCCGGGTGCCGTACTTGTTGTCGAACTTGGACTTGGTGACCGAGTCGTTGACATTGATGGCCGGGAAGGGCAGCTCACCCGCGGCGGCGAACTGGTACAGCCGCAGCACACCGGTGGTGGTCTCCTCGGTGACGCCCTTGATGCTGTCGGCGACGACGCTCCACTTGGCCTTGTCGGCTTCGAGGCTGGCGCGCAACAGGTTCAGGAACACCTTGTACTCGGCCGAGTGGGTCTCGTCCTCGGGCGGCACGACGCCGGCCTTCTCGAACTGGGCGCCGCGCAGCACCAGCATGGTGGCGTCACCGCCGTCGTCGAGAATCATGTTCGCGGGCTCGCCGGGCCAGGTGAGCATCTGCTCGGCGGCCCACCAGTACTCCTCGAGGGTCTCGCCCTTCCACGCGAACACCGGGATGCCCTTGGGCTCGTCCTCGGTGCCGTTCGGGCCCACCACGATGGCCGCGGCGGCGTGGTCCTGGGTGGAGAAGATATTGCAGGAGGCCCAGCGGACCTCCGCGCCGAGAGACACCAGGGTCTCGATCAGGACGGCGGTCTGCACGGTCATGTGCAGCGAGCCGGAGATGCGCGCACCGCGCAGCGGCTGCACGTCGTCGTACTCGCGACGCAGTGCCATCAGGCCCGGCATCTCGTGCTCGGCGAGCCGAATCTCCTTGCGGCCGAACTCGGCCAGCGAGAGGTCCGCCACCTTGTAGTCGATCCCGTTGCGGACGTCGGGGGTCATCATGCTGGTCACTGCGGTCGTCATCTGCCTCTCGTGCCTCTCCTGGTCGGCCTGTCTTCCGCAAGCAAGGCTAGTCGGTGCCGCGCGGAGGCGACACCGCGACGGCAGCCTCGCACCCCCTCGGTGCGAGAGCCGGGGGGTTGCCGCTCAGGCGGCGGCCGCCATCCCGTCGCCGTGCTGGGCCAGGATGCGGTCGCGTTTGCGCGGCTGGATATTGGCGCGGCTGATATCGCCGCTGTAGTGCGTCAGCAGCCGCTGATCCATCACGTAGCGCCACAGCGGCGGAAACAGCGCCAGCAGAATCATGGTGGCATAACCGGCCGGGAGCTGCGGCGATTCCTGAGTGGAGCGCAGAGTCTGGTACCTGCGTCCAGGATTTGCGTGGTGGTCGCTGTGCCGCTGCAGATGGAACAGGAAAATATTGGTGACCAGGCGGTCGCTGTTCCAGCTGTCGCTCGGCGAGCACCGCGCCCACTTGCCATTGGGCCGCCGGCGCCGCAGCAGTCCGTAGTGCTCGACATAGTTGACCGTCTCCAGCAGCGCGGCGCCGATCACGGCCTGCAGCAGCAGATACGGCAGGATTCGCCAGCCGAACCCACCGACCAGCGCGCCGAAGAGCACCACCGTCATGGCCCAGGCCTGCAGCACATGATTGTGGATGCTCCACCAGCCCTGCCCTTTTCGGCGCAGCCGGTCCCGCTCGAGCCCGATAGCCGAACGGAAGCCACCGAGCACGCTGCGCGGCAGGAATTCCCACAGCGTTTCGCCCATGCGGGCACTGGCCGGATCCTCCGGGGTGGCGACACGAACGTGATGGCCGCGATTGTGCTCCACGAAGAAATGGCCGTACGCCGACTGCGCGAGAGCCACTTTCGACAGCCACCGCTCCATATGCTCGACCCGGTGCCCGAGCTCGTGCGCGGCATTGATACCGATTCCGCTGACAAACCCGAGAGTTGCTGCGAGCCCGAGCTTGTCGATGACCGACAGGTCGGTACCGGCCCACATGACGGCCGCGATATACAGGCCGATCAGCTGCACCGGAAGGAACAGATAGGTGCACCACCGGTAGTACCGGTCGTTGGAGAGTAGTTCGTAATCCTCATCCTTCGGATTGGTGCCGTCTTCCCCGACGACCCAGTCCAGGACGGGTATGACAATGAGAACAATGATCGGTCCGATCCACCAGAACACCTCGAAGCGGGTCCAGTAGACCAGCTGCGACGGCAACAATGCACTCATCGGGGCGATGAGCCCCAACACCCACAGGTGACGTTTGGGATCCGGCGAACCCGACCGTTTGCCGACCAATTGCAAGTTTGCCCCGCTAATTAGATACCTCAGAACTTCGCAGGTAGATATGTACAGACTCTATCCCCGTTACAACAGCGGTTCGTCGCCAAAGGTGGCAACTGTTACACCATGAACAGAGGCCGAACAGGCATCTATCCATGTGATGGCCGTCACCGCACATCTCTGGCAAACCGGTGGTGAATCGGAACTCAGTGCAACCACAAATAACGCACCTGCGGTCGCCCGGTGCGACCGTAGTCCGTTCGCCGCCGCACCACGCCGTCTTCGGCGAGACGCTCCAGGTATCGCCACGCGGTAACCCGCGAAACGCCGACGACGCGCCCGACCTCTCCGGCGGACACGCCCTGGGATGCCGCGCGCACCGCACGCGAAACCTCCTCCATCGTCTGTGGCGCAATACCTTTCGGCGAGGTAGCCCGTTGATCGGGAGTCCGCAGCATGCCGAAGGCGCGGTCGATCTCCTGCTGCGAGATGGCCGCCTCGCCCGCCGGCAGCGCCGTCCGATATTCGAGATAGCGCTCGAGCTTCTCGCGGAATGCCGAAAAGGTGAACGGCTTCAGCAGATACAGCACCACTCCGTGCGCGACGGCGGCGCGGACCATGGCCAGATCGCGCGCGGACGTCACGGCGATGACATCCGGGCGCGGGCGCAGTCCGGCTAAAGCCGCTGCGACCGCAAGACCGCTCATATCCGGTAAACCGATATCCATCAGAACGAGGTCTACGGAGTCGTTATCTTTCTGTGACCTCGCGGCGGCGGCGAGCGCGTCCCGCCCGGTGTGCGCGACGCCCGCCACCTCGAAACCGGGCAGTCGGTCCACGTAGGAGCGGTGCGCCTCGGCGATTGCCGGATCATCCTCCACGATCAGGACTCTGATCACCGGTACCTACCCATCACCCGAACCCGCATCCGCACCCTCGTCCCGCCGCGCCCCGACCGGACACGGAAAGCGCACGATAACAGCCGCTTCGGGCTCCCGGCTCGCCCGCAGCTCCCCGCCGTACCGGGCTACCAGCCGCCGCACCAGCGCCAAACCCAGGCCGTGATGGTCGGTCTTGGTGGAATAGCCACGCTCGGTCGCCCGGCTGAACAACTCCTCGGACATGCCCGGACCACTGTCCGTGACCCGGACATACAGCTCGGCGTCATCGCGGCGGACGGTGACCTCCACCCAGGCGTCCTCGTCCCGCCCGACAGCATCGAGCGCGTTGTCGACGAGATTGCCGAGCAGGGTGACCATTTCGTGCGCGGTGAGCGGATCGGTGGAATCGAGCAGGGTGTCACCGGTGACGGTGAGCTCCACACCGAATTCGGCCGCCTGCTCCACCTTGCCCAGCAGCAGCGCGACCACGGCCGGTTCGGCGACCGCACCGGCCAGCCGGTCGATGAGCGCCTGCGACAGTTCCAGCTCCGCGGTGGCGAAGGCGACCGCCTCCCGGGACCGGCCCAGCTCCACCATGGTGATCACGGCGTGCAGGCGATTGGCGGCCTCGTGCGCCTGGGCGCGCAGGGCTTCGGCGAAACCGCGCACCGAATTCAATTCGCCCAGTACGTCCCGTAATTCGGTGTGGTCGCGGAGCGTGAGCACGGTGCCCATCCGGCGGCCGCCGTGTTCGACCAGATCCTGATTGACCACCAGCACCCGCTCCGGCGTCACATGCATCTCATCGCGCACAACCTCCGGCCCGAGCCGTTGCAATGAGATGGGCAGATCGGTCCGCAGCACCGGGCCGTCCGGCAGCTGCAGCAGCCGCCGCGCCTCGTCATTGACGACCTCGGCGCGCTCACCCGATTTATCGAAGACCAGCAGGCCCTCGTGCACGGAGTGCAGCACGGCATCGTGATGCTCGTACAGCGTGCGCATTTCGGCCGGAGCCAGACCCAGGGTCTGGCGCAACAGCCTGCGGCGCAACAGCAGTGCGCCCAGCAGCGCCAACACCAGTCCGGCGGCGGCCACCATCAGAATGGCCGGTAGCTGCGCGCGCACCTGGGCGCCGATGTGCACGCGGGTGATGCCCGCCGAGACCAGCGCGACAATGTGGCCGTCGCCGTCCCGGACCGGAGTCACCGAGCGAATGGACGGGCCCAGCGTGCCGGCGAAGGTCTCGGTGAAGGTCTCCCCCGCCAGCGCGCGATCGATGGTGCCGCTGAACGGTTTCCCGATGCGGTCCGGATCGGTGTGCGTATAGCGGGTGCGGTCGGGGGCCATGACCACGATGAAATCGACGCCGGTGCTCCGGCGAATGCTCTCGGTCACCGGTTGCAGCAGCGCCGTCGGATCGGGACTGCGCACCGCGGTCAGGGTCGCGGGCGAGCGGGCGAGGGCCACCGCGATATCGATGACCTGCGCCCGGGTGGCGTCGTCCTGAGCATGCCGGGTCTGCAGCACCACCAGCGCGGTGCCGACCCCGATGACCACCGCCAGCACCGCCAATTGCACGGCGAACACCTGCCCGGCGACCGAGCGCCCGCGCCGGATCCGCGCCCCGCGCTCCGTTCTACGACCGATCACTGCGCCTCCGTGCCGTGAACAAAACTTACGCAACAGTGACCGGCGTCACTGCCCGGGCACATCATTCTTCACGAACCGGCGTGAGCGGGTTCACACCGACTGACCGTTCGTCACCCCGGCGCGCTTCGGCTCGTCATCCCGGCGCGCTTTCGGCCGGGATCCACACTCGCGACACGGCCACCCATTTCGGTGGATCCCGGCCAAGAGCTTGCCGGGATGACGGAGAGGCTTCAATGAGTACAGCGACAAGAACACCGAGCGCCCGCCGCGACCGCACCCACTGGTTGTACCTGGCCGTCATCCTCGCGGTGCTGGCCGGCATTCTGGTCGGCTGGCTCGCACCGGGTTTCGGCAGATCGGTGGGCGAGCTCGGCACCCTGTTCGTGAATCTGATCAAGATGATGATCTCGCCGGTCATCTTCTGCACCATCGTGCTCGGCATCGGATCGGTGCGCGCGGCGGCCCGGGTCGGCAAGATCGGCGGCATGGCGATCGGGTACTTCCTGATCATGTCGACGGTGGCGCTGGCCATCGGCCTGGTGGTCGGCAATCTGCTGCATCCGGGCAGCGGGCTCGATATCGCCGCACACGCCAAGGAGTCCGTCCAGTACGCGAAGGATGCGCAAAGCGCCGGTGGCACCTGGACTTTCGTCAAGGACATCGTCCCGACCACGCTGGTCTCGGCGCTGACCGGCGGCAAGGTATTGCAGACGCTGTTCGTGGCGCTGCTGGTCGGCTTCGGCATCCAGGCCATGGGCAGCACCGGTGAACCCCTGCTGCGCGGTGTGGCACTGCTGCAGAAGCTGGTGTTCCGCATCCTGACCATGATCCTGTGGCTGGCGCCGATCGGCGCATTCGGCGCCATCGCGAATGTGGTGGCGCGCACCGGACTCGACGCGGTGAAACAGCTCGCACTGCTCATGGTCGCGTTCTATCTCACCTGCGCGGTCTTCGTCTTCGGCATCCTCGGCGTACTGCTGCGCACGGTCGCCGGAGTGTCCATCTTCAAGCTGGTGCGGTACCTGGCCCGCGAATACCTGCTGATCGTGGCGACCTCGTCCTCGGAGTCCGCGCTGCCGCGGCTCATCGCCAAGATGGAGCATCTGGGCGTGGAGCGCACCACGGTGGGAGTTGTTGTGCCGACCGGATATTCGTTCAATCTGGACGGCACCGCCATCTACCTGACCATGGCCACCCTGTTCGTCGCGGACGCCATGCACAAACCGCTGTCCTGGACCGAACAGCTGGGTCTGCTGGTCTTCATGATCGTGGCGTCCAAGGGCGCGGCCGGTGTCACCGGTGCGGGCCTGGCCACGCTCGCCGGCGGGCTGCAGAGCCATCGCCCCGAACTGCTCGACGGCGTCGGCCTGATCGTCGGCATCGACCGCTTCATGTCGGAAGCCCGTGCGGTGACCAACTTCTCGGGCAATGCGGTGGCCACGGTGCTCATCGGGACGTGGACCAAGACCATCGAACCGGCCCGGATGCGCGCCGTGCTCGACCGGCAGCTGCCGTTCGACGAAACCGCCATGGTGGACGACCATCCGGCAACCGCGGGAACCGAAACCCCTACCGCCGCAACGACTGCCGACCCCACCGCCGCACCGGTCGAGAAGACCCCGGTTCCGGCCTGAGCCACCTGAATCCGGACCCGCTGCGACGTAATGCCCTTGCGCCGCAGCGGGTCCGCTGCTGTCGGCGCGGTACCGCGCCGATGCCGATCAGCGCAGTACCGCGCCGATGCTCAGGGTGGCGGCAATGGCATTGGCCAGCTCCGCGCCCTTCACTTCGAAGTGCCGGGAGTAGTAGGTGAGATGTTCGGCGTGCTCGTGGAAGTGGTGCGGGGTGAGCACCGCGGAGAACACCGGCACATCGGTGTCGAGTTGCACCCGCATGAGCGCGTCCACCACCGTCGAGGCCACGAAGTCGTGGCGGTAGATGCCGCCGTCGACCACGAGGGCGCAGGCGGCGATCGCGGCGTACTCGCCACTGGCCGCCAAACGCTTGGCCTGCAAGGGGATTTCGAAGGCGCCGGGCACTTCGATCACATCGACATCCGGATATCCGTGCTCGGCGAGACCGGCGCGGCAGGCGGCCACGGACTTGTTCACGATCTCCGCGTGCCAGCGCGCGGCGACCACGGCGATCCGACCGGCCGTCGAATTGATGGGTGACATGACTATCTCCTGTTCGCGTTGTCACCCAGGGCATGACGACGCGAACGCGCCGACCCGCGCGAGCGGAGCGGCGGAACCGTCGCGTTCTCTTTCATCCGGACTGTGACCGTCGGCTCCGGATTCACACCGGATCTGCTGACCCGAGCGGTCCGTGAACCGCTCGGCGCTCGCGGGCTCGTGCGTACCGGATAGGCCGGACGCCATGACCGCCGGTGGGGATTTCCACCCCGCCCTGAGAACGTCTTACGAATCGGACTCTAGGCGTTCGGCGGGGTGGAATCAATGTGAGCCGGCCCCGATATCCGGTGACCGGTCACCGCAGTCAGCGCAGCAGCACGTCCGCGTCGGCGGGCAATCCGCCCACCGGCCACCAGCGCAGATCGGTGGATTCCGAACTGCGCACGGGGACCGCGTCTTTCGGCGCCTTGATCTTGAACAGCAGATCCAGGTGCCGGGTCGGGACGCCCAGCGAGCAGGTGATCGGATGCGCCTGCGCGCCGTACAGCCCGGGCTCGAGGGTCAGGTCCGCGATCCCCGATTCCTCGGTGGCCTCCCGGAACGCGGCGGCCGCCACCGACTCGTCGGACTCCTCGCAGTGCCCGCCCAGCTGGATCCAGCGACCCACCCGCGGATGCAGCGTCAGCAGCACCTCGGACTCGTCGTGCGAGAGCACGATGGCCGAGGCGGTGATATGCCCCGGCGCATGCTCACGCAGGCAACCGCGCGGCGCGGACCCCAGGAACGCGAGCATGGCCTCCCGCAGCGACTGATCCGGACCCGCTGCCGGAGACCAGGTTTCGAGCAACTCCTGCGCCGACGCGTGCAACGACTCCGCACTCACAGCTCCACCAGTCCGAGGCCCGGCTCGCGTGCCTCGCGGGGTGCGAGTGGCTCGAGTGGGTGACCGATCGCGATGGCGCCCAAGGGATTCCAGTCCTGCGGCAGGCCCAGCACCTCGCGGGTGATCTCGGGGGCGAAGATGGTGGAGCCGATCCAGCAGCTGCCCACCCCCTTGGTGGCGAGCGAGACCAGCAGGCCCTGCACGGCCGCACCGACCGCGACATTGAACATGGTGGATTCATTGGCGCGGCGGCGGGCGTCCGGATAGTCGTGTGCGCCGTCGGGCACACAGAACGGGATGATCACCTCGGGTGCGTCGAACAGGATGCGGCCGCGGCCGACCCGCTTGTCCGCACGCTCCTGCGACAGACCATCGGCGGACAGATCCGCATGCCACTTCTCGGCCATGGCCTCGAGCAGCTGATTCCGCAGGCCGCGCTCGCGCAACCAGACGAACCGGACTGGACGGGTGTGATGCGGGGCCGGCGCGGTGAGCGCCTCGCCCACGGCAGCCCGGATGACGCCGGGATCCACCGGGGTCTCCGCGAATTGCCGCACCGAGCGGCGCATCAGCAGCGCCTGACCACGGCCGAGCTCGATGGCCTCCTCGGTGCCCAGCCAGAACAGATCGTCGACCCCGCGGCGCGGCAGATCCGCCGCGGAGGACCCGTCGTCGGCGTACTCCAGCCCGCGCACCACCGCGACCGGCACCGCGCCGAGCTTGCCCTTCACCAGATCCGCGGCGGCCGCCAGCTCATCGGCGATCGCGACGAGGGTGACGTGCAGCTCATTGCCCTGCCCGTCGATCGCGCCGTCATAGTCGTGCAGCACCCGCAGCCCGGAAGAGCCGATGGCGGCGTCGATCTGGCCGTTGCGCCAGGCGCGCCCCATGGTGTCGGTGATGACCACGGCCACCTGCACGCCGAGGCGTTCGGCCAGCGCCGCGCGCAGGGCCTTCGCACTGGCATCGGGATCGACCGGCAGCAGCACCAATTCGCCCTGCTCGACATTCGACCCGTCCACCCCGGAGGCGGCCTGCACAATGCCGAGCCGGCTCTCGGTGATGAGGGTGCGGTTCTTGCGCGCCAGCACCCGCACGGCCTCCTGCAGCACCAGCTCGCGCCGGGCCGCGTCCCGCGCTTCCGGATCGGCCGGGGCCGCGACGATGCGCCCCTCCACCTTGGACACGATCTTGCTGGTCACCACCAGCACATCGCCGTCCTGCAACCAGGGCGCCTGTGCCGCAATGTGTTCGGCGATATCGTCACCGGGCCGGAATTCCGGCAGGCCGAGGATCGGCCGAATGCTCAGCTCGCCGCCCGCGGCGTGATCGGGCCGCGAGGCGTTCGGTTCGGTACTCACGAATTCACTCCCAGCACTCAAGGTTTCACGCCGGCGATGTCCAGGGCCTCCCGCACCATTTCGGCGGTGGCGGCGGGATCGGACATGAGCAGGGGCACACTGCGGACCTCGACGCCGGGGACGTCGGCGGTATCGGTGCTGTGCACCAGCCACCCGTCCAGAATGCCGGTGGCACTGCGCGCGCCGTAGTAGTTGCCGACCGCTTCGGCGGTGGTCTCCACACCGATGACGGAGAGGCATTCATCGGCCATGCCGCGCAACGGCTTTCCACCGACCACCGGGGACAGGCCGATCACCCTGGCGTCGGTGGTGCGCAGCGCACTGCGAATTCCGGGCACCGCGAGGATGGATCCGACGCTCACAACGGGGTTGGAAGGGGCCAGCAGAACAGCGTCCGCGGCCGCTATGATTTCGGTCACACCGGGGGCGGGTTTTGCTTGGTCTGCCCCAATAGTCACGAATCCATGGGTCTCAACGTTCGCCCGGTAGCGCACCCACCACTCTTGAAAATGGATCGCGCGACGTTCGCCAGGGTTCTCCGGGTCCGCGATAACGACGTGTGTTTCAGACCTGTCGTCGGTGGCGGGCAGCAGCTTCACACCGGGTTGCCACCGGTTGCAGAGAGCCTCGGTCACCGCCGAAAGGGGGTAACCCTGACGCAACATTTCGGTACGAATCAGGTGGGTGGCGATATCGCGATCACCCAGGCCGAACCAATCGGGCTGAGCGTTGTATTTCGCCAGCTCCTCCTTGGCGTTCCAGGTCTCGTTCGCATGGCCCCAGCCGCGTTCGGTATCGATGCCGCCACCCAGCGTGTACATGCAGGTGTCCAAATCCGGGCAGATCCGTAGGCCGTGCATCCAGACGTCGTCGCCGACGTTCACAATGGCCGTTACTTCGGCGCCGGGGACCAGTTCGCGCACGCCCTGCAGGAACCGCGCGCCGCCCACTCCGCCGACCAATACCGCGATCCGCAGACCGGTGCCGGGGGCGGTGTCCGCTTGTTCTCGAGTCACATCCGCACAGCCTATGCGTTTCGGGTGCGAATTTGCCTCACTAGATATTTGCTGTGAATTTGCTGTTTGATCTGCGGATACCTTGCCGAAGCGGGTCGCAGATGGTAACGGAATAGCCTCGGCAGCTTGACCACCACCGCGCCCGGCGTGTCTAATCACAGGCATGTCATTCCGGGTCCGCGCGAGAGCTCAAGGCGCGGACGGCTTTTCGAACATGTGTTCGCATCATCGGAGTGGCGAACAGCTCGGGGATGGCCGCGGGACTACGTCGCGGTGTTGGGCCGTCGGTGGGATCGGTTCCGACGGATTAATCATTCTGCGCTAACACACAGTGAGGAGGCGGAGCGATGGCCGATGAGCTGGCCCCGTCGAATTTTCCAGGCGGTGTATCGCAAACCGATTCCACAGCTGGCGCAGCTCCTGATTTCTGCGCCGACACATGGAACGGACTCGAGGGGGGTGAACCGATGACGATACGGCCGGGGGGCGGACAGTGGGCGCGGGCGCAATACCAGCCCGAACCACCACGCCTGAGCCTGATCGTCACGGGCACTGATGAAGCGTTCGACAGTTTTTCACGCGGCGGTCGCGCGATGACCGAAGCCGAGCAGTGGCAAGAACGGGCGCTCTGCGCTCAGACCGATCCGGAGGCGTTCTTCCCCGAGAAGGGCGGCTCCACCCGCGAGGCCAAGCGCATCTGCATGGGCTGCGAAGTCCGCGACGAATGCCTCGACTACGCCCTCGCCAACGATGAGCGCTTCGGCATCTGGGGCGGCCTCAGCGAACGCGAGCGCCGTCGCCTCAAGCGCGGCATCATCTGAGAGCGCGGAATCCTTTGCCCCGAGGGGTGTTTCACTCCTCGGGCTCGGGGTCGATCACATCCGGGTCGACTCCGAGGTAGGTGGCGATCTGCTGAACGAGAACTTCGCGCAGCAGGTCCACCAGATCGTCCGGATCACCGGCCCGCAGTTCCAGCGGTTTGCGGAACAGCACCACGCGGGCCCGGGTCGCCTGGCCGTAACGGTCCACCCCTGCCGGGATGAGGCGCGACAGGGGCACCGGGCCGTCGGCGACGACCTCGTCCGGCCAGGTCACCGAATCCGGGTGCAGCGGACGAATTTTCGGCACATCGTCCACCGCGATATCCAGCTTGGTGAGCTGATCGTGCCAGCGGCTCTCCAGGGGCGCGAAGGCCTCCAGCACCAACCGGTCGAACTGCTGGCCGCGGGTGCGGCGGGCAGGCACCGTCGGCGGCAGCATCGGCCCGCGCACACCCCGCCCGCGACGGATGACCGACCGCGCGGTGGGCGGTCGCCTCTTACGTGAACGGGTCATGACACGAATCTAGCTCCAATCGATCGGTCGGCCTGCGTCGGCGCGTGTCGCGACTGGAGCGTTGACGGTCCGGATCCGGGTGAGGACCGCCACGTTGAGCGTGTCTGTCCCCGTCGGAGCGCCCGGAGGGTTACCCTGCATGGCGTGATTCCCATGCGTCGTTGCTGCCGTCCAGGTTGCAAGAATCCGGCTGTTGCGACGCTCACCTATGTGTACTCGGACTCGATGGCGGTGGTCGGACCGCTCGTCACCGTCGCCGAACCGCACTCCTGGGATCTGTGCGAAACGCACGCCTCCCGGATCACCGCGCCGAAGGGGTGGGAACTCGTCAAGCACGAGGGCGGGTTTTCCAGCAGCACCCCCGACGACGACGATCTGACCGCACTGGCCGAGGCCGTCCGCGAAGCCGGATTACGCCGCCGCACACCGGAACCTGATCCGCGCGGCTACTCCGACTATCCGCCCTCCCAGCAGCGCCCCAATCGCACCGGCAGACGCGGTCACCTACGTGTCCTACCCGATCCGCCGAACTAGCGCAGCAAAGCTCCGGACATGCGCGGCAACACCGAATTCACCTTGCAGGACACAGCTACTAGTGTGTTCGGCATGACAGAGCCACGCTCCGCCGAGTCCGTAAATGCAGTCATCAAGGCATATGACGTCCGCGGGGTGGTCGGCGAACAAATCGACGCGGCATTCGTCGCGGATGTGGCCTCCGCCTTCGCCCGGCTGATGCGCGCCGAGGGTGCGAAGCAGGTCGTGATCGGCCACGATATGCGCGACTCCTCCCCTGAACTGGCCGCCGCCTTCGCCGAGGGCGTGCTCGCGCAGGGCCTCGATGTGGTCCAGATCGGCCTCGCGTCCACCGACGGGCTGTACTTCGCCTCCGGCCATCTCGAATGCCCTGGCGCCATGTTCACCGCCTCGCACAATCCCGCGAAGTACAACGGCATCAAGATGTGCCGGGCCAAGGCGCTGCCGGTCGGCCAGGACACCGGGCTGCGCACCATCGCCGACGAGGTCATCGCCGGCGTCCCGGCCTACGACGGCCCGCGCGGCACCGCCACCGAACAGGATCTGCTCGCCGCCTATGCGGCCTATCTGCACAAGCTCGTCGATCTGAGCGATTCGCGCCCGCTGCGCATCGCCGTGGACGCGGGCAACGGCATGGGCGGCTTCACGGTGCCCGCCGTGCTGGGCACGCTGCCGCAGTACATCATCGAGCCGCTGTACTTCGAGCTCGACGGCAATTTCCCCAATCACGAAGCCAATCCCCTGGATCCGAAGAATCTGGTCGATCTGCAGGACTACGTCCGCAAGACCGGCGCCGATATCGGCCTGGCCTTCGACGGCGATGCCGACCGGTGCTTCGTGGTGGACGAGAAGGGCGCTCCGGTGTCGCCGTCCGCCATCACCGGTCTGGTCGCCGAGCGCGAACTGATCAAGGAGCCGGGCGCGACCATCATCCACAATCTGATCACCTCGCATGCGGTGCCGGAGCTGGTCGCCCAGCTCGGCGGCAATGCGGTGCGCACCCGGGTCGGTCACTCGTTCATCAAGCAGCAGATGGCCTCCACCGGCGCGATCTTCGGTGGCGAGCATTCCGCGCACTACTACTTCCGGGACTTCTGGGGCGCCGATTCCGGCATGCTGGCCGCCCTGCACGTGCTGGCCGTACTCGGCGCCAAGGACCGGCCGATGTCCGAACTCGCGTCCGCGTATGCAACGTATGCGGCCTCCGGAGAGATCAACTCCACAGTGGCTGATGCGAAGGAGCGGACCATGGCGGTGCTCGAAGCGTTCGGCGCGCGGGCCCAGTCGGTGGACCGGCTGGACGGCGTGACCGTGCAACTGCCCGACGGCGCCTGGTTCAATCTGCGTGCCTCCAATACCGAACCGCTGCTGCGGCTCAACGTCGAAGCACGATCGCAGGACGAAGTAGACCAACTCGTCACCGAGATCCTGAGCATCGTCCGCGCCTGACTGGAATAGTGGAATCACAGAGCTTGGATTCACCAGCGTCTGGTGACCCGATGAGGGGAGGTGGCAACGCCCGATGATCGCTGGGACACCTGTACTCGACCTCGATGACGTCGCCTCGCTGGAAGCGGCCGATGCCGGGGGGACCTTGCGCAGCGCCGCATCCGGCGGCGCGCTGGTACGCGCGACCGCCGCGGCATTGGCCGAAAACGCGCTGACCCGGCTGACGGATCTAAGACCGCGCAGCCTGGTCATGCTCTCCGGCAGCGGGCGCGCCGCCCGCGCCGCCGCACTGCTGGTGGCCGCCCTCGGGGATCGGACGAGTATGCCGCTGGTGGCGGTCACCTCGATTCCGCCCTGGGTCGGCCCGTTGGATGTGGTGCTCGTCGCGGGCGATGACGCTGGTGATCCGCGCCTGGCCGAGGCCATCGATTTCGCGGTGCGCCGGGGTGCGGAGGTCGTGGTCGCCGCGCCCGACGAGGGACCGCTGCGCGCCGCCGCCGCGGGCCGCGCGACCATGCTGCCACCGCGGGTCCGGGTGCTCGACCACAATCGGCTGCTGCGCTATCTGGCCGTCGGCATCGCGGTGGTGGCCGCGGTCGACCCCGCTCGCACCGGGCCGCTGCTCCCGGAATTGGACGCGCTCGCCGATCTGCTCGATGCCGAGGCGCTGCGGGACGGTCCGCAGCACGAGGCGTTCCACAATCCGGCCAAGACCCTCGCCACCCGTATGCAGCAGCGCAAGCGCATGGTGCTGTCGGGCGATTCGCCCGCCGCCGCGATTCTCGCCGAACACGGCTCCGAAGTGCTGCTGGCCGCCGCCGGGCAGATCACCGCCGCTGCCAACCTTGCGGAAACCGTTGCGGCGCATGGTCGACTGGTGGAAGCTGCAGGCGTGTCCGTACCCGGTTTCGATCCGCTCTTCCATGACGAGCAATTGGACGGCCCGGCCCCGGTGGAGCAGGTGCGGATCTTCGTACTGAGCGCCGACCAGGACCAGGTGGCCGCACGGCGCCGACTGGCGGTCTTCGGCTCCGACGCCGGGCTGGTCGATGTCGACCTGGTGAACGTGGATGCGGAAGCCGCCGCCGTGCATGCGCTCGAAGCCGGTCAGCCGGTGCCGCCCGCGCGCGGTGGTGAGCTGGAACAGCTTGCGGTGCTGTCGCTTCGGCTGGAGATGTCGGCCGCGTATCTGCGACTACTCTCGCGTCCGGCCTCGACCCAGGGACGCTATGACGGGGGACGTTACTAGTGCACGAACTCGTTGGTGCGCTGCGCTCCTACGCCTGGGGCTCGCGCACCGCGCTAGCTCAGCTGTGCGGACGACCGGTTCCTTCCGCGCATCCGGAGGCCGAACTCTGGTTCGGCGCGCACCCCGCCGATCCCGCACAGGTGCGGATCAACGGGCACAGTCAATCGCTGCTGGAGGTGGTCAGCGCCGACCCGCAGCGCGAACTCGGTTCGGTCGCGGGCGAATTCGACGGCCGGCTGCCGTTCCTGCTGAAGATCCTCGCCGCCGAGGAACCGCTGTCGCTGCAGGCGCACCCCAGTCTCGAACAGGCGCGCAACGGTTTCCAGCGCGAGAACCACGCCGGCATCTCCCTCGACTCCCCCATGCGCAACTACCGGGACGAGAACCACAAACCCGAACTCGTGGTGGCGCTGGACCGGTTCGAAGCCCTCGCGGGCTTCCGCGATCCGATGCGCACCGTGCGGCTGCTGCGGGCGCTGGAGGTGCCGGAGCTGGAGCCGTATGCGGGACTGCTGGCCGCACAACCGGATTCGGCCGGGCTGCGCACCCTGTTCACCACCTGGATCGCACTGCCGCAGGCCAGCCTGAGCATGCTGCTGCCCAAGGTGCTGGACGGCTGCGTGCACTACCTGTCCGAACGCGATGCCGGTGCCAATGGTTCGCGCCGGGAATTCACCGCCGAGGTGCGGACCCTGCTGGAACTGGCGGAGGCCTATCCCGGTGATGCCGGAACCCTTGCCGCCCTGCTGCTGAACCGGATCACCCTGGAGCCCGGTGAGGCCCTGTTCCTGGCCGCCGGAAACCTGCACGCGTATCTGCGCGGCGTCGGCGTGGAGATCATGGCCAATTCCGACAATGTGCTGCGCGGCGGGCTCACGCCCAAGCACGTGGATGTGCCGGAACTGCTGCGGGTGCTGGATTTCGAACCCCTGGATCTGCCGATCATCGAGCCGGAGCTGCTGGGTGAGGGTGTTTTCCAGTACCACACGCCCGCACCCGAATTCGCGCTCAGCCGCTATGAGCTGACACCCGGGTCGGAGCCGATTCCGGTGCCGCGCTCCGGGCCCGGCATCGTGCTGTGCACGCACGGCACGGTGCTGCTGTTCCTGGGCGGGCAGAAGCTGCGGGTCGAATGCGGCCATGCAGCCTGGATTTCCGCGGCCGACGGCGATATTCGCGCGCAGGCCATCGGGGATGCGGCGCAACTGTTCTGCGCGACGGTCGACGAGGACTGAACTCCGTCTGGGTAGGCTGTCCCACCAAGCACGTTTTACGACAAAACGGACAACGGTTCGGAGGGACGGCACATTGTCAGCGGGTGGCGGTAAGAAGGCGATCCTGGCGGCGCTCAGCGCCAATGCCGGTATAGCGGTGGCGAAGTTCATCGGCGCGGCCATTACCGGATCGGCGTCCATGCTGGCCGAGGCCGTGCACTCGGTGGCGGACACCTCCAATCAGGGTCTGCTGCTGCTGGGTCAGCGCCGGGCCGCACAGCAGGCCGACCAGCTGCACCCGTTCGGCTACGGCCGCAATCGCTACTTCTACTCGTTCGTCGTCGCGCTGGTGATCTTCGCGCTCGGCTCGGTGTACGCGATCTACGAGGGCATCCACAAGATCGAGCATCCGGAGAAGCTGACCAACCCGTGGGTGGCGGTCGGCATTCTCGGTGTCGCCATCCTGCTGGAGGGCTACAGCTTCACCACCGCCATGCGAGAGTCCAAGCCGCTCAAGGGCGATGCGAGCTGGTGGCGGTTCATCCGCAACTCCCGCAATCCGGAGCTGCCGGTAGTGCTGCTGGAGGACTCCGGCGCACTCATCGGCCTGATCTTCGCCTTCGTCGCCATCAGCCTGACCGAGCTCACCGGCGAACCGGTGTGGGACGGCATCGGCACCCTGGCCATCGGCATCCTGCTCGGCGTCATCGCCGTCATCCTGATCATCGAGATGCAGAGCCTGCTCATCGGTGAGGGCGCCACCCCGGAAGAGGATCGCGCCATTCGCGCCCAGCTCGTCGATGATCAGCGCATCGACAGTCTCATCCATCTGCGCACCCAGTATCTCGGCCCCGAGGAGATGCTGGTGGCCGCCAAGATCGCCATCGTCCCCGGGCTGGAGATCGCCGATATCGCGGCCGCCATCGATGATGCGGAAGCGCGTGTGCGCGCGGCGGTTCCGGCCGCCCGCGTCATCTACCTGGAGCCGGACCTCTACCGCACCCAGCCGGCCTAGGCCCAGCCGAGTCGATCACTGGGTGGAATCGACGACGAAGCTTCGATTCAGACCGAGCAGCACACGGTCCGCGGTGAGCAATCGCAGCATCTCGACCTGTGCCTGCGCGATGATCAGTCGATCGAATGGGTCGTGCCGCACAAGTTCTGGAAATTCGCGAATCCCCTCGGCGTGCTCGCCGGTGACGTCGAGAACGGCCAGGCCCTGTGTACCGATTAACTCGGTGAAGTCGGCCGGGATCTTCAGTTTGCCGAGCATCGCTTTGATGGTCAGCTCCCAAATCGTCGCCGCGGAGACGTACACCTCGGTAGCCGAACTGATCATTCGCCGGGCATGCTCGCCCAGCCGCGGATTGTCGTCGAGCAACCACAGTGCCGTCTGACTATCAAGCAGAAGCATCGGCATCATCCCCATAGAACATCCGCTGAATGTCGGGATCGATGCCGAATGCGCTGTCGTCGTACGCTAATTGGCCCTTGAGACCGCCGAAGGTGACCGGCGTCCCCCCATGTGGAACCAGATCGGCGATGGGCTTGCCCGCCTTGGAAATCACAATGCGTTCCCCCTTTGCCACACGTTCGAGAAGCCGGGATAGGTGTGTCTTGGCCTCATGAATATTTACCTGTGTCATCACCCAAGGATAGTGGACTAAGTCTAGTCCAGTCCACTGCCACCCGGGTGCGATCCGAGCAGTTCCAGCGGGTCGGTGTGGACGCCGAATTCGCGGCGCAGGGCGTGGCGGGCGGCGTAGTAGCCGTTCATGCCGTGCACGCCGGGGCCGGGCGGGGTGGCGGAGGAGCAGAGGTAGACGCCGGGGATCGGGGTGCGGTACGGGTTCCAGCGCGCGGCGGGGCGGAAGACGGTCTGGCGCAGGGTCATTGCGCCGGCGGAGATATCGCCGCCGATGTAGTTGGCATTGTGCGCGGGCATGGTGGCGGCGGTCTGCACATGGGTGGCGAGGACGAGGTCGCGGAAGCCGGGGGCGAAACGTTCCACCTGCGCCGTGATCGCCTCGGTCATATCCCGGGTGGAACCGTTCGGGACGTGCGCGTAGGTGTAGAAGCTGTGCTGCCCGGCGGGCGCCCGGGTGGGGTCGACCACGCCGGGTTGAATGGCGAGCACGTACGGACGATCCGCGTGTTGTCCTGCGGCCACGGCCTTTTCGGCGGCGACCGCCTCGGCGCGGGCGCCGACCAGATGCAGGGTCCCCGCCCGCTCACAACCGCGCGCCTGCCACGGCACCGGCCCGGAGAGCGCGAAATCGACCTTGCAGGCCGCACCGCCGTAGCGGAAGTTCCCCAGCGTCCGGGAGTATCGGCCCGGCAGGCGGTCGGCGGCGATGCGCTGTAGTTCGGCGGGCGCCAGATCGAGCAGAACGGCTCGCACATCACCGAATTCGTCGATGGAATCGATGCGATGCCCGGTGCTGATGCGTCCGCCGTGCCGGCGCAGATCGGCGGCGAGCGCATCGCTGATGGCCTGACTGCCGCCTTTCGGGACAGGCCAGCCGCGCACATGCGCGAGCGTGCCGAGCAGCATGGCGACCCCGGCGCCCGGAATCCCGCGCGGTGGCCGAATGGCATGTGCCGCAATGCCGGTCAGCAGCGCCGGTGCGAGCTCCTCGCGAAAACGCAGATTCCACAGCGGTGTCGACTGTTCGGCGAGGCGGCGGGCGAAGCGCACCCCCACCATCGGGTCGAGCGGTGGGTGCCGCAGATCCGACATTCCGAGGGCGACCAGACCTTCCCAGTCCCGCACCAGCGGTCCGAAGAGCCGCCGCCAGGATCCGCCGTCGCGACCGAGCCCGGCCGCGGTCTGCTCGAGATCACGCCACGCCAGTCCGGCCCGCCCGCCGTCGAGCGGATGCGCATAGGAGACCTGCGGGGCAAGCAGTTCCACCCCGTGCGCGGCCAGATCGAAGGCGCGGAAGAACGGTGACGCCACCGCCATCGGATGCGCACCCGCGCACAGATCGTGCCGGAACCCCGGCAGCGTGACCTCCGCGGTCCGGCAGCCGCCGCCGATCGCGTCCGAGGCCTCGTAGACCTGCACCTCGAGCCCCGCCCGGGCCAGGATCACCGCCGCCGCAAGCCCATTGGGCCCCGATCCGACCACCACCGCGTCAGCCATATTCACAGCCTAGGCGCGGCCGGCGAGCGCCGGCCCGATCGTGACGAAGCCCGCGCCGATCAGTCCACCCGGGGCTCAGTGCACCCACTGGGCAATGAGAACGTCCAGACGCTGACTACGAAAGTCCGGCCGCAGCCGGCCGCCTCGATCCAGTGTGGCCAGACCGTGCAGGGCGCTCCAGGCGACCTCGGTGAAGGTTTCGACATCGTGCGGTGCGGCGAAGGGGGCGAAGGTCAGGGCCAGTTCCTTGAAGGCGTCCTTGAGCGGCTGCCCGGCCTCGTCACCGAATTTCAGATTGGTGCGCAGCAGGAACATGGCGTCGTAGAGCGCGGCATTGTCGCGGGCGAAGGCGAGATAGCCCTCGGCGACCGCGGTCAGGGCTTCCTCCGGCGTGGCGGCGGCTTCTCGGACCGCCCTGGTCGCCACCGCGAATTCGCCGATCCCCTGTTCGGCGACCGCGGTGACAATGGCGTCCTTGCCGGAGAAGTGGCCGTAGAGCACGGGCTGGCTGTACTCGATGGCGTCGGCCAGGCGGCGAATGGTGACCGCGTCCCAGCCTTCGGTTTCGGCCAGTTGGCGGGCGGCATCGATGATCCGCTGATGGCGTTCGGCGCGGTCGCGTTCCTTGCGTGTCTGGATGGCGCTCATAAACAAAACTCTAGCATCGCTAGACAAACTACCCACGCATAATCTAGCGTTGTGCACATCAGTTAGCAGCGCTAGATTTTGGAGCACAGACCATGACCGTGAACCGCATCGCCACCGCCCTGTCCCTCATCGGCGCGGCCTTCATCCTCTACATCGGCATCAGCTACCTCCTCACGCCGCAGACCATCGCCACCGGCTTCGGCCTCCCGGAATGGCCGCACGGCGATGCCGCGGCGTTCATGAATCTCAAGGGCATTCGCGATACCGTCTCCGGCATCCTCATCCTCGCCCTGCTGGCCGCCCGCCAGCGCTTCGCCCTGGGCATCACCATGCTGGTCATGGCTCTCACCCCGATCGGCGACATGATCACCGTGCTGAGCCACCACGGTTCCACCGCAACCGCTTTCGGCGTGCACGGCCTCACCGCCGCACTGGTACTGCTCACCGGAGTCCTGCTGCTCCGCGAGCGTCACACCACCACCCTCACGGCGGCGAGTGTGAGCCCCGTCACGGTGGGATGAATTCGGCGAACCGAGATCGTCTACTCCGATAACCGCACACGAAGGAGCGACACCATGGCGACCACGCCCCACGGCCCGGCCTCGTACTTCCCCTCCATCGAAGCGAAGTACGGCCGCCCCGTCGAAGAATGGTTCGCCCTGCTCCGCGCGACCGGAAGCGCCTCCAACAAAGACCTGGTGAATCTGCTGAAGACCGAGCACAACATGGGTCACGGCCACGCCAACGCCCTGGTTCAGTATCACCTGAACCCGGAGAAGTGGGCCGTCTGAACGATCAGTCCAGCAGACTCGCGAGGAAGCCGATCCGAACCGCCAGCGCCCGCCGGGCCGCTGGCGTTTTCGCGCCCACCGCGTCGTAGTTGTGCGGCAGTCCCGGCCAAAGGTGCGCTTCCACATGGGTTCCCGCCGCCACCAACCGGCGCGCGTAGTCGAGGGCTTCGTCGCGGAAGATATCGAGGTCACCGACCTCGATGAAAGCTCTTGGTAACTCGGCCAATTCGGCCGCCCGCGCCGGGGCCGCGTACGCGGGGACCGCATCGGTGCCCGCGAGATCACCGAGCCGGGCGCGCCACGCGGTGCGATTGAACTCGTAGGTCCAGGTGCTGAAGGGCGCAATCGCCGGATCGGACACGGTATTCCGATCGTCCAGCATCGGGCAGATCAGCATTTGCAGGGCCAGCGCGGGCCCGCTGCGATCCCGCGCCAGCAGTGCGACACCCGCGGCGATACCGCCACCGGCACAGTCGCCCCCGATCCCGATCTGCTCGGGATCGATGCCCAATTCGCCGGCGTGCGCGGCCAACCAGCCCAGCACGGCATAGGTGTCCTGCACGTCCGCCGGATGCGGATGCTCGGGCGCGAGCCGATAGTCGACGGCCACGATCTGAATTCCGGCCTCCGCCGCGTAGTACCGGCACAGCCGGTCGTACCCGTCGAGCGTCCCGGAAATCCCGCCGCCCCCATGCACATACAGCAGCGCCCCCGTCGACACCTCGCCCGCACCGCGGTACACCCGCACCGCAATCTCGTAGCCATCCTCGGCGACCACCGTGCGCTCCAGCACGGTGATCTCCGCCCCGTCCGGTGTGACCACCCCATGCGTCAACCCGTTGATCATGGCCCGTATCTGCAGATATTCCCCCGCATCCACGGCCGGCGACCTGGTCGCCCATCCCTTGACCGCCGCTGCGACTTCCGGATCAGGCCACAATGTCATGACCCCAGTGTTATCACCGCAACACTCCAGACAACATCCGCCCCACCCTTTACGGCGCGCCGCCCACCGGACGGAGGTGGCTCGCCATACGTGAATCGGCCGCCCTCTGTTGAGAGCGGCCGATTCACGGTGTGCTGCTTTATACGTCGGTGGAGAAGCGGATGCCGCCGTCGGGGATGTCCACGCCTGGCCAGACCCGGGCGCCGCGCAGCAGCTCACAGCGTGCACCGATGCTGGCGCCGTCGCCGATCACGCCGTCGCGCACGAGGGCGCGGGGACCGATGCGGGCGCCGAAGCCGACGATCGAACGTTCCACGGTGGCACCGGCTTCCACGCGCGCGCCGTCGAAAAGGATGGCGCCGTCGAGGCGAGCGCCCGCCCCGACCTCGGCGCCGCGGCCGACCACGGTGCCGCCGATGAGCAGCGCGCCGGGAGCCACACCCGCACTGGGGTGCACGAGGGATTCGCCGCGCTGCCCGTGCAGCGCGGGCGAGGGGGCGATGCCGCGCACGAGATCGGCGGAGCCGCGGACGAAGTCCTCGGGGGTGCCCATATCGCGCCAGTACGCGGTATCCACGTGGCCCTGGATGTGCGCGCCCTCGGTGAGCAGCGCCGGGAAGACCTCGCGTTCCACCGAGACCGGGCGGCCCGCCGGAATCTTCTCGATGTATTCGCGGCGGAAGACGTAGCAACCGGCATTGATCTGATCGGTCGGCGGATCCTGGGTCTTCTCCAGGAACGCGGTGACCCGGCCGGTCTCGTCGGTGGGCACGCAGCCGAAGGCCCGCGGATCGCCGACCCGCACCAGGTGCAGGGTGACGTCGGCATTGCTGGCGTGATGGGTTTCCAGCACACCGTTGAGATCGGTGCCGCCGAGCACATCGCCGTTGAACACCATGACGGTGTCGGCCCGCAGTTTCGGCAGCACATTGCGAATACCGCCGCCGGTGCCCAGCGCCTCGGTCTCGGTCACGTACTCGAGGTCGAGCCCGAGCTCGGAACCGTCACCGAAGTGATCCTCGAACACCTCCGCCTTGTAGGAGGTGCCGAGGACGACGTGCGTGATGCCGGCCGCGGCGATGCGGGCCAGCAGATGCTGCAGGAACGGCAGACCGGCCGTCGGCAACATCGGTTTGGGAGCGGACAGGGTCAGTGGCCGCAGGCGGGTGCCCTGGCCTCCGACCAGGATTACCGCATCCGTCGACCCGGCAGTACTGCCGCTGTTCGCCATTCTCTCCCCTGTTGTCGGGTGGTCAGTTGGTCGCGCCCGCGTTCTCGGCGTGCAGAGCATCGCGTTCGCGCAGTGCGGATCGAACCGCAAGCCTGCAGCGGATCGCAAGTCCGGCCTTCAGCGCGACCCGCAGCGGAGCCTGCCACCAGTGTGGATGCCGATCTGCCTGGAACCGGTAGGCGCTGGCGTGGTGGGCCGGCAGCATGGTCTCCGGATGGCGTCCGGCGGCATGTCCCTTGGCGTGCGTGACCTCCGCGGACGGCACGAAAACATTGTGCCAGCCCGCCTTGCCCATGCGATCACCGAAGTCCACATCCTCCATGTACATGAAGTATCGGGAGTCGAATCCGTCGATGGCGTCGAAGGCGGCGCGGCGTACCAGCAGGCAGGAACCCGACAGCCAGCCGACGGTGCGCTCGGAGATCTGCTCGTTCTCCTGCCGGTACCGCCGGGTCCAGGGGTTGCCGGGCCAGACCGTGCCGAGGATGGCGTGCCCGGCGCCGTCGGCCAGGCCGGGCACCGAACGCGCGGACGGGTAGAGGCTGCCGTCCGGTTCCAGCACCTTGGGGCCCAGGGCGCCGGCGCGGGGCCAGCGACGGGCGGCGGCCAGCAGTTCATCTATCGAATCGGTACCCCAGCGGATATCGGGGTTGACGATGATGATGAATTCGATGTCCGGGTCGATTTCGGTGACAGCGCGATTGATGGCGCCGCCGTAGCCGATATTGCCGCCGGTGCGCAGCAGCCGGACATTGGCGTTGGCTTCGGCGACCAGCTCCGGCACGCCGTCCACCGAGCCGTTGTCGGCGAGGATGACCTGCGGCTTCTCGCCGGTCGCGGTGGCTAGCGTGCTGATGAAGTGTTCGAGGTGTTCACCGGGCGAGTAGGTCACCGTGACGACGGCCAGTGACGGTCGTCCGACAGAATCCGAGGGGCTCACGGGCGCTCAGCCTAGTCGGAGATGGAAGTGAGTGCGTCGTCCAGCGCCCGCTCCCATTCCCGCAGGGGGCTGAGCCCGGCCGATACCCACGTTTTGCCCGAAAGGACCGAATATGCCGGGCGCGGAGCGGGTCTCGGGAAATCCGCGGTGCCGCAGGGCAGTACACGCTCCGGATCGGCGCCGAGGCCGGCGAATACGGCACGCGCCAGCTCGAACCAGCTGGCCTGTCCGGCATTGGTGGCGTGCAGAATTCGCGGGATCGCGCGCCGCCCCGCCGCATCCGGGGAGTCCGGCCGCGTCGAATCCGGCAGCCGCCCAGCCAGCTCCAGCAGCCCCGCGGCCAGATCCGGTGCGTACGTGGGCGATCCGATCTGGTCCGCGACCACCGTGACGGTGTCCCGTTCGCGCTCGAGCCTGCGCATGGTCGCGACGAAGTCGGAACCCTCGCCGGTGTAGACCCAGGCGGTGCGGACGATCCGCGAATCCGGAGCGAGATCGAGTACGGCCTGCTCGCCAGCTAATTTGGAGCGACCGTAAACGGTGGTGGGACCGGCGAGATCGTTCGGCTCGTACGGACGGTCGGCAGTGCCCGGAAAAATGTAATCGGTGGAGACGTGCACCAGGTCCGCGCCGATCGCGGCGCAGACCGCGGCGAGCACGGCAGGACCACTCGCATTCACCGCGAATGCCGCATCCACGTCGGTCTCGGCCTGATCCACCGCGGTGTAGGCCGCGCAGTTGAGCACCACATCACCCGGATTCAGTACGGCGCGAACCGCTTCCAGATCGGTGATGTCGAGCTCATCGCGGCCGTAGCCGCGGGCGCCGGGCGCCAGGCGCAGCAGCGCCCGGCCCAACTGTCCCCGCGCACCCGTCACCACGAGCCGCTCGGAGACGGGATCCAGGGAGGCAGAAGTCACGGCGGTCAGTGTGGCATGCCGGACAGTGGTCCCGCACCTCCGTCTCCACCTGCGGTAATGCCCTGCCCACCGGCAATGCGGCACGACTCACTGAGTGTCGGCTACACGGACATGTCCGGCCGCGCGTCTAGCCTGCCTATGGGGGTATTCCAACGACGCCACCCCGATTGCGGGGTGTGGTCGGCCGAACACTGGAGAGGAAGCAGGGGTTGCCGGACAGCACGAGAGCATCCGCACCGCTATCTTCGCGCCGCCCAGCGGCGCGGGGGTCGTGGGCGGCGCGGCACCGCGCGAATCCGCTGCGCGCGTTCGCGGCCGCGGCGGCGGCGCTGGTGCTGGTGGTGACCGGGATGGGCTGGCACAGCGTGGATCAGCTGGTGTCGAGCATCGAGCGGATCAGCGATCTGGGCCTGGGTGGGGGCTCGGACGGCGCGGTGGACATTCTCATGGTCGGCATCGACGCCCGCACCGACGCGCACGGCAATCCGCTCTCCGCGGATGAGCGAGCCATGCTGCACGCGGGTGATGAGGTGGGCCTCAATACCGACACCATCGTCTTGATCCGGGTGCCCAACAATGGCCAATCGGCAACGGCCATCTCGATTCCCCGCGATTCCTATGTGGACATTCCCGGCCTGGGCATGGGCAAGATCAACTCCGCCTTCGGTGTCACGAAGTTCACCGAGCAGCAGAAGCTCATCGACAAGGGCGTCGATCCCGCCGAGGCGGAGACCCGCTCCACCCTCGCCGGACGGCAGGCGCTGATCAAGGCGGTCGCCAACCTGACCGGTATCACCGTCGATCACTACGCCGAGGTCGGTCTGCTCGGTTTCGTCCTGCTCACCGATGCCGTCGGCGGAGTCGATGTCTGCCTGAACGCTCCTGTGTACGAGCCGATGTCCGGCGCCGACTTCCCGGCGGGACCGCAGAAGCTCAATGGCCCGGAGGCTTTGAGCTTCGTGCGCCAGCGGCACGAACTGCCGCGCGGCGATCTCGATCGCATCGTGCGCCAGCAGGTGTACATGGCGCAGCTGGTGCATCAGGTGCTCAGCGCCAAGGTGCTCACCAATCCCGGCCGGCTGAAGGATCTCAGTGATGCGGTGGGCCGCACCATCGTGCTCGACGACGGCTGGGATGTGCTGTCGTTCCTGCACGAGCTGCAGGACCTGTCCGCGGGGCAGGTGAAGTTCGAGACCGTTCCGGTCAAGGATCTGAACGGCTGGACCGAGAACGGCGAATCGGTGGTGCGCGTCGATCCGGTCGCGGTGCAGAAGTATGTCGCCAAGACCATCGACGGTGATCCGCCGGAGACGACGGGCGGTGTCGATCCGTCGACTGTCACCGTCGATCTCTACAACGCCAGCGGTACCGGCGGGCTGGCCGGGCAGGTCGGGCAGGCGCTGGCGGGCAAGGGTTTCCACACCGGCACGGTGGACAATTGGATCGGCGGGCCGGTGCAGAGCAGCCGGGTGCTGGCGGGCAGCAGCAGCGATGCGAACGCGCGCGCGGTGGCCGGGGTGCTGGGCGGACTCCCGGTCATCAAGCAGGACGGTATGGCGGAGGGGGCGGTTCGGGTGGTGCTGGCCGGTGACTACGCTGGTCCCGGTTCGGCGACCGGCGGCCAGCTGGACTTCACGAGCACCTCGAGCACCATGACGCCGGTCCCGCCGGCTCCACCCATCGATGCCGGTAAGAACGGACCGAAATGCGTGAACTGACCGAGACCCTCACCGAAGCGGTACTCGACCCCATCCTCGCCCGCGATCCCGCGGGCCCGCGCATCACCTATTACGACGACGCCACCGGCGCCCGGATCGAGCTCTCGGGGCTGACGCTGACCAACTGGGCGGCCAAGACCGCCAATATGATTCGCGACGAATTCGGCCTCTCCCGCGGTTCACGGGTGGCGGTGCTGCTGCCCGCGCACTGGCAGACCGCCGCGGTCCTGCTCGGCTGCTGGTGGGCCGGTGTCGAGGTGGTGCTGCACGCGGACCCGGATGCCGAGCTGGCGCTGGTGACCGCCGATCGCATCGACGAGGCGGGCGATATTCCGGAGGTGGCCGCGCTGTCCCTGGATCCGATGGGCCTGCCGGTCCGCGAGTTGCCGATCGGCGTCACCGATTACGCGACCGCGGTGCGGGTGCACGGTGATCAGTTCCGCCCGAGCGGCATCGGCTGCGCACTGGACGGAATGTCGGTGTCGGAGGTGTTCGAGGAGGCGCGGAAGTCGGCCTCCCGCCAGGGTTTCACCGCCGAGGACCGGGTGCTGTCGAGTGCGTCGTGGGAAACCCCGGCCGAATTGATCGACGGACTGGTCGCCGTATTGGCCTCGGGCGCATCGTTGGTGCAGGTCGCCCACCCTGACCCGGCCACCCGCGAGCGCCGCATCGCCTCGGAAAAAGTGACCGCCCAGCGTTCCTGACTCCTGCCACGGTAGGAGGTGTAGTTCCCCCTTCGGGACCTTTTTCACCACAGCGGATTTCCGTACGGTGGAACTACCCGACGACAAGGGAGTCAGCGATGATGAGCCCGCGGTACTGGTTTCGATGGATTGTGGAGCAGGCGACGCCGCGGTATGTGATACGCGTGCAGGCCCGGCGCGGTGATCCGTTCGCGCGACTGGTCGGCAGCGCCGACGGGCTACGGGATCCGTACCCGTACCTCGAGGAGCTGCGGGGGCGCGGACGGCTGGTGCGCAGTCCGATCGCCTGGGCCACCGCGGACTACGAGCTGAGCCGGGCCATTCTGCGGGACAATCGGTTCGGCATCTTCGGCGCACAGGGCTTCGAGATGCCGTCGGCGGCGCGGCGGCGAATCGACGCGGCGCCGCTGCCGGCGAATCCGGTGCAGCCGCCGTCCATGCTGGTGCTCGATCCGCCGGAGCACACCCGCATGCGCAAATCGGTCTCGGCGGCGTTCACCCCGCGGGCCATCGGCCGATTGCGCGATCGGGTGGAATCGGTGACCGCCGAATTGCTCGAGGCGCTGCCCGCCGACGGTTCCGCCGATCTGATCGAGAACTACGCCGCGCAGGTGCCGATCGCCATCATCGCCGAAATGCTGGGCTTCCCACGCGAATCCAGTGCGCAGTTCCTGCAGTGGGGTGATGCGGCGAGCCCGCTGCTGGACTTCGGCATCTCCTGGCGCACCTGGCGGCATGCCGCGACCGCCATGTTCGATATGGACGAATATTTGGATCGGCACCTCGCCCAGCTGCGCAAGGAACCGGGCGATGACATCCTGAGCAGTCTTGTCACCGCGGGCGATCTCGACAACGAGGAGCTCAAGGCCACCGCGAGCCTGCTCATGGGCGCTGGCTTCGAGACCACCGTGAACCTCATCGGCAATGGTGTGGTGCAACTGCTGGCGCATCCGGAACAACTGGCACGGCTGCGCGCGGAACCGGAGCTGTGGCCGCAAGCGGTCGAGGAGGTACTGCGCTTCGACGCACCGGTGCAGATCACCGCGCGCACCGCCCTGTGCGATATCGAGATCGCCGGCGTCACCCTGCGCAAGGGCAGCGTGGTCGTCACCTCGCTGGCGGGCGCCAACCGTGATCCCAAGATGTTCGAGAATCCGGATCGCTTCGATATCACGCGCCCGAATGCCAAGGACCACTTGAGCTTTTCCAGCGGTATCCACACCTGCCTGGGCGCGAGCCTGGCACGCATGGAAGCCACCTACGCGCTGCGCGCGCTCTTCGACCGCTTCCCGGAAATGTCACTGGCGGGCGCCCCGGAGCGGCGGCCGCTGTTCACCCTGCACGGCTATTCGCGTATGCCCGCGAATCTCGGGAAGCGGGCGACCGCAGCGGTCTGAGCAGCGGGGCACCTGGATCCACTGCACAGCAGCGGGATTCACTGCGGCGGTGCGGGATCCACCGCGGCAGTGGATCCCGTACCGCTCTCAGTAGAAGCCGACGACCTGGTCGCCCCAGACCGAATTGCGGTCACGGTCAGGGTCATCGACGATGCGGTCGGCATTGTCGATGACCAGCGTATTGCGCGTGGCCGCCGTATAGGGCGGCCAGTGCTTGGATCCGTCCAGCGCCGCGGGCACCCCGTGCGCGCCGAATGCCGTCCAGCGCCGGATCATTCGGCCCGAGACCTCCTGCGCGACCTTGCGCCCGCCGAGCCAGAACGTCGGATCGTGTTCGAAGGAACCGAAATTGCCGAAGACATAGGGCAGTTCGGTGGCATGACCGGCGCCCACCCGGGCCGCCTTCAACATCGGGGTGGCGTGGTCGAAGCGGTACACCCAGGTCGGTGAATGCGCGGAGTGCGCCTCCGCCACCCAGCGCGCGGGCATGCGGAAGGCGGCATCGGTCGACATGGTCAGCGCCCCGCGCGGGGTGCTGACGGTATAGGCGGAGGCGATCTCGGCTATCCGCTCCGGCGACAGTCCGGGATGCTCGGCGGCCACCCCGAACAGCATGGCGTTCACCGCCTCGGGCGTGACCGGCATGATGGGCGAGCGAAAGAGCCGGAACATCGACGCCTCGTCCTTATTGGTGCCGATGATCAACGGCACCCGGTGCGAGCGGCCCTGCTGGAAACGTTCGGACGGATAACCGGGCAGCACCTCGCCGTCCACCACCGGCACCGCGGCCAGGCGGCCCGGCTCCTTGGACGGCACCTCGTCGAAGAGAATGCCCGCCGCGCTGACGATCTGCTCGATGGGCAGGTGCAGCAGTTCGACGGCCCGCTCCGGCGGCAATTCCAGCAGCTCGAGGTAGCGCCGGGCCACCCCGGCGGCCCGCTCCGGCCCGAAAACCGTAGTGGCGGGCGGTGATTGGGCAATGGCCCGATGGAACAGCCCGGCCGAGAGCGGTGAGGTCAGCAGCGCGGTCACGCAGCCCGCGCCGGAGGATTCGCCGAAGAGGGTCACACTGCCCGGATCGCCGCCGAAGGCCGCGATATTGTCGCGCACCCACTCCAGGGCGAGGATCTGATCGCGCAGGCCCAGATTGGTGGTGAACTCCGAGCCCAGCGCGGACAGGTCCAGGAAGCCGAGCGCGCCCAGCCGGTAGTTCACGCTGACCACGATCAGATCGCCGACCTCGGCCAGCCGGTGCCCGTCGTAGATGGCCTGCGCCGCGGTGCCCAGGCAGAACGCACCGCCGTGCAGCCACACCATGACCGGCCGGGGTTCCTCGCTGGGGGTGGCCGGCGCCCACACATTGAGCCAGAGACAGTCCTCGCCCATATGCAGTCCGGAATCCACCGGTACGAAGCCCGCGCTCTGCGGTGCGATATCGCCGAATTCGAGGCAATCGCGCACCCCCTCCCAGCGTTCGGCCGGTTGCGGAGGCCGGAACCGGTTCGGACCGGCCGTGCTCGCGGCGTACGGAACACCGCGCCAGACGTCGATCGAGCCCTGCCGGCGACCACGGACATCGCCGTATTCGGTGCGTGCGATCGGCTGGGTGCCCTCGTCCGGCAATGTGTCGAATACCTGAGTGCTCACAGGCCCACCTCCTCGTACTCCGTAAATCGAGGGTACTGGGTGCGGCGATACAGGCGGCGGTACCCGTGATCATGCGCGGCGTCGCAGGGTCGCGCGCGGCGTCGCAGGTCCGGGGCGGGTGGTCTACCCTGGGCCGGTGCCGAGCTATGCGTACCGTTGCCGCAGTTGCGGCGATACCTTCGAGATGTCCCGCCCGATGGCGCAGGCGGCGGATCCGGCCGACTGCCCGCAGGGGCACGCGGACACCGTCAAATTGCTGACCACGTTCGGAACCGTGAGCCGCGGTGGGGGCGGTGGCGCGCCGAGCGCACCGGCCGTGCCGTCGGGTGGCGGCGGTTGCTGTGGCGGCGGGGGCTGCTGCTGATTCCCGCCGATTCGGACCGGCTGAACTAGTCGGTCGATTCGGGCTGCGGCTGCGCCTGCTCCGAACTCTTGTCCGAGTGGCCCAGCGAGCGTTCTGGGGCGACCCGGTCCCGCACGCGCTGCTTGAGCACGGGGATTTCGGGAAAACCACCGTCCGCCTTGCGATCCCAGATCTGCTCGCCGTCCACGGTGATACGGAAGACGCCACCCTCACCGGGGATCAGCGCCACCTCGGACAGGTCGGTCGCGAAGGTGGTCAGCAACTCCTGAGCCATCCAGCTCGCACGCAGCAGCCAGCGGCACTGGGTGCAGTATTCGATCGCCACACGGGACATACCCGGCACCCTACCGTGATCGTGCACGGGCATCGGCGGGCAGCCATTCACCCGGGCCGAATTCAGTATCCATACAGCGAATTCCACAGTGCTGCCGGGTTTTTCGCATTCGGTAACAGCCACGTCCCGGCAAATCGCTTCCTCTCGTACTTGTCGGTGCCCTGCGATAGAAATAGGGGGAACGAACGAAGGGGGCATTGATGACCACCGCCTGGACCGCCGAGCAGATCGCGGCGCTGGCTCCGGATGCCGCATCGCTCACCGCCGCACGCAAGCTGCGCGGCAAGTGGAGCGGTGGCGGGCAGCACGACACGGCACTGTGGGGACTGTGCCAGGGCAGTGGCAGCCGCCCGTATCAGACCGTCATCGACATCTCAGGTCCCGCATACAAATGCTCGTGCCCGAGTCGTAAATTCCCGTGCAAACACGCGTTGTCGCTATTGCTTTCCTGGTCCGCGGGCGAAATCGCCGCTACCGACACCATTGCCGATTTCGCGGGTGAATGGCTGGCCGGTCGTGCCGCTCGGGAGGCGAAGAAGTCCGCACCCGAATCGAATTCGCCACGCTCCGGTAAATCCGCCACGGCCGATCAGCGCCAGGCCCGTGTCACCGCCGGTCTCGCCGATCTCGATATCTGGCTGACCGATCAGGTCCGCACCGGCCTGGCCCAGGCCGATCGCTCACTGACCGCCTTCGAAACCGTGGCGGCCCGCATGGTCGATGCCCAGGCGTCCGGCGTGGCCACCACGCTGCGCCAGCTGCCCCGTGCGGCGGCCCGCTCCGAATGGCCCCGGCTCCTGCTGCGTGAATACGCCCGCCTGCACCTGCTCGCCACCGCGCACCGCCGCCTCGAAACCCTCTCCCCCGCACTGCAAGCCAGCGTCCGCACCCACATCGGCTACCCCACCCCGGTGGAAGTTGTCCGCGCCGAACCAGCTGTCCGCGACCACTGGATGGTCGTAGGCCAGCGCACCACCACCGAAGACGGCCTCTACACCCGCCGAGTCTGGTTGCGCGGCCGCACCTCCGCCCGCTGGGCCGTGCTCGTGGACCACCACTACGGCAGCCCCAGCTTCCCCCAGGACACCCCCCTCCCCGGCTTCCAAGTCGACGCCGACATCCACTACTACCCCGCGTCCACCCCCCTCCGCGCCCTCTGGGGCCCCCGCCACGCCTACCCCGAACCCTTCACCACCATCCCGCGATCGGGCGGTATTGCCGGTGCGCTGGAGGAGCAGGCGCGGGCCGTGGGGGCGGATCCGTTTTTGCGGGCTTGGCCGGTGGTGTTGGCGGAGGTGGTGCCGGTACGGGACGAAAGTGGCTGGTATCTGGCGGAAGCCGATTCGACGGCGGTGCCGATTGCGGTTGCGGACGGGGAGCCGTGGCGGCTGTTGGGATTGTCGGGTGGGCATCCGGTGACAGTGGTCGGTGAGTGGACTGCCGATGGGCTGGTGCCGGTTGCGGCGCTGCTGGACGGGGACGTGGTGGACATCGGTGTGGCGGAGGGGACCACATACGGTGTGCCGAGCGGGTCGGCGCAGTCCGATACGGGGAGCACGGGACTGGTGTCGGCCGCGCTGGTCGGGACGGCTCGGCGGGCGGTGGATCGGGCCGGGCTGGCCGTTCCGGTGGCCGCGGCGGCCGCGCGACTGGGGGGTGATCCGGCGGCCGATCTGCTCGAAACCGTTGCGCTGCAGGATTGTTTCGCACGTGGCGGGGTCGGCACCGGGTCGGTGGAATTGCCCGGGGTCGCGGAGGACGATGCGCGCTCCCGGTTGCCGGTGGCGGCCGCGGCGCGGCTGGCGGAACTGCTCGCCGATAATTCACCATTCCTGGACGAATGGCTCGCGGTGGCCGGGAAACGGGACTTCCGCGCGCCGGACGCGCTGGCGAGCATACTGCTCGAGCGCGCGAAAGGGCTTGCGGCACATCGGGAACCGCTGCTGCGGCTGGCCGGTGCGCGGGGACGCTGGCTCGCCGCCCAGCATCCGGGCTGGCGCACGCTGGTGCGGGCCGCGGTGGAGGACGAGTCGGTGTGGTCGCACGGCCGCACCGCGGAGCGGCGAATGTGGCTGGTGCAGTTGCGCCGTCGCGATCCGGCGGCCGCCCTGGCGGCGCTCACCGGTTCGTGGGGCACCGAATCCGGGCCCGGCAAATCGGAGCTGCTGGCGGTGCTCGCCGATGGACTCTCGCTCGCGGATGAGGCGCTGCTCGAATCCGCGCTGGACGATCGCCGGGCCGAGGTGCGGCGCACGGCGGCGGATCTGCTGGGCCGACTGCCCGATTCGGCCTTCGCGCAGCGCATGGCCGAGCGCGCAGGCGCCTGGTTGACCTTCGGTAGGCGGCTGCGGCGTCCGGAGCTCACCACCACGGGTCCGGGTGTACTCGACGATGCTGCTCGCCGCGACGGCATCGGAGACGCCTTCGGCTACACCGCCTATTCCGCCACCGCCTATCGCGCCGACGGCGCACCCGATCTGGCCGCCGAATGGCTGCACCGCGTGGTGGCCGCCACCCCGCTGCGGCACTGGGAGCGGGTCCTCGGCCCGCCCGAACAGGCGGTGCGCACGGCCATGACCGAGACCATGCGCGGCGCCATGTTCGCGGGCTGGTCGGATGCCGCACTGGCACACCGGGATTCGACCTGGGCGCAGGCACTGTTCGCGGCCTTCGCCGCACAGGAGGCGGGCGAGTCCGACAGCGAGAAGCTGCGCGAACTCTTCGCCCTGCAACCGCTCGACGATCAGATCCGGCATCTGCGCCGGCTGGACAGCAGCTGGCTCGCCGAAATCGAATCCCTGCTGCGTGCCATGCCGGCGCCCTGGCCCGGCCCGCTGGCCGAACACGTGCTGCGCCTGCTGCTGGACCGTGCGCAGCTCTGCGCCGACCGCCCGGGCGCGCCCAGCCTGGTCCCGGGTTCCTACCGCACCCTGTTCCGCGCCGCCTCCTCGCACTTCCCGGTGACCGCCGCCGACATGGTGACCGGTATCGCCCGCAAATGCGGAGATCCGTACTGGGAGCAGGCCTTCGACCAACTCGCCCACGACCTCATTCACCGTAAGACAATGCTCGAGGAGCTGATGTGAGCACCATTCAGGAGCAGGACGTCCTGCTGCGCCCGCACGCCGAACAGGCCTTCGCCGATGAACTGGCCGCACTGGCCAAAACCGATGATCGCCCGCGCCCGCCCTCCTGGCAGCTCTCGCCCTGGGCCGTGGTCACCTATCTGCTGGGTGGCACCCTGTCCGACGGCACCGTGATCAGCCCCAAATATGTGGGCCCGCGCCGCCTCATGGAGGTCGCGGTCGCCACCCTCGCCACCGATCGGGCGCTGCTGCTGCTCGGGGTGCCCGGCACCGCGAAAACCTGGGTGTCCGAACACCTTGCGGCCGCGGTGTCCGGTAAGTCGACACTGCTGGTGCAGGGCACCTCCGGCACCGCGGAGGAGGCCATCCGCTACGGCTGGAACTACGCGCGCCTGCTGGCCGAGGGTCCGAGCGAGGCCGCCCTGGTGCCCTCGCCGATCATGACCGCCATGCGCGCCGGTTCCATCGCCCGGCTGGAGGAGCTCACCCGCATTCCCTCGGATGTGCAGGATGCGCTCATCACCGTGCTCTCGGAGAAGACGCTGCCCGTCCCGGAGCTGGGTACGGAAGTGCAGGCGGCCAAGGGTTTCAATGTGATCGCCACCGCCAACGACCGTGACCGCGGCGTCAACGAACTCTCCTCCGCGCTGCGGCGGCGCTTCAATACCGTGATCCTGCCGCTGCCCGCCGGTGAGGACGAAGAGGTCTCCATCGTCACCCGCCGGGTCGAACAACTCGGTGTCGCACTGGAATTGCCCGCCGTGCCCGCCGCCGCCGCCGAAGAGGTGCGGCGCGTGGTGCGGGTCTTCCGCGAACTGCGCTCGGGTATGACCGCGGACGGCCGCACCAAGCTGAAGTCGCCGTCCGGCACGCTCTCCACGGCCGAGGCGATCTCGGTGATCACCAATGGCCTGGCCCTGGCCGCGCACTTCGGTGACGGCGTGCTCCGGCCCTCCGATATCGCGGGTGCGGTGCTGGGCGCGATCATCAAGGATCCGGTCGCCGATGCCGTGGTGTGGACCGAATACCTGGAAGCCGTGGTGCGCCAGCGTCCCGACTGGGCCGACTTCTACCGGGCCTGCCGCGAGGTGAGCTGATGACCACCGTGTCCACCACCGTGACGGCGGAGACCCGGATCTTCGGCATTCGCCACCACGGCCCCGGTTCCGCGCGTTCCCTGCGCCTGGCCCTCGAAAAGTTCTCTCCCGACGCCATTCTCATCGAAGGACCGGCGGATGCCGATCCGCTGCTCGGTTATATCGCCGCCGAGGGTATGGAACCTCCGGTCGCCCTGCTCGGCTATCAGCCGGATGAGCCCGCCAAGGCCGCGCTGTGGCCCTTCGCGGTGTTCTCGCCGGAGTGGCAGGCCATGCGGTACGGCTCCGAAAACGACGTGTCCGTGGGCTTTTTCGACCTGCCCGCCGCCATGACGCTCGCTCTCGACGACGAGCCCGGTGATCGCGGCGATCCACTGTCGGATCTCGCCGAGGCCGGCGGTTACGACGATGCCGAGCGCTGGTGGGATGCGATTGTCGAATCCTCCTCGGACGCCGATATTTTCGATGCGGTGAACGAGGCCATGACGGCCCTGCGCGAAACCGCCGAGATCGACGAGCACACGCTGCGCCGGGAGGCGCATATGCGGCAGGTCATGCGAAAGGTGCTGAAGGACGGCGCACAGCGGCTCGCCATCGTCTGCGGCGCGTGGCACGGCCCGGCCCTGTCCGGCAAGCTCGGCCCGGCCGTCGCGGATGCGCGGATCCTGAAGGGGCTGCCCAAGGGCAGAGCGACGCTGACCTGGGTGCCGTGGACGCATTCGCGCCTGTCGACGGCCTCCGGATACGGCGCGGGCATTACCTCGCCGGGCTGGTACCACCACCTGTTCACCCAGACCGAGCAGCCGATCGCGCGCTGGCTCACCAGGGTGGCGGGCATGCTGCGCCGGCACGATCTGCCGGTGTCGAGTGCGCACATCATCGAATCGGTGCGGCTGGCAGAGGCTCTCGCGACCCTGCGCGGGCGTCCGCTCGCGGGCCTGTCCGAGGTGACCGAGGCGACGCGGGCGGTGCTGTGCGACGGTGACGAGACCCTGCTGCGACTGGTCAGCACCGAAATGGTGGTCGGCGAGGCGCTGGGCGCGGTGCCGGAGGGTACGCCAACGGTCCCGCTCGAAGCCGATCTGCGCGCCCAGGCGAAGACCCTGCGCCTGAAGCAGCAGGCTCTGGAGCGCACGGTGGATCTGGACCTGCGCACCGAGAACGGGATGGCGAAATCCCGGCTGCTGCACCGGCTCCGGCTGCTCGGCATCGGCTGGGGCCGGCTCACCGACAGCCAGGTACGCAATACCGGCACGTTCCGGGAGACCTGGACCCTGCGGTGGCGGCCGGAGCTGGCCATCGCGGTGGTGGAGGCGGCGCGCTGGGGCACCACCCTGCGCATTGCCGCCGAGGCCAAGATCCTCGATGCGGTGGCCGCACCGGATGCCACCGTGGGCACGGTCTCGGCGGCGCTGGAGTCGGCGCTGCTGGCCGCTCTCGGCGGGGCCACCGAGGGCCTGATCATCCGCCTGGAATCGGTTGCGGCACTGGACCATGACGTCACGCATCTGCTGGCCGCGCTACCGGGCCTGCTGCGCACCCTGCGCTACGGCGATGTGCGCGGCACCGATACCGACGCCCTGACCCGGGTGGCCGACGGCCTGCTGGTGCGCGTATGCGCCGGTCTACCCAGTGCCGTCACCGGGCTGGACGGTGATGCCGCCGCCGAGCTGCGCGCCCTCATCGATGCGGTGCACCTGGCACTCTCCGCGCGTGATAGCGAATGGGCCACCGGCACTTGGCTTTCCGCCCTGCGCGCCATCGCCGATCGTGACGATGTCAACGGCGCCCTGGTGGGCCGCGCGGTCCGGCTGCTCTGCGACGCCGAACTCATCGACGCCGCCGAATCGGCCCGCCGACTATCGGCCGCACTCTCGGTGGGCCACAGCGCAATCGACAAGGCGGCCTGGATCGACGGCTTCCTGGGCGGCCGCGGCCTCCTGCTCGTCCACGACCGAAACATGCTGAGCCTCATCGACACCTGGCTCTGCGACCTCGACGAAGACCAATTCACAGCCACCCTCCCCCTCCTGCGCCGCACCTTCGGCGCCTTCGATACCGGCGAACGCCAAGCCATCGGCCAGGCCGTCCGCCACGGCGCACCCACCACCTCGAGCACAACCACCACCGAATACGACCTCACACGCGGCGAACTCGCCCTCACCGCCGCGGCCGAAATCCTCGGTGTAGCCGGATGATCCGGCCGAGGAGTAACAACCACCCCCGTCATTCCCGCGTACTTTCGGCGGGAACCCACCGGAATCAACTGAGCCACCGCGGATCCCGGCCGAAAGCATGCCGGGATGACGAGGGTGGTCCCGCCGGAGAGGGACCGGCCGAAGGTGCATACGGCTCGCGAGATTTGGGAGGAATGGCATGAGCGAGGTAGATGCCGCACAGAGTTCGAACGAAGCACAGTCGCGGCGTTGGCGATTGGTGCTGGGTGGTGCTGCCGAGGCCGGGTTGGGCGGGCTCGGGGGCGCTGAGGATGCGGCCATGGATCGGGCATTGGGGGCGCTGTATGACGCCGATGCCCGGGGTGGGGCGAGTGGGCGGCGCAGCGGCGGGCTCGGGGGTTCCGCGCCGCAGGTGGCGCGGTGGCTGGGTGATATCCGGCGGTATTTCCCCTCGACCGTGGTGGAGGTGATGCAGCGGGATGCGGTGGACCGGCTGAATCTGACCGAATTGCTGTTGGAGCCCGAGCTTTTGGAGGCGGTGGAGCCGGATGTGCATCTGGTCGGCACGCTGCTGAGCCTGAATCGGGTGATGCCCGAGACCACCAAGGCCACCGCACGCATGGTGGTGGGGAAGGTGGTGCGGGAGATCGAGCGGCGGCTGGCCGCGCAGACCATTGCGGCGGTCGGCGGCGCGCTGAATCGGGCGGCCCGGGTATCGCGGCCCAAGCTGCGGGATATCGACTGGGACCGCACCATTCGCAAGAATCTGGCCAATTATCTACCGGAGCACCGCACGGTGGTCCCGGAACGCCTGGTCGGCTACGGCCGTAAGGCGCAGGCGGTGCGCCGCGATGTGGTGCTGGCCATCGACCAATCCGGATCCATGGCCTCGAGCGTGGTCTACGCCTCGGTATTCGGCGCGGTGCTGGCTTCCATGCGCTCGCTGAAAACCTCACTCGTAGTGTTCGACACCGCCGTCGTGGATCTCACCGACAAGCTGGCCGATCCGGTGGATGTCCTGTTCGGCACCCAGCTCGGCGGCGGCACCGATATCAATCGCGCCATCGCCTATTCGCAATCGCTCATCACCCGCCCCGAGGCCAGCCTCTTCGTCCTGATCTCCGACCTCTACGAGGGCGGCGTCCGCGCCGAAATGCTCCGCCGCATCCGCACCATGAAGGAGTCCGGCGTCCAGGTAGTCGTCCTCCTGGCCCTCTCCGACGAGGGCGCCCCCGCCTACGACCACGACAACGCCGCCGCCCTCACCGCCCTCGGCGTCCCCGCCTTCGCCTGCACCCCCGACCGCTTCCCCGACCTACTGGCCGTAGCCCTCGACCGCGGCGACGTCCAAGCCTGGGCCAACCTCAACGCGGGCAAGCCGTAACCCCTGAACCCGCCGGAGCGGAGCGGGGGCAGATTGAACAGAGCTAAGCTAACCAGCGATCTGTCTCGTGGAACGGGGGCCCGACTTTGCGCACCGGTGATGTATTCGCGGGGTTCGTCGTCGAACGCGAGCTCGGCCGCGGCGGTATGGGGTCGGTGTATCTGGCCCGGCATCCTCGCCTGCCGCGCAAGACCGCGCTGAAGCTGCTGAATCAGGAGATGTTCAGCGATACCGAGATCCGCGCCCGGTTCATCCGGGAGGCGGATCTGGTGGCGCAGCTCGATCATCCGAATATCGTCACGGTCTACGACCGCGGCACCGAGGACGAGCAGCTGTGGATCTCCATGCAGTTCGTGGACGGTGTGAACGCCTCCACCGTCAAGGCGGGCACGCTGCCGCCGCTGCGCGCCGCGCAGATCATTTCCGAGACCGCCAAGGCCCTCGACTACGCGCACGGGCGCGGCGTGCTGCACCGGGATGTGAAGCCGGCGAATATCCTGCTGGCCCGGTCCTCGAGCAAGGCCGGGGGCGGGGAGCGGGTCTATCTCACCGATTTCGGCATTGCCCGGCTGCGGGACGATACCGGCCATCTGACCCAGACCGGCACGGTGACCGCGACCCTGGCCTACGCCTCCCCCGAGCAGCTGACCGGCTCGGTCATCGACGGCCGCTCCGATCAGTACGCGCTGGCCTGCACGCTGTTCCAATTGCTCACCGGCGTGGTGCCGTTCGAGGGCACCAGCCCGGCCGCGGTGATTCGCGGCCATCTGCAGCTGCCGCCGCCCGCGGCGAGCCCACTGCGCACGGAGCTACCCCGGACCATCGACCCGGTGCTCGCGCGGGCCCTGTCCAAGCGCCCGCAGGACCGCTACCGCTCCTGCGCCGAATTCGCCGCCGCCGTCGAGCAGGCCCTGCGCCCGGTCGTGCCCCCGCGCCCGCCGACCCCGGCGCATCCGCAGCCGATTGTCGTCGCGCCCAGGCAGCCGACCCCGGCCCGCCCGCAACCGGTGATTCCGACCCCGGCCACCCCGCGCCCGCAGGTGGGGCCGCTCTCCGGACCGGCGTACCAGAATCCGGTATCGGGTCCGGCGTACCAGAATCCCGTCCAGAACTCCGGTCCGGCATATCAGAATCAGGCGCCCGCCTATCAGAATCCGGCCCCGGTGTACCAGAATCCGTCCAGCGGCCCGGCCTACGTCCATCAGTCGACGAATTATTCGTCCGGTCCGGTGCAGCAGCCGACATACTCTGCGCCAGAAGGCAGTTCGTTCCCGGTCGGCTGGATGATCGCGGGTGTCACCGCGATTCTGCTGATCGTCATCGTGGTGGTCGTCACCATCCTGTACTACCGCTGACGTTCCCCGACAATAGGATTCGGCCGGTCACCCCGAGGTGACCGGCCGAATCCTTTCCTACCCAGCGACTTCCGCCACGCCTACATATCGGCGATGGCCGCCAGCGGTGGCGTCCGCGCGGCGCGGATGGCGGGCCACAGCGCCGCGAGCACACCGACCACGGCGGAGCTGACCATCATGATCACGATCTGTCCCCACGGCACCGCGATCTGCTGCAGGCCGAGATCCCGTAGCGTGCGCAGGAATCCGGCGCCGAGCCCGAGCCCGAGCACCACGCCGATCACCGCACCGAAGATCGCTATCAGCATGGATTCCAGATAGATGGTGCGCCGCACCTGTGGTCGCTGCATACCGACCGCACGCAGCATGCCGATCTCCCGGCGGCGTTCCACCACCGACAGCGCCAGCGTATTGACGATGCCGAGAATCGCGATCACCACCGCCAGCGCCAGCAGCCCGTACAGGATGGCCAGCATGGTGTTGATCTGCTTGCCCTGCGCACCCTTGAAATCATTGCGGTCCTGCACCTGAACCACGGCCCACTGATCGACGGCCTTCTCCAGGTTGGACCGCATGACCGACAGGTCCGCTCCCGGCTGCGCGGTGATCAGCACAATGAAATTGGTGCGGAAGCTGACCGGCATGACCTGGTCGTACAGCGCCATCGGCGCCACCATGGTGCCGAGCAGCTGGGTGTCCTTGTAGATGCCCTCGACGACAACCTGGTACTTCTTGTTGTCGAGACTGGTCACATCGACGGTCTGGCCGGCGTGCCAATTATGGTCGCCCGCTTCGGTTTCCGACACCATGATGCCGTTGTCGCCGAGCTGGTCGGTGCCCTGCTTCAGGTCGTAGCCGAGCACCTTGTTCAGCGGCCCCTCGGGCACGGTGCCGAGCAGCTGATCACTGCCGACCTTGAGCGCCACACCGTGGAACTGCACCACATCCTGCACGCCCGGAATCGCTTGCACCGCAGGCCCGGCCGCCAGCGGAACGCCGACCAGACTGTTGGCCGGTCCCTGCAGAATGAAGTCGGCCTTGACGCCCTTGTCCACCAGATCACTGATGCTGGCCTTGGACGAGGACCCGAGCATGCCGATGGCGGTCACCAGCATGAGCCCGAGGGTGAGCGCGAAGGCGGTGGCCGCGGTGCGGCGCGGATTGCGCAGCGCATTGTTGCGCGCCATCACGCCGACCGGACCGAAGGGCCGCACCAGCACCGCGAGCACCCGCACCACCGGCTGCGAGAGCGCCGGGGAGGCCAGCAGCACCGCGAAAATCAGTGCCAGCGCGCCGATTCCGACGGTGAGGGCGGCATTGCCGCCGGCATTGCGCGATCCGAGATAGACCAGGATCGCACCGGCCACGCCCAGCACCGCACCGCTGATGGCGCGCACCCGGCTGGACTCGGTTCCCGAACCGAGTTCGGCGCGCATGGCCTCGACCGGCGGAATGGTCGCCGCGCGGCGGGCGGGTGCGTAGGCGCTGAACACGGTCACCAGCGTGCCGACGCCGAGCGCCACCAGGACGGTGCGCGGCTGCAGCGACATCGTTCCGGTCGGCAGGCCCAGGTTGAAGGCATTGAGCAGTGCGGAGAGCCCGAGGGCCAGCCCCACTCCGGCCGCGAGACCCAGTGCGCTGCCGAGCAATCCGATGATCAGGGCCTCACCGACCACGGAGCGGCCGACCTGCTGGCGGCTCGCGCCGATCGCCCGCAGCAGCGCCAGCTCCCGCAGGCGCTGCGCGACCAGCATGGAGAAGGTGTTGTAGATGATGAAGGTGCCGACGATCAGCGCGATGGCGCCGAAGGCGAGCAGGAAGTAATTGATGAACTTGAGCGCGTCGCCGATCTGCTTCTTCATATCGGCACGGACCTGATCGCCGTCCTGCACCTTGTAATCGGGGAAGACCTTGGCGATCTGATCGCGCAGCGCATCCGGCTGCACACCGGATTTGGCGGCGATATCGACGAACGCGACATGCTCACCGTCGGTGAACAATTCCTTGGCCTGCGCATCGTCGAAGTACAGATTGATGAATCCGCCGGTATTGCCCGGCAGATCGTAGATGCCCGACACCGTGACGTCGATATTGCCCTTGGACGGGACCAGCACCTTGGTCTGATCGCCGACGTGCAGGCCCGCGAGATCGGCGCCGCCCCGGTTGATGGAGATCTCGCCGTCCTTGGTGGGCGGTCCACCGGCACTGTACTTGTCGGGCGCGGCGACGGATTTGTCCGGCGGCAGATACGAGGTGCCGGAAGTCGGTGCGCCGCCGGTCTGTACGGCCTTACCGTCCTTGAGCAGCACCACCGGCCCGTTCACGCCGGGAGCGACCGCGCGCACATCGTTCATGCCCGCGATCTTGTCGACCGTCTCGTTCGGAATGCCCAGGGACTGCCGCTCTTTCGGGCTCACCCGGACATCGACGCCCTTGGCCTGATTGGCGAAGATATCGTCGAAGGTGTGCTGCAGGCTGTCGGTGAAGACGAAAGACCCTGCGATGAAGGCGGTTCCGAGCACCACCGACAGCAGGGTGAGCACCAGCCGCACCTTGTGCGCGGCGAGGTTGCGCAAGGCAACCTTGCGCATGGGACTTCCGGACATCAGACGGTCTCCAGCGACTTCATCTTGTCGAGCACGGAATCGGCGGTGGGCGAACGCAATTCGTCGACCAGGCGACCGTCGGCGAGGAAGACCACCCGATCGGCATAGGACGCGGCGCGCGGATCGTGCGTCACGATCACCACGGTCTGCCCGAATTCGTCGACGGCCGCGCGCAGAATCGACAGCACCTCACCGGAAGATCTGGAGTCCAGGTTGCCGGTCGGCTCGTCACCGAAGATAATGTCCGGCTTGCCTGCCAGCGCCCGCGCGCACGCGACGCGCTGCTGCTGGCCGCCGGAGAGTTCACTGGGCCGGTGCGTGAGGCGGTCGTTCAGGCCGAGCCGCTTGAGCACGGTCGAGAGCCACTCCTCATCGGCCTTGCGGCCCGCGATATCGAGCGGCAGCGTGATGTTCTCCAGCGCCGTGAGGGTCGGCACGAGATTGAAGGCCTGGAAGACGAATCCGATCCGGTCGCGGCGCAGCTGGGTCATGCCCTTGTCGGACAGCTCGGTGAGATTGGTATCGCCGATGTGCACCGCGCCCGCGGTGGCCTCGTCCAAACCGGCGAGGCAGTGCATGAGGGTGGACTTGCCGGAGCCCGACGGCCCCATGATGGCGGTGAACTCGCCCCTCTTGAACTCGGCCGTCACCCCGTCTAGAGCTCGAACCTGGGTGTCGCCCGAGCCGTAGATCTTCACCAGATCGGTCGCGCGGGCGGCGACCGTGTCAGCGCCCGCGTCGAGGCCGACGGTATCGGAGACATTCGAAGTCATGACGTCCAGTGTGTCGAGCTTCCGCGCCGGACGCCATCCGGGATCGCCCGGAGAGCCGCACCCTCATGGATTCCTTAGATCATCCTGAGGGCTGATGATCACCGCATAGGTGCGACCTCACCGGTGGGCACCGGTGCGGAAGTGGTCGGATCTTCGGTCGGGTCATAGGTCTGCTCATCGGTCACGCCGGGCGCGGGCAGGTGGGTGGTGATCACCGCGGGCGGCGCCGAGGGCAGCTGCCGATTGACGTAGGCGATGCAGCCGGCGACCGCGACCACCGGGACCACCACGAGCAAGACCAGACCCAGCAAGCAGCCGCGAAGCTTCGACCTGCGCTTACGCGGTTTGGCCGCCGGCTTACCGCTGAACACCGTGCGCGCTCCCGGCGGCTTCCCGCCGCGCACCGGCCCACCCGGCACGGTCAGCCCCCGGGTGGGCGTCACCGATGCACCGCTCGGAAACTGCCTGGCCGCAGGCTGACCCGTGAACGGCGCGGACATGGCCGCCGTCCGGGGCGGCGTCATCCCTCCGGCGTACGGGGTCTGCCCGCCCACCGCCTGACCGTAGTGGAGCGCGGGGTTCACCGTGTGTGAGCCCGACCCGGCCACCGGCTGACCGGAGACAGGCGCACCCGATCCGTGCCGGGGCGCGAATTGCCTTGCCGGCGAGCCGGGTACCTCCCCGGGCTGGGGCGCTCCCGACCAGCCCTGACCAGCCGGTGACTGGGCCGCGAATTGGCCGCGGCCCGATCCGTTTCCGGCGGGAACCGCATTCGGCGGGAGTTGCCGGGTGGGCGCGTAACCGGCCGGACTGGTGAGCGCCTGCTGCGCCGCGACTGCGAAGGCGGTGCAGGAAGCGAAGCGATCCGAAGGTTCCTTGGCCATGGCGCGGGCCATGACCGCGTCCAGGGCCTGGGGTAGCCCCGGGCGCAGCTGGCTGACCAGGGGCGGCGGCTGGTTGAGATGCCCCTGCATGATCGCGACCGGATGTTCGGCGGCGAACGGAATATCGCCCGTGAGCAGGCGAAACAGCGTGCAGGCCAGGGAGTACTGGTCACAGCGGTGATCGAGCGGCTTGCCGATCAGCTGTTCCGGGGCCGCATAGGCGAGCGTGGCCGTGAAGGAACCGGTCTGGGTGAGCCTGGTGGAGTCCTCGCGCAGGCGGGCAATGCCGAAGTCCGCCAGGAAGACCCGCTCCTCGCCCTCATCGCGTTCGAGCAGGATATTGGCGGGCTTCACATCCCGGTGCAGCACACCCTTGCGGTGCGCGAAATCCAGCGCCTTGGCGGTATCGGCGATGATCCGAATCGCCTGCTGCGGCGGCAATTCCGCGGAATTGAGGGTCGAGGCGTCCACACCGTCGATATAGCGCATGGAGATCCACAGCCGGTCGCCCTCGATGCCGCGGTCGTAGATCGGGACGATGTGCGGATGCTCGAGCCGCGTGATCAGATCGGCCTCGCGCTCGAAGCGCGCGCGAACCTCGTTGTCGCCGAACAGTTCCCGGTTCAGCAGCTTCAGCGCGGTCCGCCGCGGCAACCGCGGATGCTGGGCCAGGTACACCGACCCCATCCCGCCACGACCGAGCTCCCGTTCGATCAGGTAACCCGCGAACGTCTCTCCGCTGCGCAGCACCGAGTCCCTTTCCGCCGATTACCCGGACCGGACCCTAACGCGCGCGCAGCGGACCGGACAAGCCCGTCAGTTCAAAGGTGCGGAGCGCCACCAGGTCAGTAGGGCGTCCATGGTGCCCGCCACACCGTCGGTGTACATGAGGTACTGGGTGCGGTTGTTGTCGCCGGTGAAGACGGTGACCATGCGCGGGCGGGAACCGGTGAACTGGTAGTTGGTGTAGGTCTTGCCGCCGCTGGCATCGGAGGATGTCTTATCCGGCTTCAGGCCGCTGACCACCGATTTCACCTTGTCCGCCGACGAGTACGCGTAGATCCGGTAGAACGGATCGTCATTGTTCCCGCCGCCGAAGCAGCGCCACTGCGCCGCCCAATCACCGAAATCGGGTTCGCCGTCGGACTTGTCCGGCGGGCTCTTCGGATCGGCCACCCAGCAGTTCGCACCGTTGTAGCCCGTATCACCGGTGGCGGTGGCCGGGACCAGACGCGGGAACTGGGCGCTGATGCCGGCCACATCGGCGGAGGTACCGGACGAACTGCCGGAGGAGGCGGGGGTGGACGCGTGGGCCGAGGTGGAAGCGTAGGCGGAGGTGGTCGGCGCCTTCGCGGTGGTGGTCGTGCCACCGGCCTTGTCGCTGCCGCCGCTGAGCGCGACCAGCACCACGACGGCCGCGATGGCGAGCACCACAACGCCGATGATCGCGCCGATGATCAGTCCGGTATTGGACTTCTTCGGCGGCTGCGAGTGTGGCGGGCCGATCGGCGGGCGCATATTCGGAGGCGGCCCGACCGGATTGGCATGGTTGCCGGACTGATTCGCGTAGTTGCCGGACTGATTTGCGTAATTACCCGAGGGGTTGGCGTAATTGCCCGACTGATTCGTGTAGTTGTACGTCGGCGGGCCGGTGTACTGATTCGTCGGCCGGGCGCCGGAGTTGTACAGCTGCTGCGGCGGCGGTGTGGCCGTATTCACCTGTGCCGAATACTGATTCGGCGTCACCGTCGGCGCCGAACCCGAGATGTTCGGCCGCGGGCCGCCCGTCTGCATCGGCACGCCGGAGGGCTGCATATGCCCGCCGGAGGTCTGCGTCGGCGCACCGTTCATGAACCCACCGGCCGGCTGCGCGATCGTCGGGCTCGCACCCATGACCGGCTGCGGCGGCGCGGTGCGCGGATTCACCAGCGGCATGGCCGGAGCGCTGGGCGCGGTCAGCGCGCGCCGGGCGGCGGCGGCGAAATCGGCGCAGCTGGGGAAGCGGTCCTCCGGGCGCTTGGCCATGGCCTTGGCCATCACCAGATCCAGCGAATGCGGCAGACCGGGCCGCAGCCCGCTCAGCGGCGGCGGCGGTTGCTGCAGATGACCCTGGATGACGGCGGCCGGATTGGTCGCCGAGAACGGACCGGACCCGGTCAGCAGCCAGAACAGGGTGCAGGCCAGCGAATACTGGTCGGAGCTGCCGTCCAGCGGGGAACCGGTGAGCTGTTCCGGCGAGGCGTAGGCCAGGGTCGCGGTGAAGGTGCCGGTCTGGGTGAGGTTCTGGCCGTGATCATCACGCAGGCGCGCGATGCCGAAGTCGGTGAGGTAGACCCGCTCGCCCTTACCGCCGGTGGATCGCGCCAGCAGAATGTTCGCCGGCTTCACATCGCGGTGCAGCACCTCATTGCGGTGCGCGTAGTCCAGCGCGTCCCCGGTCTCGGCGACGATCTGCACGGCCCGCTCCGGCGGCAGCGTCTGCGGAGTCACCCCGGAGGCGTCGACGCCGTCGACGTACTGCATGGAGATCCACAGCTGACCGTCTTCGAGCCCGCGGTCGTAGACGGTGACGATATTGTGGTGATCGAGCTGGGCGACCAGATCGGCCTCGCGCTCGAAACGCGCGCGAACCTCCTTGTCGAACACCATCTCCCGGTTCAGCAGCTTGAGCGCCGTGAGCCGGGGCAGACGGGGATGCTTGGCCAGATATACCGAGCCCATTCCCCCGCGCCCCAGCTGCCGCTCGATAATGTAGCCCGCGAAGACATCCCCGTTGGACAGCATGATCCGCTCCCACTTCCTACCTCGCGCGCCGGGACCCACCAGCGCGTGACGTACCGCAATCGATCGGCGTGATCGTGCTCGGGCCGATCCGGAAATCACCGAAACCATAGCGCAATCGAGTTCTACTGAACTATCTCCGCGGCGCGCGGTAGCGCAACAGAGGTGAGCACAATCTCTTGTCGGGGGGCGGCGATACGCTGGCTGCCATGCGCATAGGAGCACACGTCCGGCTCGACAGCGATCCCATCGGTTTCGGGGAGAAGCTGGGCGCCGACGTCATCCAGATGTTCGTGGTCGATCCGCAGAGTTGGGACAAACCCCAGCCGCACCCCCGGGCCGAGGAGATCAAGGCCAGTCCCATCGATCTGGTGGTGCACTCCTCGTACCAGATCAATGTGGCCAGCCTGAACAACCGGCTGCGCATGCCCTCACGCAATGCGGTGGCACAGCAGGCGAAGGCCGCGGCCGAGCTGGGCGCATTCGGGCTGGTGGTGCACGGCGGGCATGTCCGCTCCGATGCGGAGACCATCGACGGAATCCTCAACTGGCGCAAGCTCTTCGAGCGCCAGCAGGACAAGGGCGGTTTCGCGGTGCCGATTCTGATCGAGAACACCGCGGGCGGAAATCACGCCATGGCACGGCATTTCGACGATATCGGGCGGCTGTGGGACGCCGTCGGCGATTTCGGGGCCGGGTTCTGCCTGGACACCTGCCATGCCTGGGCGGGCGGTGAGGAACTGCTCGGCATTGTGGATCGGATCAAGGCCATTACCGGGCGCATCGATCTGGTGCATCTGAACTCCTCGCGCGACACCTTCGATTCGGGCGCGGACCGGCATGCGAATCTGGCCGACGGCACCATCGATCCGCAATTGCTGGTCGAGGTGTGCAAGGCGGTGGATGCGCCGATCATTCTGGAGACCCCCGCCGACGGCGTGGCCGAGGACCTGGCCTTCCTGCGCGAGCAGGTGGGTTAGCCCGAATGCGGCGGCCGGGTCCGGCATAACTCTGCGGTTAGGCGGGGTAACGGCTTTCGATCCGGCTGCGCGTAAACCTGTTTCGGCGACGGGGCCGGTGGTGTGCTCGAACGAAGCAATCGTTCGAGCGAAAGGCCCAGTATGTCCGTCGATTACGCCACCACCGCCACCGTGGTGAAGCTCGGCAGCAAGATCGGTGCGCGCATCGACGGCGTCCGTCTCGGAGGCGAGCTGGATTCCGAGACCGTGCAGGTCATTCAGGATGCGCTGCACCAGCACAAGGTCATCTTCTTCCGCGGCCAGGAACATCTGACCGAGGACGGCCAGCACGAGTTCGCGCAGCTGCTGGGCGCGCCCACCACCCCGCACCCGACCGTCACCTCGAAGGGCGTCAAGTCACTGCCCATCGATTCCGAGTACGGCCGCGCCAATAGCTGGCACACCGATGTCACCTTCGTGGACCGCATTCCGAAGGCGTCCATCCTGCGCGCGGTGCACCTGCCCGCCTACGGCGGCTCCACCACCTGGGCCTCCACCGTCGCCGCCTACGAATCGCTGCCCGCGCCGCTCAAGGCGCTGGTCGAGAACCTGCGCGCCCGGCACACCAATGCCTACGACTACGCCGCCGACCGCAGCGATTCGCACGCACCCAATGATCAGGGCAAGGCCTACCGCGCCGAATTCGAGTCCACCTACTACGAGACCGAGCACCCGGTGGTGCGCGTACACCCCGTCACCGGCGAGCGCGCCCTGCTGCTCGGCCACTTCGTCAAGAACTTCGCCGGCCTCACCGCCGCCGAATCCCAGGCCCTCTTCCAGCTCCTGCAGGCCCGAGTCACCAAGCTGGAGAACACCACCCGCTGGAACTGGCAACTCGGCGACGTAGCCATCTGGGACAACCGCGCCACCCAGCACTACGCCATCGACGACTACGACAGCCAGCACCGCCGCCTGACCCGCATCACCCTGGCCGGCGACATCCCCGTCGACATCCACGGCAACCCGAGCACCATCATCACCGGCAATGCCGAGCACTACTCCATCGTCGAAAAGGTCGCCCCCCGCGCCGCCTGACAAAACCCCTTCCGGCCGGTGCGACAGACACCCTCAACATCTCGACTGTCGCACCGGCCTTTTCGCGCAAATCAGACCTCGACCTCCCACCCGCTGCGCAGGTAAGCCGGGCACAGCTCCCGACGTGCCCGGGGCTGCGCGCTTTCCTTCGGTCACCCATCACTGGTCCGCTTTGACCGATTCCGTCAGCGCCCAGCCGGTCGATAGGCAACGGCGCGCGTGGCTTCACGTGCCGCACACGGAATCTCATGCTGCTTCGTGCGCGCCGGGCCAGTTCGTGCGCGGCGGTGGGGTGCGCGGGCGGGGAGCGGGGTCCGTGGTGGGGCAGAATTGCGGGTATGGAGATTCGGCCGCTCGATGGGGTGCGGGTTCTGGAGTTGGGGAATTATGTCGCCGCGCCTACGGCGGGGCGGATTCTCGGGGACTTCGGGGCGGAGGTCATCAAGGTCGAGCGGCCGAAAACTGGGGATGAGCTGCGGAATTGGCGGCTGTACGGCGGGGATACGTCCATGCTGTACCGGACGGTGAATCGGAACAAGAAGTCGATCGTGCTGGATCTGCGGACCGAGGCGGGGCGCGCGATCGTGCTGGATCTCGTCAAGCAGTGCGATGTGCTGCTGGAGAACTTCCGGCCGGGAATGCTGGAGAAGTGGGGGCTCGGGCCGGAGGCGCTGAACGCGGCGAATCCGGATCTGGTGATCACCCGCATCTCCGCGTACGGGCAGACCGGCCCGCTGTCGCAGCGTCCCGGATTCGCGGCGGTGGCCGAGGCGGTCGGCGGGCTGCGTGAACTCGTGGGGGATCCGGATCGGCCGCCGGTGCGGGTCGGCGTCTCCATCGGGGATTCCATCGCGGGTATCTACGCGGCCTTCGGAACGGTCATGGCGCTGTTCCAGCGCGAGCGCGCCACCGATCGAGTTCCCTTGGACCAGCGCATTATCGATGTGGCGCTGAACGAGTCGATCCTGTCTGTCATGGAATCGCTGGTTCCGGACTATCTCGCGTACGGCATCAATCGCGAGCGGGTCGGCGGGCGCATGGAGGGCATCGCCCCCAGCAACGCGTACCCGTGCAGTGACGGCAACAGCATTATTATCGGCGGCAATGGTGATGCCATCTTCCAGCGCTATATGCAGGTGATCGAACGGCCCGATCTGGCGGCCGACCCCGAGCTGCAAGACAATGCGGGCCGCTGGCGCAATCGCGATCGGCTGGATGCCGATATCGCCGACTGGACGCGGCTGCGCACCCGGGACGAGGCGCTGCAATTGCTGGAGGCCGCCGCCATCCCGTGCGGGCCCATCTACACCGCCGCCGATATCGTCGCCGACGAGCAGTACCTGGCGCGCAATATGATTCAGCACTTCCCGGTCGATGTGGGTGAGCCCGAGCCCAAACAGGTCGGCTTCACCGGCATCGTCCCGGTGATCGGCGGCCGGTCGCTGCCCATCCGCAATGTCGGCCCCGATCTGGGCGAGCACACCCACGAGGTGCTCTCCGGCCTGCTCGGCATGTCCGGCATCGACATCGACGCACTGGAGGGCCTGTGATGGCGGCGATTCTGCGAGACGTGACCCTGCGCGACGGGCTGCAGCTGACGGGCAAGGTATTGCCGACCGAGCGCAAGGTCGAGATCGTGCGGGAACTGCTGGCGCTGGGGGTGCCGGAGCTGGAGATCGGCTCCATGGCGCGGCCGGATCTGGTGCCGCCCATGGCCAATACGCTCGAACTGGTGGCCGCGCTGACTCCCGAGGAGCTGCGGCACTGCTGGGTGTGGGTGGCCACCCCGCGTCATGTGGAGAAGGCCGCGGCGGCGGGCGTGCGGAATTTCCAGTACTGCTTCTCGGTATCGGATGCGCACAACAAGGCCAATATCGGCCGCACCACCGAGGACAGCCTGGCCGCCATGCCCGCGGCCATCGGTTTCGCGCAGGCGGTGGGCGGGCGCATTCAGCTCTGCCTGGCAACAGCTTTCACCTGCCCGTTCGAGGGGCCGATCGATCCGCAGCGGGTGCTGGCCATCGCGCGCGATCCGCGCACCGAGGGCGCCGCCGATATCGTGCTGGCCGACACCCTCGGCCAGGCGCATCCGGGTCAGGTATCAGCGCTGGTGACAGCCGTTGTGGCCGCAGGCCGCTGGGGCACGGCGGAGCACCGGATCGTCTTCCATGGTCACGACACCTGGGGCATGGGCGTGGCGAATTCGCTGGCCGCGCTGACCGCCGGTGCGAATGTGGTCGACGGGTCGCTCGGCGGATTGGGCGGTTGTCCGTTCGCCCCCGGCGCGTCCGGAAATACCTCCAGTGAGGATCTGCTGTTCGCCACTCGCCCGGAATGGTTCACACCGGATGTACTGGCCACATTGGTACCGATTTCCGAACGCCTGCTGGCCGAACTCGGGGAACCGAATCGGTCGCGCACAGTCGAGGGCAGCCGCTCCGAAGCAGCCGCTTTCGAATGGGTTATTCGCAGGAGGCCCTGAGGCTCAGCGATTGTCGTGGGACATACCGTCCGCGCGCAGCTTGAGCAGAATCAGGCCCGCCGTGCAGGCGAGGATCAAACCGGCGACCGCGATTTCGACACGTAGACCAGCGATCCCGAGGACGGCACCGGTGACTCCGCCCAGGAAGATCAACCAGGCGACAGTGCGGGCCAGAATTGCCGACGACCGCAGCGACTGCGTCGCCGGCTCCCCGGACTGCGCGACGGCGCGCAGTGGGGATGTCGAGAATGCACCCATCATCCACTCCTCGATGACGCCCACCGAGTTCGGCGAACAACAGCGCGTCTCTCGGCAAATTTCGGGCGTCTCACGTGTAACTTTGGACACACATTACGGCTCGGCAACAAAATGTCCACGCGACACGTGCGCTCAACACGCGCACTTTACTGATTCGATATCTGAATTACTGCTGTTTGAGATGTAGTTGTGCCTTGCGGAATCGGCTGTGCCGCTCCAGATCCAACCGGCCGCCCGCCTGGCCCCGCGCCCCCACCTCCGTTAGGGTGAGCCCACTCGAGACGAAACAGGAGTGCCCTTAATGGACGGCAGCAACGCCGGCGCGGACAAGCGCGGCGACACTCCGCGGCGGCGGATACCCGCCCCCGTGGCCGGTGCCGCAGCCGCCGTCGGTGCGGTGTCGCTCGGCCTGGTACTGATCGGCGCGTGCGGCCTGGGCAACCAGGACGTGTACGTCGCGCCCCCCGCGTTGAACGCGGATCTGCAAGCCGCACCGGAGACTTCGCAATCCGGCACCACCACTCCCGTGGTGATCATCCCGCCCTCCCCCACCTGGCGGGTGGCCACTGAACAGTCCCCCCGGCACTCCGCCCCGCCGTCCGTGACCACCGACCCGGACGATCCGGGCGCCGACCCGTCGGCCCCCAGCACCTCCCGCACCACGACCACCCGGTCCACGACCACCACCACGCGCCGGACCACGACCACCACCGAACCCGCCGCTCCCACAACGGAACCCACGCGGGCCACCACCGAACCCGCCATCGCGGCCGTGCCCACCACCGACCGCCCGGACGACCAGGCCTCCGGCGGCCAGTAGCGGAATCACCCCGTCACCCTGGCGCGGTCACACCCTCACCCGTCACCCCGGCGCGGTCACCCCGTCATCCCGGCGCGCTTTTGGCCGGGATCCACCAGACCTGTTGGCACGCTTCCGGTGTGGATCCCTGCCAGAAACATGCCGGGATGACGGGGGCACCACCTACGCGACGGAGGCAGCACCCACGCTGACGGGGGCAGTACTCGCACTGACGAGGGCAGCACTCGCACTGACGAGGGCAGCACTCGCACTGACGAGGGCAGCACCTACGCGACGGGAGCAGTACTCGCGCCCACGCGCGGAAACAGTTCGCGCCCCACCCCAGAGCTGGGGCGGGGCGCGAAAGGTGTTGGTAAGGCTCAGAACTCGACGAGGGTGTAGTCGGCTACGCGGGCGGTGAGCACGCGCAGGTGTTCCAGATCGCCGCCCAGGGTGCGGGCGATGGCGGTGAGGCGGGCAACGTAGTGGCTCACCGGGTACTCGGTGGTGATACCGATACCGCCGTGCATCTGGATCGCCTCCTGGCCGATATGGCGGGCCGACCGGCCGACCTGCAACCGGGCGCGGGCGGCGACCACCGGATCGGTGACATCGTCCACCAGCGCGGCACTGGCGTACAGGCTCATACTGCGCGCCAGTTCCAGGGAGACATACATATTCGCCGCACGCTGGCTGAGGGTCTGGAACTTCGACAGCGTGACGCCGAACTGCTTGCGGGTCTTCAGATATTCGGTGGTGAGGCGCAGCGCCTCCTCCATCGCGCCGAGCGATTCGGCACAGAGCGCGGCCTGCGCCTGCGCGGTCACCACGGCAACGGCGGCCGCGGCGTCGGCATTCTCGCCGAGCAGTTCCGCAGCGGCGGAGGTCAATTCGACCTGCGCGCCGCGGCGGCCGTCGAAGGTGCGGAACGGCTTGCGCACCACACCTTCCGCATCGGCCGCGACCAGGAAGAGTCCGAGCCCGCCGCCGGGCAGCTGCGCGCTGACCACGAACTCGTCGGCGCAATCACCGTGCGGGACCGGATTCTTCACACCGGTCAGCGCGTAACCGCCGCCCTGCGGAACCGCCGTGGTGGCGAGTTCCGCTGCGGGCCAGCGGTTTCCGGGCTCCTCGTTCGCGAAGGCCAGCAGCTTGGTGCCGGCCACCAGCTCGGGCAGCACCCGCTGCTTCTGCGCGGCGGTGCCGGCGGCCACGATCAGCCCGCCCGGCACCAGTACGGCATCCAGAATCGGTTCGGGCGCCAGGCGGCGGCCGACCTCCTCCAGTACGACCATGACCTCCACGGGCCCGGCGCCGACGCCGCCGTCCTCCTCGCTGAAGGCCAGTCCCAGCACGCCGAGTTCGGCGAGCTGATTCCAGACATCGCGATTCCAGCCGAGTTCGGTATCGGTGACCTTCAGCCGGGTCTCCGGGTCGTAGGCACGGCCGAGCAGATCGCGGACCGTGTCCCGCAGCATGACCTGTTCATCGGTGAGTTCGAAATCCATGGCGGCAGCTCACAATCCGAGGATGGTGGAGGCGATGATGGTGCGCTGCACCTCGCTCGAGCCTCCGTAAATGGTGGTCTTGCGGTAGTTCAGATAGGCGGGGCCACTGCGCTGCGCCCAATCCGGCGAGGCGATGTCCTCGGCCTGCACCGGCAGGGCGTCCGGACCCGCGACGTCCAGCAGCAGTTCGGTGGCGGCCTGCTGCAGCTCCGAACCCTTCAGCTTCAGCACCGAGGAGGCCGGATTCGGCTTACCGTCGTTCGGCTGCGACACCACCCGCGCGAGGGTGAGCTCCAGTGCCAGCAGCTCGTTCTCCAGCTCCGCGATGCGCGCCGCGAACACCGGATCCTCCAGCAGCGTGCCCGCGCCCGACCTGGTCTGCGCCGCATACTCTTTCGCCACACCGAGCTTGACCTTGGTGCGACCGACACCGGTGATACCGGTGCGCTCGTTGCCGAGCAGGAACTTGGCGTAGGTCCAGCCCATGTTCTCCTCGCCGACCAGCTGATCGGCGGGCACCCGGACGTTCTCGAAGAAGACCTCGTTGACCTCGTGATGCCCGTCGATGAGCTTGATCGGGCGCACGGTCACACCGGGCGACTTCACATCGAAGAGCAGCATCGAGATGCCGGCCTGCTTCTTGACGGTCGGATCGGTGCGCACCAGGCAGAAGATCCAGTCGGCGTACTGCGCCAGCGTGGTCCAGATCTTCTGGCCGTTGACGATGTAGGAGTCACCGTCGCGGACCGCGGTGGTGCGCAGCGAGGCCAGGTCCGAGCCCGCATCCGGCTCGGAAAAGCCCTGGCACCACCAGATGTCGAGATTCGCGGTCGGCGGCAGGAAGCGCGCCTTGAGCTCCTCGGAGCCGAACTGCGCGATCACGGGGCCGATCATCTGCGCATTGAAGGTGAGCGGCTCCACGACGGACGCCAGCTGCATCTCGTCTTCCCAGATGTGCAGCTGCATGGGTGTCCAGTCGCGGCCACCCCACTGGGCGGGCCACTTGGGCGTGGCGTAGCCGTGCGCGTTGAGAATCTGGTGCGTGGTGACGATGTCCTCGCGGGAGAGTTCGCGGCCGTACTTCACGCGGTCGCGGATCTCCGCCGGGATCTCGGTCCGGTAGAACTCGCGCAGTTCGTCCCGGAATTTCACCTCGTCAGGTGACAGGGCAAGTTTCATCGCATCTCCCAGCGTCGCTGTCTTATCGACTCCAAACCTACCCCCCGGTAATACGAGACGTGTCGGCTGGATCACAGTGACGCGCCGCCTCGCCCGACGGCTCACAGCGAGAGCTGGTACGTTGCCGAGAAGATCCGGCGTGCTCGTGCCGCATTTCACGGCGAAAGCAGCAGCCGGACATCGATTCCGGTATCCGAGAGAGTTCGCAGGAGCAGCACGAGTGAACGGCAGGACCCTTTCCCGGCGGGCCGCATCGGCCGCGGCCATCGCCGCCACGGCAGTTCTCGGCGCGACCGGCACGGCCGGCGCCGAGCCCGCCGCATCCCCGATCGATACCGCGATCGCGCATCTCACGGATGCGGCCGGGCCGGATCAAGACGCCCTGGCCGCGGTGAACACCACCGCCAAGGCCGCTGAGCTGATCTCCGCCGCCAAGCTGACCAATATCGCCTTCGCGCCCTTCGGCTATCAGGCGCCCACCCTCGGCTGCGGTTTCAATATGCCGTTCACCATGACGGTCGCCTCGGCCGAATCCGGTGAGTCCGGTCCCGACCGCGGCGTCGCCGGCCCGCCCGGAACACTGCGCTTCCAGGCCACCCCCGGCACCGTCGGCATGCCGCTGGCCTCCGGGCTGAGCGTCGCCTGGCTGAATGTGGCCAATGGCCGCAGCGGCATCAACGCGCTCGACGATCAGACCGATTACAACCTGCCGGCGCTGTCCAAGACCATCGACTCCGGACCGGGCACCGTCATCGCCTCGCTGTGGGGCAGCGTCGACTACCCCGGCTCGCGCTGCGTGGTACTGCCCACCGTGGGCCTGTTCACCGTCGCCGACCTGCCCAAGGATCCGCCGGCGGCGAGCGTGCCGACCACGCAGCCGAATGCGGTAGCGCCGCAACCCGGTGCGGCGGCTCCCCAGCCGGGGACCGGCCAGCCCGCGACCACCGCGCCGAGCGCTCCGGCCGCCCAGCCGAATGTGCCCGACGTCCCCGCCGATGTTCCGGCCACACAGCCGAATCCCCCGGCCACCCAACCCAATTCCCCGGCCGTGGTCGGATCCAGCAGCGATACCAACTGACCTGAAAAACAGACTCGCGCCCAGGCTAGGAAGCCTGGGCGCGAGTGTTCAGCCCGGATCACGCGCCGAGCGCGGCCGGAACACGTTCACGCCCTGATCCACTCACCCGCGCCGGTGCGCAGGTGCGGTGGAAACGGCAGGGCGCGCGGCGATTACGAGCGGGGCTTGCGGCGGGTGGCGTCCGGGCGCTTGAACTCACGGTCCACCGGGCGGCGCGGGGCGCGGCTCATGGCACGCGGTCCGGGCGCACCCGAATCCAGCTGGAGCTGAATGAGCTGGCCGCTGATTCTCGTGCGGCTCAAGGCATTCAGGGTCTCCTGCGAGAGATCGGCAGGCAGCTCGACCAGGCTGTGGTCGGGGCGAATGCTGATATGACCGAAGTCGCTGCGGCGCAGGCCACCCTCATTGGCAATGGCGCCCACGATCGCGCCGGGAGCCACCTTGTGGCGCTTACCGACCTCGATGCGATAGGTGACCAGCTCCGCGCCGGTATTGCGGTGCAGGCTGGGCCCGCCCTCACGGGGACGGCGCTCACGCGGCTCGCGATCGTTGAACGAACGCTCACCACGCTCGGCCCGCTCGCGGCGCGGGGCCGGCTCCGGATCGGGCTCCATGAAGAAGTTGTTGCCGTCGTACGAGCCGATCGCCAGCGCGGCCGCGATATCCACCAGCGGGATATTGTGCTCGCGCTCGTAATCCTCGATCAGCTTGCGGAACAGCGGCAGGTTCGACGAGGCGAGATTCTCGGTGATGGTGTCACCGAACTTCGTGACACGCTGCGCGTTCACGTCGTCCACACTCGGCAGCTGCATCTCGGTGATCGGCTGGCGGGTGGCACGCTCGATCGCGTCCAGTAAACGCCGCTCGCGCGGGGCGACGAACAGCAGCGCCTCACCGGAGCGGCCCGCGCGGCCGGTGCGGCCGATGCGGTGCACATACGACTCGGTGTCGTGCGGAATGTCGTAGTTCACGACATGCGAAATGCGGTCCACGTCCAGGCCGCGCGCGGCGACATCGGTGGCGACCAGAATGTCGATCTGGCCGTTCTTGAGCTGGCCGATGGTGCGCTCACGCTGGGTCTGCGCGATATCGCCATTGATGGCGGCGGCGGAATACCCACGGGCGCGCAGCTTTTCGGCCAATTCCTCGGTCGCCTGCTTGGTGCGCACGAAGATGATGATGGCCTCGAAGGCCTCGACCTCGAGGATGCGGGTCAGCGCGTCCAGCTTGCGCTGGTACGACACCGAGACATACCGCTGACTGATGGTGGGGCTGGTCGAGGTCTTGGTCTTGACCGTGATCTCGACCGGATCGTGCAGGTACTGCTTGGAGATCTTGCGGATCACCGGCGGCATGGTCGCCGAGAACAGCGCGACCTGCTTCGTGTCGGGCGTGTCGCGCAGGATGCGCTCCACGTCCTCCTGGAAGCCCATCTTCAGCATCTCGTCGGCCTCATCGAGGACCAGGTACTGCAGCTCCGTCAGATCGAGGGTGCCGCGCTCCAGGTGGTCGATGACGCGGCCCGGCGTGCCGACCACGACATGCGCGCCACGGCGCAGTCCGGACAGCTGCACGGCATAGTTCTGGCCGCCGTAGATGGGCAGTACGTTCAAACCCGGAATGTGGGTGGCGTACCGGCCGAAGGCCTCCGCGACCTGTATGGCCAGTTCGCGCGTCGGCGCCAGCACCAGCGCCTTGGGCGCCTTGCCGGCCATATTCAGACCCATCAGGATCGGGATGGCGAAGGCGGCGGTCTTACCGGTGCCGGTCTGCGCGAGACCCACCACGTCCTTGCCGGCCAGCAGCGGCGGAATCGTCGCAGCCTGAATAGGCGACGGCGATTCGTAGCCGACATCGGCGATGGCCCGCAATACGCGGTCATCGATACCGAGATCAGCGAAGGACGGGCCGTTCGCGTCCCTCTCGTCGTCAGTGGGAACGCTGTCGGCCGGTGAGGTACTCATTGACCAGGAGTTTACTGCCTTGCCCTGGTCGGTCCGACCATCGGGTGAATAGGCTGGAACTCGTGCAACCGGACAACCCGCCCTCGGCCGTCGCCGCGACCCCTGTTCTTCCGGCATCCGGACTCGGCCGGGCCGAACCCGTCCCGGTCCGCAATTACGTAACCGGCACGGCCGCAACGACAGAACCAGGCAGTTCGGGGGCAACGACGATCACCGTTCACGAACCTGCCGCCGAACCGGAACTCGCCGTCGGCGTGGCGGACGGCGGGGTCGTCGACATCGCTGTCGTACAGTTCTCGCCCGGCACCGACACCGTGGCCAATCTCACGACACTGCGCGAAGAGGTACGGGCCGCGGCGGCGCTCGGGGCCCAGGTGGTGATCGCCCCCGAGTACTCCATGTTCTCGGTGCTGCACCTGGACGAACGCGCCATTCCCGCCGCCGAACCCCTCACCGGGCCGTTCGTGAGCGGATTGCGCGGAATCGCAGCCGAATTCGGGGTGCACCTGGTGGCCGGGGTGATCGAAACGCCCGGTGGCGACCGGCCCGCCGACCGCGTCTACAACACCCTCGTCGCAGCGTCCCCGGATGCCGAATTCGCGGCGGTCTATCGCAAAGTTCATCTCTACGACGCTTTCGCCTCCCGCGAATCCGATGTGGTGCTGTCCGGACCGCTCGACCAATCCCCGACCTTCACGGTCAACGGGGTCGTCTTCGGCATGCAGACCTGCTTCGACCTGCGCTTCCCCGAAGGCATTCGGCGCATCGCGGCTGCCGGAGCGCACGTCCTGCTGCTGCCCGCGCAATGGATTCCGGGCCCCGGCAAGGTCGATCAGTGGACCACCCTGCTGCGCGCCCGGGCCATCGAGAACACCATCTACGTCGCCGCCGCCGACCAGGCCGCGCCCCGCGGGTCCGGCGCCTCCATGGTCATCGCCCCCACCGGCGCCATCCTCGGCGAACTCGGTGACCAGCCCGGCATAGCCACCGCCCGCATCGACCTCGAGCACCTCCACGAAGTCCGCACCACCAACCCCAGCCTCTCGCTCCGCCGCTTCACCATCAGCAGCGAATAGCTTTCCCATCGGCCAGGAACTGAGGCGGCGACCACCCGCACAGTGCCACCACCATTTCCTGATGATCTCGAATCTCTGGCTCGCGCTCGCGGCACGCGGATAAAGGCCGGCTACGGCGGGCCTTGCCCGGCTCACGATCGCGGGTCACCGACCAGCGCGACCCACTATTGAGGTGGCATTTGTCCTGTTCGGCGAGGCGGTGCCGGGGCGCGAACTAGACTGGGCAGCAATGATCTATCCCGATCGGGAGGCTGCAGGGCGGGCGCTGGGTGGGGTGCTCGGGTATCTGCGCGGGGCGGATCCGCTGGTGTTGGGATTACCTCGGGGCGGGGTGCCGGTGGCGGTGGCGATTCGAGAGGTGATCGGCGGGGACCTCGATGTGCTGCTGGTGCGCAAGCTCGGGGTGCCGTGGCAGCCGGAGCTGGCCATGGGGGCCATCGGGGAGGACGGGGTGCGGGTGCTCAATGTCGACGTGGTGCAGCACACCGGTGTCACACCGGAGCAGTTCGCCGATGTCGAAGACCTGGAGCGGGTCGAACTCGAGCGGCGCCGCCAGGTGCTGCGCGCCGAACCGCCCATTCCGCTGAAGGACCGCACCGTGGTCATCGCCGATGACGGCATGGCCACCGGCGCGACCGTAGCCGTCGCCTGCGAAATCGCCCGCATCCACGAGCCACGACACGTGGTGGTCGCGGTCCCCGTCTCCTCCGCCGAAGCGCTGCACCGCATTCGGGCCCTCGCCGACGAAGTCGTCTGCCCCCTCGTCCCCCGCTCCCTGGGCGGAGTCGGCGCCGTCTACCGCGACTTCCACCAACTCACCGACAACGAAGTCGTCCACCTCCTACACCCCACCACCCCACCCCAGGACTGACCGTTCGCCGAGTGGGCTCTCACGGTGGCGACACGCCGCACAACGCCACCACCAGAGCCCGCTCGGCGAAAATAGGCCGCGTCACTGAACTTCGGTGATGCCCCTGCGGTGTCGCTGAGCCAGCTCGGCGTAGTAGGAGGGGTTGATTTTCACCCACATCTCGGCGGGTGTGCCCTCGATGGGGCGCTTGACCTGAGCGGGGGATCCGGCGGCGAGTACGCCGTCCGGGATCTGTGCGCCCGGCGGGACCAGCGAGTGGGCGGCGATCATGGTGCCGCTGCCGATCTTCGCCATATCCAGGACCGTACTGCCGTTGCCCACAATGGATTCCGCGCCGAGCGTCGCACCGTGGAATACCACCGCGTGCGCGATGGTCGAGCCCGCGCCGATCTCGACCGGAACGTCCTCCGGTACGTGAATCACCGCATTGTCCTGCACATTCGCGCGCTCGCGAATAATGATCGGGGCCAGATCCGCACGCAGCACCGCGCCGTACCAGATCGACGCACCCGCCTCGACCCGCACATCCCCGATGAGCGTCGCGGTGGGCGCGATGAACGCCGTCGGATCGACCGTGGGCCGCTTGCCTTCGAATTCGTAGAGTGGCACGCCTGACACCGTAAACGCCCCTCGCCCCGGCGGTTCGAGATCACCGGCCAACACCTGACGCTCGCTGTCAGAGACTCCCCGCCACCGAGCGAACCCAGTCGGCGATATCCGCGGTGACCTCCGCGTGCACCGGCTCGTGCAGCAGATCGTGCCCAGCGTCCTCGTACTCCCGGAACTCGGCGGCCACCCGCCCCGCCCACTCCCGCACCGGCCCCACCGGAGTCCGCCGATCATCCACCCCGTGCACACACAACACCGCAGTCCCCTCCGGCAGAACCGGTTCGCGCCCGCCCTCGATACCGCGGCCCGGCGCAGTCGAAACACTTTTGCCGCGTGCGGGATTCGACGCATCTCCGAGAGCGGTCGATGGCTGCGGGTGCGTACCTCCCACGCTGCGACCGGATCGCGCGACGGTGGCACCGACACTGCGGGGCTCGGTGGCGGCGGCGCCGCGGGCCGACTTCGGAGGTTGGCCTGCGAGAACAGCTTTGGGGGTGCCGCAGAGGATCAGGCCTGCGCAGGGCGGGGTGGGGTCGGCGGTGATTGCCGCCAGAGCGGTGGCCGCACCCAGGGAGTGACCCATGAGAAAGAGCGGGGGCGGAGAGGGGACGAGAGCGAGGAAGGTCAGTGCGTCAGCCGCCAGTTCGGGGAGGCTGCCGGGGCGCTCGGGATCGCCTTCGCTGAGGCCGTGGCCGGACGTGTCGAGGGTCCACAGTTCGATCCCGGCGGGGGCGAGGGCTCGGGCGAACCGGTGATAGTGGCCGCTGTGCTGGCCGGTCCCGGGCAGCAGCACGAGGGTCGCCGCCGGGCGATCGAGCGACCAGCGGCGGTAGTGCAGCCGCCCGCGGGCGCCCTCGAAATACGGCATCCGGCGATTATCGCAAGCCCCGGAAGACCACGGATCGGCGGAGCGCAACGCAGTTCAGCAACACGGCACGAACGCCGGCGGCGACGGAACGGAGCCAGTTCAGCGCCATCGCACGAGCGGCGGAGCGCAACGCAGTTCAGCGACACCGCACGAACGCCGGCGGCGGCGGAACGGAGCCGGTTCAGCGCCATCGCACGCACGGCGGAGTGCAACGTAGTTCAGCGACACGGCACGAACGCCGGCGGCGGTGGAACGGAGCCGGTTCAGCGCGATCGCACGCGCGGCGGAGTGCAACGTAGTTCGGTGGCGTCACACGAACGCCGGGGCGGTATCTCGAATGTGGTGAATACGCGCAGTGCGATCGGGCGAATCGTCGCGGTGTGCGGCGCGGGCCGGGATTCGGCGGGTGTGTCGACACGCCGGTTCGGGGGTAGGGGGTTCCGGGCTCCGAGCGGGGCGCGCGGGATCGGGGCGGTCGAGTCGTGTTGTGTCCCAACATCGCCCGCAGAGCTGGGGTGACGTGCGGGCGGGGTGGGGTGTGCGGGGGCGGCGCGCGGAGGTGACCTGGCGACACACCTCAGTACAGCGAGTCACTACGCTGTTGCGCGACTCGGCACGCAACGGCGCGCGTCCGGGTCGCGGGTGTCGGCGGAGAGACACAGGAGGGCCGCGATTGATTCTGTTCGGTGATCGTGTCGTGTGCAGCACCGGTGACCTGGTGTCGGCGGCGCGTTGTGAGTTCGCGCTACTGCGCGCGCTCGACGCCGAACTGGGGCTGGTGACGTCGATCGAATACCCGGCGCCCGGTGTACTGGCGCATGCCTGCGATCCGGCGGTGGAGTATCGGCTCGCGGACCTGCGCGATCGGTTCGGCACGGGGGTGGTGCGGGTGCGCGTGCGGGATCGGGCCGATCCGGCGGCGACCACCGCGGCGCTGCACGCCGCGCACGAGCAGACCTTCACCGCCCTGCGCGCGAACGCCGACGCGGTCGCGGGAGCCGTCGCCTTCGACGGCGTCTTCGCCACCCGCTGCGATTTCCTGGTGCGCGACAATGCCCCCGAAACCCACGACTACCTGCCCGCCGCCGTCGCCACCCGGCAGACCCGCCTGCCCGCGCTGCTCACCCTGGCCGCGATCGCGGATGCACTGCGCGACAATGGCTTCCGGCCCGCCACCCATGCCAGGCTGTGGCTGGACGGTATCGCGACCACGCATTCGCTCGCCGATATCGCCGTCGTGCACCGGGCCCGCCGCGACCGCCTGAACCACATTCTGGAAGCCAAACTCGGTGAGCTGCTGCCCGTGCAGTGGGGCGACCGCCGCTTCCTCGCCTGCGGTCACTGCCGAGCCTGTACCGCCGAACTGGAATCGCGCCGCGATCTGCTGCTGGTCGCCGGTATGCGCGCCACCACCCGTGCCCAGCTCCGGGACGCCGGCATCACCACCGTGGACCGCCTGGCCGCCGCCGACGCCACCGTGTCCGGTGTTCCCACACCGGCTTTCACCGCCTTGCGCCGGCAGGCCGAACTCCAGCTGGAGCGCGAGCACACCGGCCACCCCGCGCACACCCTCATCGATGCCGGCGCGCTGGCCGCCCTCCCCCAGCCCAGCCGGGGCGATCTGTTCGTCAGTGTCAGCGCACCCGACCGGATCGAGGTGTGGTCGAACTGGTCCGCAGATGGCGTGCACGCCTTCACCATTCGCGGTGAGTGTACGAGCGCCACCGGCGATGGCGCTGCGGCACAGGATGTCCCGACCTGGGACGACGATGCCGACGCCCTGCTGGACTTCCTCACCGAACGCCAGTGGGAACATCCCGATCTGCGCATCCACCACTACCGCGGCGAATTGCGCCCCCTGCTCAGCGCGATCGGCGAACGCTATCCCGACGGCGAAGACGTAGTGGCAGAACTACTTCCGGCCCTGGTCGACCTCTACCCCATCGTGCGCGCCGCCATGATCGTCGGCGAACGCTCCTACGACGTCCGCCAGCTCCCCCCGAACCGCGCCGCCGGTATGGACACCGTCACCGTGGGCGATCCGGACACGCCGTACGCGAGCTACCTCGAAGGCCGGGCGAACACCCCCGCAGACCACACCGCGCACGGACCGGCCGAGGCGGATACCGGCCCGGCAGCTGTGCTGCGACTGCGGAATTGGCTGGCGGAGCTGGCGCAGGAGCACGGTGTGCAGCCCGCGCGGCGAATGTCGTACGACTACTGGGAGACCGGCCCCGACGAGGTGGAGGCGGCGCTGCGGGAGTTCGCCGACACCGGCTATCGCGATGGGCGGGAACGCACTTCGGCGCAGGTGACGGCGGCGTTCACCGCGGCCGCGCTGGGTTATCACCGGCGGGAGCGGCAGCCGCTGCGGTGGGCACACGATGATCGCCTCGATCACCCGGTCGAGGAGTGGGCGGATGCCGCGGGCGTTCTGGTCGCCGACTGGGGCACGGTGGATACCGGCTGGCACAGCACCGGTCAGCGCCCCATGCGCCGATACCTCACGCTCACCGGCAGACTCGGCACCGGTAATGCGCCGCCGCCGGGCACCCGGGTACTCACGCTCTACGACCGTCCCGTCCCCGGTATGACCGCCATGCCGGGTCGTCGCGCCGCCGCGCACGCCACCGTGCTCGGCTGCTCCCTGGACACCAATTTCGAGGACGTGGTCCGGGTGGTGGAGCTGCTGCCCGAGACCTGTGAGCCCTACGATCAGCTGCCCGCCGCCATCGTGCCCTGCCCGCCCGGCCGGAACGAGCACCTGGAGGAGAACCTCGAGGATATTGCGCACCAGCTGCTGGTGACGCTGCCCGAGGTGCCCGAGACCGCGGTCTTCGACCTGCTCGGCGGCCGCCCGCCACGACTGCGCGAGGGCAAGGCGCTGCCGGAGGTGTTCGGTGACCATGCCGCCGCGGTCACGGCCGCCGTTCTCGAATTGCAGAATTCGTATGTGGCGGTGCAGGGCCCGCCCGGCACCGGCAAGACCGATACCACCGCCCGCGTGGTGGAAAGGCTGGTGACGCGGTATCGGTGGCGGGTCGGGGTGGTCGCGCGCTCGCACCGCGCGGTCGAACACGTACTGGATGCGGTGGTGCAGGCCGGCGTGCTCCCGGAGCTGGTCGCCAAGGCCGATACCCAATCGGTGGCGCCGGAGTGGCTGCCCATCGACGCCTCGAAGTACGGCCGCTTCCTCGACAATGCCGTCAATGGTGGTGTGGTGGGCGGACTTCCGAACGATTTCGCCGATCCGGAACGAATCCCCCGAGACAGCCTGGATCTGCTGGTGATCGCCGATGCCGGGAAATTCCCGCTGGCCGATGCCGTCGCGGTCGCCGTCTGCGCCCGGAACCTGCTGCTGATAGGCGATCCCGCACCGGGCGCCGGGCAGGGCATGCATCCGGCGCCGGTCGACGATTCGGCGCTGGGCCGGCTGGTCGGCGCGCACCGGACCCTGCCCGCCGTCTTCGGCTACTTCCTGGACCGCACCTGGCGCATGCATCCGCGCATGTGCGGCCCGGTCTCGCGGCTGCGCTACGACAATCGCCTGCGCTCCAATGAAACTGTCACGCTGGCAAGGGATCTCGAAGGCATCGCACCCGGCGTGCGCACCGTGACCGTCGAACATCACGGCAACAGCACCGAATCCGCCGAAGAGGCCCGCGAAATCGTCCGCCAGGTCCGCACTCTGCTCGGCCTGCCGTGGCAGACCGGCGCGGTCACCCGGCCCCTGCATCCACACGATATTCTGGTGGTCGCCCCGTATCACGCGCAGGTCGCGCGCATCCGAACGCTATTGTCCCGCGCCAGGATCGAAGACGTTCTGGTCGGCACGGCCGATCATTTCCAGGGACGCGAGGCCGCCGTCGTCCTGGTCTCGATGACCACCTCTGCCCCCAAGGATGCCCCGCACGGTATCGGCACACTGCTCTCGCGGCACTGGCTGACCAGCGCCATCTCCCGCGCCATGTGGTCGGCGGTCATCGTCCGCTCACCGCTGCTCACCGAGTATCTGCCCACGACCACAGCGGAACTCTCCGACCTGGCGGCGGTCCTGCAACTCGACCGCGTATGACCTCGGACACGCACCCCGTCATCCCGGCATGCTTTTGGCCGGGATCTCCTCCAGCACAGTGGATTCCGGCCAAGAACGCGCCGGAATGACGGGGAGGCTTCACGCCAGGCGATCAGCCGAAGTTCTGACCTTCGCCGCGGTAGGTCGGCACTTCGATGCGGGTGCCGTCGGCGTCGACCAGGTTCACCTGATTGAAGCGCTCGCACAGTTCACCGGCCTTGGCGTGCCGGAACCAGACGCGGTCGCCGATGGCGAGCCCTTCGGCTCCGGTGAGCGGAGTCTGCACTTCGCCCGCACCCTCGGTGCCGATCAGGCTCAATCCCTTGGGCCACACCGGTTTCGGCACCCGGGAGGCGCCGGTCGGACCGGAGGCGATATAGCCGCCGGAGAAGACGGTGGCGATGCCCGCGGCGGGGTGGCGCAGCACCGGCATGGCGAAATACATTGCCGGGCGCGGAGCCAGATTGCGATAGCCGTCGAAGAGCGTGGGCAGATAGAGCCCGGAACCGGCGGTCACCTCGGTGACATTCGAATCGGAAATGCTGACCTCGATGGAGCCGGTGCCGCCGCTATTGACGATCTCCAGCTCACCGACCTCATTGCGCACCGCGTCCAGCACCTGCCGGCGGCGCCGCCCGATGTCGAAGGCGGACGCCTTCTTCACCAGTCGCACAGCGGGATTCGTATCCGGCAGCCCGGCGATCTGCGCCTCATAGGTCATCACGCCGACCACACGGAAACCGCGGCGGCGGGCCGTACCGGCCAGCCGCCCGGCCTGTTCGGGCGTGCGGATGGGCGAACGGCGCACACCCAGGTGCAGCGGCCCGATCCGCAGCGAGGCGTCCACGTCGATACACACACGGGGAGAGACCTTTTCGCCGACGGCGGCGCGAATCAGATCGAGTTGATCGACATCGTCGATCATGAGGGTGATGGCATCCAGCAGCACCGGATCGGCGGCCAGCTTGGCCAGCGACCCGCGATCGGTGGTCGGATAACCCAGCAGGATGTCGCGGGCCCCGAGCCCGGCCAGCCAGAGCGCCTCCGCGAGCGAGTAGCCCATGATGCCGGCGAAACCGCCGGACTTGGTCAGGTCGCTGCCGAGGACCTCCTGGAGCACGGCGCGGCAGCGGACGGATTTACTGGCCACCCGCACGGGGACCCCGCGCGCACGGCGAACCAGATCGACGGCATTGGCGCGCAGTGCGGCCAGGTCGAGGGCGGCCAGCGGCGGATCCAGTTCGGCGGTGGCCGCGTGCAGGCCGGAAATCGGCGACGTTTCGGTCACCAGTTCATTCGACCACGAAACTGGTCATGCGTCCAGCAATTGGGCGAACGCACAGGAACTTCGAACACACAGGAACTTCGCACAGGGCCCGTCAGAGGTCGACGGCCTTGGTCGACAGGTAGGACACCAGATCGTCCAGCACAACCAGCGATATCTCGTCATCGCAATCGGCCAGCCAGCGCAACACCATCCCCTGGATGACAGCCACCAGATAGGCGGCGATCGCATCCACCGGCTCCAGCCACTGCGTGCCGGAACGCTTGGAACACATCTCGAGGAACTCGGTGACGTCCGCATCGAGCCCGCGGAACATGGCCGAGGCCTGCAGATCGGGCACACAGACGCCCCCGCCGCCTTCCCAGCGGCGGCGCAGAATGACCAGCGTGGACTCGTAGGCACGAATCTGCCGCTCGGGCGAGGATTTCAACATCGGCCACAGCGCGCTCACGCCCGCATGCAGCAGCACTCGTAACGCGCGACTACCGGTGATATCGAGCGATGCCGCCGCCTTCTCGATGGCCTCTGCCATGGCCGGACGCAATCCGACCTGGACGATTTCTCCACTAGCGCTCAACTACAACTCCCTATAGCGAAAGAACTCACACAACTAGGTTGCGGAGCTCGCTCAACGGGTTTGCAGATCAGCACTGACCCCCGAGCATGACCCGGCGTACCCGTTCAACAGGTATCAACGATACGTCGTTTTCTGGGTGCATGACCAGCTTTGATAGCCGATTTCGTACCGGAAGAATGTTTCGTTACCTAATCGGAACTCGCTCGCGATCGAATAGGGATCGCTGAATTCCCGAAACGCCCCGGTAAATCGGACATTGGAACCGAACGGTATTTTACGGACTTCGGTTCGCTCAAAGATACCGACTGTGCCCGAGCCCACAGGGCCGAACCGCAGGTCGTCTGCGCAACGCGCCGGTCACGACACGGAATTCACGTCCGGTGACCGGCCAGGACACCTCCCGTTCGGACGCCCACCGATAGCCTGTCGGGGTGACTTCAGCGCGGCACGATCCGTTCCTGCTCACCGGCACCTTCAACTTCCGCGATGTGGGCGGGGCCCGCACCACGGCCGGCAACCACATCCGCAGTGGAGTACTGCTGCGCTCGGCCCAGCTCAGCAGGCTCGACGCGGAAGGGCATGCCCGCATGCTCGAACTCGGCGTCACCGATGTGCACGATCTGCGCGGGCACGCCGAAATCGACTACATCGGCCATGACGTACTCCCGGACCAGGTCCGCCTGCATGTGACGCCCTTCGACTCGCACATCGGCGAAACCCCGCCGAACGAAGCCCGCAATCCGGCCACCGCCGGCCTCCACATGGTCGAGGTTTATCGGCTCTTCCCCGCCATGCCCGAGGCGCACACCGCCATCAAGGCCCTGGCCGACTCCGTGCTCACCGGCACCGCGCTCGTGCACTGTGCCGCGGGCAAGGATCGCACCGGCTGGTCCGTCGCCACCCTGCTGCGCGCCGTCGACGTCGTCGAGGAGGACGTCTACGCCGACTACCTGCTCAGCAATGACGCCGTCCCCACCCTGCGCGCCTTCATGGCCATGGAATCGGACGAGGAGATCTCCGACGACCTGCTCGGCGTGCGCGCCGACTACCTCGACACCGCCACCAGCGCCATGAACGATATGTACGGCGACCTGGACGGCTACCTGTCCCACATCGGCATCACCGCCGACCAGCGCACCGCCCTCCGCACCCGCTTCATCGAATGAGCGCCCGCTTCGTCGAATGAGCCACTGAACCAAGACATTTCGGCACTACCCCGGCATCCCGGCATGCGTGTGGCCGGGATCCACGCTCACGGTGCATGCACGGCCGGTATGGATCCCGGCCGAAAGCGCGCCGGGATGACGAAGGCCGGCCGCTAGTCGGCCGGGGCGCGGCGGACGAGGCCGTCCGGGTCGATGCTGACATGGTTGCCGGTGTGGAACCACGGGCCGGTGAAGCGGGACTGGGTGGTTTGCGGGTCGTTCCAGTAGCGGGGGGCGACATTCGGGCCGCGGCAGAGCAATTCGCCGCGGCCGGTGTCGGCGCGGGGGCCCCAGAGGGCGAGTTCGGTTCCGCCGAAGGCGAATCCGAGCACATCGCGGGCGGCGGCGCCGTCATCGCGGGCCAGGCCGATACCGCTGGTCTCGGTGGCGCCCCAGACCGACCACTGGCGGGCCTCGGGGAAGATCTCACGCAGCGTGGCGGCCACCGAATCCGAGGCGGCGGGATCGGCGGCGGCGAGTTCGGCGCGATGCCCGGCGCTGCAGACCTGGCGCACGTGATCCAGGCGCAGACCCGCAAGTTCCGGCAGCAGGCCCGCAAAGATTCTGGGAGTGGCAGAAACCATGTCTATTCGTTCCGCGACAAGGGTTTCCGCGACGGCCGCCCGGTCCGGGACCAGGACCACCGTGCCGCCCACCGCGAAGGTCGGCAGCAGCTGATCCACCACCCCGCTGGCATGCGCCAGCGGCAGCAGCACCAGATTGCGCAGGCCCTCGGTCGGCAGATCCAGCGCGCCGACCACGGATCGAATTGCGGAGAGCAGGTTTTCGTTCGTCAGCTCCACCCCGCGCGGGCCGGTCTCGGCGCCCGGGCTGGTGTAGCAGAGCAGGGCCAGCTCACCGAGAGACGCACCGTCGTCGATGAATGCGGCGCCATCGGGCAGCGCCTCCAGATAACCGGCCGCGCTACCGCCGCCGTCCAGGATGTAATCGGCGGCGGCATCGCGAATCACGCGCTCCGCCACCGCATCCGGGAGCCCGTCGTGCACCAGTACCGGCACCGCGCCGGACAGCAGCGCGCCCAGGAAGGCCTGCACCCAGCGCACCCCCACCGGCATACGTACTGCGACCCGATCGCCGTAACCGATTCCGTGCTCTTGCAATCCTCCTGCTATCCGGGAGGCGGAGTACCAGAGTTCGCGATAGGTGAGGCGGGGGCCGCCGATCTCGACCACCGCCTCCCGGGCGGCGAAGGTATGCACCTGAATGTCCAGCAGCTCGGTGAGCGCCGGAGTCAGGTTCCCGTATCGCAGCACGCCATCGGCGCCGCGAGCAAGAGGGTTGGCGCACCAGGCATTTCGCGAGTGCGGGTATTCGACCAGTAACTGCGACATCCGTCCCTCCGAGCGCCTCGAGCCTGCAGGCACCAGTGACTATATGATGCACATCACATGTTTGGGCGGATTGTCGGCAAACGTAGTCGAGCCGTCACGACCCGGAAACGAATCCCGGCGGTACGGCGAACGGTTCAGCGACCGGTGTAGGTGGCCTTTCCGGGGCCGACCTCGAGGAAGCTCCGCACCGCGTTCTGCAGGTCCTCGGTGGCGAAGAGCTGGCCCGATACCTGCGGCGTCACCGAATCCGCATGCGCCACACCACCGGAACGCCAGGCCTCGATGATCTCCTTGGTCGCGGCGTGCGCACGAGTCGGCCCATCGGCGAGTCGCGCCAGCAGTGCGCGCGCGGCCGTGTCGACGTCCTCGTGCACGGCATTGACCACACCCCAGTCGGCCATGGTCGCCGCGTCGTACAGATCACCGGTCATGACGAATTCGCGGGCGCGACCGGAACCGGCGCGCTCGGCCAGCCGCTGCGGGCCGCCCATGGACGGGGTCAGGCCGACCACCGTCTCCACCAGGCCGAACTTCGCCCGGGGCGCGGCCAGAATGATGTCGCAGGCCAGCGCGATCTCGAAGGCCGCGGTCAGGGTCAGGCCGTGCGCGGCGAAGATGACCGGGCACGGCAGCGACTCCAGCGGATGGATGATGCGCGCGAACAACGTCTGCCACAGGTGCGCGCCCTCCGCCATCGACAGTCCGTCGAACACGTGCACATCCACACCACCGGACACCAGTTTGCCCTCGGCGCGCAGCAGCACCGCGCGCGGCGGCTCGGCGGCCAGCTCCTCGATATCGGCGGCGATCGCCTCGAACAGCGCCTTGTCGAAGAGGTTCAGCGGCGGGTTGGCGATGGTGAGAATCGCGGCCTGCGCACCCCCCTCGGTGACGATGCGTTCCAGGCGGGTGGGCTTCGTGTCGGTCATCAACTGAATGTATGCGCAGTCACTTCCCTGGAACAGACCGGGCTCGCCGCCGACGCGCGCCGCCGGCCACCGTCGCGACGGCATCCGATCTGCGAGACTGGCCGGGTGACCACGTCGAAATCGGAGCCAGGCAGCTACGTCGAACCCGGCGAGTTCAAGCGCGATACGAACTACATCACCACGCGTATCACCGCCGACGGGCGCGACGGATATCCGGTCGAACCCGGACGCTATCGGCTGATCGCGGCGCGCGCCTGCCCCTGGGCCAATCGCACCATCATCGTGCGCCGGCTGCTGGGGCTGGAATCGGCGCTGTCCCTGGGACTGTGCGGGCCCACGCACGATAAGCGCAGCTGGACCTTCGATCTGGATCCCGGTGAGGTGGATCCGGTGCTGGGGATTCACTTCCTGCGCGATGCCTATCTGGCGCGGTATCCCGACTATCCGCGCGGCATCACCGTGCCCGCCGTGGTGGATGTGTCGACCGGGCAGGTCGCCACCAACGACTACGCGCAGATGACCCTCGACTTCTCCACCGAGTGGGCCGAATACCACCGGCCCGGCGCACCCGCGCTGTATCCCGAGGATCTGCGCGAAGAGATCGACGTGGTCAACAAGCGCGTCTACACCGAGGTCAACAATGGCGTCTACCGCTGCGGATTCGCCGGCGACCAGGACGCCTACGACGCCGCCTACGACCGGCTCTTCACCGCCCTGGACTGGCTCACCGAACGACTCTCGACGCAGCGATATCTGGTGGGCGACACCATCACCGAGGCGGATGTGCGGCTGTTCACCACACTGGTCCGCTTCGATCCGGTCTACCACGGCCACTTCAAATGCAATCGGGAGAAGCTCACCGAACTCCCGGTGCTGTGGTCCTACGCCCGCGACCTCTACCAGACACCGGGCTTCGGCGACACGGTCGACTTCACGCAGATCAAGCAGCACTACTACATCGTCCACACGGATATCAACCCCACACAGATCGTCCCCAAGGGCCCCGACCTGGCCAACTGGCTGACCCCGCACGGCCGGGAAGCCCTGGGCGGCAAGCCCTTCGGCGACGGCACCCCGCCCCCGCCGCCACTCCTGACCGAGCGTGTCCCCACCGCACACGCCCCCGGTTGACCCGCGCAGCACCCCACCCCCGCGCGGCACCCCACCCCCGCGCGGCACCCCACCCCCGCGCGGCAGCCCGTCATCCCGGCATGCGTTTGGCCAGGATCCACATCCTCAGCGTCCCAACAGCTTCCGGTACGAGCGGGTTCAGTGCGACTGGGCGCCCCGGTAGGTGCCGAAGCTCCAGTAGACGCCCTCGGGGTCGCGGCAGGTGAAACCACGGGATTCGTAATCGGTTTCGTCGGTGAGGTCCTTGGTGATCTCGGCGCCTGCCGCCTTGGCGCGCGCGTAGACGGTATCCGGATCATCGAGCGCGATGTAGACCGAGCCCGCGCCCGGCGCCTGGCAGGCCAGCGCCATGCCCTCGCGGACGGAACCGAGCATGACGGCGCCCCCACCGGGCCAGGCCAGCTCGGCGTGATCGACGACGTCGCCCTCGCCGTAGCTGGCGGTGGTTTCGAAGCCGAAGGCCTGCTCCAGGAAGGTGATGGCGGCACGGGCGTCGCGGTAGACCAGGGTCGGCCACACAACGGTCGCGGTCTTTACTGAGGATGTCGTATCTGTCATGGGATCAGCCTCCTACCTGGGAGGGCTGTTGGTCTTGGACGAATGGGAACTCCTCGCGTTCCCGCCACACCGACGGCGGCAGACCGGCCAGTTCCCGCCATTCCCGGGCCATATGCGCCTGGTCGTAGTAGCCGCAGAGCGCCGCGGTCTCGGCCAGCGACGGGGGTTCGGGGCGGCGCAGCATGGCATGGGAACGTTCGAAACGGGCGATGCGCGCGACATCCTTCGGGCTGACCCCGAGTTCGGCGGTGAAGCGATTGACGAGATGCCTTCGACTCCAGCCGATTTCGTCGGCGACCGCGGCTACCCGGACCGTGGTTTCGGGACCGGAGAGCAGATCCCAAGCGTGTGTGAGCTCCGGATCCCACGACACCGGCAGCAACTGCCGCAGCAGAATCTCATCCAGCACAGTGAAACGCTCGGGCCAGCCAAGAGCCGACCCGAGCCGCTCGCGCAACTCCCCGGCCCGCGGACCCAGTACGTCCGCCAGATCGACGATCCAAGAACCCAGCGCCGCGGCCGGAGCCCCGAACAAGGCCCGGCAGCCCTGCGGCGTCAAGGCCAGCTGCACGCCGTACTGATAACCGTTGTGCGCGATCACGCACGGGCGAGTGGTCAGCCCGCTGGCCAGCATCTCCCATGTCCCACCTGCCTGGTCCGGATGACAGGAGACCTCCACCTCGATCGGCTCATCGATGGTGATGATCACCGTCAGCACCGAACCGGGCATGCCCACATGCGTTCCCGGCGCAAAGCCACGCAGCAAATAGCCCTCGTAACCGAGGACATACGGGCGCAACCGCGGATCGGGTATCCCGCTCGCGCCTTCCGACACACCGACCACACCTCCACCGTAAGCTCCCCCGCCTCTCCGCGCCTTTTGCCGGCCGTTGGGAGCCCAGCAGTCTCGCACCGGACCGGCGGCGGGGTGCCGATCAGTTCTGGGCGTTCCCCAGGAGTTACCCCGACACTCACCACATCAGTTGTCACGCCGGGAGCTCACACCGCACGCGGGCTGGGTGCGATGTGGAACCGGCATGTCTCGCGGATCGTTGAAGCGGTGCAATAGAGTTTGAAGCGGAGGACCGCGCGAAGTAAGGGGTGTGTCGATGTTCAAGGCCGGGTTCGAGAAGGCGGTCGTCTCGCTCCTCGACAATGGGGCGCAGGTGCAGGGGCCCGCTGTCACGAAATATGTGCAGCGGCTGCGGGACACCCATCCCGGTGAATCCCCCGCCCAGATCGTGACGCGCATCGAGAAGCTCTATCTGAACACCGTGACCAGCAGTGGCACCGCGGTCGGCGCGACCGCCGCGATTCCGGGGGTCGGCACCGCCGCCTCGCTCGCGGCCATGAGCGCCGAGACCGCGTTCTTCCTGGAGGCGTCGGCGGTGTACACGCTCGCCGTCGCGGCCGTGCACGGCGTCGCCCCCGAGGATCGGGAACGCCGCCGCGCCCTGGTGCTGGCGGTGGTACTCGGCGAGACCGGTATGGAGATCGTGCAGAAGAGTGTCGCCGGCTCCGCCAAGAACTGGGGCGGGCTGCTGGCCACCGGCAAGATCCCCGGCATCGGCGCGCTGAACGACACGCTGCTCAAACGATTCCTGACCCGCTTTCTCGCCAAGCGCAGCGCGCTCATGGTCGGCAAGATCATTCCGGCCGGTATCGGCGCGGCCATCGGCGGATTCGGCAATCGCGCGCTGGGCCACCGCCTGGTCGACAACGCCCGCAATGCCTTCGGCGCACCGCCACAGACCTGGCCGCGACCGCTGGTGATCGATGCCGACCCGCTGCCCGCCGTGGAAGCCGCACCCCGGATTCCGAAGCAGTGACCCAGGCCCGACCGCTCGCCTTCGCCGCCGCCGGGCTGAGCAAGACCTTCGATACCTGCACCGCGGTTGACGACGTGAGCTTCGTGGTGCCCGCCGGCAAGGTGGCCGCCCTGGTCGGCCCGCCCGGCGCGGGCAAGACCACCGTGCTGCTCATGCTGCTCGGCCAGCTGACGCCCAGCTCCGGCGCCGCGCGCGTCGGCGGGCCGGGGTCCGGCGCCGGACGCGGACGGCAGTCGGTGGGCGCGGTGCTGTCGCCTCGCGGCCTGCACCCGGCGCGCACCGTGCGCGGGCAATTGCGCGTATTCGCGGCTGCCGCAGGCGCTTCCGCGGCCCGCGTGCACGAACTGCTCGCGCTGACCCGGCTCGATTCGGTGGCGGACGAACGCATCGGAAACCTGCCGGTCGGGGCGCAGACCCGTACCGCGCTGGCCATCGCCCTGCTCGGCAATCCGCCACTGCTGATTCTCGACGACCCCGCCGACGGCCTCGACCCCGGCGAAAGCGCCTGGCTCACCGAATATCTGAACGCGCACACCCGCCGCGGCGGCACCGTGCTGCTGACCTCCCGCACGCTGAGCGCGGCCCTGCCCATCGCCGATGAGCTGATCGTCCTCGATGCCGGCAAGGTCACCTACCAGGGCAGCCCGGCCCGGCTGCGCCGCAGCCACCCGGATCGCCTGCTGGTCAAGGCCTCCAGCCCGATCGCCCTGGCCACCACCCTGGCCGCCCAGGGCTTCACCGACGCCGTCATGCGCCCCGACGGCCGCCTCGCCGTCGCCGAAGCCTCACTGACACAACTCGAATCGGCCGCCGCCACCGCCCGCGTCCAACTCACCGAAATCACCCCCGAACACATCCACCCCGACCAGGTCCTGGCCGCGCTCACCCGCCCGACCACCACCCCCTACCCCGCCCCGGCCATGTACGGAATGCCGCGTTGAGCGCACTCCAGCACAACGCCGGATCACCCGGCGGCGGAACGGCTGTCGTCCGGGCCGGGTCCATGCCGCATGCCCCCGGACAACGGAATGCATTGCGGCACTCCCGGACTCGCGGAGCACTGCCGCTTCGGGCTTCCGCCCCCCTGTGGATCGTTCGAACTGCTCGGCCTCCGGCCGCGACCAGTGGCGGTCGGCAGAGTCCGGCTGATGCGGGGGGAATCTCATATGCCACTCCCATCGCGATTCCTGTCCTGGGCGGCATGAGTACCGCGGCGGCTGATGGTTTACGACGAAAGGACCACCGATGATTCTGACCGCTGTGCCGGATTCCGTGCTGCGGGCGGCGAATTCGGAGGTGCGCAAGGTGACCTCGCTGCGGTCGAGCCGGATGCTCGCCGCAGTGGCGGTCGGGGTCGGGGTGGTGACGTTCGCGGTGCTGGGGATGGTTTTCCAGGAGGCCGATTCCAGCCATAAGCACACGTTCATCGGCGCGGTCGGGCCGGCGGCGGTCGCGGCCGCCGGGGCACTGCTGCTGGCGGTCGTGCTGTCGGCGGTGTTCGGGGCGCTGTCGTCGGGGTCGGAGTATCGGTACGGGACATTGGCGGTGAACGCGCAGTTCACGCCGGACCGGAATCTGCTGCTGGGCTCGAAACTTGCGGTGACAGCCGGGTTTTCGCTGGCGGTCGTGCTGGTGCTGGAGGTGCTCGGCGGGGCTGTGCTGGCACTGTTCGGGCGCGACCGCGTACAGCTCGGCGGTGCGCTGTTCGCCGTTCTGGGCGGCGTGGCGCTGGCCGCCGTGTGCTGGTCCGTGATCGGCGCGGCGCTCGGATTCGTCTTCCGTTCGCCGACACAGGCAATGGCGGCGATGCTCGCGACGGCCGTGCTCGAACCGCTGGTATGGCTGACCGCCCGGGCCGTGGGGTTCGCGGGCTTCGCGACGCTGCTGCCCATTTCGGCCACCGTGGGCACCGTGACCGACGGCAGCTACGCCAAGAGCGACTTCATCGCCCCGACCCCGGCAGCCATTGCGGTACTGATCCTTTGGACCGCGGGCGCGGTCGCGGCCGCGTGGTGGATCCTCACCACCCGCGACCTCTGACCCACTCGACCCGGTCCGCTCTGCTCGACCCAGTCAGCCCTGCCCACTCGGTCAGCCCTGCCCACTCAGTCAGCAGGGCGGTCCGCGAAGAGCCGACGCCAGACCTCGTGATCGGTACGCGGACCGCCGGGGGTATCCGCGCCGTACTTCGCGATCAGGCCGGGTAGGTCCAGCGGGGTGGTGGGCGCGGCCATATTCGTCAGCTCCTCCTCGACCGCGGCATCCGGCACCAGCCAGCACACCTCGAATTCGATGCCGTCCGGATCGGCGGCATAGAGCGCCTTGGTGGAGCCGTGATCGGAGGCCCCGCGCAGCACACCCGCCGTGGTCAGCGCATCACGCATGCGCTGCAATTCGGCGAGCGTATTCACCTCCCAGGCCAGGTGGTACAGCCCGATACGCCCGGTGCGGTGCTCGACGGACGGGTCCGGGGACTGGAACAGGCCCAGATCATGATCATTGGCCGACCCCTCCGCCTGCAGGAACACCGCGCCCGGAAAACCGCCGGGCAGCCGGCGGAAACCCAGTACCTCGCCGTAGAAGGCCGCCGAGCGCTCCACATCGGAGACGAACAGAACAGCATGGTTGAGACGCTGGATCGGCATGAGTGCGGCTCCAATTCGAGTTGTCGTGGTGCCCTCCAGCGGACCATGCCCACACCACCGGGCACAAGCCAACATCCCACTTCGCACCCCGACGCGCGAGATGTGTCGGTGGTCGGGAACAAACTGGGGGGAGGGTCGTCGTTACGGGTTTAGGTGAGCGCGATGAAGGTGGATGAGGCCGGGGTGCAGAAAACAGGGGCGGACCAGGCGAGATCGGCACAGTCGGAGGCAGGCGCCCCCGGCTGGCTGCGACGGCTCTGGGAGCGATGCCGGCAACACCCGTGGTTGCTCGCCGGGATCGGCGCAGCCGTGCTGGTGGGCGCGACAGTGGAGGTCATCGGGCCGCTGCTGGCCAAGCGCGCACTCGACGGAGCCACTGCCGGGAACAGCGGAATCATCACCGCCATGGCCTGGCTGCTGGGCATGGTGGCCGTGGGCCGGTTCCTCGCCTCCTACGGGCGGCGCATGTCGGCCGGGCGGCTCGCCCTCGATGTGCAGCACGAACTGCGCGTGGATCTGCTTGCGGCGCTGCAGCGTTTGGACGGCCGCGGGCAGGACGCACTGCGCACCGGCCAGGTCGTCTCCCGATCGATCAGCGATCTCACCCTCGTACAGGGCCTGATCGCCATGGGACCGTGGTCCGCGGTGGCGGCCCTGCAATTCGTGCTCGCAGCGGGCATCATGCTGTGGCTCTCCCCGCTGCTGGCCCTGACGGCGCTGCTGGTGGTTCCGGCGCTGGCGGTGGTCGTCTACCGGGTACGGCCGCGGCTGTACGCGGCCACCTGGTCGGCGCAGCAGCGTGCCGCCGATGTGGCCCAGCATGTGGAGGAGACCGTCACCGGCGTGCGCGTGGTGAAGGGCTTCGGGCAGGAAGCCCGCATGGTGGATCTGCTGGAGCGGCAGGGCAAACGGCTCTATGCCGAGCGCATGCGCGCCGCCCGCATCGACGCCCGATTCGGGCCGACGCTCTCGGCCATCCCGCAGGCCGGGCTGGTGGCGGTGATCGCGGCGGGCGGTGTGCTGGCCCTGCACGGCGCCATCGGGCTCGGCACCTTCCTTGCCTTCACCGCTTATGTCTCGACCATGACCAATGCCACCCGCACGGTCTCCATGGTGGTGGTGATGGCGCAGCTGACCCGGGCCGCGGCCGAACGCGTGCACCAGGTGATCGACAGCGCGCCCGAACAGACCGATCCCGCGCATCCGGTGGCGCTGCCGGACGGGCCGCTCGGCATCGAAATCTCCGACCTGACCTTCGGATTCGACCCGGATCGCCCCATTCTGGACGATTTCGATCTGACCGTGGCGCCCGGCGAGACGGTCGCCATCATCGGCCCCGCGGGCTCCGGCAAATCCACGCTGTCGCTACTGCTCCCCCGCTTCTACACCCCGGACTCGGGCCGGATCAGCTTGTACGGCAACCACTCCCGAGCCGACGTCGCCGATCTGCGCGCCGCCGATCTGCGGTCGGCGGTGGGCGTGGTCTTCGACGAGGCCTTCCTGCTGTCGGACACCATTGCCGCCAATATCGGCCTCGGCAATCCCGATGCCACCGATGCCGAAATCCGCACGGCCGCAACCCGGGCCGCCGCCGATGATTTCATCGAGGCGCTCCCCCAGGGCTACGACACCGTGGTCGGCGAACGCGGCCTCACCCTCTCCGGCGGCCAGCGCCAGCGCATCGCCCTGGCCCGCGCCCTGCTCGCGAATCCCCGCATCCTCATCCTCGACGATGCGACCTCCGCCGTGGACGCCCTCACCGAGGCCGCCATCTTCGCGGCCCTCCCCACCGACGAGTCCCGCACCACCCTCATCCTGGCCCACCGCGAATCCACCCTCACCCACGCCGACCGCATCATCCGCCTCCCCGGACCCGTAGCGCACGCGAATCCGGCCCAGGATTCGCCCGCAGGCGACAGGTCCGGAACAGTCTCCGGCGCAACACGATTCACCACCGAGGAGAGGTCACCTGCCGGATCGGCGGAAGGCCCGGCAGCAGCCGATGACGAAACCGCCGAAGCGTTTTCCCGCCGCAGGACCGCACCGGGCTCGGACGCAACACCATTCGCGACTCGATCACCGAACGGCCATGCCGTGCAGGGTGAACGGGCCACGACCGTAGACGGGCAGGCCGCGGCGGCGCGACAGGACGGGCCGGACGCACCGGACGGGGGCGGCTCCATCGCGGAGCTGGATCCGGATACGCCGGCGGAGGTTCGGCGGGTGCTCGCGAAGTTGCACGCGGCGACGGAGGAGCCGGGGCTGGACGGGCGGGAGTTGCGGGCGGCCGATCCGGAATTCCGGCTGGGGAAGGCCATGCGGGCGGTGCGGTGGCTCGTGGTGGCGGCGGTGATGCTGCTGGCGGTGGATGCCATGGTGGGCGTGGCATTTCCGTCGATCGTGCGGTATGCGATCGATGGCGGTGTGACCAGGCACGATGGCGGGGCGCTGGTGCGCTCGGCGGTGATCGGGGCGGTGCTGGCCGGGGTGGGATGGCTGGCCGCTTCGACAGCGCTGGTGTGGGGTTCGCGGGCCGGTGAGCGGATTCTGTTCGGGCTGCGGGTGCGCAGTTACGCACATCTGCAGCGGCTCGGGCTGGACTACTACGAGCGCGAACTCTCCGGGCGAATCCTGACCCGCATGACCACCGATATCGACGCCCTCTCCACCTTCCTGCAGACCGGCGTGCCGGATGCGCTGGTGAGCCTGCTCATGCTGGTGGGCATCGCGGTGGCGCTGCTGGTGATCGATGCGCAGCTGGCCCTGGTGGTCTTCCTGTCGCTGCCGCCACTGCTGCTGGCCACCTGGTGGTTCCGGCGCGCCTCCGATGCCGCGTACACCGAATCGCGCGAGCACGCGGCCACTGTCAACGCGGACTTCGCCGAGAATGTGGCGGGACTGCGTGTGGTGCAGGCCAATCGGCACGAGCGGTTCTCCTCCGAGCGCTTCGCGCAGTACTCCGACCGCTACCGGATCAGCCGCATGCGCGCGCAGCGGGCGATCTCGGTGTTCTTCGCCTTCGTCGGCTCGTGGGCCGATATGGCGCTCGCGGTTGTGGTGTTCACCGGCGCGCACGCGGTCGCGAACGGCGCGACCACCCCGGGCACCCTGGTGGCCTTCGTGCTGTACCTGGAGTTGCTGTTCGGCCCGATCAGCCAGCTGTCCCAGCTCTTCGACGGGTACCAGCAGGCCCGAGTCGGGTTGCGGCGCATCGGGGAACTGCTCGCGACGCCGTCCTCGATCGCCGCCGACGCCCCCGATGCGGTCACCATCGCGGACCGGCTGCACGGCGAGGTGGTCTTCGACAATGTGCGTTTCAGCTATCCGGGCACCGATACCCGGGCCCTGGACGGGGTCAGCCTGCGCATTCCGCCGGGCACCAGTCTGGCGCTGGTCGGCGCCACGGGTGCGGGCAAATCGACCATCGTGAAACTCCTGGCCAGGCTCTACGACATGCCCTATGACGGAAATCACGATCATCGGCGCCCGGTCGGACAAGTCGCAATAGCCGATTCGCATGACACTCATCGCAGCGCCGGCGAACACGGTGAAATCCGGGTGGACGGGGTCGATATCCGCGACTACCGGCTCACCGACTACCGATCACGGTTGGGTGTCGTCCCTCAGGAAGCTCACTTATTCACAGGGGACATCGCCAGCAACATTGCATTCGGCAAACCTTTTGCGAAGTCGGCGGAGATCGAGGCCGCGGCCGCAGCAGTCGGCGCGCTGGCGACCATCAACGCTTTACCACTGGGAATGCGGCAACCGGTGGGTGAACGCGGTCGCGGGCTTTCCGCCGGGCAGCGACAGCTGATCGCGCTGGCCCGCGCGGAGCTGGTGCATCCCGATCTGCTGCTGCTCGATGAGGCCACCGCGGTGCTGGATCCGGCCGCCGAGGCATCGGTGCTGGTAGCAAGCGAATCGGTGACTCGCGGGCGGACCGCGATCATTGTCGCGCACCGCCTCGCGACCGCCGCGCAGGCCGATCTGATCGCCGTTGTCGAACACGGCAGAATCGCCGAAATCGGCACTCATGAAGAACTGCTATCAACACGCGGCGGCTACTCCCGCCTGTGGGCTGCGGCGCAGGCTACGGAAGGAATATTCTCAGTCGAGGACGAGTCGTCACAAGGGAGCGTGTCCGCTCGGTGGTAGTCCATGCCCATGGGCTAACCGGGGTGGGCATATCCTCAGAGGGGGCGCATCGGCGCGCATCGAGCCGATTACCCGTGCCGGGCACGTCACAAACGTCGCAGCGCGAAGAACGAAATGAGGCGAACACCTGCTGTGAGCAGCTCAACAGACCAGTTCGGACAGAACCAGTGGCTTGTCGACGAGATGTATCAGAAGTACAAGCAAGACCCGTCGTCGGTCGATGAGAGCTGGCACGAGTTCCTCGCCGATTACACGCCGGAGAAGACCGGCGACACCGGCAACGGCCAGGCGGCCGCGCCCGCCCCGGCTGTCGTAGCAACCCCCCAGGCGGCCCCCGCACCCGCCACCCCCGCCGCCCCGAAGCCCGCTGCCGCCGCGCCCGCCCCGGCACCGGCGCCCGCTCCGGCGCCCGCCGCGGCGCGTGCCCCGCAGACCACTCCAGCTCCGGCCTCCAACGCAGCCCCCACTTCGGGCGCGCCGAAGGCCGCTGCCACGGACGAGACCAAGATCCTGCGCGGATCCGCCGCCACCACTGTCAAGAACATGTCGGCGTCGCTGTCCATCCCGACGGCGACCAGCGTGCGGGCCATCCCCGCCAAGCTGATGATCGACAACCGGCTCGTCATCAACAACCACCTCGCGCGTACCCGCGGTGGCAAGATCTCCTTCACCCACCTGCTCGGCTACGCCATCGTGCAGGGCGTCAAGGCCTTCCCGAACATGAACCGGCACTTCGCCGAAATCGACGGCAAGCCGAATTCGGTGACCCCGGCCCACACCAACCTGGGCCTGGCCATCGATCTGCCCGGCAAGGACGGCAACCGCACGCTGGTTGTCGCGGCCATCAAGAACACCGAGGACATGACCTTCGCGCAGTTCCACACTGCGTACGAGGACATCGTGCGGCGCGCACGCGTCGGCAAGCTCACCGCTGATGACTTCAGCGGTGTCACCATCTCGCTGACCAACCCGGGCACCATCGGCACGAATCACTCTGTGCCGCGGCTGATGCCGGCTCAGGGCGCGATCATCGGCGCGGGCGCCATGGAGTACCCGGCCGAGTTCCAGGGCATGGCCGATGAGCAGCTGGCCGATATCGGCATCGGCAAGCTCATGACGCTGACCTCCACCTACGACCACCGCATCATTCAGGGTGCGGAGTCCGGTGACTTCCTGCGGACCGTGCACAACCTGCTGATCTCGGACGAGTTCTACGACGAGATCTTCCACGGCATGGGTGTCCCCTACGAGCCGGTGCGCTGGCGCAAGGACATCAAGGAACGCGGTATCGACAAGTCGACCCGCGTCCAGGAGATGATCACCGCGTACCGCAACCGCGGTCACCTCATGGCCGATACCGATCCACTGCGGTTGGTGCACGACAAGTTCCGCTCGCATCCGGACCTGGATGTCACCCAGCACGGCCTGACCCTGTGGGATCTGGATCGCGAATTCAATGTCGCGGGCTTCCACGGCCAGGAGCGCATGAAGCTGCGCGATGTGCTGTCCATCCTGCGTGACGCCTACTGCCGCCACGTGGGTGTCGAGTACACCCACATTCTGGATCCCGAACAGCTGCACTGGATTCAGGAGCGCGTCGAGCAGAAGCATGAGAAGCCTTCTGTCGCGGAGCAGAAGTACATCATGTCCCGGCTCAATGCGGCCGAGGCGTTCGAAACCTTCCTTGCCACCAAATACGTCGGTCAGAAGCGCTTCTCGCTCGAGGGCGCCGAATCCGTCATCCCGATGATGGACGGTGTCATCGACCAGTGCGCCGAGTACGCGCTCGACGAGGTCGTCATCGGCATGCCGCACCGCGGCCGCCTGAACGTGCTGGCCAATATCGTCGGCAAGCCCTACTCGAAGATCTTCACCGAGTTCGAGGGCAATATGAACCCGGCCGCCACGCACGGCTCGGGCGATGTGAAGTACCACCTGGGCGCACGCGGCACCTACATCCAGATGTTCGGCGACAACGACATCGAGGTGTCGCTGACCGCCAACCCGTCGCATCTGGAAGCCGTCGATCCGGTGCTCGAGGGTCTGGTTCGCGCCAAGCAGGATCTGCTCACCAAGGAAGATCTGGTCACCAAGGGCGAAGAGGCGCGCAGCTTCTCCGTCGTGCCGCTCATGCTGCACGGTGACGCGGCCTTCGCCGGTCAGGGTGTCGTCGCCGAGACCCTGAACCTGTCGGGTCTGCGCGGCTACCGCACCGGTGGCACCGTGCACATCGTGGTGAACAATCAGATCGGCTTCACCACCGCTCCCGAGTACTCGCGCTCCACCGAATACTCCACGGATATCGCGAAGTTCATCGGCGCGCCGGTGTTCCACGTGAACGGCGACGATCCCGAAGCCTGTGTGTGGGTGGCGAAGCTGGCCGTCGATTACCGCGAGCGGTTCCACCGCGATGTGGTCATCGATATGATCTGCTACCGCCGTCGCGGCCACAACGAGGGCGACGACCCGTCGATGACGCAGCCGGAGATGTACGACGCCATCGACACCAAGCGCTCGGTCCGCAAGGCGTACACCGAAAGCCTCATCGGCCGTGGAGATATCTCCATGAAAGAGGCCGAGGACGCGCTGCGCGACTACCAGGGCCAGTTGGAGCGAATCTTCAACGAGGTGCGCGAGCTGGAGAAGTACGTTCCGGAGCCGTCGGAATCGGTCGAGGACGAGCAGCAGATGCCGACCACCCTGGTCACCGCGGTGGACAAGACCGTGCTGCAGCGCATCGGCGATTCGTTCGTGAACGTGCCCGAGGGCTTCAATGTGCACCAGCGCGTCAAGCCGGTCATGGAGAAGCGCCGCGAAATGGCGTACGAGGGCAAGATCGATTGGGCCATGGCCGAATTGCTCGCCTTCGGTTCGCTGGTCGATGAGGGTAAGGCGGTGCGCCTGACCGGTCAGGATTCGCGTCGCGGCACCTTCTCGCAGCGGCATTCGGTGATCATCGACCGCAAGACCGGTGGCGAGTACACGCCGCTGCACAACATCGGGTCGAAGAATCCGGGCTGGTTCGCGGTGCACGATTCGGCGCTGTCCGAATATGCCGCTGTCGGTTTCGAATACGGCTACTCGCTCGGCAACACCGACGCACTTGTGTTGTGGGAGGCGCAGTTCGGTGACTTCGTCAACGGCGCGCAGACCATCATCGACGAGTTCATCTCCTCCGGTGAGGCCAAGTGGGGCCAGCTGTCCGAGGTCGTGCTGCTACTGCCGCACGGTCACGAGGGCCAGGGTCCGGACCACACCTCCGGTCGTATCGAGCGCTTCCTGCAGCTGTGCGCCGAGGGTTCGATGACGGTGGCGGTTCCCTCCACCCCGTCGAACTACTTCCACCTGCTGCGCCGGCACGCCCTGGACGGCATCCGCCGCCCGATGGTGGTCTTCACCCCGAAGTCCATGCTGCGCAACAAGGCTGTGGTCTCCGAGGTCGAGGACTTCACCGACAACAAGTTCCGCAGCGTGCTCGAGGAGCCCACCTACGAGACCGGTGACGGCGACCGTTCGAAGGTCAAGCGCATCCTGCTGACCTCCGGCAAGATCTACTACGAGCTGGTCGCGGAGAAGAACAAGAACAAGCGCGACGATGTCGCGATCATCCGCACCGAGCAGCTCTACCCGATCCCGAAGTTCCGTCTCAACGAGGCGCTCGAGGGGTACGCCAACGCCACCGATCTGGCGTGGGTCCAGGAGGAGCCGGCCAACCAGGGCGCCTGGCCGTTCTTCGGCCTGAACCTCCCCGAGATCCTCCCGGCCCGCTTCGCCAAGCTCCGCCGCATCTCCCGCCGCGCCATGTCGGCCCCGTCCTCGGGTTCGTCCAAGGTGCACGCGGTGGAACAGGCCGAGATCATCGGGGAGGCGTTCGCACCGACCGCCTGACCTCCCGCTTCGCCCACTGGGCCGGAACTCTCACCAGAGAGTTCCGGCCCAGTGCCGTGCTCGCAACGATTCGCAGCAGTCGTCAACGCCGAGCTCTGAAACGGCTACGCCGGATGGACCACAACCCTTTCCTCACCGAAGCCGAACTCGAACAGCACAGGATCCACGACAGTGAACAGCACCACCCCGAATAACGAAACTCCTTTGGCGCAAACGGTTTCCAATCCAGGCCGACGCACGAGAGGACAGCGGTTCGCAGTGATCGGTGCCGTGGCTGTGCTGATTATCGCTCTCGGCGTCACAGTCGCCATGCTCGTCGCTGTCCGCTCAGATCGGGATCACGCCGTCACCGAGCGGGATCGAGTCGCGGCGGAGCTCACCATCACCAAGGGCGAGCTCACCACCGCTGCGGCCGCCCTCGATGCCGCCCACCAGGTCAACGATCCGGCCGATATGCGGCACGCCGAAGAAGTCGCGACCCAGTACTCGGTCGGCGCCGCCACCTTCGACTACCGCGACCTCGACTCCTGGATACCCCGCCTGAAGGCGAACACAGAACCCCAGCTTGCCACCAAATTCGATACCACCGCCGCCAAGCTTCGACAGATTCTCGTACCGCTGCAATGGGTTTCGAACCCCACCCTCATCACCGCCAAAGTGATGAGGTCCGACGCCGGCAGCTACGTGGTCGACGTCTTCCTCGACACGGCCGCAAGCAACACCCAGAATGCGCAACCCAATCACAGCACGGTCGTCTACGTCGTCACGGTGGACACCGCGGCCGGATGGCAGATCTCCGACGTCACCAGCCCGTCCCTGGGATAGCACCATCACCGGTCCAGATCCCGGCGGAAATCTAAGTGGTGCAGGCTATTTCGAGGTTTCGGTTTCGCACAGGGCGGTGGCGAGGGCGGTGCGGATGTCGGCGTCCTGGGCTGGGGTTTCGCCGGGGTAGAGGTTGATCATCATGGTTGCGGTGCGGCCGTCGGTTGTGGTTGCGCCGAGGGTTTGGAAACCCATGATGCCGCCGTCGTGGCCCCAGTACAGGCCGCCGCAGGGCAGGGGGGTGCTTTGCAGGCCCAGGCCGTAGGCGTCGTCGGAGGAATCGCCGGTGGGGCGGGTTGTCATCATCGCCTGGAGTTCGGGTGGGGGTAGGAGGTGGCCGGTCATGAGGGCGGTGAGGAAGTGGTTCAGGTCGGTGGCGCTGGAGATCATCGAACCGGCGGAACCTGCGATGGACGGATTGAACTCGGTCAGGTCGAGGGGGTCGGCGTTTCCCTGTTTCGCGTAACCCCGCGGATGATCGCCCGGGATGGTCGGTGCGTCGCCGGGAACGGAGGTGTCGTGCAGGCCGAGCGGCGCGATGATGCGCTGTTCCACCGCTTCCCCGTACGGCCGGCCGGTGACCTTCTCGATGAGCATTCCGGCCAGCAGGTAGTTCGTATTGGAGTACGACCAGCCGGTTCCCGGCGGGAACAGCGGCGGGTGGGCGAGTGCCAGCTGCACCAGTTCCAGCGGATCATGGTGTCCGAGTGAATCTTTCAGGATCTGCTCGGGGGTCAGCGAGTCCAGGTAGTCGGGCAGTCCGCTGGTGTGCTGGAGAAGCTGCCGCACCGTGATGCCATGCCCGTCATTGCCGTTGCCCCGAATCGTTCCGGGCAGGTACTGCTCGACCGCGGCGTCGAGTGCCACCCGCTGCTCACCCACGAGTTGCAGCACCACGGTGGATACGAACATCTTGGTCATGCTGCCGATGCGGAACCGGCTGTCGCCGGCCATCGGCGCAAGTGTCCCGATGTTCGCAACACCGCTCGTCAGCACGGTCCGGCCGTGCGTATCGCTCACGTCGAGCAGCGCACCCGGTGCGCCGTCTATGGTGGTCAACCGCTGCAACACATTTCGTACGTCGGTATAGCCGGGCGGGGCCGCGGTATCCGCATGCTCCCCGGTCCCGCACGCACACAGCGCGAGGGCGGCGGTGGCGCACAGCGCGCCGAAAATATAGATGTACCTGCGCATTTCGTCCTCCCGAGGAGTAGCAGGACTGAGCCTAGGAAGCTCCGGCCGGATATCCCTCACCCCTGGGAGCCAGATTGGTACGCCCCCCTGCGGTACCCCGGTACCAGACCGACCCACCCGGAGGTGGCGCCTACTGCGCTGCGCTGATGACTTGCGCTGGGATTGTTCCGGGCCGTATATTCCATGCGGAATATTTGGTGCGGAGGATGTCGGTGGCGGGCGGTAGCGTCGGGTGTCGGCGGAGATCAGGGAGGTCGTATGGCCGGCAAGCAGACGGGTGTAGCGCTGACGCCGTTGGCGATCGCGGTGCTCGCGCTGCTGGAGGAAAAGCCGATGCATCCGTACGAGATGTACCAACTACTCATGGCCCGGCACGAAGACGAGTTGGTGAAGATCAAACCCGGCTCGCTCTACCACACGGTGGCGCGCCTGGCCGAGCAGGAACTGGTGGTCGCGGAGGGCACGGATCGGGCCGGTAACCGGCCGGAACGGACCACCTACCGCATCAATCCGGAGGGGCGCGAGACCTTGCGCACCCGGATCGCGGAAATCCTCCGGCGGCCCGCCAAGGAGTACCCGATCTTTCCGGTCGGTATGGCCGAGGCGCACAATTTGCCAGTGCACGAAGTGATCGCACTACTGCGCGAACGCGTCACCTGGATCGACGGCCAGATCGCCGAATACGAGGCGCTGCGGGACTGGGTCGTATCCCGCAAGGTGCCGCGGCGTTTCTGGATGGTGATCGAGTACGTGCACGTCATGAACATCACCGAAGGTGAATGGTTGCGTCGCATCCTCACCGAACTGGAGAGCGGCGAACTGCCGTGGGACAGCTTCGACGAGGAGACCGGCGAGCGCAACAGCAACTGTGAAGCGCAACTGGGCGCCGGTTGGGGCGCCGGCCTCAGCGAATCGGACTTCGCGGCCGTCCGTAAGGGCATCGTCCCGTGAACACAGACCTCAGATAGGAACCAATCCCATGTCCACTCAACGCAATCCGTGGTTGGCGCTATACGCGCTGGTTGTCGGGTTCTTCATGATCCTGCTGGACATGACCATCGTCGCGGTGGCCAATCCGGCGATCAAGGAGGCCTTCGACGCCGACTACAACAAGGTCATCTGGGTCACCAGCGCCTACCTGCTCGCCTACGCGGTACCGCTGCTGGTGGCCGGGCGACTCGGCGATCGCTTCGGCCCGAAGAACATCTACCTCATCGGCCTGGTCGTCTTCACCGCCGCCTCGCTGTGGTGCGCCGAATCGGGCAGCATCGAGATGCTCATCGCGGCCCGCGCCGTGCAGGGCCTGGGCGCGGCGCTCATGACGCCGCAGACCATGGCCGTCATCACCCGCACCTTCCCGCCGGACAAGCGCGGCGCGGCCATGGGCCTGTGGGGCGGCGTCGCCGGTCTGGCCACGCTCGTCGGTCCCATCCTGGGCGGCGTGCTGGTCGACTGGAAGGGCTGGCAGTGGATCTTCTATGTGAACGTGCCGATCGGCGTCGTGGCGTTCGCGCTGGTGGTCTGGCTGGTGCCCGCACTGGAAACCCATGAGCACAAGTTCGACTTCGTGGGCGTGGCGCTCTCGGGCATCGGCATGTTCCTGCTGGTGTTCGGCATTCAGGAGGGCGGCACCCGCGATTGGGACGCCATCACCTGGCTGATGATCGGCGGCGGGCTGGTCGTGCTCGCGCTGTTCGTGGTCAATCAGGCCCGCAACAGCGATGAGCCGCTGGTGCCGATGAGCCTGTTCAAGGACCGCAACTTCTCGCTGTCGAGCCTGGCCATCGCCTCGATGGGTGCGGCCATCACCGCCACCTTCGTGCCGTTCTACTTCTTCCTGCAGCAGGTGCACGGCATGTCGCCGACCAGGTCCGCTCTGGTGCTGGCGCCGATGGCGATTCTCACCGGCGTGTTCGCGCCGATCATCGGCAAGATCTCGGACCGCATGCCGCCGCGGGTGCTGCCGACCATCGGCTTCGCCGTCTTCGCGGCCAGCATCTTCGGTTTCGCGCTGCTGATGAAGCCGGACACCTCGATCCCGCTGTTCCTGGTCATCGGCGCGGTCGCCGGTATCGCGAATGCCTGCATCTGGGCGCCGCTGGCCACCACCGCCACGCACAACCTGCCGATTCAGCAGGCCGGTGCGGGCGCGGGCGTGTACAACACCACCCGTCAGGTGGGTTCGGTGCTCGGCTCCGCAGCCATCGCGGCTCTGATGTCGTCGCGCCTGGCGGCGCAGCACCTGGGCGGCGGGCCCGCCATGGAGGGCGGCGGCGGTTCGGCCAAGCTCCCGCCGGACATCGCGGACCGGATCAGCACCGCGCTGAGCCAGTCCATGTACCTGCCGGCCTGCATCCTGCTGATCGGTGTGGCGGCGTCCGCGCTGTTCATCGGTCACGGCAAGGCTCCGGGCAAGCCGGCGGCCGCACCCGTCAAGGCGGATGTGGCGGGCTGAATCAGCCTGTGGCACAACGGAGGCCCTCTTCGCAGCTGCGGAGGGGGCCTCTCCCGTCGGTAGCGCGGAGCCGTCAGTAGAGCAGGCCGTAGAGCCGCGTCCAGTCGATGCGAATCTCGATCGGCATGTCCACCAAGGATTCTCCGCCGAGCGGATGCAGCCGGCGATGCGGGCGATAGCGGTCGAGCACCAGTACATGGGTCTGGATGGCGGTCACATGATCGCGATCCAAATACACGAGCCAGTACCAGGGAATGCCCGCCTGCGCGTACTCGGCCTGCTTGTCGGTGGTGTCGACGCGTTCGGTCACCGGCGAGACCACTTCGACGGCGATCTTGACCCGGGCGGCGGGCAGCGGCCCGGAACCCGTTGGCGCGCAGGAGAACATGGCGATATCCGGCCGCCGCAGCGTGAGCCGCGGCGATTCCCACAGCAGCACATCCTGATCTGTGCCGACGTACAGCGGGCCGTCGTTGTAGCGGCTCATATGCGCTTCGGCGCCGGCCTCCATCATGACACCGAGCCGGCGGGCCGCGTTCTCGTGCCGATGCGCCGGCGGTTCGGCGCGCACCACATCACCGTTCACCACTTCTACGAGTCGGCAGAAATCACGGGGTAGTTGATTCCAGACATCGAGGGTGATCGGTTCGGGCTGCAGGTTTTCCGCCCGCGCCCATTCGAGTACTCCGGTCATGCGCGCTCCCTTGGATGGGCGTCGACGGCCGGGCCGATCGTAAACCGCGCGCGCTTTCAACAAGGGCGTTCGGCATTTTCAGCGCTCCAAACACCCCGGCAATTGCGATAATTCAGCCGATTCGGACAGAGATCGAGGGGTAACCGGTCGCACCGTCGGGCACCGGATAGGCCACATCGGAGGTCTGCACCGCACCGCCGCCGTCGGTGGCGCGCGCCCACACGGTGTGCAGACCGGAGGTGGCCTGCCAATCGAACGCCCACTGCCGCCAGGTATCGATCGACGGTTCGGCGGCCAGCCGCGCGGGCTGCCACGCACCATTGTCGATTCGCACCTCGACCGCCTCGATGCCCCGGTGCTGCGCCCACGCCACCCCGGCAACGGTGACCCGGCCCGGTGCGAGCGAACTCGCCGTCGGGGTGTCGATGCGGGCACCGGTCTTGATCGGGCCGTCCTGCGACCAGCCGCGCTTGGTCCAATACGCCTGCGCGCGATCGAATCTCGTGATCTCGATATCGGTCACCCATTTGGTCGCCGAGACATAGCCGTACAGGCCCGGCACCACCAGTCGCACCGGATATCCGTGCGCCGTGGGCAGCGGTTCACCGTTCATGCCCACGGCCAGCAGGGCGTCGCGGCCGTCCATGAGAGCGGCCAGCGGGCTGCCCGCGGTGAAGCCGTCGACGCTGGTGGAGAGCACCATATCCGCATCGGGATGCGGACCCGCCTCGGTGAGCAGCTCGTCCAGCCGATAGCCCAGCCAGCTGGCATTGCCGATGAGATCTCCGCCGACCGGATTGGAGACGCAGGTCAGCGTCACCAGTTTCTCGACGGCCTGCCGGGCGGCGAGATCGGCGTAGGTGAGCCGGATTTCGCGATCCACCATGCCGTGAATGCGCAGTGACCAGCTGTCCTTGCTCACCTGCGGGACCGTCAGCGCGGTATCGATCCGATAGAAGTCGGCATTCGAGGTGAGATAGGGACTCAGACCGGGGATTTTCAGATCCGCCGCCGGATCGACCACGGGCAACGGCCCGGACGGGGACGGCAACTGCACCTCGGCGCGCTCGCTCGACACATTGTGCGAGCGCAGCCCCAGCACGCGCCCCACCACACCGGCGCCGACGCCCGCCGCCGCGGCAATCACTATGCCCCGCACAACCTGTCGCCGCTGTAGCGCCAATTCGAATCCGGAATCGTCGGCAGTCGATCGGCCGGGCCCGCCTGACACGGATCCGCCGGCGGCCACGCTGTCGACAGGTGTGTCATCTGAAATATCGTCCGCCTCAGCGGATTCGCCCACGCCCGGACCGATTCCAGGCGCGCCCGCCATCGGCCTGCCCGGAGCCACCGCCCCACCGGTCACCGGAGTCTTCGTAAGCGATTCCGCCGCAGCCTCTTTCAAGGCAAGTTCCGCCGATGCGGCGGAGAAATCCTCGATACGCCGAATCAGGTTGCGCAGCAGCGCGATACCGGCCCACGCGCCGAGCAGGGAGGGCAGCGCCCAAGTCCAGCTCGCGGCCGGGCGACCCACGGCAGCGAGCAACGACAGCAGCCCGAAGAGCGCGAAGGCGATCGATCCCACCGGCCGCCGCACCCGTTCGGCGAACCCGGCGAGCCCGGCCACCAGCACCGTCACAATGCCCATCGAAATGAACAGCAGCAGTTTGTCATCCGTGCCGACGGTCTCGATCACGCGCTCGCGCACGGTATCCGGCGTATGGTCGATCACCCATGCCCCGACCGCCTGCAGCGGCGTGCTGTCGGGGCTGATCAGCACCGCCACCAGCTCGGCGACGCCCAGGGTCACCCCGGCCGCTGCCACTCCACTAGCTACCCGCAGTCCACGCTCGGCCACAAATCCGACCCTACTGCGCGATCAGGCCGCGGAACCCCCGCGGAAAATGACATTCCGGTGACGGCGCGCGCTGTGGCCAGCGGCACGCCGCGAAAGCCTGTGCGGCCGCTGCTGAGCCGGGGTGTAGTTGATCATCCACGGCACCGAGAACTAATCGGTGACCATGGCGAATGCCTCGGCCGCGCTCTCCACATCGAGGTACATCGCGAACGCCGGGCCGGCGGTGTTCACCTGCTGCCCCGACGGGCCGCGGACGCCCTCAGCAGGTGTCGCCGAGCGGCAGGTCGATGTGCCGAGGCTGTTCTTCGGCAAGCATGACAAAGGGCGCTACCTGCGGAATTATTCTCTGGCAGCGCCCTTTTCCATGGCTCAGGAGTAGATGGCCGCCACGTCGGCCGCGTACTGCTTCATGACCACATTGCGCTTGAGCGAGAGCTTCGGGGTGAGCTCGCCGCCCTCCTGGGTCCAGTCGACCGGCAGGATGCGGATCTTCTTGATCGCCTCGGCATGCGAGACCAGCTTGTTGGTGGCCGCGACGGCCTCGTTGATCTCGCCGACCAGTGCCGGATTCTCGATCAGGTGCTCGATCGAGGTGCCGGCCGGAATGCCGTTGCGTTCCTTCCAGCCCGGCAGCGCTTCGGGATCGAGGGTGATGAGCGCGCCGATGAACGGCTCGCCGTCGCCGACCACCATGACCTGGCTGATCAGCGGGTTCTGTCGCAGCGAATCCTCGAGCATGGTCGGCGAGACGTTCTTGCCGCCGGCGGTGACGAGGATTTCCTTCTTGCGGCCGGTGATGGAGATGAAGCCGTTCTCGTCGATCGCGCCCAGATCGCCGGTCTTGAACCAGCCGTCCTCGGCGAAGGCGTCGGCGCTGGCCTCGGGGTTCTTCCAGTAGCCGGAGAAGACGACCGGCCCGCGGATGAACAGCTCGCCGTCCTCGGCGACCTTGGCGCCGTGGCCGGGCAGCGGGCGGCCGACCGAGCCGACCTTGATGTGCTTGGGGGTGTTCACGCTGACGGCGGCGGTCGACTCGGTCAGACCGTAGCCCTCGTAGATGGTGACGCCCGCGCCGCGGAAGTAGTGGCCCAGGCGCGCGCCCAGCGGACCGCCGCCGGAGACCGCGGAACTGCACTGCCCGCCCATGGCCTCGCGAAGCTTGCTGAAGACCAGCTTGTCGAGCACGGTGTGCTTGAGCTTGAGGACCAGGCCCGGGCCGCCGTTCTGCAGCGATTCGCTGTAGGCGACAGCCACATCGGTGGCGTAGTCGAAGATCTTGCCCTTGCCGCCGTCGTGCGCCTTCTGCTTGGCGCCGTTGAAGACCTTCTCGAACACGCGCGGCACCGAGAGGATGAAGTTCGGCTTGTACTGCCCGAACTGCTCGACCAGCGTGGACCAGTCGGAGCTGTGCGCGACGGTGACGCCGGCATCGAAGGCGGCCAGCGCGACGGCCCGCGCGAAGACGTGAGCCAGCGGCAGGAACAGCAGCGAGCGCTGACCGGGGCGCAGGAATTCGCTCATGGCGGAGCGGTCGGCGGCCGATTCGGCGTACAGGTTGGCATGCGAGAGCATGACGCCCTTGGGCCGTCCGGTGGTGCCGGAGGTGTAGATCAGGGTGGCGGGCGATTCGGCCTTCACCTGGGCGCGGCGCTCGTGGATGACGGAGTCGTCGATATCCGCACCGCGAGCGGTCAGATCACCGATCGCGTCCTTGTCGACCTGCAGAACTTCCTTCAGATCACCGAGTCCGCCTTCGATTTCCGCGATGGTGGCCCGGTGCTTCTCGTTCTGCACAACGGTGATCTTGGTGGCGGAATCGGCGAGGATCCAGCGGACCTGCTCGGCCGAGGAGCTGTCGAAGATGGCGACGGTGCAACCACCGGCGGCCCAGATGGCGAAGTCCAGCACGACCCACTCGTAGGAGGTGGCGGCCATGATGGCGACGCGGTCTCCGAGTTCGACACCGGAGGCGACCAGTCCCTTGGCAACGCCGGTGACGGCCTTCGCGAATTCCGTCGCCGTGACGTCGCTCCAGCCGCCCTTACCGTCCGGAACATTGAAGACGACCAGGTCAGGGGTCTTCTCAGCATGCCGGAACGCACCGTCCGACATATTGGCGTTTTCCGGAATGGTGTAGGTAGCCGGGACTTCGAACTCTCGCATCGTTGCCCTTCCACAGTGAGTTATACCGGCGGGTAATTTACGCCACGCTTACATGTCACACCCGGCAGCCCGCCCGAACAGGTTCTCGTTTGCTGTTCGAACGGGCGCCGCGATCGGTACCGCCTCTATCCTATGGATCGAGTTTGTGCAGGTCGAAGTGCCTGTCGCAAGAACTCGCCGAGTTCGCGGGTAATCGCCGCCGCCGGAGCGACCAGGGATGCCTGCAATTGCGACACATGCCAGAGGCCGTCGGTCTCGGTGAACCGGGTGTCGACACCCGCCGCGCGCAATTTCGCGACCAGCCGCGTGCACTGCTCGTGCAGCAGTTCGGACCTGTCGGCCTGCACATAGGTGGGCGGCAGCCCGTGCAGATCGCCGAGCATCGGCGCGTAGCCGGTGTCGGAACCATCGCCGTTGCCGAGGTAGGCGGCCGCGCAGGCCCGCGACCACGGCTTGTTGATGACCAGATCGCGCGTGCGAACCGGAACCTCGTTGGGATCGCCCCACGGCGCGATGAGACCCAGCGCCGCCGGGGTCATGCCGTGCTTGTCCCGCAGGCGCAGCGCCAGTGCCAGCGAGAGCCCGCCGCCGGCCGAATCACCGGCCACCGCAATGCGTTCCGGCTGGTAGCCGAAGGCGACCAGTTCCAGGAACGCCGCCTCGGCATCGTCGAGCGCGGCCGGGAACGGATGCTCGGGCGCCAGGCGGTAGTCCAATACCTGTATCGGGCAACCGGTTTCGCGCGCCAGATAACCCGCCAGCGGCCGGTGCGTGACGGGTGAGCCGACCGTATAACCGCCGCCGTGCAGGTAGAGCACGGTGGCGGTATCGGTGGCCGGGCCGAGCGTGACCCGCTCGGCGGGCCGCCCGCCCAGCCGGACCCGCTCCACATGGATGCCACGCGGGGCGCCCTGGGCAGGCGCACTCAGATTCATCAGCGCCCGCTGCGCGGCGAACGGCATCCGCTTGTTCAATATCACCCGGAACATCGGATGCAGGACCAGGCGGGCAACGGGTAGGGGCAGTTTCACATCGGGCATATCGAATTCCTAAGGCAGGAAACGCTTCTGAACCACGGCGGAGATGCGCTGGTAGTACGAACCGGTACTGCGCACGAAAAGGTCGAGAAGCTTTGCCTCCCAGCCGATCAGCACCCGGCCGTGGCCACGGGCCACACCCTCGGTAATGGTCTGCGCGGCCATTTCCGGGGTGTGCAGGGCGAGCTGCTTGTCGAACAGGGCGGCCAGGTTCTTCTGGTCCAGGCCCTCGGCGACGGTGGAATTGCGGGCCACCGCGGTCTTGATGCCGCCGGGGTGCACACAGGTCACCTTGACCGGATCGCCGCTGATCAGCATTTCCTGGCGCAGCGCCTCGGTGAAGCCGCGCACCGCGAATTTCGCCGCGTTGTAAGCACTCTGGCCGGGCACCGCGATCAGGCCGAACAGGCTGGAGATGTTCACCACGTGGCCGGAGCCGGATTCGATGAGGTACGGCAGGAATGCCTTGGTGCCGTTGACGACTCCGTAGAAATCGACATCCATGATGCGGTCGATGTCTTTGAAGTCGGTCTTGATCACATCACCGTGGTGCGCGATTCCGGCATTGTTGTAGATCTGGTTGACCTTGCCGAAGTGCTTCTTCACCGCATCGGCGTAGAGCAGGACGGATTCGCGCTCGGCGACGTTCAGGCGATCGGATTTGATCTCGACGCCGAATTTCTCGCAGCGCTTGACGGTCTCGGCGAGACCCTCGGTGTCGATATCCGACAGCGCCAGCTTGGCGCCGCGACGGCCCAGATTCTCCGCGAGGGCGCGGCCGATACCGGATCCGGCGCCGGTGATCACGCAGACCTTGTCCTTGAAGTAAGCATCGTTGCTCACGGGGTTTACCACTTTCGATTGTCTAGGTCCCGCTCCGAATGACGTCGCGGGTGAGTGGGAGGTTTAAGCGACAGGTACTGCGGCCGTGGAGGCTCAGTTAAGAAGACACCGTGTACGCGTCCACATCGAACTTCTCGAGCAGACCACGGAAGCGGAAGGTGAAATCCGGCCACAGTGTGGTGTTGTTGCCGTGCTTGTCGAGGTACCAGGAGGCGCAACCGCCGGTGTTCCACACCGCGCCGGTGAGCTTCTTCTGCAGATCGACGTTGTATTCGTCCTGCACATCCTTGCGGACCTCGACAGTACGCAGGCCCAGCTTGTCGATGGTAGCCACGGCGTCGGCAATGTAGTTGATCTGCGATTCGATCATGTACACCATCGAGGTGTGGCCCAGGCCGACGTTCGGGCCGAGCATGAAGAACATGTTCGGGTAGTTGTTGATGGCCGAACCCTTGTAGCCCTGCTGGCCGATGGCGTCGAAGACCTCCGACATCGTGCGGCCGTCGCGACCGGAAATGGTCTCGTAGGCAGGCGAATCGGTGACATGGAAGCCGGTCGCCACGATGATGGCGTCCACCTCGCGCTCGACGCCGTCCTTGGTGACGACGGAATTGCCGCGAATCTCCTGGATGCCGTCGGTGACCACATCGACATTGTCGCGACCCAGCGCCGGGTAGTACTCGTTCGAGATGAGCATGCGCTTGCATCCGATGCGGAAGTTCGGGGTGACCTTCTTGCGCAGCTCCGGATCCTTGACCTCGATGCGCAGCTTGACGCGCGCGACCGTCTCCAGGATCTTCATGGCGGGCGGGAACTTGGCCAGGCCGACGACCTGGGTCTCGCGCGCGGCGTAGATGGCGGCGCGCGAGAGCGCCTGCACACCCGGAATATATTTGAAGGCAAGCTTTTCCGGCGCCAGGTAGGGGCGGTCCGCGCGCGGCAGCAGCCACGGGGCGGTGCGCTGGTAGAGGTCCAGATGCGCGACCTGCTTGGCGATGCTCGGCACGATCTGGATCGCGGAGGCGCCGGTGCCGATGACGGCGACGCGCTTGCCGGTCAGATCGGCGTCGTGGTCCCAGCGGGCGGAGTGGAAGATCTCGCCCTGGAAGTCGTTGAGGCCCTTGATATCCGGCAGGTTCGGCTCACAGAGCGCGCCGACGGCGGAGATGAGGATCTCGGCGGTGAAGTCGCCCTGGCTGGTCTGGATCTCCCAGCGGGCCGTGTCGTTGTTCCACTGTGCGCCGGTCATATCGCAATTGAAGATGTGCTTGTCGCGCACGTTGTACTTGGCGGCGACGGTCTGAATGTACTTCTGGATCTCCGGCTGCTTGGAGAACGAGCGCGACCAGTCCGGATTGAGCGCGAAGGAGTACGAGTACAGCTGCGACGGCACATCGCAGGCCGCGCCGGGATAGGTGTTGTCCCGCCAGGTGCCGCCGACATCATTACCGCGCTCGAGCACGAGATAGTCGTTGCGACCCTGCTGGCTCAGCCGGATTGCCATGCCCAGGCCCGAGAACCCGCTGCCGACGATGATGATGCGGGAGTGCCGTACGGGACGGTTGCCGACAGCCTTGTCTGTAACCTTGCGACTCATATATCCGAGCGTAGGGTCTTATTGAGTTGGAGTCAACAGTATTGACTCGCGTTCAGTAAGATTGGACCCATGACCAAGGAGCACAGCGTGAGCAAACCGGATTCCGGGGCCAAACGCACACGCCTGAGCCCCGACGAACGTCGCCAGCAGTTGATCACACTGGGCGCCCGCATGCTGCGCGAACGCGCCCTGGAAGACGTCTCCATCAGCGAGATCGCCGAACAGGCCGGCATCTCCCGCGGCCTGCTGTTCCACTACTTCCCCACCAAACAGGACTTCCACCTCGCGATCGTCGCGCACGCCAATGCGCAGCTGCTGGAACGCACCACACCGGACCCGAATCTGGACCCCTTCGACATGCTGCGCGACTCCCTCGAGCGCTATGTCGACTACGTCAGCGAGAACCGCACCTCATACCTGGCCCTCCTGCGCGGACCCGCCAGCGCCAGCCCCGAACTGGTCGCCATGGTCGACGCTCACCGCCAGGCCCAGGTCGACCGCATCCTCTCCGAAGCCCCCCGCCTCGTCGAGAACGCCGACGGCCCACTCCTGGGCCTGGCCGTCCGAGGCTGGATCGCCTTCGTCGAAGAGACCACCCTCACCTGGCTCCGCGAAGCCCCCGTCACCCGCGACGCCCTGGTGGACATGCTCGTAATCTCCCTCCCCGCCCTGGCCCTGAGCCAGGACCCCTCCGCCGCCGCACACCTCTGAGCGGCCGCACCGGCTTATCCACGGCCAGCACCTTTTGCACCAGCCGCGACGCGTCATCGACATTGGTCGCGGCGACAGCGACTTCGCGCCCGCCGCCGGGCCTGATGGTCAGGGTCACCGTGACTCCGGTGCGCCGGGAACGGATGAGGTCGGGCAGCACCCGGACAACGGCGAGCGTCACCCAGCTTCCGACCACCACGGACTCGATCATTCGGGCCTCGCCAGTACTGCTGCGCGGTAAACGTTTTCGAACGGCCACCGCCCGGTCACGGCGGCGGTCATGAGCGCGGCGGCCAGTCGGCTGTGCGCGGCTGTCAGCGTGCGATACAGCCGATCGGCCGGTGCGCACTCGGACGGGGAATCAGGTGTCGACATCGACTACCTCCCGATGGTGTTCCTGGTGGGAAACACCAGAATCGCACGGTAGAAATGCGCGAACGCCTGAAAAATCGTGCCCTGGGCGATCTTTCAGGAGAATTATTCAGGATCCGAGAGTTCCCCAAAGTCTTCCAACCCGGCCCGATCGAGGATGACGATGTGCCGATTGTGCAGGCACACCAGATCCTTGTCGCGCATCATCTGCATTGCCCGCCCGACCGCATGCACGCGCGCGCCGATGAGATTGCCCAGATCCTCGTAGGACAGCTGCACCGTGATTTCCGACGCCTCGATCACCGGCTCACCGCTCCCCCGCACGAGCGTGATCGGCCGGCCGTGCGATTCGACGAACTGCACCAGCAACCGCGCCAGCCTGATGTGCACCTGGCACATCCGGAAGTCCAGCCGCCGCTGATCCGACCAGGCCAGCCGATCAGCGAGGGTCCAGCACAGGGTCGGCCAGCCGTCCTCGTGCCGAGCGAGAAACGCCCGGAACACGGGTCCCGGAATGCAGTGCGCAATGGTCTTCGTGCAGACGGTCGCGGTGGAAGGCCGCGCGGAATGCCGGTCCAGCACAGCCAATTCACCGATCACATCACCGCTGACCCGGATCGCGAGCAGCTCACCGGTGGCCGCGGTGATCTTCACGCAGGCGGAAACCGTGGTATCGCGCGATCTCAGCAGATAGACGGAATCGCCCGGCTTGTCGTTCTCGTCCTTCGCGACCGGGTCCCCCTGCCGCATGAGGACGGTGCCCGGTTCCTTGTAGAAATAGGTTCCGAGACCGAGCAGATCGCGCCTCGAGCCCGGCGACAATCGAGCCATCAGAGTCCCGGCCGGCCACGGCCACTCTTCCAAATTCGTCATCACGTACCAGTTCCCGTTACCAGTGGAAGCTGCCCCCGAACCCTCCACGGTAGACGGACAATCCGGGCATATACCCCGATCCCGCATCACAATCCGGCATGCCGCGCGCGAATCCCGTTGCCGCGCTGTCCGCATCGCTCGGTGAGCCCGGCGGGATACCGGAAAGTCCGTGAGTGCCGACGGTGAGGCCGAACTCGGCTAGAGGGCGTGGGCGTCGAGCCAGTCGCGGGCCAGGCTGGCGGGAACGGCGTGGTTGTCGCGGAACTGGCGGATCATATCGGCGAGGTCGGTGGTGGTGAGTTCGCCTGCTACGTAGTTGAGTTTGCGGAGTTGCGGGTCGGTGAGGGCGCCTTTGCGAATGATCGGGAGGGCGCTGGCGGCGCGGAAGGCGTACGCGGGGTCCGCGAGGGGGGTGAGGTCGGCGCCGCCGTCGGGGAGGTAGGCCGGGGGGCCGGAGAGGACTGCCAGTTGGATTTCTCCGGCGGACAGGGCTTTTCGGAGGTCCTCGGTCGTGGGGAAGGTGACGGGGTGCGCGACGGTACAGCCGTAGGCGGCCTGCAGCGGGGCGAGCACATCGCGTTCCGGGTCCAGGGGTGCGCGCATGGGGTCCAGTGGAATACCGGTGGCTATGCCGATGGTGAGGTCGGCGCAGCGGGGAGCGAGGTCCCGCAGTGAGGACGGGTACTCGTCGACGCGCGTGGTGAGAGCCACCACCGCCGGGCGCAGATCGGTGCCGTCGGCCACATCGCCGACGATCAAGCCCTCGGGCAGCGCGCTGTTCAGCGCCTTGTTGACGTCGTCGGGAAGCCGTGCGGCGGAGGAGGAGTCGAGGGCGCTGAGCAGATCGCCGCTGATGTCTCCGGCCACCGCGGCGGTATTGGCGTCCAGGGCCGCCAGGTAGCCGGGGCGCTGGCCGAGCCCACCTTTGACCGCGGTGCGCGCGCCGGTGCGAGCCAGCGCGCCGGCATAGATCTCGGCGAGCATGCCGGACTGCGCGGAGTCACCGGCACCGACGGTCAGCACCGGTTGGTTGTCACCGGACCCGCACGCGGCGGCCAGCGCCGCCATCATCACGGCCAGCGCGGAGCGCAGCAGAACCGCGCGGGAACGCCGGAGGCCGCGAATCAGCGCGCGGGAGTCTGTGCTGCCCAACATGCGCAACAGTCTGCCGCGCCGGAGGACTCGACGCGGGATCGGGTCGGCTCCAGCGTGTCTCACCGGCGCGGAGCGAGTGTCGGCGGACGGCGCATAAAGAAACCAACCCTGGGTAGGCAACGTTCGGAGAACAAAACGGGCAGTATGGACAACCAGGTTGGTTCTCCCGATGCGACCTTGTGCCGGAGAGCCCCGCATAACCCCCGCTCGGAAGGACGACAGTGCATTCGCTCATCACCACGCGCGCCGACGGCAGGCGCACCGCCCGCACCGTGCTACGCATCCTGGCCGCCGCAGTGGCACTCGCAGCGGCCATGGCCGCCTCCGCCTGCGGCGGCAATTCCGACAATCCCCTCGGCGGCAAGAGCGACTGCGGAGGCGGCACCGATAAGCTCACCGTTGGTTCGGCCAACTTCCCGGAATCGGAAACCGTCGCCGATGTCTATGCGGAAGCACTGCGCGCCAATGGCTTCCAGATCGACACCAAACTCAATATCGGCAGCCGCGAAGCCTATGTGCCGGCGCTGCGCCAGTGCGCCATCGACCTGATCCCGGACTACACCGGCAACCTGCTGCAGTACCTGGACAAGACCGCGACCGCCACCTCCCCCGCCGATGTGGACGCCGCGCTCACCAAGGCGCTCGGCGATCAGCTCGGTGTCGGCGCCTCCGCGCCCGGCGAGGATTCCGACGCGGTGGTCGTCACCAGCGGCACCGCCCAGCGCTGGAATCTCAAAACCATCGCCGATCTGGCCCCGCATTCGGCCGAGGTCAAATATGCCGCGCAGGCCGAATTCGCCGAGCGCCCAGGCGGTCTGCCGGGATTGAAGAAGGTCTACAACCTGGATATCTCGGCGGCCAATTTCGTGCCCATCGCCGACGGCGGCGGCCCGGCCACCGTGCGCGCACTCACCGAAGGCCAGGTGACGGCCGCCGACATCTTCACCACCTCCCCCGATATCGCCACCAATAATCTGGTGGCACTGGCCGATCCGAGCCACAACTTCGCGGCCCAGAACGTGGTGCCGCTGTTCAATACCGCCAAGAAGAGCGACAAGCTGCTCGCGGTGCTCAATGCCGTCTCGGCGAAACTCTCTACCGCCGAACTGATCTCGCTCAATACCGCCGTCTCCGGCTCCGCCAAAACCGAACCGGCCGCGGCCGCGAAGGCGTGGGTGCAGGCGCAGGGGCTGGCCAAGCCCATCGGATAGAAGGCGGAAAACGGTGTCCGACATCGAGTTCAGCGGAGTGACCAAGACCTACCCGGGCGGGACCACCGCCGTGCACGACCTCAGCCTGCGCATCGAATCCGGTTCGTTCACCGTATTCGTCGGCCCGTCCGGCGGCGGCAAGACCACCGCCATGCGCATGATCAACCGGATGATCGCACCCACCAGCGGCACGATTTCCATTGCCGCGAAGGATATTTCGACGATCAATCCGGTTCAGCTGCGGCTCGGCATCGGCTATGTGATCCAGAACGGCGGGCTGCTGCCGCACCGCACCGTGCTCGACAATGTGGCCACCGTGCCGGTGCTGCGCGGCACCTCTCGCCGCGCGGCCCGCGGCGCCGCCCTGGAACTACTGGATCGGGTCGGCCTGGATCGCGCACTGGCGCAGCGGTATCCGGCCCAGCTGTCCGGCGGCCAGCAGCAACGTGTCGGAGTGGCACGGGCGCTGGCCGCGGATCCGCCCATCCTGCTGATGGACGAACCGTTCAGCGCCGTCGATCCGGTGGTGCGCGCCGAACTGCAGACCGAAATGCAGCGACTGCAGGCCGAACTGCACAAGACGATCGTCTTCGTGACGCACGATATCGACGAGGCCATCAAACTCGGCGATCGGGTCGCCGTGTTCGGACCCGACGGGCATCTGCAGCAGTACGACGAACCGCAGCGCGTACTCTCCCAGCCCGCAACGGATTTCGTGGCCGGCTTCGTCGGCCGCGATCGCGGCTACCGGGAGCTGTCCTTCCGCAGTGCGTCCGCGGTGCCGCTGCACGAGCTCGCCGTCATCACGCCCGAACAGGTCGCCGGACTGCGGCTGAACAAGGGCGAATGGCGGCTGGTCGTCGATCCCGATCGGCGTCCGCTCGGCTGGATCGACACCACCGGGCTGGAGGGAGTACGCGCCGGCCGCGCCCTCGCGGACAGCATGGCCGCGGGCGGATCGCTCTACCCGCCGGACGGCGACCTGCGCCAGGCCCTCGACGCCGCCATCTCCTCCCCCGCCGAAATCGGTGTGGCCGTGGAACATTCCGGCGCGGTGCGCGGCGGCATCCTCGCCACCGACGTGCTCGAACAACTGACCCGGCAGCGCGCCGCCGAGGACGCCGAACGCAATCGCGCCTTCTTCGAGGAGGAGGCGGCCAAGTGAAGTATCTCCTCGACAATTTCGCGGAGATCGCCGGATACGCGCGCACCCATCTGTACCTGGCTCTGCTGCCGCTGCTCATCGGCCTGGTCATCGCCATTCCCGCCGGGGCCCTGGCGCACCGGCTGCGCTGGCTGCGCCGCATCACCACCACCGCCGCGAGCATCGCCTTCACGATTCCCTCGCTGGCACTGTTCGTGATCATTCCCCCGCTGGTCGGCATTGCCGTCATCGATCCGCTGAATGTGGTTATCGCACTGACCATCTACTCGGTGGCGCTGCTGGTGACGGCCGTGCCCGCCGCCCTGGATTCGGTGCCCGCCGCGGTGCTCGATGCCGCCGACGCCATCGGCTATACGCCGCTGCGCCGCGTGCTCACCGTCGACTTCCCGCTCGCCCTACCGGTTTTCCTCGCCAATCTGCGCGTGGTCGCGGTCACCAATATCTCCATGGTGACCGTCGGCGCGCTCATCGGCGTGGGCGGACTCGGCAAGCTCTTCACCCAGGGCTATCAGCGCGACTATCCGGACGAGATCGTGGCGGGCATCATCGTGGTGCTGGCGCTGGCGCTGATCATGGACCGGCTGCTATATCTGCTCGGGCGGCTGGCCACCCCGTGGCTGCGCGTCGGCGCGATACCCGGCCGCCGGGCGAAAGGCGCTGCGGCATGAACCTTTTCCTCGACGCCTGGCATTTTCTCACCGACGGCGCGAACTGGTCCGGGCCCACGGGCATCGAAACCCGTATCGCACAGCATCTTTGGTACAGCGTGCTCGCCGTGGGGCTCTCGGCGCTGATCGCGCTGCCGATCGGGCTGGTGGTCGGCCACACCCACCGCGGGTCCGCGGTCATCGTCGGCTTCGCCAATGCCATGCGCGCCCTGCCCACCCTGGGCCTGCTCACCTTCGTGGTGCTGCTGCTCGGCCTGGGGCTGTTCCCGCCGATCCTGGCGCTGCTGACCGTCGGGATTCCGCCGCTGCTGGCGGGCGCCTACGCCGGTATCGCCAATGTCGATCCTGCGGTGGTGGACGCCTCGCGCGCCATGGGCATGACCGAACGCCAGGTGCTCTTCCGCGTCGAACTGCCCAATGCGCTGCCCGTTCTGCTCACCGGCCTGCGCGCGGCCACCCTCCAGGTGGTCGCGACCGCCACCATTGCCGCCTACGTCAATCTGGGTGGACTCGGCCGCTACATCTTCGACGGCATCGGGCTCTACAAATACGACCGTGTGCTGGTCGGAGCCATCCTGGTGGCGGCCCTGGCCCTGGCGCTGGACGGCGTGCTCGCCTTCGCCGTCTGGCTGTCGGCCCCGGGCGCCGGGCGACTGCGCCGCCGGAACACGCATTGACCTCAGCTGTGATCCGAGTAACGATGTGACGTGGCCAATGCACCATCCGCATCAATGAGGAGGTCTGCGTGAAAGCCATGAAAGCCCGCGACATCATGCATCGCACGGTGGAAACCATCCCGGCCGACGAAACTCTGGACCGAGCCGCGCAAATGATGCGCAATGCGGATGTCGGAGCACTGCCGATCTCCAATAACGACCGCATGATCGGCATGCTCACCGATCGCGACATCGTGGTGCGGTGCATTGCCGAAGGCCACGACCCCAGCCGGGTGCGCGCCGGCGATCTCGCCCAGGGCACGCCGTACTGGGTCGATGCCGAAACCGACGTCACCGAGATTCTCGGCATCATGGAGCAGAACCAGATCAAGCGGCTCCCGGTCATCGACGTCAAAGACGGCAAACGCCTGATCGGCATGATCTGCGAATCCGATCTGGCCCGCAATGTCAGCGATAAGCAGCTCGCCGAATTCGTCGCCGCGGTCTCCATTCCACACTGACCGCGCGCCCGAGCGGGGTCTGCCCACATCAGGGCAGGCCCCGCGTCCATGTCCGGGGTGGCCCGCGGTCCATGTCCGGGACAGCCCGCGGGGCCGGATGCCAGCCGATTCACAGCAGGTGGAAGCACAATGTCCGGGTGCAACCGGGACGAATTCTTGTAGTCGAGGACGCCGAAGCCATCCGCACCGCAGTCGCGGCGGGGCTGACGGCGGCGGGTCACGAGGTGCTCGGGCGTCCGGACGGGGCGCGGCTGGAACAGGATCTGGCGCAATTCCGGCCGGATGTGGTGGTGCTCGACATCATGCTGCCGGGACGGGACGGCTTCGCACTGCTGGAGACCGTGCGGGCCCGGTCGGCCTCCGGGGTCCTCATGCTGACCGCGCGCGACGGTGTGGAGGATCGAGTGCGCGGACTGCGCGCGGGCTCGGACGACTATGTGGTGAAACCCTTCGATCTGAATGAACTGGTGGCGCGGGTGGACGCGCTGCTGCGCCGCATGGGTCGCGCGCAGCACCGCATTACCGTCGGCGACCTCGAGGTCGACGTCGAATCCGGGACCGTGTGGCGGGGCGAGACGCCCGTGCCGCTCACCGCGACCGAATTCAAACTGCTGTCCTATCTGGCGACCAATCGCGATCGGGTGGTCACCAAGACCCAAATCCTCACCGCCGTATGGGGATACGAGAGCTACGACCCCAATCTGGTGGAAGTCAATGTGAGTGCGCTGCGGCGCAAACTCGAGGAGCACGGAGAACGGTTGCTGCACACCGTGCGCGGGCTCGGCTATACGCTGCGGGTCGGCGACCGATGAAGACCGTATCCCTGCGCCGGCGCGTAACCCTCACCACCGCAGTGGTTTCCGGACTGGTGCTGATACTGGTCGCGATCAGTGTGCACACCCTGTTCGGACTGGTGGTCACGCGCAGTGAGAACACCCTGCTCACCGACCGGGTTCAGCTCGCGAAACAGCTGTCACAGGACGGGATCTCACCCACCGAACTGGTGGCGCGGGTCGACAACCGTTCGGCGCGGGCCCGGCTGGTGCTCGCCGACGGACAGAGCTTCGGCAGCCTCTCGCGACTGCACGCGGAGGACGATGTGGGCAAGACCCGCAGCCTGAAACTGACCGGGCCCGGCGAAATCGACAATGCCAGGCTCACTCTCGAGATCGACACCCCGCTGCTGTCCCGGGTACAGAAGCGGCTGGGCTTCCTGCTGATCATGGCCACCGCGAGCGCCATCGCGGTGATCGCCGCCGGACTCTGGTTCGGTGTCCCGCGCACGCTCGCACCGCTCGACGATATGACCCGGCTGGCCCGGGAAATCACCCGCGGCAGACTCGGCCGCCGCCTGAACCCCTCCAGCACCGACACCGAACTCGGCCGCACCGCAGCCGCTTTCGACGAAATGCTGGACGCACTGGAAGGGGCGCTGCGGGATACGACCGCCGCCGAGGCGCGGGCCCGCGCCTCCGAAGCGCGCATTCGCACGTTCGTCGGTGACGCCGCCCACGAACTGCGCACCCCCATCGCGGGCATTCGCGCCCTCGCCGAGGCGGTCGTCCAGCAACCCGCCGACGCCGACCCGGAGGACCGTCAGCGCATGCACCTGCTGCTGGTGCGCGAGGCTCATCGCGCCGGACGCCTCGTCGACGATCTGCTCGACCTGGCGCGTATCGACGCCGGTTTGGAACTGCGCCGCCGATCCGTAGATCTCCGCGAGCTCGCCGCCACCCAACTCGACCGGATGCGAATGCTGCACTCGGACATCGACTTCCGCCTCGAGGGTTTGCCGGTGACCACCGAGGTGGATCCCGAGCGCATCACTCAGATCCTCGCCAACCTGCTCACCAATGCCTGCCAGGCAGTGCACACCGACCCGCCTGCCCTGGTGGCACACGCCGATACGGCCGAAAACCTCTACCCCGCAATGGAATTCCGCACAGCCGCCGTCGCCGTCCATATCCGCACCACCACCGACAGCGCCGAGATCGCCGTCACCGACACCGGGTCCGGCGTCCCACCCGAAGACCGCGAACGCATCTTCGACCGCCTGGTCCGCCTGGACACCTCCCGCGACCACCGCACCGACGGCTCCGGCCTCGGCCTCCCCATAGCCCGCGGCCTCGCCCGCGCCCACGGTGGCGACCTGACCTGCACCGACCCGAGCGACGCCGTCGGCGCACGCTTCGTCCTGCGCCTGCCGCTGATCATCGACCCCGTGGAGTGACACACCGCCACAACCAAGTAGACCGAGGACGATCGCTTCCACGATCCTGTGCACCTACGCCCGGCACCGGCCGAGCGCACTCAGGGCCGGTTGCTGCACGTCCGAGAACACCGGACGGCGGGTCGCAGCACGACCGAGGACACCGAACGGCGGGGCGCAGCACGGCCAAGGACACCGAACGGCGGGGCGCAGCACGGCCAAGGACACCGAACGGCGGGGCGCAGCACGGCCGATCGGCATCGAAGGCATCGGTCGGGCCGCGGCCGCGGCGGGCGGGTTAGCTGAAGGTCTGCTGAAGATGGCGGGGCGATTCAGGGGTTCTTCAGGAACCGCGGGCAGATTCGGTGGAGACAAGTCCCCCGTCCCACAGGAGTGAGTATGAAGCGCACGATCGCCGCAGCATTGGCCGGAGTCGCCGGATTCGCCACCATCGCCCTGGCGGTGCCCGGCGTAGCGTCCGCCGACGCGCCCGACTGCAGCCAGGCCGCGCTGACCGCGGCGCGGGCCGACGCCAAGACCAAGGTGCAGGCCTACCTGTCCACCCATCCGGACGCGCAGGCCGAATTCGCGAAGATCAAGGCCCTCCCCAAGGACCAGCGCAAGGCCGAAATCCACGCCTACAAGCAGTCCCACCCCCAGGACGCCCAGGCCCTGCGCGACGCCCGCCAGTCGGTTCGCGACTTCCGCGCCGCCTGCCCGAAGTAGTCCGGCACCGTCATCCCGGTCGGCCGAACACCCTCGCAAGCCCGGTCGGCCGAACACCCCGATGAGCCCGGCCATCCGAACGCCCTCGTGAGCTCCGTCGGCCGAACACCTGTCATCCCGGCATGCTTTCGGCCGGGATCCACCGCAGCGGTGCAGCATCACCAGTGTGGATCCCGGCCGAAAGCGCGCCGGGATGACGGTATTCGTACGCCACGAACGTGTTTCGCACGCCTCGCTGCCATGGTTCGGCGGCCTGCGACGATGGGGTGATCGCAGACCGGGTCGGTCATTCCGGCGGGCGGTCCGCGCGGACCAATCCATGTCGGTAGGCGTAGACGACCGCGTGAATGCGGTCGCGGACACCGAGTTTGGCCAGGACGCGGGAGACGTGGGTTTTCACCGTCTCCTCGCCGACACCGAGTTCGGCGGCGATCTCGCCATTGCTGCGGGCATCGGCTACCAGGAGCAGGACCTCGCGCTCGCGGGCGGTGAGCTGGGTGAATTCCGGGGGCTCGACGGGCGGGGCGAGACCTTCGGCGAAACGCGCTGCGAGCCTTCGGGTCATGGACGGGTCGATGACGGCGTCGCCGCGCACCGCCACGCGGATGGCGGCTACGAGATCCTCCGGGGGCAGGCTTTTCAACAGGAAACCGCTGGCGCCGGCGGACAGTGCGCGGGAAAGGTTTCCGTCGCTGTCGTAGGTGGTCAGCACCAGGACGCGGGTACCGCCCGCAGCGACAATGGCTTCGGTGGCGGCCAGCCCGTCCAGCTTCGGCATGCGCACATCGAGAATTGCCACATCCGGATGCAACCGGGCGGCCGCCTCGATGGCCGCGCGCCCGTCGCCCACCTCCGCCACACATTCCAGATCCGATTGGGCGTCCACGACCGCTCGCAGCCCCGACCGGAACATGGTGTGGTCATCGGCGATCAGAATGCGCACGGGGCGTGGCGAATTCGGCCGAGTCGCCGCAGAGTTCTCGTCGTTCATGCCGCTCCGATCGGTACGGATACCACGATATCCCAGCGCTCCCCGGTCCGGGCCGGGCCGAATTGCGCAGTGCCACCGAACAATTCAGCCCGCTGCCGGATACCGTCCAAACCGCGGTGCACACCCTCGGATGCGAGCGGGGCGGCCGCGATGGGATTGGCGCCGCGGACCTCCACCCGCGTCGGGCGATAGCCGATCTCCAATCGCGCCGGTTCGCGCCCGTGCCGCAGCGCATTGGTCAGAATCTCCTGCACCACCCGGTAGAGCATGACGTCGAGCGATTCCGGCAGCACCGGCGGTTCACCCGAAATCTCCACCAGCACAGCAAGACCCGCCGCCCGCACCCGCTCCACCAGACCGTCGATATCGGCGAGCCCGGGCTGCCGCTGCCCGTCGTCCTCACGACCGTGCAGCAGATCCAGCTGCCGCCGCAGATCCACCATGGCGGCCCGGCTGCTGGTCTCCACCGCCGTCAGCGATCGCGCGGCCGCCTCGGCATCGGTGCTGGACAGCGACGAATCGGCCGTGGGCACAGCCGAATCCGACTCGGGCACAGCGCTATCGGCGCGTGACAATGCCATACGCGCGACCCCGGCATGAATTCCGATGGCGCTCACATGATGGGAGATCACATCGTGCAGATCCCGCGCGATCGCCGCCCGCTCGTCGGCGAGGGCACGATCGAGCGCGGCCCGCTGCTCCTGCTGCCGCAGGCGTTCCCGCTGCTCCAACTCGGCGATGTACGCGCCGCGCGCCGCAGTGTATCGGCCGACCAGCCACGGCACCACCCCGGCGGCGACGGCCATCAGCACCCACCGCCAGTCTCGCGAAACCGGCCCGCCGACAAGCACATTCGCGACAGCCGCACCGACGGCGAGCATGGCGACCGTAGCCAGGGACGTCGCACCGCCCAGCCACGCGCCCGCCCGGTAACCCACAACCAGGAACCCGACATCGGGCATACGCGCGGGCAGACCGTAGTGATTCACGAAACCGGCGATACCGACCTTCACCGCCACCTGCCCGACCGCCGCCACCGCGGCGGTCGCGGGCGGCGCGGCCAGCGCGAGATCCGCGATCACCACCGCCGTGAACAGCACGGACGCCAGTACCGGCGCCGCACCGAACGCACCGCACAGCACCAGCTGCATGCTGTCGACCAGTGCCGCCACCACCGCCACCACCAGCGACAGGCGGAACAGTGACCTGGTCACATCCATCACGGCACCACCCTCGTCGACTCGTCCGATCGCGTGCCGCCCGGCGCGGGCACATCGAGCGCGACGCTACCCGCGCACCCGCCCATCCCCCGTCTGGGGGACACGAAATCCCCCCGCCGAGCGACACTCCGCCACACCCGGCTCAGCAGCGTCGCCGCACAACATCCGCGCAGGTGATATAGGTGTTCGGTCGAGCCAGGCTGGACCGAACACCCGGCCGGTCAGCCCGAACCTCCGCACAATGCGACGCGCATGCGCGCCTCCACGCCGACCGCGGCCGAGAACCGCAGCACGACCAGGACCGGAACCGGGCAGCACCCGGCAGCACCCGGCAGCACCCGGCAGCACCCGGCAGCACCCGGCAGCACCCGGCAGCACCGGGCAGCACCGGGCGGACTGGAACAACACCGAACGCCTGGGCACAGCAAAAGGGGCGTCTCGTCATTGACGAGACGCCCCTTTTGCTGACGACTATGTGATTACGCGACACCCTCGGCGCGAGCGGCGGCGCCCACGGCCTCGGCGACGGCCGGGGCCACACGGGGATCGAGCGGGCTCGGGATGATCTTGTCCACGGCCAGCTCATCCGCCACCACCGCGAAAATGGCATCGGCCGCAGCGACCTTCATGCCCTCGGTAATGCGACGCGCGCCCACATCCAGCGCGCCCTTGAAGACACCCGGGAACGCGAGCACATTGTTGATCTGGTTCGGGAAGTCGCTGCGACCGGTCGCCACGATGGCGGCGTACTTGGCGGCCACCTCCGGGTGGATCTCCGGATCCGGGTTCGACATGGCGAACACGATGGACTCCGGCGCCATCGAAGCGATGAGCTCCTCGGCGATGGTGCCCGCCGACAGACCCAGGAACACATCGGCCCCGGCGAGCGCCTCGGCCGGACCGCCGGTGATCTTGCGCGGGTTGCTGCGCTGCGCCAGTTCGGCCTTCACATGGTTCAGGTCGCCGCGGTCGCTGCTGATAATGCCCTTGGAGTCCAGCACGACGATGTCGGAGACACCGGCGGCCAGCAGGATGTTCGTGCACGCCACACCGGCGGCGCCCGCACCCGAGACCACAACCTTCAGATCCGCGATCGGACGGCCCTGCACCGCGGCCGCACCCTTGAGCGCGGCCAGCACCACAATGGCGGTGCCGTGCTGGTCGTCGTGCATGACCGGGCAGTCGAGGGCCTCGATGAGCCGCTGCTCGATCTCGAAGCAGCGCGGCGCGGAGATGTCCTCCAGGTTGACCGCGCCGAAGCTCGGGCGCAGGCGGATCACGGTCTCGACGATCTCGTCGACATCCTTGGTGTCGAGCACGATCGGAATGGAATCCAGGCCGGCGAACTTCTTGAACAGCGCCGCCTTGCCCTCCATCACCGGCAGCGAGGCGCGCGGGCCGATATCGCCCAGGCCCAGCACGGCGGTGCCGTCGGAGACCACCACGACCAGGCGCTCGGCCCAGGTGTAGGTCTTGGCGAGCGACTCGTCCTTGTGGATGCCGCGGCAGACCTGCGCCACACCGGGGGTGTAGGCGATCGAAAGGTCGCGCTGGGTATCCAGCGGCGCGGTAAGTGCGACCGAGAGCTTGCCGCCCAGGTGGCCCGCGAAAATTTCTTCCGAGGTGATGTCGGAAAGGTTCGCAGTATTGGACTCGGGGCTTGCCTTGGTGGCATTCACTGCTTCAGTCACGGGTGACACGATTTCACTCCATCTCGGTGCGGACTCAACCGTTTGACGGTTACCGTTCGGTAATAGGTAAATGGGATTCTTGCTCTATATCGGGCGCACCGGCCACTGCGTTCCCGGCACTGCATGAACCCTCGCCACGGTCATCGGGGCGGGCGCCACAAAGTATTACGGTTCGCGGGGCAGCGTGTCTGGACAACACAGCGCGGCGGAGATCGTCGAGCGGAACCGGACGGGTGTGTCCGGGCGATGTCGCCGGGGTGATCCAGGGGTAACCCGCGCGTCGCGGATCGTGATCACCGAGTCTCCTGAGCCGGGCGGTCAGCGACGGCGGGAGATCGCAACATTCTGCCACCGGCAGCGACAACGCGCCAAATCGCCCCCGGCCCGTCGCGCTCGTTCACCATCCACGCAGCCTAGGCGCGCCGAATCACCCTCAGGTAAAGGGAAACTCGCACGTCGGGCCGTAACCGCGGTGAACAGTCACAACAGCCACCGCAAACGACGGTGAGCTGTCGCGCCTGGTTGGCAGCGCCGCGGTGAGGTCCGGGCGAGCCCGCGAATCCGATCGCCACAGAAGCACCCGGGACGCGTCACCGCGCGATTCAGGACGCCTCAGCGACGCGATTCAGGACGCCTCAGCGACGCTGATTCAAGATGCCTCAGCGATGCGATTCAAGATGCCTCGGGCGCGGCGGATTCGACGGGCCCGCGCATGGTCCGCGGCACGGCCGTGCGCTCCGGCCGCACCCACACACTGTCCAGACCGCCCGAGATCAACCGCACCCGCCAATCGCTGCCCGCGCCGGGGTGATCTGTGCGCCGATGCATTCCGCGCGTCTCCGTGCGCGCCAGGGCGCTGTACTTGGTCCAGCGGGCCACGGCCAGCAGCGCCGCCGCCTGCCGGGCGCGCAGGCGTTCCGCACCCGAACCGCCGAGATCGAATTCCGCGCCCGGCCACATGCCGTCCAGTTCGCCGATGCTGTCGCGCAGACTGCCGTCACTGCGCCAGTAGCTGCGCCGCAGCGGCAGCGTGTGCTCCTGCACCAGGCCGACGACCGCGCGCGGGTCGATGCGCGCGCGATCGCCCAGTCCCGCGCCGGGTACCGGCCGGGTCCGGCCGAGCCGTTTGCGGCCGCCCGCGAACCGGGCCGCCGCCTGGCCCGCCCACGCCCCGGAGGACACCGCCCAGGCCCCGTTCTGCCCGCCGACTCCGGAAACAGCGCCGGTCAAAGGCTCACGGGTGGTCACATCACCCGCGCCGTAGAGGCCGGGAACCGCAGTCGCGCAATCGGGTCCGGCCAGCCAGAGCCCACCGGTGCCGCGCACCGTGCCCTCGAGCACCGCGCGCACCGGCACCCGGCCGGCCGAATCCTGATGCCGCAGCAGCTCTTCGCGCAGTGAATCCACCTGGTCACCGTCGCGCAGCAGATCCTCCGGGCCACCGGTGCGCATCAGCCCGTCACGCGCGGCATCGGAGAGCTCGTCGAGCGCGGCGTAGACGCGACGGCCGCCGGCGATCGCGGTGAAGGCCTGCACCCGCGAGCCGCCGCCGTGCTCGTAGAGCACCGACCGCGATTCGTCGTACAGCGTGGCGAAGTGCATGACCTGCTCGGCCGAGAAGACCGTGGTACCGGCCGGGCGCTGGCCACTCATCGACGCCGGACCCGAATTGCCGATGGGCACCAGCGAATACGCGTTGGAGAACTCCATCCCGGACAGATCGGCCCCGGCCTCCGCACCCATGAGCAGGCCGTCGCCGGTATCGACATCGGTGCCCGCGCCGCCGGAGAGGAAGGCGCAACCGCCGGTGGCCAGCACCACGGCCCGGGCGCGCGCGGTCCAGCTGTGCGCCGCACCGCCGAGCGCCACGCCCGCCGCGCCGGAGACAATGCCGTCACCATCGGTGAGCAGCTGCAATGCCGGGTGGTAGTCGAGAATCCGGACCCCGGCGATCACCATGCTGCGGCGCAGGCGGCCGAGATATTTCGGTCCGTCCAGCCGGATCCGGGTCGGCTGTTCGGCGGCCACCATCCCGCGCCCGATGCGTTCTCCCGGCGACCGCAGACTGCCGTGCACCAGCTGTCCGATCCGCCGGTGGGTCTCGTCGAGCACGCGGTACATCCATTCCGGATCACCGAGGCCGCCGCCGTGCGCGAAGTTCTGCGCCACCGCCTCGTCACGCGCCGGGCCGGCCGGGATGTTCCAGAGGATCGCTCCGCCGCGCGCGGTGGGGCCGCTCGTTCCGCAGCGAGCCTTGTCGACGAGCAGAACCCGAGCACCGGCAGCGGCCGCGGCGAGCGCGGCCCAAGCCCCTGCCGGACCGCCTCCCAGCACAAGCACATCGGCGTCGAATTCGGTCATAACGACAAATGTTCGCGGACCGTTCAACTACCCGCAACCGTTACACGTATTTCAATTCCACCACTGCGCCCACAACAGCGTTCCGGCACCAACAAAAACGACCAAAACCCCGAAAAGTGCGGTAATTCCCTGACGTCTATCAGCAAATATTTGCGCGGCCACAACCAGTAATGCCGCGCACACATGCCAGGCCAGATCCGCGGTGCCCGGACCGGGAAAACCACGCAGGGCACCGATGATGGACGCACCGACAACCGTCGTCGCCAAAACCACCGTGCCGCCGGCGACGAGCCCGCTCAGACCCCGCAGCACCCTCACGCTGTCTCCATCTCCATTCGGTGTGAGCGGGGGACCTGCGTGGTTACGCGGACTTCCGCCTCCGGCCCCTGCCCGCTCACGCCGTGATCACCGGCACACCACTGGATTTGCCCACCAGTATCTCGAATTGTGCTGGGTCGGTGGTGAATTCGCCGAGCCTGATGGTCTTGTTGCTGCCGTGGTAATCGGAGGAGCCGGTCGTCAGCAAACCCAGCTCGTCGGCGAGCGATGCCAGGACCGCGCGATCGGCCGCACTGTGATCGGGATGATCGAGTTCCAGCCCGCCGAGCCCGAGCGTCGCCAGTTCCCGAATGTGATCCAGGGACAGCAGGCGGCCGCGCTTGCGGGCCCGCGCATGCGCCACCACACTCACACCGCCGGCCGCCGCGACCATTTCCACCGCGCGCTGCAGCGGCGTGTCGGCCTTCTCGACGTAGTACTTGCCGTTCGGAGCGAGCAGATCCTGGAAAGCCGCGTCCACCGAAGGCACCACACCGGCCTCGACAAGCGCCCGCGCCAGATGCGGGCGGCCCGCCGACGGTCCGGCCGAAGCCATGACCGCGTCCGGATCCACCGGCAGCCCGTCGGCGGCCATATTCTCGGCGATCGCGCGCAGCCGCACGGTGCGTTCACCACGCAACCGCTCCCGCTCCAGCGCGAAGGCCTCGTTCGCCGGATCGAACAGGTAGGCCAGCAGATGGACCGGAACCGGCCAGCCGTCATCACCGTCGCCGACACACGACATCTCCATGCCGCGCACCAGCGTGAGACCCGGGGGCAACGCCTCCACCGCCTCCGCCCAGCCCGCAGTGGTGTCGTGATCGGTCAGGGCGACCACGTCCAGGCCCGCGGCCGCGGCATAACGAATGAGCTCGGCCGGAGCGTCGGTGCCGTCGGAGGCATTGGAATGAGTGTGGAGATCGATGCGCACGGGGTCCATCTTGCCCGCGCGGCCGCGCCCGCCCCGGGCGCCCGGCGGTTACCGGCAGGGCAACCTAGACTTCGGCGCGTGTCCTCACTGCCCCCGCTCCCCGCATTCCACTGGCCCGGCCGGGCCGGTGACCGGCCGAAACCCGCCGAGAAGCGGCCCGGCGCAAACGTCGTCGTCGACTGCGCGGTCTATATCGACGGACACCGGCTGCTGGAGCACTGCTCCTATGAGGAGGCCCTCGGCGAAGTGCGCAAGCACGGCAAGGGATTCGTCTGGCTCGGCTTGCTCGAACCCAGCATCAGCCTGATGACCGATGTGGCGCGTACCTTCGGATTGCACTCGCTCGCGGTCGAAGACGCCGTGCAGGCCCATCAGCGTCCCAAACTCGAACGGTACGACGACATTCTTTTCCTGGTGCTGCGCACCGTGCAGTACCACACGCACGAACTCAATACGGTCAGTGAGATCGTCGACACCGGCGAGATCATGATCTTCCTGGGCCCGGATTTCGCGATCACCGTGCGGCACGGCGATCACAGCGGATTGGCCGGTGTCCGTACCGATCTGGAGTCGCAGCCGGAACAGCTGGCGCTCGGGCCGGGCGCGGTGCTGCATGCGGTGGCCGACCGCACCGTGGACTCGTACGTGGAGGTCACCGCGGCCATCGAGGAAGATGTGGACGCCATGGAGGAGGCGGTGTTCACGCCCTCCAGCAAGATCATTATCGAGGCGATCTACCAGCTCAAGCGGGAGGTGGTGGAACTGCGGCGGGCCGTGAAACCCCTCGCGCTGCCGCTGCAGCTGCTCTCGCACGACCCCAAACTGCCACTGCCCGTGGAGATCCGGCGCTATCTGCGCGATGTCGCCGACCACCACACCGCGGTGACCGAGCAGATCATGGACTTCAACGAATCACTCAGCGCGCTGATCAATGCCGCGCTCGCGAAGGTGAGCGTGCAGCAGAACACCGATATGCGAAAGATCTCCGCCTATGCGGCCATGGCGGCGGTGCCGACCATGATCGCAGGCGTCTACGGCATGAATTTCATCCATATGCCGGAATTGAACTGGACCTTCGGCTATCCGGCGGCCGTCGCCCTGATGGTAGGGCTGTGCGGCCTGCTGTACGTCAACTTCCACCGCAACGACTGGCTCTGAACTCCGAAATCCCGTGCCCCTTCGAAGTTTCGAAGGGGCACCGCGGGGGTTGAGCGGTTTACAGGGAGGCAGCTGCTCGATCCGCGTCGCGCACATCGATTTTCGCCTCGGTCCATGCCTCGCGGAGGGCCTCGGCGCCGCGAATGCGGACCCAGGCCGCCTCGGTCGCGGTGATCGGCGTCGCGGTCAGGAAGTGCACGGGCTCAGCGGGTTCCGGCAATTCCACCGCGGGAATCTCGCTGGCACCGAGCAGTACGGCGGTGAAGGGCGCGTTGAGCCACAGCGCTTCTCCCAGATCCAGCAGCGCATCGGCTTGCAGCACAATGCCTTCCACCGAGGGAGAGGCCGCCAGCATGCCGAGCGCCCGGGTCAGTCCGGCGCCCGCGCCGACGCCGCCGCGCAGCGTGAGCAGCAGTTCCGCGCGCGGCCCGCGCAGCGGATCGGCCAGCGCCGCAGTCGGATCCGTCATCGGATGCCGGGAACCGCCCAGCGTCACGTAGTGCACCAGATCGCCGTCCGGAATGCGCAGGATATCGATGGGTTCCAGCCCGAGGAACGTCACCGATGCCGCATCCGCGGACTCCACACCGAAATGGCCGAGCACCCCGGCCCGGACCTTATTGATCACATCCACGATCAGATTGCCAGCCTCGCCAGCATGTCCCGGGCCTGTTCGGCGGCCTTGGGATCGCACAGCACGTCGTAGCGGCCGGCCACCAGCTGCATGGTGGAGGCGAAATCGCGCTGCCCGCGGGTGGCCGCGTACGGGATGGAGGTGGACAGCAGGCCGAAGATGATGCCTCCCACCAGGCCGACGATGATCGCGCCGCCGCCGGAGAACATGCTCAGCAGCAGGCCGATGAACAGGCCCAGCCACGCGCCCGAAACCACGCCCCCGCCAAGGACTTTGCCCCACGTCAGCCGATACAGCACACGTTCGACCTGCATCAGATCGACGCCGACAATGGTCACGTTCTCCACCGGGAACTGGTTGTCGGCCAGATAGTCGACGGCCCGCTGCGCCTCGGCATAGGTCGGATAGGACCCGACGGGCCAGCCCGACGGAGGCGTCGGCAGGCCCGAACGGTTCCGGTTCGAGTTCCCCAAGGGATTCGTCATATCTCCATCATGCTATTTCGGTGTGTCGGACGGGGGTTCGCAGCGCCGCATTTAACGTGCGGTTCGCGTTTACTACGCGGTCCGCTGCATTTTCGCGGCTCGGCCCTTATCGGCGATGACCTGCGCCATCTTGGCACTGGCCTCATCGATCATCTCGTCGCCGAGCATGACCGCACCACGCGCCCCACCCTCGGCCGAGGTGTGGAAGGCATACGCGTCCAATATCTGCTCGGCGCGGTCGTAATCGGCCTGACGTGGGCTGAAGATCTCATTACCGGCCGCGATCTGGTCCGGATGCAGCACCCATTTACCGTCGAAACCCAGCGCGGCGGTGCGGGCGGCATTGCGGCGGAAGCCCTCGATATCGCGCACCGCGAGATAGGGGCCGTCGATGGCCTGCAGCCCGTGCGCCCGCGCTGTGAGCAAGATCGTCATATAAATGTGGTGATACGCATCACCCGGTTCGTAGCCCTCGGGCTGCTCCCCCACCACGAGGGTGCGCATATTGATCGACGCCATGAAGTCGGCCGGACCGAAAACCAGGGTCTGCACCCGGGGGCTGGCGGTGGCGATCTCGTCGATATTGCGCAGCCCGAGCGCATTCTCGATCTGCGGCTCGATGCCGATCCGACCGACCGGCAGGCCGTTGGCCTTCTCCAGCTGGGTGAGCAGCAGATCCAGCGCCCGCACCTGTCCGGCATCGGTGACCTTGGGCAGCAGCAGCGCGTCGACCTGCGTGCCGGCGCCCTCGATCACGGTGATGACGTCGGCGTAGGTGTGCTCGGTGGTCCAATCGTTGACCCGCACAACACGAATCTGATCGCCCCAGCCGCCGGAGTTGAGGGCCGCCACGATATTCGCCCGGGCCGCCGCCTTGGCCGCCGGTGCGACCGCGTCCTCGAGGTCCAGGAAGACCTCATCGGCGGCAAGTCCCTTGGCTTTCTCGATCATGCGCGGGTTGCTGCCGGGTACGGCCAGCACGGTGCGGCGGGATGTCACGGGTCACTCCTTCATACGTCCGCGCTCGTGGCGCGACATTTCGGCCTATCTGGACCCACTAGCCTTGTCACCTATGGCAGCGACGAGAGTTTTCGCCGCCCGGCTTGCGGGCTTGGTGGCATTGGGACCGGACGGGGAGTCTATCGGCCGCGTCCGCGACCTGGTGATCTCCATCCGCTATGACCGGCAACGACCGCGCATTCTCGGCATCCTCGTCGAACTGCCCACGCGGAAGCGGATTTTCGTGCCGATGCTGCGGGTGCAGACCGTGGACCCGGGCGCGGTGACACTGACCACCGGCACCATCAGCGTGCGGCGTTTCGAACTGCGGCCCGGCGAGATGCTCGCCGTCGCACAGCTGCTCGACTCCACCGTGCGGGTCGACGATCCGGAACTGCCGCAGCTGGCCACGACCGATGTGGTGGTGGTCGATCTGGGCATCGAGCAGACCCGCACCCGCGACTGGGTGGTCACCCGGGTCGCGGTGCGTGAACGCCGGCGCCTGGGTGTCGGATTCGGCCGGCGCGGCGCGGTGCACGTGGTGGATTGGGCGCAGGTGCGCGGTCTCACCCAGACCGAACTCAATCTGCCCGGCCAGGACGTCACCCAGCTGCTGTCGCAATTCGAGGGCATGCGGCCCGCCGATGTCGCGCACATGCTCCGCGAACTGCCGAGCAAGCGGCGCATCGAGGTGGCGGCCGCCTTCGACGACGAGCGCCTGGCGGACGTGGTCCAGGAGCTGCCGGAGGCCGATCAGGTGGAGCTGCTCGAGCAGCTCGGTGTGGAACGCGCCGCCGATCTGCTCGAGGCCATGGACCCCGACGACGCGGCCGACCTGCTCGGCGAGCTCCCTGAGGGCGAAGCGGAATCGCTACTGGCGCTGATGGATCCGGAGGATTCCGAGCCGGTGCGCCGCCTGCTCGAGCATGCCCCCTACACCGCCGGTGGTCTGATGACCTCCAAACCGGTGGTGCTCACCCCGGCCACCACGGTCGCGGAGGCGCTGGCGCGCATTCGCGATCCCGAGCTGACGCCGGCGCTGGCCACCATGGCCTTCGTGGTGCGACCGCCGACTGCCACACCGACCGGTCGCTATCTGGGCTGTGTGCACTTCCAGCAACTCTTACGCGAACCGCCCGCGAACATGGTGGGCGGCATCGTGGACGACGATCTGGTGCTGCTGCGCCCCGACGCGCCGCTCACCGCGGTGACCCGCTATTTCGCCACCTACAACCTGGTGTGCGGGCCGGTGGTGGACGCCGAGAATCATCTGCTGGGCGCGGTCACGGTCGACGATGTGCTCGACCATCTGCTGCCCGAGGATTGGCGTGAGCAGGACGACCACATTCATGATCTGAACGGCATTCCGCTGATCGACGGCACCGGAGGCAGGGCGTGACCGACCGCATCGACAAGCCCAACGCCCGGCAGCGCCTGGAGACGCCCGTCGAGAGCCGCTTCCGCGGATTCGATTGGGACGCAGAGGCTCTCGCGCGCAGCAGTGAGAAGCTCGCACGCTTCCTGGGCACCGGCCGCTATCTGGTCATCCAGACCGTCTTCGTCATCGTCTGGATCATGCTGAACGTCTTCGCGATTCGGCTGCAGTGGGATCCGTACCCCTTCATCCTGCTGAATCTGGCGTTCTCCACCCAGGCCGCGTACGCCGCGCCGCTCATCCTGCTGGCGCAGAACCGGCAGGACAATCGCGATCGGGTGGCGCTCGAGGAGGATCGGACGCGGGCAGCCCAGACAAAAGCTGATACCGAATTCCTGGCGCGCGAACTCGCCGCGCTGCGACTCGCCGTCGGTGAGGTCGCGACACGTGACTATGTCCGCCGCGAGCTGGACGATGTCAAGGACGCGCTGCTCAGGCTGGAGAAACTCGCCACGGACGGCGAGGTCGTCGGCGAGAAGAAAGCAAAGAAGAGTACCGATCGAAAGAGGTCTGGAGTCCCGATTTCGGCACAGAAAGATGGCGAGTAACCGCACAAGTTGTACCGAACAAGCTGACTGATGGGTAACCTGGATCACGTTGTTCCGAGCGACCGACCCAGACACTCCGATTTTGAGGCTGTCATCACGGGAGATCGGCCGCACGACTGAGGGGATTGTGTGGTGGCGAAGAGAATATCTGCACCCGTGACAGCGTCGGCTCTGCTGATCGCAGGCCTGGTCACCGCCGGTTCGGCCACCAATACAACAGTGCACACGGTGGCGCCGCAGGCCGCACCCGAGGCACTGCTGGCCGCATCGGCATCCAGCACCGGAGACGCCGCCTCGCCGGCGTCTGATCAGACCGTCGGCCTGGTCCCGGCCGCGCCCGACGCCCCCCGCAAACTCAGCGCAATGACCCCGCCCGCCGACGGCGCACTCGGCGCACTCCCGCTGCAGAACATCGCGCTGCCCGGCGGCACCGGCGTACTGGGCATCCCCGAGCTGGTGCTCGCCGCCTATCGCAATGCCGAACTGGCGCTGCAGTCCTCACAGCCCGGCTGTGGCCTGCCGTGGAATCTGCTGGCCGGTATCGGCCACATCGAGTCCAACCACGCCAGCGGCGGCAATACCGATGCCGCGGGCACCACCATCTCCCCCATCTTCGGCCCGTCACTGGACGGGACCCTGCCCGGCAACGAGGTCATCAAGGCCGCCAGCGGCGGCTTCGTGCGCGCTGTCGGTCCCATGCAGTTCCTGCCCAGCACCTGGTCGAGATACGCCTCCGACGGCAATGGCGACGGCGTCGCCGATCCGAACAATGTGTTCGACGCGGCGCTGGCGGCGGGCAAATACCTGTGCGACGGCGGACTGGATCTGCGCGATCCGGCGCAGCAGCTGCGCGCGGTGCTCCGCTACAACAATTCGATGACCTACGCGTCCAACGTGCTGAGCTGGTCGAACGCGTACAAGACTGGTGGCACGCCCGCCGCGGTGAGCATCTCCGCGGATATGATTCCGCCCGGCTCGTACCCGGTGAGCGGCCCGGATATGTCGCTGGCCTCCACCACGATTCCGGCCACCACGAGCACCACCACCGACGCCCCGGCGCCGGCCACCCAGGCCCAGCAGACCCAGGTGATGATCACCATTCCGGGTCTGCCGCCCATCCCCTGCGGCATCTTCTGCCCGGCGCCCGCACCCGTGAATCCCTGTGTGGAGGCCTCGGTTCCGGCCCCGAAGCCCGATCCGGCGAATCCGGTCGACGCCAAGCCGGAGGACGGCTCGCAGCCGGGCCAGGCGGACAAGGTCGATCAGAAGACCGATCCGAAGGCCGATCTGCAGTACGGCCCCGACGGCAAGCCGGTCCAGCAGCCCGCCGCCTGCACCCAGCCGGACCCGGCCGCACAGCAGCAGCCGCAGGGCCAGGCTCCCCAGGCCCAGGCTCCGCAGCCGCAGGGCCAGAACGAGCAGAACAGCCAGCCGGTCGTCACCACCGATCCGGCTCCCGCGGAGCAGGCTCCCGAGTCCGCGCAGCCGACCACGCCCGCGCCCGCCATCACCCTCCCGTTCGGCATCACCATCCCGCTGCCGGTTCCGGCGGCGCCGTAATCCGCCACCGCGGCGGCGGCGTGATTCGCCTCCGCAACTGAGTCCGGTTCGCCTGCGCCCCCAGCTTTTCGGGTCGCAGGCGAATCTGTTCGGGCGTGTCGTACTACCTCGCCCGGGCCTCGGAGTCAGTCTTTCCGAATCACTCAGAACTGCCCTACCTGCACCGTTGCCCCTCGGATGGCCACAGAGACCGGTCGGCCGGTTTCCGGCCTGTAATCGAAACGTCAAACATGGTCACGAAGCAGTAACGGAAAGATCTCGAATGCGGTAGCGTGGCCGTCACTACATCACCTGGTTGTTACGACCGACGGCAATGGAGGGTCACCGCACAGTGGGACGTCACCGTAAACCCCCGGTCCCGACAATGCGTCGCGGATCGGTAATCGCACTCACCGGTCTCGTACCCGCCGGACTCGCCACCGTCACCGGCGCCGCCGACGGCAGCTTCATCGGCAAGGTCACTTCGACTGTCCAGCACGAGTTCTCGCCCGACGCCAAGGAAACGGCGCTATCGAGACCGGAGGCGGCCCTACCGGCCGCCGCCCCGGAAGCTCTGCTGCACGAGGCGAAACAAGTTGTCCCCGTTGGCCCGCCGGTCGTCAAGACCGTCGCGAACCCCGGCGATCGGGTCCCCGCCGCCCTACCCGCGGGCCCACTCGGCATACCCGGTATCGCCACCAACGCTTATCAGAACGCGGAACGCATTCTGGCCGTGGAGAATCCGGCCTGTGCCATGCCGTGGTCCATGCTCGCCGGCATCGGCCGGGTGGAATCCACGCATGCCTTCGGCGGCAAAGCCGATGCGAACGGCGATCCCCTCGCCCCGATCTACGGCCCGGTGCTCGACGGCAGCCTCGCCGGCAACAATGTCGTCCGCGACGCCGATGCCGAGCTGAGCGGCCTGTCCTCCGGTTACACCCGCGCGGTCGGCCCCATGCAGTTCCTGCCCGAGACCTGGCGCAAATACGCCGCCGACGGCAATGGCGACGGTGTCGCCGATCCGCAGAACCTCTTCGACGCCACCCTCACCGCGGGCAAGTACCTGTGCTCCGGCGGCCTCGATATGCGCGATCCGGCCCAGCAGACCCGCGCCATCCTGCGCTACAACAACTCCATGGCCTACGTCGCCAATGTGATGGCATGGGAGGCGGCGTACTCCTCCGGAGTCACCCCCGCCGCCGCGCAATTGCCGCGCATCTGAGGTCCCAGCCGGTCCCCCGTCGCGGCGGGCCGGTCCGGCACTCCTATTCTTTGCGTATGCCAGTGGTAACGGAATCGGATGTGCGGGGCGCGCTCGCGAAGGTGAACGACCCGGAGATCAGGAAACCGATCACCGAATTGGGCATGGTGAAAAGCGTTGTGGTCGGCGCCGACAGCAGTGTCCAGGTCGAGATCTACCTGACGACGTCGGCCTGTCCGATGAAGGGCGCGATCACCGAGCGCGTCAGCAATGCCATCAACGATGTGCCCGGTGTCGGCAAGATCGACGTGACCCTCGACGTGATGAACGACGAGCAGCGCACCGAGCTCCGCAAGAAATTGCGCGGCGACAATGCCGAACCGGTCATCCCGTTCGCCCAGCCCGGCTCGCTGACCCGCGTGTACGCGGTCGCCTCCGGTAAGGGCGGTGTCGGAAAGTCCAGTGTCACCGTGAATCTCGCGGCCGCCATGGCCGCCAAGGGCCTGTCGGTGGGTGTGCTGGACGCCGATATCTACGGCCACTCGGTGCCGCGCATGCTGGGCACCGACGCCCGCCCCACCCAGGTGGAGCGGATGATCATGCCGCCGCAGGCGCACGATGTGAAGCTGATCTCGATCTCCATGTTCACCCAGGGCAATACGCCCGTGGTGTGGCGCGGCCCGATGCTGCACCGCGCACTGCAGCAGTTCCTCGCCGATGTGTTCTGGGGCGATCTGGATGTGCTGCTGCTGGACCTGCCGCCCGGCACCGGCGATGTGGCCATCTCGCTCGCGCAGCTGATTCCGAACGCCGAGATCCTGGTTGTCACCACCCCGCAGCTGGCCGCCGCCGAGGTGGCCGAGCGCGCGGGCTCCATTGCCCTGCAGACGCGTCAGCGCATCGTGGGTGTGGTCGAGAACATGTCCTGGCTGGATCTGCCCGACGGTTCGCGCATGGAGCTCTACGGCTCCGGTGGCGGACAGACCGTGGCGGACAATCTGACTCGCGCGGTCGGTGCGAATGTGCCGCTGCTGGGCCAGATCCCGATCGAGCAGCAGATGCGTGAGGCGAGCGACGACGGCACCCCGATCGTGCTCAGTGCCCCGGATAGCGCTTCCGGCAAGGCCCTGCTCGCGATCGCGGACAAGCTGGCGGTCCGCCGCCGCGGCCTCGCGGGCATGTCCTTGAACATCGACACCACACGCCACCTGTAGCGGAGTCGCTCCACCCCTGATCACAAGGCCCGTGCCCGTTGCCCTCGCAACGGGCACGAGCTTTTCCATGACCAGGAAACGATGAGAGGTGCTCGGCGACCGGCCAATTCGACGGCCGGATTCCGCCGGGGTGCGGGGCCTGCCGTGAGCACACTCCCCCTAAGCTCGGAGGCATGCTCACGCTGCTTCTCTATGTGCTGATCGTCGGTTTGGTGGCCGCGCTGCTCTTCCTCGTCGCCAGCGCGCTGTTCGGGCGGTCGGAAGAGCTCGGCCCCCTGCCCGAGGGCACCACGGTCACCGTGCTCCCCGCCGAGGCGATCAGCGGCAGCGATGTGCGCGCCCTGCGTTTCCAGCAGGTGGTGCGCGGCTACAAGGCGGGCGAGGTGGACTGGGCGCTGACCCGGCTCGCCGGTCGCATCGACGAACTGGAACGGCAGCTGGCCTACGCCCGCGCCGGACGGGCCGAGGCCGGAACCACACTCGCGCAGGGTGTGCCGCTGGCGTACAGCACCGGCACCTATGCTGCCGGGCAGGAGGCGCCCGCGGCACTCGGCGTTCCGCTGGCATCCCTCGGCGGCACGCCGGCCGTCCCCGTCGCCCCTCAGTTGCCCGAGGTGCTGCCGAGCGGGCCGTCGCAGTCCGCTCCCGAAGCCGAGCCCGCTGTGGCCGCAGCATCGGATCCGGACCCTGCGGCGGCGGCGCCCGGTACGGCCGCGGGCACACCGGATACAGCGCCGGCGCCGGACACGGGCGACACGCCGGACGCGGGCCTCGATACGAAACAGCAGGCGCCCTCCGACTGGGTGGCCGGTCCGGGTGGTCAGAGTTCCGGTCCGGGTGCGCGGTGACGGCGCTCGCCGCGGCGGGTGACGGCCGGGTGCGCTGCGGTTGGTCGGAGGCCTCGCAGCTGTACCGGGATTACCACGATCAGGAGTGGGGCCGGGCGCTGCACGGCGATGACGCCCTGTTCGAGCGGGTCTGCCTCGAGGCATTCCAGTCGGGCCTGGCCTGGATCACGATTCTGCGCAAGCGCCCGGCGTTCCGCGCGGCCTTCGAGGGGTTCGTGATCGAGCGCGTCGCGGGCTTCGGCGAGTCGGATGTGGCACGGCTCATGGCCGATCCCGGCATAGTTCGCAATAGCGCCAAAATTCACGCGAGCATCCACAATGCCCGGATCGCCCTCGACCTTCCGAAGAGCCTGGACGAGCTGCTCTGGTCCTTCGCACCGGCCACCGGAAAGCGGCCACGCACGCTCGCGGATGTGCCCGCCGTCACTGCCGAATCCACCGCTCTCGCAAAAGAACTGAAGCGGCTCGGATTCAAGTTCGTCGGACCCACTACGGCGTACGCACTCATGCAGGCGACCGGGATGGTAGACGATCACATCACCGATTGCTGGGTGAATGTCGGGACTGTCTGAACGCCGCATCGGTCGGTTTTTGGAACTCAGGTACCCGCCCCGATCCGCGATAGGGAAGAATGGGCGTGGTGCAGCCCGCCACATGCCGGCGGGCTGCCTGGTTGGTGACAACTGGAGTTCCATGAAAGTGCGCAGAAATTCGCGCAGATCTGGAGGGAGCAGAGGATGGCGGCCATGAAGCCCCGCACCGGGGACGGTCCCCTCGAGGCAACCAAGGAAGGGCGTGGAATCGTCATGCGGGTTCCACTCGAGGGTGGCGGGCGTTTGGTCGTCGAGCTCACGCCGGAGGAAGCTGCGGCACTGGGTGACGAACTCAAGAGTGTCACGAGCTAGTAGCCATACTTGCCCGTGCCGGTGAGCCGCACCGAACCGGTGGTTGACCCCGCTCTCGAGCCGCTCACCGGCACCCCGGTGCATTCCACGCACCCCCTCGGCGCAGCCGATCCCCTGATCGACTGCGCCGGGTTACTGTCCTGTCCGGAATGCGGGCAGGACCTCACGCCGCGCGACCACACCCTGCGTTGTCCGCGCGGCCACAGTTTCGATATCGCCAAGCAGGGCTATGTCAGCCTGCTGACGGGCGCGTCCACCAAAATGACCGGTGATACCCCGGCCATGCTCGACGCCCGGGCGACCTTCCAATACGCAGGCCATTTCACTCCCATTGCCGCAGCCCTCGCGGCCGCGGTAGCCGCCGCCTCCCCCGCCGCCGTGGATTCGCTGGCTCCCGCCCAGCAGCGAATCGCGGCATCGCGACACGCCGACGGGATCATTCGCCCGGGCTCGACCGTGACGGCGGCCTCCGCCGCCCGGCTCACCTCGACGCTGCTGCCCGCCGCGCGCGCCGGATTCGATATCCCGGCCCGCCCGGCGGGTGCGGCCGTGCTGGAAATCGGTGCGGGGACCGGTTACTACCTGAGCGCGGTGCTGGACGCCGTGCCCGGCGCCCGCGGTATCGCACTGGACGTGTCCAAACCGGCGGTGCGGCGCAGTGCCCGAGCACACGAGCGGGCCGGCGCGATACTCGCCGACGCGTGGCGCGGGCTGCCCGTGCGGGACGGAGTTCTGACCGCCGTGCTGTCGGTTTTCGCACCGCGAAATGCCGATGAGGTAGCGCGAGTGCTGGCGCCGGAAGGACGTTTTCTGGTCGTCACTCCCACCCCCCGGCATTTGGCCGAACTCATCGAACCTTTGGACATGGTGAGTGTCGATGCCGCGAAGCAGGATCGCCTCGCCGAATCTCTGGGCGCCCGTTTCGAATTATCCGAGCGCAATTCGGTCGAGTATCGAATGTCGCTCACACACACCGATATCGCGAATGTGTCCGCCATGGGCCCCTCCGCCTTCCATGCCGCGGCACAGCGCTCGGACCGTATTGCGGCACTGCCGGATCCGATGCCGGTGACCGCATCGGTCACCATCTCGGTTTATCGCCACCGCGAGCCGTAATTCAGCGCTGCGGATGATTCGGCAGCAATGCCAGCAGATTGCGGACGAGCGGGCGGGTGTCATCCGCGCGATGCGCGGTGTAGATCGTGGTGCTGGCGTCGGTGCCGGCCAGCGGGATGATGCGCACCGAGGCCGGAGCCGTGAAGGTGGCGCTGCGCGGCGCGACTGTCACGCCGAGCCCGGCGGCCACCAGATACAGCAGGATGGTCCAGTTGGTGGCCTCCTGGACGATGCGGGGGCGGCGGCCGGAGGTCAGCAGCGGGGACAGATTCTTCTCGTACGCGAGTGCGCCTGCGGCACTGGGAAAGAAGACCAGCGGGTGGTCGGCGAGTTCGGCGCCGGTAATGGTGTCGCGGCCCGCTTGCGGGTGGTCGGCGGGCAGCACCGCCACGAAAGGCTCGGTCATGAGCGGCACGGTCACGGTGCCGGGCTGCTCGTCCGGATCACGCACGATCGCCATATCCAGGCTCCCGGCGGCCAGCTTCGCCATCAGATGACTGGTGAATCCCTCCACGAGTTCGACCTGCACCAGCGGGAAGCGGTCCCGGAATTCCCGCACCCCGCGCAGCGGCTCCAGGGGTAGCACCGAGGGCACGAAGCCGAGATGCAGTGTGCCCTGGCTCCCCCGCCCGATGCGCGTGATCTCGGCCAGGTCGCGCTCGGCGTGCCCGAGCAGGGCGGTGGCCCGCTCGCGCAGTACCGCACCGGCCGCGGTGAGCGCGACGGTCCGGGAGGTGCGGTCGAAAAGCCTGGTGCCGAGCAGGGTTTCGAGGCGCTGGATCTGCTGGGTCAGCGCGGGCTGGGCAATGTGCAGCCGGGCGGCGGCGCGCCCGAAGTGCAGTTCCTCGGCGACGGCGAGGAAGTAGCGGAGATGCCGGAGCTCAACACCATCAACCATAAGATCATGATATTGATCCGAGCTATCAAGTATTGGACGCTATGGGTCGCGGCACGACATTCTGGCCTGGTGACGCAGACCGATTCCCTCGCCCCCGATACCGGCTCCCTCGTGGTCGCGCCGATGTCGACGGCCGCCGACGCCCGCGCCTTCAAAGACCTCAATCTGGAGTGGATCACCGCGTTCTTCACTCTCGAACCCGCCGACAGCGTCACCCTCGACAATCCGCAGCACATTGTCGAGGAGGGCGGGCAGGTGCTCATCGCCCGGGACGGTACGGACGCGGTCGGCTGCGTCGCCCTGGTCGCCGAGGGCCCCGGCGTCTTCGAACTCTCGAAAATGGCTGTGTCACCGCGATTTCAGGGCCGTGGCATCGGCCGCATCCTGCTGCGCGCGGCCCTCGACCACGCCCGCGAACAGCGCGCCACTTCGGTGTTCCTGGCCAGCAACGCGACCCTCGCCAGTGCCGTGCACCTGTACGAGTCCCTCGGTTTCGTCCACGTTCCCGCGACGGAATTGCGGCCGATCCCCTACGACCGCGCCGACGTATTCATGCGCTACGACCTGACCGCGCCTGCGAGTTAACTCTTGCGAACCAGGTCGTAGATGCGGGCGGTGCGGGACGCCATCTGGTTCCAGTCGAATTCGGCGACGGCCCGGGCCCGCCCGGCCGCGCCCATGGCCGCCGCGCCGACCTGATCGGCGGCGACCTTGTTGATGGCCCGCGCCAGACCGTGTTCGAAGGCGTCCGGCCGGGCCGGGTCGTAGTGCACGAGGCGGCCGGTCGATCCCTCCGCGACCACCTCCGGAATCCCGCCGACATCGGAGGCCACCACGGCGGTCCCGCAGGCCATGGCCTCGAGATTCACGATGCCGAGCGGCTCATAGACCGACGGGCAGATGAATACCGTTGCGGCGGCGAGCACCTGGCGCACCAGTTCGGTGGGGAGCATCTCGCGGACCCAGTGCACCCCGTCGCGGGTCTTGCCGAGTTCCCTTACGGCCGTGGCCACTTCGGCATCCATGGCGGGGGTATCCGCAGCGCCCGCGAGCAGTACCAGCTGAATGTCGGGGTCGAGGTGCCGGGCGGCGGCGAGCAGATGCGAGACGCCCTTCTGCCGGGTGATGCGGCCGACGAAGGCCGCCACCGGCCGGTCCATGCGCACGCCGAGTTCGCCGAGAATGTCGCGGGCGTCGAGCGCGGGCCCGCCCGGATGCCAGACCTCGGCGTCGATTCCGTTGTGCACCACATGCACTTTCGCGGGATCGATATCCGGATACGCGTCCAGCACATCGGTGCGCATGCCCGCGCTCACCGCGATCACGGCATCGGCGTAGGTCACGGCATTGTGCTCGGACCAGGAGGAGAGCCGGTAGCCGCCGCCGAGCTGTTCGGCCTTCCAGGGCCGCCGCGGTTCCAGCGAATGCGCGGTGAGCACGTGCGGAATCCCGTAGAGCTCGGCGGCCAGGTGCCCGGCCAGCCCGGTGTACCAGGTATGCGAGTGCACCACATCGGAGCCGCCGGCGGCATCGGCCATGCGCAATTGCGCGGACATCATCTGCAGCGCCGAATTGGCGGCGTAGAGCATCGAATCCGCCTGGTGCACCACCGCATCGGTGCGCGGCACGCCCATGCAGTGCACGGTCACATCGCACAGTTGCCGCAGTCGCGGGACCAGCTCGGTGACATGCACGCCCGCCCCGCCGTACACCTCGGGCGGGTATTCGCGGGTCATCATGGCAACGCGAAGTCCGCGGCCGCCATCCGCGCCGTAACTCACCGACTCAACCTAGACGCTCCGCTGTGACGCCACCAACCGGCGACGCGATCAACATGGAACCCTGCGGACATTCCGTGTTCCCTCCCAACCGGTAGTTTGGCTGATGTGAGGAGCCAGCCGCACGTACTCGGGATCGTGCTCGCCGGTGGCGAGGGCAAGCGCCTGTTTCCACTCACGAAGGATCGTGCCAAGCCGGCGGTCCCGTTCGGGGGTGCGTACCGCCTCATCGACTTCGTCCTCTCGAACCTGGTGAATGCCGGCTACCTGCGGATCTGCGTTCTCACCCAGTACAAATCGCATTCGCTGGACCGGCATATCTCGCAGACCTGGCGGCTGTCGGGTTTCGGCGGCGAGTACATCACGCCGGTCCCGGCGCAGCAGCGGCTGGGCCCGCGCTGGTACACCGGCAGCGCCGACGCGATCATGCAGTCGCTGAATCTGATCTATGACGAGGACCCGGAGTACATCGTGGTCTTCGGCGCGGACCACGTGTACCGCATGGACCCCGAGCAGATGGTGCAGGCGCATATCGCCTCCGGCGCGGGTGTCACGGTGGCCGGAATTCGGGTGCCGCGCAGTACGGCGAGTGCGTTCGGTTGTATCGACACCGACGAATCCGGCCGCATCACCGGCTTTCTGGAGAAGCCGGCGCATCCGCCCGGCACCCCCGACGATCCGAATGTCACCTTCGCCTCGATGGGCAATTACGTCTTCACCACCAAGGTGCTGGTGGACGCCATCCGCGCCGATGCCGAGGACAACGACTCCGATCACGATATGGGCGGCGACATCATTCCCGGCCTGGTGCGGTCCGGCGCGGCCGCGGTCTACGACTTCGGCAGCAACGAGGTGCCCGGCACCACCGACCGCAGCCGCGGCTACTGGCGTGATGTGGGCACCATCGACGCCTTCTACGAGGCGCATATGGATCTGGTGTCGGTGGATCCGGTCTTCGATCTCTACAACCGGCACTGGCCGATTCGCGGCGCCGCGGAGAATCTGCCGCCGGCCAAATTCGGCCGCGGCGGGCTGGCGCAGGAATCGATCGTCGGCGCGGGCAGCATTCTGTCGGCGGCGACGGTGCGCAATTCGGTGCTCTTCTCGAATGTGATGGTGGAGGACGGCGCGACCGTGGAAGGCAGTGTGCTCATGCCCGGTGTGCGAATCGGCCGGGGCGCGGTGGTGCGGCACGCGATTCTGGACAAGAACGTCATGGTGACCGAGGGCGAGATCATCGGCGTCGACCTGGACCGGGACCACGATCGATTCGCGGTCAGCAAGGGCGGCGTGGTGACCGTCGGCAAGGGCATCTGGGTGTGAGAATCGCCGCCACCCGGCGGACGCGCGGATAACGGCGGACCGCCGGGGACGGATAACGGTGGACAGCCGGAGTTCCGGGTCCGAAAATCGGTGGGTGGAGTGCCGTCCGCTGGGCGGCGCGGGAGGGATGATCATGAGCCGCGCAACGAGGGTTCTCACCGCTGTCGCCTGTCTGGCCCTGACGGCCACGCTGGCGGGCTGTGCCAACAAGGGCACCGCGGTCCCGGGCGAAATGGACGTCCGCACGCTGGATACCGGCACCTATCCGGTGAATCGGTTCACCTACGACCGCAATTCGAACGGGCACGGCCCGACGCTCGAGGGTATGCACATGGCCGATGCCGTGGTCCCGACGGTGAAGGTGGATCCGAGTCTGAAGGTCGGCCGCGGCGGCATCGTGCTGACCTCGGTCAAGGATGTGGTGAGCGTCAGCCACCTGTCCTCGTCCGCGACGCCGGTGCTGCAGAATCGCGGCTTCATCGCCGGATTCGCCGCGAGCGGTTCGGATCTGCCCGATCCGGCGGGCTCGGACAATCCGGACCCGGCCAGCACCACGGTGACCGTCCGGGTGCTGCGCTTCCCCTCCGTCGACAATGCCAAGCTGGCGGCCAAGGAGCTCGAGGACGCCGATTTCAATGTGGCACTGGACCAGAACAAGAAGCTGACGCTGCCGGACTATCCGGATGCCTTCTCGCACTGGCGGCCGACCTCGCCCACCATCGGGGTGACCATGCCGCGCAAGGAGTTCGTGATCTCGATCTTCGCCTCGCGCCCGCGGATCGATCAGGCCGATCTGCTGTCGTGGGCGAAGAAGGCCCTCGATGCCGAGGTCCCCGTGGTCGATGCCTTCCAGGGCACGCCCGCCGGCCAGATCGATCAGCTACCCGTCGACCCGGATCGTCTGCTGGCTCGAATCCTGGTGTCCGACCGCGACAATCACACACCCGATCCCGATAATTTCGCCGTGTACGGCCCCAATCAGCTGGTCACGCCCGCCGGTGACGAGGCCCTGCGCCAGCGGCTGGTCGATGACACCGGTATGGATGCCATGGCGCTGACCGAGGACGGCTACCTGTTCCGCACCCGGGACGCCAGGGGCAGTTCGGATCTGGTGAGCGGACTGATCAGCAGTCTGGGCGAGACCAGCCTCAGCCCGTCGGCGCCGGACAAGGTGCCGGATACCAAATGCGTGCAGCACACGTCGGACACCAGCACCTCCTACCGCTGCTATGTGGTCTACAAGCGGTATGTCGGCGTCGTCAGCTCCGACAATCAGGCCGATGTGCTGAAGAAGGGCACCGCGCAGTACGTGCTGCTGGTCAACAGCCTCTGACGCGTGCAGCGAACGAGCCTCTAACGCGTGAAGCGGATGGTGTCCGCGTCGAGGGCCTGCCAGGCGGCGGGCCGGTGGGCGCCGTGCCCGCCGCGCCCGGTCGCCTCGGCGTGGTCGTTCTCGGCGCACCGCACGCATTCGGAATCGCCTGCGGGCCCCGGGGTGTCGTGCCAGGGGCGGCCATGCCCGTTGCGCGGCAGGCCGTTCGCGCCGTGCGCGCCGGTGCGGCTGTCGTCCCGGAAGCGGTAGTCGCGAAATCCGAATGGCTGCAACAGCGCTCGCAGGAAGGCCGGGCCGTCGTCCGGCAGCACCGTGCGCTCCTCGCCGAGAATGTCCACGCCCTGGTGGTACCAGACCCGCGCGACCAGCCCTTCGACCGGATCGACCGCCCGGAAGCTGGCGTGACCGTCTGCGGTGAGCCGGAATTCGGCAATGCGGCGCCACTGCCGCGACTCACGCAGGTACAAACCCACCACGGCCGGAGGTCGCTGACCCATGGAAAACCTCACTCATCGAACTTTTCCCTGGAGTATCCGCATCCGGCCCGCCGTAACCCTCTAGGAGGGCGCCGGGGCTGTGGTGACGCAGGAAAATGGTGCGCACGAAACCGGCGTGGACGGCACCACATTCGGGTGATCGTCGAAGCGCGCACCGCCGACCAGCAGCAACACCAGCAGTGCCGCGAAGACCACCAGTCCGAAGAAGATCATTGCGGGCCATAGCCATCCGGACGGCAGATGCGTACCGAGTACCAGTGAATCGAACATCCCCCACCTCCTCTAAATCGGTCCCCCTACTCGTCTACCACCGGCGCTGCGGCTGAATCCACCCCCAACCCCTGCCCCAGCACTGCCCTCGACGGGGCGGAATACCACAGCGCACGGTTCCAGCATCCCGATGGATACCACGGAATCAATTGCAGCACAGTATGATCGGCCGCGCGAATCGTGAGGCGACAACCGATCTCGCAAGGCCGGGATAACTCACCGGGTACGGGCTGACCGACCCAGGTCGTGACCGCCGGTCCGCGACGCCACTTGCCGAGCACCCAGGTGCTCGGCAAAAGGTCCGAGGAGGCGGGTCGGCCTAGCGCAGGTCGCGGCGGCGGAATCCGATCAGCCCCACGGTGATCAAGGCGGCGGCGACAAGCAGCAGGATGATGAGCGGGGTGGCGGAGAAGGCTCCGCCGGGCACCTTCGGCGCGTGCTCGAACGGGTCGATATCCCGGAACCATTGCGGCGCACCGGAGATCGAACCGAGCAGGAATACGGCGATGGCGGCCGACAGCACACCCCAGGCAACCGGTGTCCAGCGCGGCAGCAGGCCGAACAGCGCGACGGTGACACCGGTGAAAACCCAGACCGCGGGCAACTGCACGGCCGCGGCCGCCATGACATCACCCAGCTTGCCGCCGATATCCCCGGCCGCACGCCCGTACATCAGTCCCGCGAGCACACCGGCGAACAGCAGCGCCGCCGCCGGACCGAGCAGTGCGAACACCAGATGTGAGGCGACCCAGCGGATTCGCGATACCGAACCGGTGAGCACGGTCTCCGCCCGATCGGCGGACTCCTCACTGCTCAATCGCAGCGCGGCCGAAATCGAGTAGGCGGCCGCGATCACCGCGAGCATGGTGAAGGCATAGGTGATGAGCGAATTCTCCAGTGACGCAGAGCCGCCCATGCGGGTGATCATGTCGCGGATCGACTGACTCGAGCCCAGTTCGTCGCCGATACCGTGCACCACACTGCCGATCAGCAACCCGTACAGGCCGAGCCCGACCGTCCAGGCGATGAGCGTGCCGCGCTGCAACCGCCACGCCAGCCCGAACGGACCGCTCAGCCCCGGCGCGGCGACCGCCGCGCCCGGACGTTCGGCAATGAGCCCGGCGCCGATATCGCGATTGCGCAGCAGTGTGAACGCGACCGCGGTCAGCACCAGCACGGCGGCCACGTGAATCAGCAGCACCCCGAAGTGATTGCCCGCGTACGGCCGCACCTGCAGCGACCATCCCATCGGCGAGAGCCAGCTCAGCGGACTGGTGGGCCCGGCCCCCGAGCGCACATCCCCCACGGCGCGCAGGGTGTAGGTGGCGCCCAGCACCGCGAAGGCGATACCGCGCGCCAGGCGCGCACTGCTGCTCAATTGCGCGGTCACCGCGGCCACGGAGGCGAACACCGCGCCGGATCCGGCCAGCGCCAGCCCGAAGGCCAGCGACCCCTCGTGCGGCACCGGCTCGTTGTAGAGACTGAGGAAGGCCAGCAGCCCCACCGCCAGCGAGGCGCCGTAGGCGAGCAGCAGCGCCGCCGTCAGTTCCGCGAACCGTCCCATCCGGGTGGCGGCCACCAGTTCGCCGCGTCCGGTCTCCTCCTCGGCCCTGGTGTGCCGGATGACGGTGAGGATGGTGGCGATGGCGATGATCAGGTAGAACATCCCCGCCTTCCAGATCCCCGCCGCGCCGAGGCTGCTGTTGTACACCGGCCCGTACATGGCCAGCTGGGCCGGGCTCGCGAGGATGGAGGCCGTGAACGAGGCCAGATCGGCCGGGGTCTTGTACACCTTGTCGATGCTGCCGATGTACACACTGCCGACCGGCAGGCCCAGCAGCACCACCCACAGCGGCAGCACCACGCGATCGCGGCGCAGGAACAGCCGCAGCAGCTGCCCGGTGCCGGTGAAATCCGCTGCGCGTACCGGTGATTCGAAGCTCCGGGGAGCGGCGATGGCGGTCATTTCGCGACCTTCTCCGACGCACGTGCGGTCCGCGCCGACTCGCGTGCGGCGTCCGCCGAATCCGCGGCGGCCTCGCCGTCGAGCGAATAGTGGCGCAGGAAAAGCTCTTCCAGCGTCGGCGGCTGGCTGATCAGACTGCGCACGCCGACATCGCCGAGCACCTTGATGAGGTCACCGAGATGCGCGCTGTCCACCTGGCAGTGCAGCGTATGGTCCTCGATGCTGATATCGCTGACGCCCGGGATGCGGCTCAGATCGCCTGGGTCCCCGATCATTTCGGCGCTGATGGAGGTCCGGCTCAGATGCCGCATCTCGGCCAGCGTCCCGGTCTCGACCGTCTTCCCGGCCCGGATGATCGTGACCCGCTGACACAGCTTCTCCACCTCCGAGAGAATGTGACTGGACAGCAGCACCGTGGTGCCGCGGGCCGAGGCCTCGGTGATGCATTCGCCGAAGGCCTGCTCCATCAGCGGATCCAGGCCGGAGGTCGGCTCGTCGAGCAGCAGCAGCCGCGCATTGGACGAGAACGCCGAGACCAGTGCGACCTTCTGCCGATTGCCCTTCGAGTAGGTGCGGGCCTTCTTGCGCGGGTCGAGTTCGAAGCGTTCGATGAGCTCCGCGCGCCGCGCCTGGTCGATACCGCCGCGCATGCGCGCCAGCATATCGATGGTCTCACCGCCCGACAGCGACGGCCACAGCGTGACATCGCCTGGGACATAAGCGATATCGCTGTGCAGAGCGACCGCATCGTGCCACGGATCGCGTCCGAGCACCACGGCCTCCCCGGAGGTGCGCGAGAGAATGCCGAGCAGGATTCGGATGGCAGTGGATTTGCCCGCGCCGTTGGGCCCCAGGAAGCCGTGCACCTCACCTTCGGCGACCTCGAGGTCGAGGCCGTCGAGGGCGTGCACCTGCCCGAAGTGCTTGTGCAGGCCTCGGACCGAAATGGCCGAGCTGGCCGGAACGTTCATCGAATCTCCTTGTAGGAAAACGATTTCTGAGGAACAGGGATTACTGCTGAGTCGATTTCCGGGTCGATTGCTGCGCAGTCATGGCATCGAAGATCGCCGAGTCGGCGAGCAGCCCGTGCGTGTAGAGCTCGACCGCGGGCAGCGTCATGACATCGGCGTACTCGCGCAAGGCTTTCCGAAAGTCCATCGGACCCTCGTTCCGTGCGCCGTACAGCTGCAGGAACATCATCATTCCGCCGCTGTTGGTGGTGGCGATATATCTGGCGGTGGCCTTCAAATCCCTTGGGGCCTTGAGTGTTCCGGCAGCAACACCGGCAGCGAGATACTGCTCGACATCGCCGACCATCTGCTCGAAGAAGGTCAGCATCAAGCTGCCGCCGGCCTGGAAGCTGCGCAGTACGTAGGCCATATACGGCGCGAAGCTCTCCACCTCCGCCACCGCCTGGATCCAGCTGTTGGGCGACGGATGCTCCATCGATTCCAGCTTGGCGGTCCGCACCACCTCCCGCACCTGCTCGTCGCAGGCTTCGCGGAGCCCCTCCTTGGAGCCGAAGTGATGGTTCACCAGCCCGGGTGACACCCCCGCTGCCGCGGCGATGGCCCGCACCCCCACCCCGAATCCCTGCTCCCCGAACACGATGATCGCGGCATCGCGAATCCGTGCCCGGGTGGTCAGATCCTCCTTGGCTGAACGCATGTTCAATACATTAAACACTCGTTCAACCACTTGGCAAGACCCCACGCGACACCGAATCCGTAAAGAATGCAGCGACGCCGCACCGCTACCGAATTACCTGGTCAGTAGCGCTTTCCAGTGCTCCCCGCAGGGACTTTCCGCATGCGGAAATCTGGGCGTCACCACAATATTGCGATGCGGATAATCCCCGCGAAAACTACCCGCGAGAGGCGCGGTACCTACCCCCGCGACGCACAGAGCAGCCCGTCGCCCACCGGAATCAGCACACTGGTGAGCAGCGGATTCTCCGCGATCGCCCGGGTCGCCGCCCGCACCGCCTGCGTCTGCGGATCACGCTGCGCCGGATCCGGCACCCGCCCGCCGAGCAGCGCATTGTGCAGCAGAATCGCCCCGCCCTCGCGCAGCAGGCGCACGGCCTGATCCACATACTGCGGATGCTCGAGCGGCGCGGCATCGATGAACACCAGGTCGTAGGCCCCATCCGCCAAGCGCGGCAACACATCCAGGGCCCGGCCGTTGATGAGCCGGGTGCGGGCGGGCGTGATCTCGGCGGAACGGAAGGCCTCCCGGGCCGCGCGCTGATGTTCGGGTTCGGAGTCGATGGTGGTCAGGGTGCCGTCCTCGCGCATGCCGTCCAACAGCCACAGTCCGCTCACGCCGGCCCCGGTGCCGACCTCCACCACCGCCCGCGCACCCAGCAGCTGGGAGTACATGCTCAGCAGTGCGCCGACCGAGGGCGGCACGGGCGCAGCGCCCAATTCGAGGGCGCGTTCGCGCGCCGCGACGAGGATCTCGTCCTCGGCGACGGATTCCTCCACGTAGGCGAGGTTGCGCTGCAGGTTCGTCGCGGGAGTGAGGCTCACGGATATGAGGCTAACGGCGCGGAGCCGCTATCGCGTGGCGGTGATCGACCGGTGTGGCGATTTTTCTCAGGTGTCCCTCAGCGTCCACATACGGCGAGCACATCAGGACCGGCGAGAGTATGGGCTACGTCAGGCCAGCGACCGTCGGCTCGGCGACCGGGAACACACGACCCACCAGGTCGGTTGTACCCGGCAGTCGGAACCGATGGTCCCGAGTAGGAGGTAATCCCATCCACATGGTCGACACGGCGCGTGAACCCGTCATCCTGCCCGCGCAGGACCTGCTGCTGACCAGCGAAACCCCGCTGGACGGCGATCTCAACGCGGAAGCCCTGTCCGGAACCGCTGTCTTCGATGCCACCGGTGACCGCACCATGATGCCGACCTGGGACGAGCTGGTCCGGGAGCACGCCGACCGCGTGTACCGCCTGGCCTACCGCCTCTCCGGTGATCAGCAGGACGCCGAGGATCTCACCCAGGAAACCTTCATCCGGGTGTTCCGCTCACTGCAGAACTATCAGCCGGGCACCTTCGAGGGCTGGCTGCATCGCATCACCACCAACCTTTTCCTGGATATGGTGCGCCGTCGCAACCGTATTCGCATGGAGGCGCTGCCCGAGGACTACGACCGGGTGCCGTCCGAGGGCCCGGGCCCCGAACAGCTCTACCACGACGCGAACCTGGACCCGGAGCTGCAGGCCGCACTGGATTCGCTGGCGCCGGAGTTCCGCGCCGCGGTCGTGCTCTGTGACATCGAGGGTCTGTCGTACGAGGAGATCGGCGCCACGCTCGGGGTCAAACTGGGCACCGTGCGCAGCCGCATCCACCGAGGACGTCAGGCACTCAAAGAGCACCTTGCGCATAATGGTGTGGAGCGGCGTTTCGCCGCCACCGAGAACGTCGGCTGAAGGTGCGGGCTCAGCGCCCGCTCACCGACATTCCCGATGTAGCCGAGGTGGCCTGGAAGGGTGTGCAGCTTATGAGTGGCGAGGACAGAACGCCGCGTCGACCACCTCGTTTCGCCCCCACCGAGCATCTGGCCAGTGAGGCCATCGCCGCGTATGTGGACGGTGAATTGCGGATGAACGCGTATCTGCGTGCCGCTCACCATCTTTCCGTTTGCCGTGAATGCGCGGCCGAAGTAGACGCACAGCAGCAGGCGCGCATTGCGCTGCGCCAGTCGTCGGATCAGATTTCCGCGCCTATGCGCCTGCACGATTCGCTGAGTCGTATCCCGCTGTCGGAACTCCCCACTGCGGAAAACACGCTGAATGCCGATCGCAGCACGTTCGCCCGTGGCGCGAACTTCGTCGGGCTGCGCGAAGATTCGTTCGACAGCAAACGGTGGACTTCTTGGTGGCGCAAGTAGAGTTCATCGCGTGACCACCGAATCGAAGAACACGGGCCCGATTCCGGGTGAGGGGCCCGCGGCGAACAACCTGCCGCAGTCTGCGCAGGCTTCGGATTCGGCGGCTGATCGGGGGAACCTGAGGCCGTCGGACGCACCGGTCCTGGGGCCGCGACCGGTGTATCGGCCGCATGTGGACAAACACACCGCGCGTGCCTTCCGCCGCCCGGACGGGCAGCGCAGTTCGTTCGCCCCGCGCACCGCCGCAGCCGCCACCGCCGCCGCATCGGACGGCCCGCAGGTGCAGAACCGGCCGCCGGACGCCGTGCTGGCCGAGGCGTTCGGACGCCCCGCCGGTTCCGATGAACTGCTGCAGCGTGATCCGGAGGCGAAGGCCGAGAGCGCGCCCGCCGCCGGTCCCGCCGATCCGTGGCGTGATCCCGAATCTCCCGCCCGGCTGGGTGCGCCCGCCGTGGCCACCGCGCAGCCGGCCGCACTCACCCAGGGCACGCAGCTGACCGCCCGGGAGGTGCTTTTCGGTGGCCGGGTGGCCCCGAAGGCGCTCATCATTCTTTCCGCCGTCGCACTGGTGATCGGGCTGGCGGGTGGCCTGGTGGGGCGGCTCACCGCCGAATCCACCTCATCGCTGACCTCCCGCAAGGTGGCGCTGCAGTCCGCCGATTCCACCAATCTGCCGCACGGCCAGATCGCGAAGGTGGTCGATGCCGTCATGCCCGCGGTGGTGACCGTGCGCGCGTGGGTCGGCGATACCGGGTCCACGGGTTCGGGCGTGGTGATCGACGGCGCGGGTTACATCGTCACCAATAATCACGTGGTCTCGCTGGCCGCCACCGACAAGACCGGCAAAGCCCAACTGCAGGTGGTCTTCTCGGACGGCACCCGGGTGCCGACCACGATCGTCGGCCGCGATATCAAGTCCGATCTGGCGGTGCTGAAGGTCGATGTGAAGAACCTGGCGGTGCTGCAGCTCGGCAATTCCAATGATGTGAAGGTCGGCGACGATGTCATTGCCATCGGTTCGCCGCTCGGCCTGGAGAAGACCGTCACCTCCGGTATCGTCTCCGCGCTGCACCGGCCGGTGAAGGTCGGCGGCGAGGGCACCGATACCGATGCCACGCTCGATGCCGTGCAGACCGATGCCGCCATCAACCACGGCAATTCCGGTGGCGCACTGGTGGATATGCAGGGCAAGCTGATCGGCATCAACTCGGCCATCAAGTCCGAGAGCGGCGGGTCGGTCGGCCTGGGCTTCGCGATTCCGGTGGATCAGGTGAAGCGGATTTCGCAGGCGCTGATCCGGGACGGCTCGGTGCATCATCCGCGCCTCGGCGTGAGCGCCAAGACCAAGATCGTCGCCAATGATGTGATGAGCGGCGCGGCGGTGGCCGATGTGCAGGCCGGTAGCCCGGCGGCCAAGGCGGGCATTGTGGAGGGCGACGTCATCGTCAAGGTCGGCGACCGCGATGTCTCCGGTCCCGACGAGCTGACGGTTGCCGTGCAGTCCAATCAGATCGGGCAGACGGTGACGGTTCGCCTGATCCGCGACGGCCGCGAGGTCGACGTCCCGGTCACCCTGGAATCGGACTAGGTAGTCTGAGGTCGTGTTCAGCAGTTTTGGCTTTGGCGAGTTGCTGATTCTGCTCGTCGCCGCACTCGTGATCCTCGGTCCGGAGCGCCTGCCCGGCGCGCTGCGCTGGGCGATGAACGCGCTCAAAACGGCCCGCGATTACGCGACCGGCGCGACGCAGCAACTCAAGGATGAGCTGGGTCCGGAATTCGAGGAGATTCGCAAGCCGCTGGAGCAGTTGAACGAACTGCGCAGTATGAATCCGCGCTCGATGGTCACCAAACATCTTCTCAATGGCGATGATTCACTGCTGAACGATCTCACCGATCTGACGAAGGGCAATTTCGACAAGCCCGTCACGCCTGCGAGCAGCAGTTTCGAGAACTACTCCATGCCGAAACCGCAGAAGCCGCTGGAGCGCAACGAACGTCCGCCGGTCGATCCCGACGCCACTTGATCTTCGGTTCGTCAAGCGGACTAGACACCTGCGGCTGTTCAGGTATCTAGACTGCGCTCATGTCGGCCGACGAGGTGGCACGGGTGTTCGCGATCGAAGATAAGGTCGAGCGCCTAAAAGCCGCCACCGAAGGCGTGGCGGCGGCGCAGCAGGCCATCAATGAGCTGACTCGCATCCGCCGCGCTGTGATTCGTGAACTTCATGCCGAGGGCTGGACGTTCGCCAGAATCGGTGCGGCGGCCGGACTTTCCCGGGCGCGCATCCATCAGGTCAGTACGCAGGGCCCGGTGCCGGAGGGATTGTTCTTCGGGCACGGACCGCTCACCATTCTCACGCCGGACGTGCGCAGCACCACCCGCACGCTGGCGCTGGTGGGCGCTCCCGATGCCGCGGCGCCGCACCGCCTGGTGGAACTGCTGCGCGAACTCGGCTTCACCGCGAATGTGCAGCGCTTCCTGCCGGGCCGGCCGCTCGATCTGGACCGGGACGGGCTGATCGTGCTCGGCGGGCCCGAATTGTCGCCCAGCCTGCGCTATCTCGTGGCCGCCGATCCCCGGCTGCGCCGCACGGTGGCGCGCGCGGGCCGGGTCCGGCGCGGTATCGAGGACCGGGCCGCACGGCGCGTCTACCGGCCCGGCGGCACCGAGCCGTACGACATCGCCTATCTGGCCAGACTCCCGCGCCCGGACGGCAAGGGCACTGTGCTGGTCATCGACGGTCTGCACCCGCCGGCGTCACTGGGCGCAATCCGTTTGCTGGCAACACGTTTGGCCACCCTGCACGAGCGCGCGGCCACCCACCCCTTCTCGGCGGTGGTGGGTGTCCGCTACGACCGCAATACCGGCGAACCGATCGAAGCGGATCTGCTCACCCCGATCTACCGCCACGACCGGTAGATCGTTCAGGCCGGTAGATCGTTCAGGCCGCGGCCCATTCGGGTCGCAGCGTATTCATCGGCGGCCGATCTGCCAAGGAAACTTCCGTCGACTGCGCGGTGAATTCGCCTCCGACGAGCGGGAACTGGGTCAGCGCCGCACCGGAGTCGGCGACGCCGACCCGGCCCAGCACGGTGCCGAGGATCTGCCGGCTCATGACGCCGAGTTCCGACAGCGGCCGGTTGCGATGCTGGCGCACACCGAGATTCACCTGGCCGATGGCGGACATCCCCAGCATGTCGTGGGTGTCCAGCAGCAGCCCGATCTCCACGCCGTAACCGGGCGCGAAGGGTACGGCGGTGAGCAGTTCCCGCGTGCCCGCGTATTCGCCGCCCAAGGGCTGCAGCACATTCGAGAGCTGCGGGCGCAGGGCGGCCAGCAGCGGTCGGGCCACCAGTTCGGTGACGCGGCCGCCGCCGTTGTCGTCGATGGTGGCGCCCTGCCGCAGCGGACGGCGGTAGTACGCCTTCACCAGGTGCATACCGTCCACGGTGAGCAGCGGGCCCAGCAGTTTCGGTACGAACATCGGATCCGGGTCGATCAGATCCGAGTCGACGAAGGCCACCAGATCACCGGTGGTGACGGCGAGTGAGCGCCAGAGCACCTCACCTTTGCCGGGGACCGGTTCGAGTTCGGGCACGGCCTGCTCCCGGGTCACCACCCGCGCGCCTGCGGCCTGTGCGCGTTCGGCGGTGGCGTCGGTGGACCCGGAGTCCAGGACGACGAGTTCGTCGACGAGCGTGCCGAGCAGGGGCCGAATGCTGGCCACCACGGCGGCGACGGTCTCCTCCTCGTTGAGCGCCGGCAGCACCACGGAGACGGTGCGGTCGCCCTTGGCGGCCACGAGTTCCTCGACCGTCCACTGCGGACGGTCCCAGCTGTTGGTTTTCACCCAGTTCTTGTTCATGCCAAACCTCGCAACGTGCGGGCGGGTGGGCGTAAGCCCTGAATCGCGGCGATCATGTCCACAACACGTCGGGTGGCTGCCACTTCGTGTACCCGGAAAACTCGAGCACCCGCGGCGGCCGACCATGCAGTCGCTGCCAATGTGCCCTCCAATCGCTCGGATAGCTCGACACCAAGAGTCTCTCCGATGAAATCCTTATTACTCAGCGCCATCAAGACAGGCCATCCGGTATTCACAAGAACGTCCACAGACCGCAACAATTCAAGCCCGTGATACGTGTTTTTGCCGAAATCATGCGTGGGATCTATAAGTATCGAATCTTTTGCCACTCCGGCGGCCGCCGCACTCTCGGCCGCCGCCACCACGGTTTCGGTGACCTCGGCCACCACATCGGCGTAACGCACCCGATGCGGGCGGGTTCGCGGTATCGCGCCGCCGGTATGACTGCACACGATTCCCGCGTGCAGTTCCGCCGCCACCCCGACCAGGTCGGGATCGGCCCCGGCCCAGGTGTCGTTGATCAGATCGGCGCCGACGCCGACGGCAGCCCGCGCGACATCGGCTCGCCAGGTGTCCACACTGATCAACAGGTCCGGAAACCGCGCCCGGATCGCCGCGACGAACGGGACCACCCGCCGGGCTTCCTCGGCGGCATCCACATCGCTACCGGGTCCGGCCTTGACGCCGCCGATATCGACAAGATCGGCGCCCTCGGACACGGCGCGGGCGACCGCGGCCATGGCGGCCTCGTCACTGAAGGTCGCGCCCTTGTCATAGAACGAGTCCGGCGTCCGGTTCACGATCGCCATCACGAGCGCCCGATCCGTCGCCACCGGCTTCCCGCACAATGTCGGCAACGGCGCACACATGCGCTCCAATGTACCGACCCCTGTCCCGCCCCTGCTGGGCAGCCGACCGGAACCAGCCGCTGAACGGGGCGCTCGCCCCGGCCGGTCGGATCAGGCGCGCGGCGCCTTCGCCGCGGCTACCTCGGCGGGATATTCGGGGTAGAAGGGGACGTAGCCGTCGGTTCGCCCGGCCAGGGCGTAGAGGGTGCTGCTGTCATCGGTGGTGAAGCCCTGATTGCGGAGCTCCACCTTCCGGCTCTTGTAGGTCGAGGTCTGCTCGAGCGCGGTGACCACCCGAATGAACAGGGGGACAGCGTAAGTGGGCAGCCGGTCGTAGAGCACCTTGGCGGCGGCCCTGCCGTCGAACTCGGCGCCGGCCGCGAGGGTCACGGCGGCCATGCCCGCTTTCCCGTCGGTGCCGGGGATCTCGACGCCGTAGACCACCGCCTCGTCGATGGCGTCCACACCACCGAACGCACCCTCGACCTCGGTGGTTGCCACGTTTTCGCCCTTCCAGCGGAAGGTGTCGCCGAGGCGGTCGACGAAGGCGATATGACCCCAGCGCTGATCGCGGACCAGATCACCGGTGTCGAACCAGCAGTCACCGGCGGTGAAGCCGTCCCGGACCAGCTTGGATTCGGTTGCGGCACTGTCGGTATAGCCGTCGAAGGGGGAACTGTTGGTGACCTTGGCGAGCAGCAGGCCGACACCGCCCGGGTGGACGCGGCGGAGTTTGCCGTCGGATCCGCGCTTGGCCCTGCCGGTGCCGTCGTCGTACTCGACGATGGCGAACGGCAGCGGGGTGAATCCGGCGGTCTTGTCGAGGCTGAACGCATTGATGAAGGCGATGTTTCCCTCACTCGCGCCGTAGAACTCGACAATGCGCTTGATGCCGAAGCGATTACGGAATTCGTCCCAGAGTTCCGGGCGCAGGCCGTTGCCGACGGCCAGGCGCACCTTGTGCATGCGGTCGGTGCGCTTGGGCGGCTGATTGATCAGGTAGCGGCAGAGTTCGCCGATGTAGATGAAGGCGGTGGCCTGGGTGGCGATGGCCTCCTCCCAGAAGCGGGAGGCCGAGAACTTGCGCCCCAGTGCGAGTGTCGCGCCGCCGGCGATGACCGAGGACAGCGCCACCGTGAGCGCGTTGTTGTGATAGAGCGGCAGGCAGCAGTAGAGGGTGTCGCTGCCGTTGAGCCGGACGCCGAGGCCGCCGATGCCCGCCATGCTCTTGGTCCAGCGCAGATGCGTCATGACGCTGGCCTTGGGCAGTCCGGTGGTACCGGAGGTGAAGATCAGATAGGCGCGTTCCCGGGCCGTGATCTGTTCGCACACAGGCGGATTCATGGCGTCCGCGGTGCGGGCGGCGGCCTCCAGATCCTTCGACCACAGCAGGCTCGGGCGCAGTTCGGTGAGCGTGTCGAGGGCTTCGGCGCACTCCTCCCCCACCACGTCGAGCACCGAGTTCAGCAGTCCGAAACTGTGCTGCAGCACGGACTCTCGCTGATTGTGGTTCAGCAGTCCGGCGGTCGCACCGAGTTTCACCACGGCCAGCACCGTGAACAGCGCCTCGGGCCGGTTGGCCAGCAGGATGCCGACCACATCGCCGCGCTTCACCCCGCGTTCGGCCAGCACGTGCGCGTACCGGTTCACCTCGGAATTGGCTTCGCCCCAGCGGTATTCGCGGCCCTCGAAGCGCAGGAAGGGCCGGTCCGGATGTTTGGCGGCCGCGCGCTGGAAGAACAGTCCGATCGATGCCTTCGAATCGGATTTCACCAGCATGTGCACGGCATTGCGCAGCATCCCTGGTCCCTGCACTGCCATACCGGGCAGGCTGCGGACCAAATCCATCAGGCCGACCGTCGATTGGGCGTCGGTATTCACTTCGCTGGGCTCCTCACCGGGTTGTGCTGCTGACCACACCCTGACGGAAGTACCCCGGGTTGTCGAGCAAAACCCACTGGACCGGTCGGTTCTGCGGGTCAGTCCTCCGGCGCGAGCGCCTCGAACGCCTCGGCGAAATCGGCGGTCACGATCACGCGGTCGAGGGCGGCCCGTCCGGCGAATCCGCGCTCGGCCACCTCCTCCAGCCAGTCGAACAGGCCGCGATAGTGGCCGTCGGGATCCAGGACCACCACCGGTTTGTCGTGCATGCCCAGGTAGGCCCCGGTCCAGGTCTCGAAGAGCTCCTCGAGCGTGCCGAGCCCGCCGGGCAGGGTGAGGAAGGCGTCGGCGCGGTCGTCCATGACCTGTTTCCGCTCGCGCATGGAATCGGTGACGATCAGCTCGTCGGAGTCCACATCCGCCATTTCGCGGTGCACCAGCTTCTTCGGGATGACGCCGACGGTTTTCGCGCCCGCCTCCCGCGCCGCCGTCGCGACCGCGCCCATCATGGACACGTGTCCGCCGCCGGAGACCAATTGCCAACCGCGACGGCCGATTTCGGCGCCCACGCGGCGGGACAACTCCAGCACCGCCGGATCGTCGACGCTGGCCGAGCAGTACACGCACACCGAATACGGCCGGCTCACCACTGATCTCCCGTTCCGGCGGCGGCGTCCATCTGGGCGCGGGTGTCGGCGGCCTGCTGCACCAGGGCGATGACCTCGTCCACACTGTCGGTGACGTGGATCAGGTTCATATCGCCGGGCGCGATCTTGGCGGAGCCGAGCAGTGAATCGCGCAGCCAATCCACCAGTCCCGCCCAGTATTTGGTGCCGAACAGGATGATCGGGAACTGGTTGATCTTGTGCGTCTGCACCAGGGTGAGCGCCTCGAACAGCTCGTCCAGGGTGCCGAAACCGCCCGGCAGGCAGACGAAGGCCTGCGCGTACTTCACGAACATGGTCTTGCGCGCGAAGAAGTACCGGAAATTGATGCCGAGATCGACCCATTCGTTGAGGTGCTGCTCGAACGGCAGCTCGATGCCGAGCCCGATCGAGTACCCGCCGGCCTCGGAGGCGCCGCGATTGGCGGCCTCCATGGCGCCCGGCCCGCCGCCGGTGATGACCGCGAACCCGGCGCGCGCGAGCGCACCGCCGATGGCCATGCCCGCCTGGTACTCCGGTGATTCCGGGGCCGTGCGCGCCGATCCGAACACCGCGACCGCGCGCGGCACCTCCGCCAAAGCCCCGAAGCCCTCGACGAATTCGGCCTGGATGCGCAGCACCCGCCACGGATCGGTATGCACCCAATCCGCAGGTCCCCGCTCATCGAGCAGATGCTGATCGGTCGTCCCGATCCCGACCTTCCGGTCCCGCCGCAGCATTATCGGACCGCGATACTGCGGCGTCCTGGCACTCGGCTCACCCTCAGCAGACATGCAGCCACCTTAGCTGTGTTTGATTTGCCCTCCGCTTCGCTCCGGGCGGGGTCGTGGCCCTGTTACCCGGTTCTTCCCTCCCTGCGCTCGCCGCTGCGCGGCATTGCTCCGCTCAGTCCAGAACCGGGCGGGCCACGACCTTGGGGCGGATGTCCCTGGGGGCGACCGTTTCTCGGGCGGGATCACCTCAGGCCTTGTCGCCCCGGAGATAGCTGCGAAGCATCGAGGTGACCTGGGTGATCTGGTCTACGGGGAGGTGTTCGTCGCGCTTGTGGGCGAGGTTGGGGTCGCCCGGGCCGAAGTTGACGGCGGGGATGCCGCGGGCGGCGAAGCGGGAGACGTCGGTCCAGCCGTATTTGGCGCGGACGCCGCCGCTGCCGTGTGCGTGCACGATTTCGATGAGGTCCTTGGCGGCCGGGTTGGACAGGCCGGGCAGGGCGCCGGGGGCGCCGTCCGTGCGTTCGAAACCCAGGTCCAGGCCCGAGAAGACCTCGCGCACATGCTCGGTGGCCTCATCGAGGGTGCGATCGGGCGCGAAGCGGAAGTTCACATCGACCTCGGCCACATCGGGCACGACATTGCCCGCGACGCCGCCGGAGACGCGGACCGCGGACAGGCCCTCGCGGTACACGCAGCCGTCGATCTCCACCTCCCGCGCCTGGTATCCGGCGAGGCGCTCCAGCACGGGCGCGAGGCGGTGAATAGCATTGTCGCCCAACCAGGCTCGGGCGGTGTGCGCACGCACGCCGGAGGTGGTGAGCCGAATCCGCAGGGTGCCCTGGCAGCCCGCTTCGATCCATCCGCCGGAGGGCTCACCGAGAATGGCGAGGTCACCGGCCAGCCATTCGGGCAGTTCGCGTTCGATGCGCCCGAGTCCGTTGAACTCGGCGGCGATCTCCTCGCAGTCGTAGAAGATGAGCGTCAGATCATGCACCGGATCGGCGACGGTGGCGGCCAGGTGCAGGAATACCGCATCGCCGGATTTCATATCGACACTGCCGCAGCCCCACAGCTCCCGCTCGCCCTCGGCCCCGACTTCGAACCGGCTGGGCACATTGTCGGCAATCGGCACGGTGTCGAGGTGCCCGGCGAGAATCACGCGCGTGGCCAGACCGCGATTGGTGCGGGCCAGCACGGTATTGCCGTGCCGCAGAATTTCGAACCCGGTGGTCTGCTCGCGTACGGCCCGCTCGACGATATCGGCGATCACCGTCTCGTCCTTGGACACACTGGGAATATCCACCAGAGCAGCGGCGAGGTTTATGGGATCGGCGCTCAGATCGATGGTCACCCACTCCACCCTAAAGGAGGGGTTCCCTACTGCACAGTTGCTGAAGGTAACCTTGACGGCCGTGAGCACTCAGGGAGCAATAGCAGTCGGCCTTGCCACGATCACCGCCAATGGAACGGTCCTGGACACCTGGTACCCGTACCCCGAGCTGAGTGACGTGACCGATACCGGGTCGAAGCGCCTGGACGCCTCCGATATCGAGTACGCCAAGTTCGCCGAGGTCGCCGGGGTCGATGAGGCCCGCCGGGTCGAGGTTGTCGTGGTGCGCACCAGCATTGCCGACCTGTCCGCCCCGCCGATCGACACCCATGACGTCTACCTGCGGCTGCACCTGCTCTCGCACCGCCTGGTCCGCCCGCACGGCCTGAACCTGGACGGCCAGTTCGGTCTGCTCGCGAATGTGGCGTGGACCAACCACGGCCCGTGCTCGCTCGAAGAGCTGGAGCTGACCCGCCTCAAGCTGCGCGCCCGCGGCCCGGTCACCGTGTACAGCGTGGACAAGTTCCCGCGCCTGGTGGACTACGTGGTCCCGTCGGGTGTGCGCATTGCCGATGCCGACCGGGTGCGCCTGGGCGCGCATCTGGCCTCGGGCACCACGGTCATGCACGAGGGCTTCGTGAACTTCAATGCCGGTACGCTCGGCAATTCCATGGTGGAGGGCCGTATTTCGGCCGGCGTGGTGGTCGGCGACGGCTCCGATGTCGGCGGCGGCGCGTCCATCATGGGCACCCTGTCCGGTGGCGGCAAGCAGGTCATCTCGCTCGGCGAGCGCTGCCTGCTCGGCGCGAACTCGGGCCTGGGCATCTCCCTCGGCGACGACTGCGTGATCGAAGCCGGCCTCTACGTCACCGCCGGCACCAAGGTCACCCTGCCCGACGGCGCGGTCATCAAGGCCGCCGAACTCAGCGGCAGGGACAACCTGCTGTTCCGCCGCAATTCCGTCACCGGCGCCGTAGAAGTGGTGCCGCGCAAGGGCACCGGCATCGAACTGAACGCCGCCCTGCACGCCAACGACTAGGTTTCGCCGAGAACCTCGCGGATGAGTGCGGCGATATCGCGAAGCCAGGCGGCCGCCGCGGCGTCGGAGGTGTCGTCGTCGAGTACCCAGTTACCGTCGGCGGCGACCATCCAGGACAGCGTGCCCGGTGGCTGGGGCGTGTCCAGTACCGCGTCGATGGCTGCCAGCTCGCGGCGGATACCTCGCTGATTGCGCTGCGCGATCCGGAGCAGATGATCGCGTAATTCGTCCAGGCTCTCGCAGTCGGCGACGAATGCGCGCAGGAAATCCCGAACCTGATCCAGCGCGGGCGGCAGCGGCCGATTCGCGTGTGCGCGCAGCTTTTCGGGAAGCTCCATATCTATCAGCGTAGTAGGCCGGCCGGGTACGCGGAGATGACCACGAACGACGGCGGGCGGCCCGGAACCAGGTTCAGGACCACAGTGGCGAAGCTGGTTCGGTTGGCGCGCGCCGACTTCGGCCCGAGCCCGTTCATGCCTTCGTTGTAGAACCCCTCTCCGGTCAGGTGCCCGGTGTCGAAGGTGGCCTTGTGAAATTCGTCGAGGGCGAGGTCGCTGCGAACGGTCTCCCAGTTCGCCCGGAGGTAGTCGTTGATCGTCCGGCTCATCGTCGAAATATCCGGCCAGCGGTAGGACCAGTTCTGCGCGTGGGCCCACGGCGGATCGCCGTAGATCCGGCCCTCGATGGTCCGGTCCCCCGGCGCGGCATCGTCTCGGTGCAGCGGCACCTCCGGCCCGTGCCGATCGATGGTGTGCGCACCGTCGGCCGCATGGGCGGCATCGTTCTCGCCGATGTTCACCCGAGGCGGTGCTGCGCCCAGCGCATCGTAGATCTCGGTGGCCTTGCGCACCGCCGGGTCGGGTGACGCGCCCCCGCCCCCTGTGCTGTGGGGTGTCTCGTCCAGGTGGCCGAGCACGTTCGAATGATCCACCCCGACATACGTATCCGTGACGCTGCGCAGCCCGGCGGCTCCCGACCGACAGGGTCCGGCAACCGCGACAGTCTCCTGCTCGGGGCCCAGCAGGTCGATCAGCCGTCGACCGACTCCGATCAGGGCTTCGCTCGGGTTCATCGACCCGAGCAGGCATCCACTGCCGGGACCACGCCGGAGAAGCGGCGTCGAAATCGGCAGGCGGGGACCACCGTCACCTCCGTTGCGCTGCGCGACTCTCCGACCCAGTGTGCCGGAGAACGGATCTGGGCACGGTCGAGTCATCCCAGCAGTGGGAACACCCGTTTCGGCGGAGAGGTGCGGCGGCGGTCGCTCAGTCGATGCCGAAGGCGATGATGCGCTCGGGGGTGATGCGGATCAGTTCCGGGGAGCCGCCGGGGATGTAGGTTTCGACGTCGCGCAATGCCTGTGCGGTGCCGCGGATTTCGAGGCAGCGGACGGTCCAGGGGTGCACCGAGGGCACATCGTCGACGACGAAGGCGACGCGCTCCTCCTTGCTGAGATTGCGGAACTTCTGGGAGGCGCCCATATTGTGGCCGGCGATATCGATGGTGCCGAGCGCCTCGTTGTAGCGGAAGCCCACCGGATTGTTCTGCGGTGAGCCGTCCGGGCGAATGGTGGCGAGCCGGCCGAGCCGCTGACCGGCGAGGTATTCGAGCTGCGCGGGCGACAGTGTTGCGATCATGTAGGCGACGTTAGGACCTCGAGTGCGGTTCAGGTCAAGCGCAACGCCCGCTGTTCACTCAGAGCAGCAGTTTCTTCTGCACCTTGCCCATGGCATTGCGGGGCAGTGACGGCACCACCCGCACCTCGCGGGGCCGCTTGTGCGCCGAGAGTTCCGCTCCCACATGATCGATCAGCTGCTGCGCCACGGAATCGCCTGCGCCGTCCCGCAATACGACATAGGCGACGATGCGCTGCCCCAGATCGTCGTCGGGCAGTCCGACGACCGCGGTCTCCGCCACGGCGGGATGCCCCAGCAGCGACGTCTCGATCTCCCCGGCTCCGATGCGATATCCACCGGATTTGATGAGATCCACCGACTCCCGCCCGACAATGCGATGGAAGCCCTCGGCGTCGATGACGGCGACATCACCGGTCTTGAACCAGCCGTCCCCGGTCCAGTTCTCGGCCGTCACCTCCGGCTTGTTGAGGTACCCGTCGAAGAGCATGGGCCCGCGCACCTGTAGCCCGCCGACGCTCTCACCGTCGTGCGGGAGCGGTGCACCGGCCTCGTCGACCAGCCGCGTCTCGACTCCGGCGACGGTGGTGCCCACCCAGCCGGGCCGGCGTTCCCCGCCGGGCCGGGTGGAGAGCGTGATCATGGTTTCGCTCATGCCGTAGCGCTCGATGGGGGCATGCCCGGTGAGGGCGCGCAGCCGCTCGAAGACCGGGACCGGCAGCGGCGCACTTCCGGAGATCAGAATGCGCGCATTCGCCAATTGCTTTGCCGCATCCGGTTCTTCGGCGATGCGGGACCAGACCGTCGGCACGCCGAAGTACATGGTGCCGGGCGCGGCGGCATACGCCTCGGGCGTGGGCTTGCCCGTGTGGATCAGCGGGCTGCCGACCCGCAGCGGTCCCAGCATGCCGAGGATGAGCCCGTGCACATGGAACAGCGGAAGTCCGTGCACCAGCACATCGTTCGCCGTCCAGCCCCAGGCCTCGGCGAGGGCGTCGAGTCCGGCGGCGATGGCGCGCCTGCTGAGCATCACGCCCTTGGGCGCACCGGTGGTCCCGGAGGTGTAGAGAATGAATGCCGTTGCCTCGGGCGGGGGTTCGGCATAGGTGTGCCAGGACCGCGCATGCGTGCGCACCGGCACCACGGGCAGGTCGCTGCCCGCCGGGGCCTCACCCAGCCAGGCCTGCGCACCCGAATCACGCAGGATGTGCGCGAGTTCCGCACTGCCCGCATCCGGCGGCACCGGCACCACGGTGACGCCGGCGATGAGGCAGCCCACCACCGCGAGCACCGTGCGCACCGTCGGCCGGGCCAGCACCGCCACCCGATCGGCCTGGGCGATCCGCTCGGCGACCGAGGTGGCCCCGCCCAGCAGATCGCTGCGCGAGAGCGTCACGCCGTCGATGGTGACGGCGTCCGGAATATCGGCTCCGGCGGCCACGGCGGCCGGATTCAATGAGCTCAGCAAAAGCGGCGACCTGTACGACACGGTGCTCACGCTACCGAATTGCTGGCCGGACACCGATTTCCGCTCCCGGTACGGCGATCGAATCATCCAGATCGCAAATCTTCCATCGGGTATTCGGGCACCGCACAATCAAGATCACACGTTAGTCGAGGTGTTGGTAACTGCCCGTTTGCGTCCCGTTCATTCGGGGGACGCTGCCAGCAAATCTCGTGTGATAGACAACCAGTCGACGTCATAAAACGTGGCGATCAAAGCTTTTACGGAAGAAGAGCATCAATGAGCAAGCTTCGTGCATTCGGCGTGGCCGTCGCGGCCGCCGGTATCGTTTTCGCCGGTGCGGGTTCGGCCCTGGCCGACACCGTCGCCGTCACCCCCGCGAGTGACGTCGCCGCCGACAACACCGGATCCGCCACCGGTTCCTCGAACTTCAGCACCCTGCTCACCAAGCTGCTGTCCTCCGGTTCGGGCCAGCCGGGCAAGCTCCCGGGCGCCGTCGCCGCCGACAACTCGGGTTCGGCCACCGGTTCCTCGAACTTCGGCACCCTGCTCACCACCCTCCTGAACTCGGGCTCGGGCCAGCCGAAGGCGCTCCCGACCGCTGACGAGTCCCCCATCGCGGCCGACAACTCCGGTTCCGCCAACGGCGGCGCCAACTTCTCCACCCTGCTGGCGAAGCTGCTGTCGAGCGGCTCCGGCCAGCCGGGCAAGCTCCCGGGCGCGTAACCCCCGGACCGGTGTCGCCCCTCTCGGATACGGACCGGGGCGACATCCGAAACACGAAGCGGCCCGGAACTCTCCGGGCCGCTTCGCTGTTCTCCGGGGGCAATGGCGGCCATGGGCGATGGCCGCGACCGGGACACGAATAGGGTGCGAACCCGCCAAGTCGGTTGACAGGTGAGCCGAGTGGGTAAGAAAGTTTGTGCATAACCTTCTCACCCGAGGATGTGGTCAACGATGACCAGGCCGCTCAGCGCTCTGCCGCAAACGCCCCCGACCGCCGAACCACCCATCGATATCCGGCAGTTCCTCGACGGCGCCGTCGGACTGCTCGGCGGGGCGGCCAATGTGATCATGCAGCTCTCCCTCCGGCCCGTCGGCTACGGCGTGGTCGAGAGCCCGGTGGAGAGCGGGAACGTCATGATCCACCCGATCAAACGCCTGCGCACCACCGTCACCTACCTGGCCGTGGCGCTGCTCGGCACCGATTCCGATCGCGCGGCCTATCGCGCGGCGGTCGACACCTCGCACCGGCAGGTGCGGTCCCGCCCCGGAAATCCGGTGAAGTACAACGCTTTCGATCCCCGGCTGCAGCTCTGGGTGGCGGCCTGCCTCTACTGGGGCGCCAAGGACCTCTACGAGCGCATGCACGGCGAGATGAAACCGGCCGATGCCGACGCGTTCTACCGGTACTCCGCCCGGCTGGGCACCACACTGCAGATGCGCCCGGAGATGTGGCCCGCCGATCGTCCGGCGTTCGAACGCTATTGGACCGAGAATCTGGCCGTCACGGTCATCGACCCGAAGATTCGCGCCTATTTCGAGGACCTCATCGATCTGAAGATGATGCCCGCGCCGGTGCAGCTGGCGTTCGGCGGCATCCACCGCTTCTTCGTCACCGGCCTACTGCCGCAACATCTCCGGGACGAGATGGGGATGACCTGGTCACCGCGTCAGGATTGGCTGCTGGCCCGCACGCTGCGTGCGATCGGCGCGGCCGAGGCGGTGGTCCCGACCCCGGTACGCAGCTTCCCGCTCAATGCCTATCTGCTGGATATGCGGCTGCGCCGGCGACTGGGCCTTCCCCTGGTATAACCCGCCGTTCATCTGAAGGCGTTGCGCGTCAGTAGATCCGGAATCCCGGCACGACGTGATCGATGGCGAATCGGCGCAATGCCGCTTCGTCATCGAGCGGAATAACCGTCTGCGGGGTCAGCGCCAGCGAGAGTGCGCTGCGCGCAATCATTTCCGCGAGCGGCAGCGGATCGTATTCGGGAAGTTTGCCTTCCGATTGCAGGCGCGTAATGAATTCGGCGACATAATCGCGGCCCAGTTCGATGACGGCCGCGCCCTGCACGGTGAGATAGGGCAGTACCATCTCCGGCTCGGTTTTGAGCAGTCGCTCCAGCAGTACATTGCCGCGCAGTCCCTCGATGCAGGCGACGAACAGGGCGACGATCTGCTCCTGGGCGTCGGCGTCCCGCTCGCTCTGCGAGTGCACCGCGGCATCCACATCGGCGATGAACTGCCGAGCCTGCCGCAGCCCGACGGCCTGGATCAGATCGGATTTGCCGGCGAATCGCCGATAGAGTGTGGCGAGTGACAGGCCGCCGCGGCGGGCGACCTCGACCATGCTGGTGCGTTTGATTCCGAAGTCCAGGAAGGCCACCAATGCGGCATCGAGCACCTTGGCCTGATTGCGGTCCTCCGGACCGGATCCGCGCACGAGCGGCAGGAGTTTGGCCAGCTTGGCCATGGTCCGGCCCCTTTCGAGTCGCGAAGATACGATGAGGCACCAATCATCGCACATTGACAGTGCGGCACCTCGATGAGAAGGTGAGAGCAAGAGTTTCTCACACTCTCCTCATTGGTGAGGAATGACGACGAGGATCGAGTCAACGATGACCGCCCCCCTGCGCAAGTCTTTCGATGATGCCTCCGGCCTGCCGGAACCACTGACTCCGGAAACCGTCCGCGCGCATATCGACGGTGTTGCCGCCTTCCTCGGCGGCGCGGCCAATGTCATCATGCAGCTGTCCCTGAAGCCCGTCGGCTACGGCGTCATGGAGAGCGATGTCCGCAGCGGCAGCGTCATGGTGCGCCCGATCAAACGGCTGCGCACCACCCTCACCTACATCGCGGTCGCCATGATCGGCAATGACGAGGATCGCGCCGCCTACCGCGAAGCCGTCAATACCTCGCACCGCACCGTGCACACCAAGCCGACCAGCCCGGTGAAGTACAACGCCTTCGATCCGAAGCTGCAGCTGTGGGTGGCGGCCTGCCTGTACTGGGGCATCGACGATCTGTACCACCGCATGCGCGGTCCGATGGATCCCGAAGTGGCAGAGGCCTTCTACCGGTACGGCGCCCGACTGGGCACCACGCTGCAGATGCGCGCGGAAATGTGGCCGCCCACCCGCGACGCGTTCTACGCGTACTGGGAGGAAACCCTCGCCACCCGCCATATCGACGAGCCCACCCGGGCGTACTTCAATGCCCTCACCGATCTCAAGATGCTGCCGTATCCGATGCAGTTCCTGTTCGGCGGACTGCACCGCTTCATCGTGACCGCCCTACTCCCCCAGCATCTTCGGGAGGAGATGGGGATGACGTGGACGGCGCGCGACGAACGCTTCTTCGGGCGCCTGCTGCGGCTGATCTCCGCGGTCTGGACCCGGATGCCGCAGGTGATCCGGATCTTCCCGTACAACTTCTACCTCGCGGATATGCGCCTGCGCCGGCGCTTCGGACGGCCGCTGGTCTAGCCGTCACCTCGCCAGGCCGGGCAGCGCGACCAGCGGAATCGGTCTCCACCGCTCCGGTACGGTTCCGGCATCGGCGACGACGGCCCGCAGGTCCGGTAGCGCACCGGGATCCAGGTCGGCGAGCCACGCGGGTTCGGCCAGCAGGTGCGTGACCCACTCCTCGGCGAGCGCGGTATCGAGGTCGATAGCGTTGCCGGGCAATACTATCGACGCGCCCGCCATACCGGCGGCCACCAGTTCGAGCACCGCGAGCGGGCCGTCCGTGCGACCCAGGTGGTAGGTGCGGGATTCGAAGGTCAGCTCGGCTTCCGACCGCACTCGATCGGCCATGGCGGCCAACTCGTCATAGGTCACCGCGCGGGCGCCCGCGGTGGCGAATGCCGTATCGCCGCCGCGCAGAACAGCTTTTCGATGTGCGTAGGTCACCGGGCGAGCGGACTGGGCCGAGACCTCGGCGGCGATGGCCGTGTCGTCCAGGCACAGCCAGTCGATGCCCGGCGCCGAGACCGCAGCGCCGAGGGTCAGGCCGACCTTCACATCCAGTCCGGCCGGCGGTAGCGAGTCGACGGCCCGCAGCGGGACCAGCACCGCACCGGTCTTGAGCACCGCCCAGGAGGCCACGGCCAGCTCGACACCACGGTCGAGGCAGACCGCGACGCCGGCCCCGGGGCCGCTGCCGCGCTCGACCAGCGTTCGTGCCAATCGTGAAGAGCGCGAGTCGAGTTCGGCATAGGACAGTGCCCCCGCACTCCACACCACGGCCGGGTCGTCCGGATCGTCCTCGACCACCGCCAGGAGGGATTGCGGCAGCTCCGCGCCCCGCGCACCCGCCCGGAGCAGCAGGACATCCGTATTCGGCTGGGCGCGTGGGTATTCGGTCCTCTCCGGGAGGCCGATATCGCCCACCGGCAGGTGCGGGTCGGAGGCGACGGCGGTAAGTACGCGGTTCAGGTGACTACCAAGCGCAACGATGGTGTCCCGATCGAAAAGGTCTGTGGCATAAGAGAACACTACGGCCAGCTCGCCTGGGGTCCCGTCCACCGCGCGCAGCGGTTCGACGCCGATCTGCAGATCGAACTTCGCCGCCGCCAGCTCCGTATCCCAGGCCGCGACGGTCAGGCCCGGCAGCTCCAGGACGGCGGTTTCGGTGTTCTGCAGGGTCAGCACGACCTGCAGTAGTGGATTCGCCGCGGTACGTCCGGCGAGATCGGCGACCACCTCGAACGGCACATCGGCATGCGCGAAGGCGGAAAGGTCGGTATTGCGGGCCGATTCGATCAGATCGTCGAAAGAGGCCGAGTCGTCCACGGTGGTGCGCAGCGTCAGCGTATTGACGAACATGCCGACCAGATCGTCGAGCGCCCGTTCCCCGCGCCCGGCAATTGGCGTGCCGATCACAATGTCGGACCCGCCCGAGATACGAGCCAGCAGCACCGCGACCGCGGCGTGCACCACCATGAAGAGTGACGCATTATGGCGGCGCGCGATGCGGTTCAGTGCGGCATGGATGTCCGCGCCGACCGTGAAATCGACAATCGCACCCGCCAGGGACGCGACCGCCGGTCGAGGGCGATCGAGTGGCAGCAGCGCTGTTTCAGGCAGATCGGCAAGTTGTCCGCGCCAGTACCCCAGCTGTTGCGCCGCAAGGGAATCCGGATCGGTGACCGAGCCCAGAACGCCGCGCTGCCAGATGGCGAAGTCGGCGTACTGCACCGGCAGCGGCGTCCAGCCCGGTGTTTCGCCGCCGGAGCGCGCCAGGTAGGCGGTCATCAGGTCGCGGGCGAGCGGGGCCATGGAGGCGCCGTCCGCTGCGATGTGATGCGCCACCACAACGAGTAGGTGGTCGCCGGGGGTGTCACCGGTCAGGAGTCCGAGCCGCACGGGACTCGCCGCGGCGACATCGAATCCACCTTCGACCAGCTGGGCGATACGAGCACGCACCGCATCCGGCGTCGCTCCGGGTGATCCGGCCGGTGCATCGAGCTGTTCCACCTGCAGACCGCCGGGCAGTACCGCTGCCACCGGCAGGATCTCTTGGAAAGGCGTGCCGCCGGGGCCGGATTCGGGATAGCGGGTGCGCAGCACCTCGTGCCGGGCCAGCACGTCCTCGGCGGCGCGGCTCAGCGCGTTCGTATCCAGCCCGCCGGTGAGCCGGATGACCATGGGGATGTTGTACGCCGGTGAGTCGGTGTCGAATTGGTTGAGAATCCACATGCGCTGCTGGGCCAGTGACAGTGGCGGCCGGTCGGCGTCTTCCCGCGGGTACGGGAGCAGCGCCGGTCGCGCACCCGCCCGCCCGGCGGCGGCCGCGCCGGGCACGATGCGTGCCGCCAGTTCGGAAACCCTTGCGGTCTCGAACAATTCGCGCACCGTGAGAGCGCCGTCGAGAGCCTCGTTGATCCGGGACACCGCGCGCGTGGCAATCAATGAATTGCCGCCGAGAGCGAAGAAGTCGTCGTCCGCGCCGATGCTGTCGGCGCCGAGCAGGTCGCCGAAGACTCCGGCCACGATCTCCTCGACAGGCGTCGAGGGGGCGCGAAAATGCTCGACCTCGAATACCGGAGCCGGGAGGGCTTTCCGATCGAGCTTCCCGGAAGCGGTGAGCGGGAACGCATCCAGCTCCACCAGGGCGGACGGAACCATATAGCTGGGCAGCACGTGTGACAGCGCTGCCTTCAGATCGCCGATTGTCACCTCGGCGCCGGACTCGCGCACGAAATAGCCGACGAGTTGATCGCCGATATGAATGTCCTTGCGCACCAGGGCCACCGACTGAGCCACGCACGACTGGGCGAGCAGTGCGGCCTCGACCTCACCGAGCTCGATGCGCAGGCCGCGGAGCTTCACCTGGAAATCGTTGCGCCCCAGGTATTCCAGTTCACCGGCCGGACTCCATTTGACCCGATCGCCCGTGCGATACATGCGTGCACCGGGCAGCCCGCGTTCCCCGAACGGATTGGCCACGAACCGATCCGCGGTCAGATCCGGCCTGCCCAGATACGCGGTCGCCAGCTGCGCCCCCGCCAGGTACAGCTCACCGGCGATTCCGGGAGCCACGGGATGCAGACGCGAATCCAGCACGTAGACCTGGGTATTCCACACCGGCCGCCCGATCGGCACCGACCGCACATCGGCATCGATCACCTCGTGACAGGTGACATCCACCGCCGCCTCGGTCGGCCCGTACAGGTTGTGCACAGCCGCCCCGGTCAACTCCCGCAACCGCTGCGCAGTCCCCCCGGGCAGCGCCTCCCCCGAGGCGAACACCCGCCGCAGCGCCATCCCCGCACCGTCCCCGCCCGGCACCACCCCCTCGTCATCCCCGCCCAGCAGCACCCCCCGGTCATCCCCGCCCAGCAACACCCCCCGGTCATCCCCGCCCAGCAACACCCCCTCGTCATCCCGGCGTGCTTGTGGCCGGGATCCACCGCCCTCGAGCTCGGCAACAAACGCCGCCAGCATCGACGGCACGAAATGAGCTGTGGTGATCCCCTTCTCGGCGATCAAGCGCGCGAGATACGCCGGGTCCCGGTGCCCGCCGGGTTTGGCAACGACCAGCTGCGCACCGATCTGCAACGGCCAGAAGAATTCCCATACGGACACATCGAAGGTCGCCGGAGTCTTCTGCAGCACCACATCATTCGTGGTGAGCCGGTACTCGGCCTGCATCCAGAGCAGCCGATTGACAATGGCCGCATGGGAAACAGCCACCCCTTTGGGGCGGCCGGTGGAGCCGGAGGTGAAGATGAGGTACGCGGTGTTCCCGGCCCGCAGCGGTTGCGTCCGTTCATGATCCGCGATGGGCGCACCACCGGGGTAGGCCGTCTCCTCCGGCTCGTCGACAGGGAGTACCGGAATCGCGCCGGAGCTGAACCCGTCCCCCGCCGCTGTCAGGACCAGGCACGGCTGCGCGATATCGAGAATGTACGCGTTGCGATCGAGCGGCTGATCCGGGTCGAGCGGCACATACGCAGCTCCGGCCTGGAGCACGGCATAGATCGCCACGACCAACTCGGTGGAGCGCCGTATAGCCAGCGCGACAGTCGATTCCGGCCCGGCGCCCGCGCCGATCAGGCGGCGCGCCAGGCGATTGGTCCGCTCCGACAACTCGCGGTAGGTGAGCCGCTCCTGTTCGAAGGTCAATGCGGTCGCCTCGGGCGTAGCCGCCACCTGGGCCTCGAACAGCGAAACCAGCGTCGCCGCGGCACCGTTCGGCAGATTCGCCACGGTGGTCACGTCGAAGCCGGTGGCATTCCAGTCACCGAGCACCCGCTGCCGGTCACCGTCGGTGAGCAGATCGATATCCCCGACCGCGAGATCCGGGTCGGCGGTCACCGCCGCCAGTACCCGCTGGAAACGCTGTGCGAAGGCCGCGATCGTCGGCTCGTCGAAAAGATCCAGGGCATAGGAGAATTCGGCCGCCATCCCGATGGCCGCACCGTTCTCATCGTGCGATTCCTGCATGGTCAGCTGCAGATCGAACTTGGCGAACGGTATCCGCAGATCCGCGCCCGCCACGGTCAGCCCCGGCAATTCCAGCCGGGTGGGCGCCATGTTCTGGAAGGCCAGCATGACCTGGAACAGTGGGTTGCGCGCCTGGGAGCGGGCCGGATCGAGCAGATCGACCAGCCGCTCGAACGGCACCTCCGTCTGCCCGAAGGCACGGGCGTCGGCCGTGCGCACCTGCCGCAGCAGCTCCTCGAAACCCCCGCCCGGGTCGATATCGCTGCGCAGCACCAGCGTATTGACGAACATGCCGATCAGATCGTCGAGTTCGGCCGCGCCGCGACCCGCCACCGGCGTGCCGATGGCGATATCGCGGGTGCCGGACAGCCGCGCGAGCAGCACGGCCAGCGCGGCGTGCACGACCATGAACAGCGTCGTATTGCGGGACTCGGCGAATGCCGTTGTCGCCGCGTAGATTTTGTCGTCGATACGGAACCCGAAGGTGCCGCCCCGGTAGGACGCGACCGGCGGCCGCGGCCGGTCGAAGGGCAGGACCAGCTCGTCGGGCAGATCCGCCAGATTCTCCCGCCAGAAGGCGATCTGCTGCGCCAGCGGCGATTCCGGATCGTCCTCGCTGCCCAGGGTTTCCCGCTGCCACACCGTGTAGTCCGCGTACTGCACGGCCAGCGGCTCCCAGGCCGGTTCCCCGCCCCGGGCGCGCTGGGCGTAGGCGGTGACCAGGTCGCGGGTGAGCGGGCCCATCGACACCCCGTCCCCGGCAATGTGATGGATGACCGCGACCAGTACATGGTCGTCGGCCCCGATCCGCAACAGCCGCAAACGAATCGGCGGTGTGGCGGTGATATCGAAACCCGCTCCGGCCACCTCTCCCACCCGCGAGGCGATGGCGGCCGGGTGCACCTCCTCGAGCGAAAGGTGCGGCACGGCGCGGGGATCACCGAGCGGCAGGACCAGCTGATAGCCCTCGCCGTCGACCTCCGGATAGATGGTGCGCAGCACCTCGTGTCGCACAACCAGATCCCGCGCCGCCGCACGCAAGGCCTCGATATCGATGGCCCCCGTCAACCGCACCGCCAGCGGAACATTGTCCACCGCGCTGTCGGGATCGAACCGGTTCAGGAACCACATGCGCTGCTGCGCGAAGGACAGCGGAATTCGTTCCGGTCGCGGCAGCGCACCCAGCGCCGGACCGGCGGCGGACGCGGCATCCCTCGAAAGTTCTTGTGCGAGTGCGGCTACCGAGGATGCCTCGAACAGGAGGTGCACCGGCACCCGCAGGCCCAGCTCATTGCCGATACGCGCCGCCGCCTGCGCCGCGAGCAGCGAATTGCCGCCGAGTTCGAAGAAATCGTCCTCCGCGCCGACGCGCTGATCGGGTCCGTTCCGCAGCAGCAGAATCTCGAACACCTTCGCGATCACCACTTCCACGCGCGTGGCGGGCGCGCGGAACTCGCGGGCCGCGAAGACCGGTTCCGGCAGGGCGTCTCGATCCAGCTTGCCGACCGGTGTCAGCGGAATCTCCGCCAGCACCACAATGGCCGCGGGCACCATGTAGTCGGGCAGCGACGCTCCGGCGAAGGCCGCCAATTCCGCTGTGTCGATGACACTTCCGGCGCGTGGCAGCACGTAGGAGACCAGCCCGGTCACTCCCGACGGCAGCGTTCTCCCCAGTGTCGCCGCATAATCCACCTCTGGATGCGCCGTCAGCGCGGTGTCGATCTCACCGAGTTCGATCCGCAGGCCGCGAATCTTCACCTGGTGATCAGCGCGGCCCAGATACTCGATGGTCCCGAATTCGGTGCGCCGCACCAGATCTCCGGTGCGATACAACCGCCGTCCGGCACCCCCGTCGGCGAACGGGCTGGCGACAAACCGCTCCGCCGTCAGATCCGGCCGCCGGTGGTAGCCCTGCGCCAGCGCCGGACCCGACAGATACAACTCGCCGATCACGCCGTCCGGCACCAGCCGCAACCGCGGATCCAGAATGAACGCGCCGACCCCGGGGACGGCAGAACCGATGACGATGGGGTCGCCGGGGACCAGCGCCGCGGTGCTGGTGACGAGAATCGTTGCCTCGGTGGGCCCGTAGGCGTTGTAGATCGAGCGCTGCGGCGCGGTCCAGCGCTGCAGGAGTTCCGGCGGAAAGGCCTCGCCGCCGACGATCACGGTGGTGACCGTGTCCAGTCCCGCCGGATCCACCGATTCCAGCGCGCCCGGTGTGATCGGCACATGGGTGACGGCTTCCCGGCGCAGCAGTTCGGCCAGATCCGCGCCGCCGAAGACCGCAGGGGGTGCGATCACCAGCGTCGCCCCGGCGGTGAAGGTCAGCAGCGTGATGAGCACCGAGAAATCGAAGCTGGGCGAGCTGGCGTACAGCACCCGGGAGCCGGCGGTAATGCCGTAGTGCTTGCGTTCGGCGGTGATCACTCCGGCCAGACCGGTGTGGGTGACCACCACGCCCTTGGGCATTCCGGTCGAGCCGGAGGTGTAGATGACATAGGCCGCATGCTGTTCGGTCAGCGTGCGCACCCGGTCGGCGTAGGAAACCGGATGTGCCGGATGCCGGGCGATGCGCGCCGCCGCCGGCGGATCATCCAGTTCGATCCAGGAGGTGGCGGCTCCGAGCGCCGCCCGGAACTCCCCGAGGGTGAGACCGAGCACGGCGCCGGAGTCGTTGAGCAGATAGTCGATCCGATCAAGCGGATAGGCCGGATCGACGGGCACGTAGGCCGCGCCCGTCTTCACCACGGCCCACACCGCGAGCACCGATTCGATGGATCGCGTGATGCCGATCGCGACGATATCGCCGGGACCGACACCGCGCGCGATCAGCTCACGAGCGAGCCGCGAGGATCGCGCATCCAGGTCGCCGTAGGTTATCTCGCGCTGATCACCGGGTTCGCCGGTCGGGTTGAACCGGATGGCAATGACGTCTGCCGCGGATTCGACCGTGGCGGTGAGCAGTTGGCCGTAGAGCGGGCTGCCGGACCGCCGCCGGCGATTACCACGCGCGGTACGCGGAACGCTGTCCATGGCGCTGAAGGTATCCGCGCCGAAATCCGCTCACGAGCCGAAAGATCCGGTGCCATCGACAATGGGGGCATGTGGCAGGCCCCCATTTCACACCACCTCTTCCTGCGAATTCGCCGATCCTAACCGCGCTCGGTGAGCGCCCGGAGGAAGAAACCGATATTGGCGGGACGCTCCGCCAGCCGCCGCATCAGATAGCCGTACCACTGGGTGCCGTACGGAATGTAGACGCGCAGCGCATGCCCGTCCTCGACCAGCCGGCGCTGTTCGGCATCACGAATCCCGTAGAGCATCTGGAATTCGAAATCACCGGGGCTGCGCCGATGTTCGGCCGAGAGCGCGAGCGCGGCCTCGATCATGGCCGGATCGTGCGAGGCGACCATGGGATACCAGCCGCCCCGCAGGAGCACGTCCAGGCAGCGCAGATAGGACGAATCCACCTCGGCCCGCCGCTGATAGGCGACGGTCTCCGGTTCCTGATAGGCCCCCTTGCACAGCCGAACCCGCGTGCCCGAGGTCGCCGCGTCCCGGCAATCGTCCTCGGCGGTGCGCAGATAGGTCTGCATTGCCACTGCCAGCCAGGGGAATTCGGCGCGCGCCTGCCGCACCGCGTGCAGCGTATCGCCGGTGGTGGTGTGATCCTCCGCGTCCACCGTCACCCACACCCGCGATTCGACGGCCTTGGCGCACAGCTTGTGCAGATTCTCGGCGGCGATGGCGGGCCCGTCAACCGCGATCGACTGCCCCAGCGCGGAGAGTTTGACCGATACCTCCACGCGCGGCACCGCATCATCCGCCCGCGCGGACGCGGGCGCTCCGGCGGGACCGGGCGGCGAGGTGGTCGGGCCGCCGGCCGTCACCGGCACCGCCCGATCCAGTTCGGCCAGCTGGTCGATGAGCGAAATGTATTCCGCCACAGCGGCATCCGCCATCGACCGCTCGGTGGTGTACTCACCGAGGAAGTCGACGCTGACCGATCGCCCGCTGGCCAGCAGTGCCCGCACCACCGGCCCGAGTTCGGTGCGGGTCTCCCCCGCCACGAACCGCCGCACCACCGCGGCGGTGATCGGGGTCGCGGTCACCGCCCGCTTCATCCGCGGCGAACCCGCCGCGGCGAGAATCAACGGCCGTAACGGATTCATCGGCACCTCCTGCTCGAAGCGGCCGCCGGCTTCACGGCGTATCCATATGCGGGTAGCGGTAATCGGCAGGGGCGACGAAGGCTTCCTTCACCGTGCGCGGGGCGACCCAGCGCAGCAGGTTGAGATACGACCCGGCCTTGTCGTCGGTGCCGGAGGAGCGCGCACCGCCGAAGGGCTGCTGGCCGACCACCGCGCCGGTGGGCTTGTCATTGACATAGAAGTTCCCGGCCGCGAATCGCAGTGCGGCGGCGGCCTGTTCGACGGCCTGGCGATCGCGGGCGAAAATGGCTCCCGTCAGGGCATAGGGCGAGGTCGAGTCCACCACGGCCAGCACATCCGCATACCCGTCCGGACTGCTGTCGTCGTAGACGTGTACCGACAGGATGGGCCCGAAGTACTCGGTGGCGAAGGATTCGTCACCGGGATCATCGCTGAACAGCACCGTGGGCCGCACGAAGAAGCCCTCACTGTCGTCGTAGACGCCACCGGCCGGGATGCCGACGCCCTGGTCCCGGGCCCGCTCGACGGCCGCGACATTCTTGTCGTAGGAACGCCGATCGATCACCGCCCCACCGAAATTCGACAGATCCGCGACATCGCCGTAGGTGAGCTCATCCACCTCGGTCAGGAAGTCGTGCCCCATCTTCTGCCATACCGACTTGGCGATATAGGCGCGCGAAGCCGCCGAGCACTTCTGCCCCTGATACTCGTACGCGCCGCGAATCATGGCGGTGCGCAGGGCATCCGGATCGGCGGAGGAGTGCGCGACAATGAAATCCTTGCCGCCGGTCTCGCCCACCAGACGCGGATAACCGTGGTACCGGCTGATATTCGCCGCGACGCGCTGCCACAGGGACTGGAAGGTCGGGGTCGACCCGGTGAAGTGGATGCCCGCCAGGCGCGGATCCTCCAGCGCCACGTCCGAAACCCGCCTGCCGTCACCGGTGACCAGATTGATCACGCCCGGCGGCAGGCCCGCGGCCTCCAGCACCTGCATGGTGTAGTACGCCGAAAGCGTCTGTGTCGGTGAGGGTTTCCAGACCACGGTATTGCCCATGAGCGCCGGGGCGGTGGGCAGGTTTCCGGCGATGGCGGTGAAATTGAACGGCGTGATGGCGTAGACGAACCCCTCGAGGGGCCGGTAGTCCATCCGATTCCAGACACCCGCTGACGATTGCGGCTGCTGCTCCAGAATCTGCCGGGCGAAGGCGACATTGAAGCGCCAGAAGTCGACCAGCTCGCAGGGTGCGTCGATTTCGGCCTGCTGCACCGATTTCGACTGTCCGAGCATGGTCGCGGCGGCAATGGTCTCGCGCCACGGCCCGGCCAGTAGGTCCGCCGCCCGGAGCAGGACTGCCGCGCGTTCGTCGAACGGCAGCGCCCGCCAGGCCGGGGCGGCGGCGTTCGCGGCTTCGACGGCCGCGCTCGCCTCCTCGTGTGTGGTGTCGGTGAAGGTGCCGAGCACATGGTGATGCCGATGCGGCATGACTATGTCGGCACGTTCACCGGTACCGGGTTGATGTTTGCCGCCGATCACCAGCGGCACGTCGACGGATCCTGCGGAGATTTCGGCGAGCCTGCCCGTCAGCAGTTCACGTTCTCGACTACCCGGTGCATAGGTGTGCACCGGTTCGTTTGCGGGGGCAGGGACAACCGTGACAGCGTCCATATCCCAGGCTATCGCGAACAACACGACCGCTGGGGTGCAGACGCACCGAAACTTCTGCGGTTACTTCAGATCTGTCGCGATGATTTTCTCGATATTGCGCTCTGCCAGCGCCGTAATGGTGACAAACGGATTCACCGTGGTCATGCCCGGAATGAGCGATCCGTCGATGACGTACAGCCCCGGATAGGAGGTGAGCCGCCCGTAGTTGTCGGTGGACTGGTTGATCACGCAGCCGCCGAGCGGGTGGTAGGCGAAGTCGTCGCCCCAGGTCTTGTACGTGCCGAACAGGTCGGTGCGGTAGATCGTCCCCTCCTTGCTGTTGATCTTGTCGAAAATGCGCTTGGCCGCATCGATACCCGGCTGATTCCAGGCCGTCTGCCAGTTCAGGTCCACCCCGCCGCTGCCGGAGTTGTAGCTGAACGTGCCGCGATTCGGGTTCTTGGTGATCGCCAGGTAGAGGCTGGCGAAGGTCTCGATCCCGGCCGGGAACGGCGATACCTCGGCGAACGCCGGACCGCCGGCATCGGCCCAGTTGTCGATGCCCAGACAGGGAATACACGATTGCAGCGCGCCCGTCGCGTCCCAGGCCTGATTCTGCCGCGCCACCATGACATTGCCGTTGTTGCCCCAGCCGGTGCCGACCGAATCCGGCAGATTGGGCAGCTTGCCCGTGGCCTTCTGGGTGACCAGCAGCTTGCTGGTGCCGACACTGCCCGCCGCGAAGAAGACCCGCTGCGCCACAATGTTTTTGGTGGCCACGGTATTGCCGCTGGTATCGATCTGCTTCATGGTCACCTGGTAGCCGCCGGTGGTCGGCGCGACCGCGGTGACCATGTGCTGCGGCGTGATGCCGACCTTGCCGGTGGCGACGGCGGCGGCGAGGTAGGTCTTGTCCAGCGACTTCTTGCCGAAGTTATTGCCGTAGATGACCTCGGCATTGAGCGCCGACCGGGTGACGGTGTTCGCCTGCTCCTGCTTCATGTAATTGAAGTCGTAGACGTTCGGCACGAAGGTGTACGAAAACCCGGACCGCTGCGCCTGTTTGCGGCCCACCCGCGCGAACTGATAGCAGTCCGCAGTCTCGAACCAGGTCTGGTCGATCTGATTGACCCCGAGCGCGGTATTGGCGCGCGGGTAGTAGGTGCCGTACATCTCGCCCGCGTCCACCGACGGCAGGATGCTCGCGAAGTTCTCCTGCTTCGGCGTCACCGCCATGCCGCCGTTGACCAGTGAGCCGCCGCCGACGCCGCGGCCCTGATAGACCCGAATCCCGCTGAACTGCTCGGAATCCAGCACACCGGTGTAGCTGCTGATGGACTTGTTGTAGGGCGCGCCCATGAAGTGATTGACCGGCTGATCGGTCTCGGTGCGCAGCCAGAACGACCGGCCGTCCGGATTGAGCATGTTGCAGAAGACTTTTCCGTCGGAGCCGGCCTGCGACCACGACATGCCCTTCTCCACAATCGCGACATCGACCCCCGCCTGGGCCAGCCGCAGTGCAGCAACCGCTCCGCCATAGCCCGAACCGATGACCAGCACCGGAACTTTGTCCCCATCGGCCAGCTGCTTGGTCGGCAGCGCCTGCGCCGGGGCCTTCGTGGCGAGTACCGCGGCGCCCAAAATGACACCTGTTGCAGCTAGAAAACCCCGACGGCTGACATTACTGCCGAACTGGCTGCTACCAGCGTTTTCATAGACAAATCCGCGCATGGATCGGCTCCTCATCGAGACCTAGGTGGGAACCTGTTATACGAACTGTGAAGTGCCTGTGTGTCACTTTTGCGCAAAACTGAACACTTCGATCGGCGAGTCGACAAAGCGTGTCGCGCAACACATCAGCGAATACAAAACCGGGGTTCTAAAAGGCGACAACTGATTTCGCGAGGTCCGGGTAACTCACCGGGTACGTCCAAAATGGTTTCGGCTCTCAACCGCAGGCACGCGTGCCCAACGGGAAACGGCTCCAAGGCCGTGCGCAAAAGTTCCAGAGAGGTGGAACAGCGACCCTGACGGGACTCGAACCCGCGACCTCCGCCGTGACAGGGCGGCGCGCTAACCAACTGCGCTACAGGGCCATGCTTGATGTCGAAGCAAAACCACCGGGCCTTGCAACGCGGTAGACGTTAGCACGACCCGGTGGGCAAGAGTAAATCAGCTGGTCAGGCGTTCAACCGCCGCGGCGATGCGTTCGTCGGTGGCGGTCAGCGCGATCCGCACATGCTGTGCACCACGCGGGCCGTAGAACTCGCCGGGCGCGGCCAGAATGCCGCGTTCGGCCAGCCAGTCCAGGGTGGTGCGGCAGGGCTCGTCCCGGGTCGACCAGAGGTACAGTCCGGCCTCCGAATCGTCGATCCGGAACCCGGACTCCAGCAAGGCCTTTCGCAGCAGCTCGCGGCGGGCACGGTAGCGCTCGCGCTGCTGCGCCTCGTGCGTATCGTCGCCGAGGGCCGCGGTCATGGCGGACTGGATCGGGAAGGGCAGCATCATGCCGGAGTGCTTGCGCACCTCGAGCAGTTCCGCGATCAGCGCCGGATCACCGGTGACGAAACCGGCGCGATAGCTGGCCAGATTGGAAGTCTTGGACAGCGAGTGGATGGCGAGCAGTCCGGTGTGGTCGCCGTCGCACACCTCGGGATCGAGGATCGAGACCGCGCGGCCCTCCCAGGCCAGGCCCAGATAGCACTCGTCGGAGGCCAGGACCGCGCCCCGCTCGCGCGCGAACTCGACCACCTTGCGCAGATGTTCGACGCCGAGCACCTTGCCGGTCGGATTGGACGGCGAGTTCAGGAAGATCAGCGCCGGGCGCTCCGGGCCGATCTGAGTCACGCTGTCCGCCCGCAGGATTCGCGTGCCCGCCAGCAGCCCGCCCACCTCGTAGGTCGGATAGGCCACCTCGGGAATCACGACCAGATCGCCGGAGCCCAGCCCCAGCGTGCGCGGCAGTCCGGCGATCAGCTCCTTGGTGCCGATCACCGGAAGCACCGCCTCCGGCGCCACGCCGGTGATCCCGAACCGCCGCTTCAGTGCTGCGACAACAGCTTCGCGCAATTCGGGGGTGCCGTGCGTGGTCGGATAGCCGGGCACCGCGGCCACCGCGGCCAGGGCCTGCTGGATCAGCGGGTCCACCGGATCGACCGGTGTGCCCACGGAAAGATCCACCAGGCCGCCCGGATGCGAAGCTGCCTTCGCCTTCACGGAAGTGATGGTGTCCCAAGGGAAATCGGGTAGTAGCGCACTCACCCGGCCACGCGCGACCAAGACCTACTCCGCGGCCATCGGGGGTAGCGCCGCGATGAACGGCACGTCGAAGTCCACCTTGCCGACCTTGGTCGCGCCACCCGGCGAACCCAGATCGTCGAACCACTCGACATTGGCGCTGATGTAACCGCTCCACTGATCCGGAGTGTCGTCCTCGTAGAAGATGGCCTCTACCGGGCACACCGGTTCACATGCACCACAGTCCACGCACTCGTCCGGTTGGATGTAGAGCATGCGCCCACCCTCGTAGATGCAATCTACGGGGCACTCCTCGATGCACGCCTTATCCTTCACGTCAACGCACGGTTCAGCGATGATGTACGGCACTGCCGTTCTCCTAGTCTGTCCTCACATGCGGGATAGTCCGCCCCGCCGAAACATTATCCCGGCGGGTACACGTTACTACTGGTCAGCCTGTCCTAACTTCTGGTGACCATTGTGCTGTATCTTCTGCCTCCGCTTCGCTGCGGCGGGGTCGTGGCCCTGTTACCCGGTTCTTCCCTCCCTGCGCTCGCCGCTGCGCGGCATTGCTCCGCTCAGTCCAGAACCGGGCGGGCCACGACCTTGAGGTTTATACCCCTGGAGCTCAGCCGACCGTGAGTGCGACCGGGGGGCGGTGCGGCGGGACACCGTAGGTGGTGGTGCGCTGGCGGGCGGGGCGGCCGATGCCGGTGGCGATCTCGGTGAGTTCCTCGATCGTTTTGGCGGAGCCGTGTTCGGAGCCGGCCATGCGGGAGATGGTCTCCTCCATGAGGGTTCCGCCCAGATCGTTGGCGCCACCGTTGAGCATGAGCTGGGTTCCCTTGGTGCCGAGCTTGACCCAGCTGGTCTGAATATTGTCGATGCGGCCGTGCAGCATGATGCGCGAGAGCGCGTGCGCGGCCCGGTTGTCGCGCACGGTCGGGCCCGGGCGCGAGGCTCCCGCCAGGTACAACGGCGCGCTCTGATGCACGAACGGGAGCAGCACGAATTCGGTGAAACCACCTGTCTCGTCCTGGATTCCGCGCAGCACGCGCAGATGCCCGACCCAGTGCTTCGGATTGTCCACGTGGCCGTACATCATGGTCGAGCTGGAGCGGATGCCCAGTTTGTGCGCGGTGGTGATGACCTCGATCCAGGCCGAAGTGGGCAGCTTGCCCTTGGTGAGCACCCAGCGCACCTCATCGTCCAGAATCTCGGCGGCGGTGCCCGGAATGGTGTCCAGCCCAGCCTCTTTCAGAGCCGCGAGCCAGTCGTGAATGCTCTGCCCGCCGCGTGAAGCACCATTGACGACCTCCATGGGGCTGAAGGCGTGCACATGCATGCCGGGGACCCGCGCCTTGATCGCGCGCACCAGATCCGCATAGCCGGTGACGGGCAGCTCGGGATCGATGCCGCCCTGCATGCAGATCTCGGTCGCACCCTCGACATGCGCCTCCCAGGCGCGGTCGGCGACCTCCGAAGCGCTCAGCGTGAAGGCGTCGGCATCACCCTTGCGCTGCGCGAACGCGCAGAAGCGGCAGCCGGTGTAGCAGATATTCGTGAAGTTGATATTCCGGTTCACGATGTAGGTGACATCGTCGCCGACCGTATCGCGGCGCAGCTGATCGGCCAGCGCGGTAATGGCTTCCAGAGCCGGGCCGTCGGCGGTGGCCAGGGCCAGGTACTGATCGTCGGTGAGCCCGGCCGGATCCTTCTCGGCGGCGTGCAGCGCGGCCAGCACGTCGGAGTCGAAGCGTTCGGGCGCGGCAACCGCGAGCTCCTTGACCTGCTCGCGAATGGTCTCCCAGTCGCCGAACGCGCCCAGGCCGTCACCGGCCAGCGCGGAATCGCTGCGCGATTCGGTATTGCGGCCCTCGGAGTCGATGGCGGTATTGAGATCGACCCGGCCGACCGACTCCCAATCGTGGTCCGGCTCCTGCCAGGGCAGCCCGACCGGATTCACATCCCGGGCCAAGCCCGTCGCCGGATCGGCCAGCGCCGCCACATGCCCGGAGACGCGCGGATCGATCCACGGGTGGCCCGCCTGGACATACTTCGGGTGCACCGTGAGGCGCTGGGTGAGCACAAAACCCGCATCGGCGGTGACCTGCTCGAGGGTCTCCAGATTCGGCCAGGGCCGTTCCGGATTCACATGATCGGGGGTGAGCGGCGAGACGCCGCCCCAGTCGTCGATGCCGGCATCGATGAGCGCGCGGCATTCGGCGAGCGATACCAGATTGGGCGGGGCCTGAATCCGCATCTTCGGGCCGAGCAGCAGCCGGGCCACGGCGATGGTGGCGCAGAACTCCTCGAGCCCCGCATCCGGGGTATCGCGCATGGCGGTGTCGCGCTTGGCCAGGAAGTTCTGCACGATCACCTCCTGCACATGCCCGAAAGCCTTGTGCGACTTGCGAATCGCCATGATCGACTCGGCGCGCTCGGTGAGGTTCTCGCCGATGCCCACCAGAATGCCGGTGGTGAACGGCACCGAGAGCCGGCCCGCATCGGTCAGCGTGCGCAGCCGCACCGCCGGATCCTTGTCCGGGCTGCCGTAGTGCGCCTGGCCCGGCTCGGTGAACAGGCGGGTGGAGGTGGTCTCCAGCATCATGCCCATGGACGGGGCCACCGGCTTGAGCCGCGACAGTTCGGCCCAGCTCATCACGCCCGGATTCAGGTGCGGCAGTAGGCCGGTTTCCTCGAGTACCCGGATGGACATGGCGCGCACATAGTCGAGGGTGGAGTCGTAACCGCGCTCGTCGAGCCACTGCCGGGCCTCCGGCCAGCGCTCCTCCGGGCGGTCACCGAGGGTGAAAAGCGCTTCCTTACAACCGAGTTCGGCGCCCTGGCGGGCGATCTCGAGAACCTCGTCGGGCTCCAGGTACATGCCCTTGCCCGCGGCGCGCAGCTTGCCGGGCACGGTGACAAACGTGCAGTAGTGACACTTGTCCCGGCACAGATGAGTGAGCGGGATGAATACCTTGCGCGAGTAGGTGATCGGCAGCGTCTCGCCCGCATAGCCGGTCTCGCGCAGTCCCGCATCGCGCACCCGGGCCGCAGATCTGCTCAGATCTTCCAGGTCGGCGCCGCGCGCCTGCAGCAGCACCACCACCTCGTCGAGGTTGAGCGTCGCGCCGTCGCGCGCCCGCCGCAACGCCCGGCGCATCCCCGAGGGGCTGGGCGGAGCCGGTGGGGTACTCGGGTTCGGTAGATCCGTCACGCTCTCGATCATGCGCCATCCATCCGGCTGATCCGACTCGGGTGCCATAAGGGTTGGCAACCGGGCGCCACGGCAGGCTATTCCACCGTCGCCCCCGCATATCCTCGCGCACCGCGGCGATGATCGCCGGATGTGACATGGCCGATGGGACAAAACCTTGCGGGGGCCTGGCGGCTCTTCTAAGGTCATCCGCCACGATTACTCGCATCATTCGATTCGAATATTCGCACTGGACGTTTACAGAAAGCGGGAATCCGTGTTCGAAAGACTCAGCCGCGCCACCGTCGTCGCCGCGGCCGGTGCGACGCTCCTGCTGACCGTCGCCACGAGTCCGGCCTCGGCCGCCTTCGGACCGCTACCACCCGCCAACCCGTATCTGGGGCCGGTCGGCACCGCGACCATGCACGGTGATGCCGAATCCTCCGACTCGACCCCGCTGCCCGGACCCGGCACCGGCGGTATCAATGCCGACTTCCACGAGGAGGCCGCCGCCTGCCCGACCATCCTGCAGGGCGCGGACGGTTTCCCGCAGGCGCTGTGCACCAAGATCACCGACCGCTCGCCCGAGGTGCTGCTGCTCGACCCGAACAGTGGAAATACGCTCGCCACACTGGATCTCACCAAGGGCAGCCTGCTCGGCGGCGTGTATGCCTACCTGGACGAGCAGAACCGCATGGTCACCGTCGACGGCAGCGGCAATCTGCTGCGCATCGGGCACCAGCGCGGCGGCGACGGGTCCTGGACGCTGTCCATCGCATCGAAAACACCTGTGTCGCAGGCGGTTACCGCGCACTGCGGCGGCGGATCCTGCGATGAGGTCGCCGCGGTGACGCCCGACTACGACGGGCGCGTCTGGTTCGCCACCGACAATGGCGCCGCCGGTTACGTGGATCCGGCCACCGGCGCGGCCCGCGCCATCGAACTCGCGCCCGGCGAAACGGTGGCCAACTCCATCTCCTCGGCGCCGCAGGGCGTCTCCATCGCCACCGATCACGCGCTCTACCAGCTGAACACCGACTCCTCGGGCAATCCGCAGATCCTGTGGCGGCAGCCCTACGATCGCGGCCCCGCGCGCAAACCCGGTCAGCTGAGCTGGGGCACCGGCGCCACCCCCACCTTCTTCGGACCCGGCAGCGGCACCGAATACGTCGCCATCACCGATAACGCGGCGCCCAAGGAAAACCTGCTGGTCTTCGACACCGCCACCGGACACAGCGTCTGCTCGGTACCGGCCATCGACGGCACCGAGAACTCCCCCATCGGCTCGGGCAACAGCCTCTTCGTCGCCAGCACCTACGGCTACCCGTACCCGCAGCTGCCCGCGAACGCCGGCCCGAGCCAACCGGCCAGCGCATCCTTCACCGGCGGCATGACCCGCATCGACGTCACCGGCTCCGGCTGCTCGGTGGTGTGGACCGATACCGTTCCCTCGGCCGCGGTCCCCCGCCTCTCGGTAGCCGACGGCAAGATCTATACGGTCGCCCGCTACGGCGCACTCGGCTCCGGCAGCGCCGGCCTGCTCCCCAGCGGCAGCGCCGGCGGCGTAGCCGACACCTACAAATTCACCGTCATCGACGCCGCCACCGGCACCGTCGACAGCGCACAATCCCTGGGCGCCACCACAGTTCAGGACACCCTCCAAATGGTCGGCACCATCGCCCCCGGCCGCGTGCAATACCAAGGCACCCTGAGCGGCCTCTTCCGCATCACCCCCCGCTAGCCCCCGCCACGGGTGTGCGGTGTCGATGGGGGGTGTGGGTGCGGCAACTGCCGCGCTGGGGGGCGGAATCGTGAAAGCATGGCGGGTATGTCCGATCGTCCCGCCTCAGGCGACACCCGCACCGCCTCCGGCGAGCTTCGCACCGCCCCGGGCGGCATCATGGCGGACCCGGCCTGGCATCCGAGTCCGCGGGCCAAACTGCTGTGGGCAATCAGTGCCACGCTGTCGTGGATCTTCCCGTTCATCGCGCTGATCATCTGGATGATCGTCGATCCGCCGCGGCGCACGGCGCAGGTGTGGATCCTCGGAATCGCGGTGGTGGCAGCCGCATTCAGCATTGTGGCGGTGCCGCTGTGGCGGTATGCGGTGCATCGGTGGGAGATCACCGATGAGGCCGTGTACACGCGGACCGGGTGGTTCACGCAGGAGAGCCGGGTCGCGCCGATCAGCCGCGTGCAGACGGTGGACACCTACCGGGGACCGCTGGAGCGGTTGCTCGGACTGGCCACCGTCACGGTGACCACCGCGTCCTCCGCCGGGGCCGTGCACATCAGCGCCCTGGAGACCGAGGACGCCCGGCGCACGGTCACCCAGCTCACCGAAATCGCGGCCCGGCATCGCGGAGACGCGACATGAGTCATCCGCCCGGCCCCGATCCCGCACCGTCCTATGCGCCATCTCCCTATGCGCGTCCGTCCGATGCGCAACCGACCTATGTGTCCCCGTCCGATGCGCAGCCGTCCCATGCGCAGCCGTCCCATGCGTCCCCGGCATTCCCGAGCTCGGCGGCCGCACCCGGCGCTCCGGAGGCCGAGTCCTGGCAGCGGCTGGATCGGCGCATGCTGCTGGTGCATCCCATCACCGAACTCATCCGCTATATCCCGGTGCTGCTGGCGACCTTGATCGCCGGTGCGCGCAGCGACAGTCCGGTGTGGAGCCTCGGCGTGGTCGGGGTCATCATCACCTTCGCGCTCACCCGCTGGTTCACCACCACCTACCGCATCACCCCGGACAATCTGGAACTGCGCACGGGATTGTTTCAGCGCAAACGGCTTTCGGTGCCGCGCACTCGGGTGCGGTCGGTCGATGTGGAGGCCGATCTGCTGCACCGGGTGCTGGGATTGGCGGTGCTGTCCATCGGCACCGGCCAGCAGGCCGAGCGCAAGGACCGGTTCCGGCTCGACTCCCTCGACGCCCGACTGGTGCCCGCGCTGCGCACCACACTGCTCGAGCACACTCAGATCGGATCGGAACCCGCTGCCGGACAGCAGGTTACGGAATCAGGTGAGCACCACACCGTCGTGCTCGGGAAATCGGCCACCCCGGCCCCCGAGGCCAGGCCGCCGGTGGAAATCGCGCACTGGCAGCCGGACTGGGTGCGGTACGCCCCGCTGTCCCTGACCGGATTCGCGATCATCGCCCCGATCCTCGGCCTGGCGTTCCAGTACGGCTTCGCGAAGGTCATCGTCAATTCCGACGCCGTACAGGGATTGGAAGACGGTGGCGCACAAGCCATTGCGCTGGCGATCGCCGCGCTCCTGGTCTTCCTGGTGCTGTTCGTCAGTCTCACCGCCTGCGCCCGCTACCTCGCCACCTACTACGGGCTGCGCGTCATCGACGACGGCAGCACCCTGCACATTCGGCACGGCCTGTTCACCACCCGTCAGATCACCCTCGATCTGGCCCGGCTGCGCGGTGTCACCGTCAACGAGCCCCTGCTGCTGCGCCTGGCCGGGGCCGCCGAACTCGAAACCATTATGACCGGCACCAAATCTCGCCAGAAGATTCTGCCGCAGGCGCCGCGCACCGCGATCGATCGCACCGTCGCGCATCTGCTCGACTCGGGCGCCGATCTCGACGCCCCCAGCCCCGCCGCGCCACCGCCGGTGACCGCCGCGCTGCTCCCGCACGGACCGGCCGCACAGCGGCGGCGCTTCACTCGCGCCTTCAGTCCCCTCGCGCTGATCGCCGTCGCCCTGATCGCGGCATCGCTTGCGGGCGTGGATATTCCGGCCTGGCCGTGGGTGCTGCTGGCCGTGGCCGCCGTCCTGGCCGCCGCGCTGGCCTGGGATCGCTACCGCGGCCTCGGCCATGCGGTGATTCCCGCCGCACACGGCAATCCCACCTGGCTGATCACTCGCAGCGGCTCCCTGGATCGCGACCGCGATTGCCTGGAGGGCCCGGGCATCATCGGCTGGACGGTCAAGCAATCCTGGTTCCAGCGCCGGGCCGGGCTGGCGACCATCACCGCCGCGACGGCCGCGGGCAAGAAGCGCTATCACGTGATCGACATCCCCTTCGAGCAAGCGTGGCCGCTGATCGAGGCCGTCACTCCGGGTCAGCTCGGAACGCGCTGAGCCACAATGCGCAGAACACGAACGAGGCCCGGCACAGGATCGAATGATCCACTGCCGGGCCTTGATTCGCGCTAGGAGGTGCTTCGGTTCAGCCGTTCACCACTGGCCGGGGACGTAGTCGCCGCCGGCCATCCCCGCGATCACATTGAGACGGTTCCAGGCATTGATCGTCGCGATGAGGGAGATGAGCGCGCCGATCTGGTCGTCGTCGTAGGACTTGCGCACCTGCGCCCAGGTGTCCGCGCTGATGCCGCGGCTGTTGTCGGCCAGCCGGGTGCCCTCCTCGGTCAGCGCCAGGGCGGCGCGCTCGGCCTCGGTGAAGACATTGGACTCCTGCCAGGCGGCGATCAGGGCCAGACGCACCGGGGTCTCACCGGCGTGAACGGCATCCTTGGTGTGCATGTCCAGGCACATCCCGCACCCGTTGATCTGGGACGCGCGGATCTTCACCAGCTCCTGGGTGGCCTTGTCCAGCGGGGATTCGTCGATGACCCGGGCCGCGGTCACCAGGCGCTTGTTGAACTTGGCGGCGATCTCGTTCTCGTACAGGGCGAAGCGGGTCATGGTCTGCTCTTTTCTGGTTCGTTGTGCGGCTACAACAGGTCGACGGCGCAGCCTGCCGAGGTGTGACATCGGCAGTAATGTGGGCGTGGTCACACCTGCGATCGAAGCGTGCGACCCCTCCGCGATGTAACTGCCAATTCACCTGCCATCCAGAGACTTTGACCAGTTGACAGCGCCCAAAAGTGAGCGCACATTCCGGTGCTGTGGTAGAAATCACCGAGAATTACGAAGGGTGGATTCGTCATGGAACCAACAGCCGAACAGCGGGCCGCGCTGGGCCTGATCTGCGATACGTTCCTGCCCGGAGACGGGCTGACACTCCCCGCGGCGACGGAGCTCGGGGCGGTCGACACCATCTTCCGGATCCTGGGCCGCAATCCCCGCGAGGCGGAGCAGAAGCAGCTCGCCACCCTGCTCGGACTGTGGGACTCACGGCTGACGGGCCTGCTCACCGGCAATGGCCTGCGGCGCTTCTCGACCCTGACCCAGGAGCAGCGGGAGGCGGCGCTGCTGCGCCTCGGCGACTCCCGGCTGGCACCGGTCCGCGCCGTCTTCCAGGCCCTCAAGGGTGCGTCACTGCTCGCTTACAACGTCACCCCGGGCCCGACCGGCACCAACCCGCTGTGGAAGGAAATCGGCTACCCGGCCCCGGCCGGCCCCCTGCAGACCGCGCCGCAGCCCGCCCTGACTCCCCTGCGCTTCACCGAAACCACCACGCTCACTTGCGATGTCGTTGTCATCGGCTCCGGTGCGGGCGGCGGTGCGGCGGCGGCGGTGCTCGCCGCGGCCGGGCTCGACGTGGTGGTGCTGGAGCGCGGAAACTATTACGACGACCGGGATTTCGGCGGCGGTGAGCTCGATGCCCTGGCCAGTCTCTACGCACCCGGCCCCGCGGGCTCGGCCGAAGGCCAGATCACCCTGGTCGCGGGCAGCTGCCTGGGCGGCGGCACGGTCGTCAACTGGAGCACCTCGCTGCCCACCCCCGACAGCGTCCGCCAGGAATGGGCGGAGCTGGGCGCGAAACAGTTCGCCGAGGACGAATACGGCGATGCGCTGGCGGTGGTGCAGCAGCGGCTGGGAGTCAACAGCAACCACTCGCCGCTGTCGGCGCGGGACGGCGTGCTGGAGCGCGGCGCACAGGCGCTCGGCTGGGATATCGATACCCTGCCCCGCAATGTCACCGACGCCTGTGATGCCGGAATCGAGTGCGGTCGTTGCGGTTACGGCTGCCGACTGGGCGCCAAACAGTCGGTCAACAAGACCTGGCTCGCCGACGCCGCGACCAAGGGCGCACGCTTGGTGGTCGATGCCGATGTGCGCCGGATCGAGGTGAAAAACGGTCGCGCCGAGACGGTTTCGGCACGCACCGCGGGCGGCGCCGAGATCACCGTGCAGGCCCGCGCGGTGGTGGTGGCGGCCGGCGCCATCCAGACGCCCGCGCTGCTGAAGCGTTCCGGGTTGCGCAACAAGAACATCGGCCGCCATCTGCGCCTGCATCCGGCCGCGGCGGTCTTCGGCGTCTTCGACGAGGAGATCCGGCCGTGGGAGGGCGGGCTGCAGACCCGCATCAGCCGGCACCACGCCGATCTGGACGGTAAGGGCTACGGCGTCATCTACGAGACCGGGCCGATCCATCCGGGCCTGGGCACCGGTTTCATGAACTGGCGCGGCGCGGCCGATCATCGAAACACCATGCTGGACTTCGCACGCTCGGATGCCATCGGCATCATCACCCGGGACCGCGATTCGGGCACCGTATCGGTGGGCGGCGACGGCGAACCCATTGTGAAATACCGGCTCTCGGACTACGACGCCGCCCACCTGCACACCGGAATCACCGGCGCGGCATCGATTCTCGAAGCCGCGGGCGCGCGCCGCATCTTCTCCGGACATCAGGCCGGGGTGTCCTACGAGCCGGGCGTGCGCGGTTCGCACGCCGAGTTCGACGCCGCCTGCAAGCGCGCCGGTTACGGTCCGGGGCAGTGCGCGATGGGCGCACTGCACATTATGGGCTCGGCCCGCATGGGCGGCTCCCCGGAATACTCGGCCACCAACCCCGACGGCGTCACCTGGGATGTCGCGAATATCGTCGTCGCCGACGGCTCCAGCTTCCCGACCGCACCCGGTGTCAATCCGATGGTGTCCATCGAGGCCATCGCCTATATGAACGCCACACGACTGGCGGCACAGTTGATATAGCGATCAGAGCGATCTGATGCCCGCCAGCACCGCGTGCAGCAGCCCCATATCGGAGCTGTTGCCCGTGGGCACCGGCGGTGACCGGTACACCAGCCGCCCGTCGTCGACCAGATCACCGAGCAGCACCTTGGCCATGGTCACCGGCAGCCGCAGATGCGCCGCCACCTCGGCCACCGAAAGCGGTGTGCGGCACAGCCGGACGATGACGGTGTACTCGGGTTCGGTGCGCCGCAGCGCCATTCCCGGATACGCATCGGCCACCAGCGTGGTCAGATCCAGCTCCGGTCGTTCGACCCGGCCGCGGCCGCGGGTCACGGCGTAGAGGCGGACCAGCGGTCCGGCATCCTCCTCGTACCAGTGCTCTCGCGGCTCGTTCATGGCCGTTGCGGACTGCCCGCATGATGACGCGGGTCCACCGACAGGTGCGTGCCGACCCGCTGCACCGTCTGATTCATCCCGTAGGCCACCAGGCCCATATCAGCCGTCTCCGCGGCCAGCAGCGCCAGGCAGGCATTCTCCCCGGCCGCGGTGATGAACAGCACCGCCTGATCGAGTTCCACCACGGTCTGGCAGACCCCGCCGGCCCGGAAGTGCTGACCGGCGCTGCGCGCGAGACTGTGCAGCGCCGAGGCCATCGCGCCGAAACGCTCGGCATCGGCACGCTCCTGGCCCTTCGAGAAGCCGAGCAGCAGTCCGTCGGTGGACAGCAGCACCGCCGCCTGCGCGTCGGGCAGTCCGCTCACCAATTCATCGAGCAGCCAGCCGAGGTCGATTCGCTGGGAGGTGGTCATTGTGGTCCCTTCTCGGATTCCGGGCGCACCTGGCGGCCCTGCCGGGTGCCCTTCGCAATGGCGCTCATGAGATTGCGCGCTTCGTCGGGAGTGCGCTGGCGCGGCGGCGCGGAAACCGGGGGTGCGGACACCGGCGGCAGTGCATCCTCCTGCGGGCCGCCCGGACGGTTCCGGCGCGGCAGATGCGGCCGGTCGCCCAGCTCCTGCGGGAGCAGCGGTACCGGCGGCAGTGCGACCGGGGCGGGAATACCCACGAGGGTGGAAATCGTCGCCAGGCTCGGATCGGTGATCGGGCTGCTGGGCACCGGCGCCCGCAATGCCGGGAAGTGGTCCGAGCGCACGGCATTCGACCACGCGGGCGCCACCTCCAGCACGTTCGGACCGCCGCCGGGTATCTCGGCGCGCGGACCCGCGACCTCCATGAGCACGGACGGAATCAGCACCACCGCCCGCACGCCGCTGTACACGGACTCGGCCAGGCGCACCGTAATACTGTGCCGCCCAGCAAGTTTCGCGACCACGAACAGTCCGAGCCGGGTATTGCCGGACAGCGTCGCCACGCTGAAGTCGGGCGGATTCGCCAGCACCGCATTGCGTTCGGCGTATTCGGCCTCCGTCATACCGAGACCCTGATCGATGACCTCGACGGCCAGACCCCGGCCGACCACCACCGCCGACACCGTGACATGCGATTCCGGCGGGGAACAGGCCGTCGCATTGTCCATGAGCTCGGCGAGCAGGTGAATCACATCGGCGACGGCATGGCTGGCAATGCGCACCTCGGGCAGCCGCCCGGTCTGAATCCTGGTGTAGTCCAGGCTTTCCGCCACCGCGCCCCGGACCAGATCGAGCAGCAGCACCGGATTACGCCAGCGGCGGCCGGGCTGCTCGCCACCGAGAATGATCAGATTCTCGGCATTGCGGCGGGCCCGGGTCGCGAGATGGTCCAGCTGGAACAGCAATTCGAGCTGATCGGCGTTCTGCTCCTCGCGCTCGGCCCGGTCCAGCAGGGTGAGCTGCCGATGCACCACCACCTGGCTGCGATGCGCGATATCGAGGAATACCGCATTGCTGCCGGCCCGGGTCTTCGCCTCGGCGACCGCCGCCGACACCGCCGCGATATGGGCGCGGTTGAAGGCATTCGCCACGTGGCCGAGCTCATCGGTGCCGAAGTCCAGCCGCGACACCTCGGCATTGATATCGACGTCCTCGCCCTCGCCCAGTTTGCGAATCAGCTCGGGCATGCGCTCATCGGCCAATTGCAGGGTGTCACGGCGCAATCGGCGCATCCGCGCGATGAATCGGTTGGCAAGCAGCAGGGCCGCCACGAAAGCGATAGTCGCGATGAGCAGTACGGCCGCACCGCCGAGCAGCGAATTGCGGGTGGCGTCATCGCCCTGCTTGCGGGCGATGACGTGGGCGTCGCGGCTCTGGTCCTCCCACAGCTTCTGCAATGCCGCATTGATCTGCCCGGACGCCGTCTGCCATGCGGCCACACCGAGGGGCAGCGGGGTGGCGGCCTTCGGCGTCGTCCGGTCGTGGGGTTTCGCCGAACTGTCGGCAGTGCTGTCCGCGTCGGCATCGGTCACCGGGCCGCGCAAGATCAGCGCATCCTGCATGGAGGTGACCTGCTGCCACGCCGGATCACCGGTGATGGCGGTCAGCTGCGCGAGCCGCCTGCCCTTCAGTACTGACGCGGAATAGGCCACCTCACTGCGGAATTCGCCCACCCGATTGCTGAATTCGAGCAGCTGGGCCGCGGGCATCTCACCGGTCGTCAGGGCCACCGCGCCGATGGTGTCGGCCTGCGAGAGCGCCTCCGCCGCGCGCAATTGCTCGACGGCGTAGCCCAGCTCGATGCCGATCTTGGCCTCCGGCGCCACCCGGGCCGCCACCATGGAGGCGGCGACAATGGTGCCGATCACCTGCGTGAAGAACCCGAAGACCTGATCGGCCGGCATCTGCCGCGAATCGACGCCATTGCGCAGGACCGGCACCATCTCGAAGAGCTTCTGGAAGCCCGCGATTTCAGCGGCGGCGCCATCGGGATTGAGTGCGCGGGCCGCATCGCCCTTGGCGACCATTGCCGCCAGCGCCGCATCGGAGTGCTGACGCGCGCCGACCAGGGCCTGCACGGCGTCATCGTCACCGGCCAGCAGCAGCGCGGACAACCGCCGCTCCTCCTCCAGCGCCGACACCATGAGAATCGCCGGAGCCGTGGTGCTGCTGGCCAATTCGGCCCACTGCTTCGATTCCCGAGCGGATTTCACCAGATAGACGGCCGCGCCGCCGCCGATGGCCAGCAGCGTGACACTGGAGATGAGCACGATCCCCATCAGCCGGACCCGGACGCTCACCCAGCCGCGAACACCGCGCCCGCCCGAATCAGATGTCCTGCCCAGGGAATTGCGCAGGTTCCGCCAGCTGCCCACAGTGATACTTCCCGCTCCCGAACGCCGTGGCGCCCCACTTCATGCCACACCGCCGGAAATGAGCGATACGTCACGCTTCCTCGTCGAGAGAGTAACGGAAACATCCCGAATCGACTACAGGTTCAAATCATCTCGACAAACTGTTGACTTCACACGCCAAAGTTTGCGCGAATCACCGTGTGCGGGTCGCGCTCTCGCTTGACCGCCCGCAGCCGATCGACGGTTACCGCATCGAATGCCGAGGTGGCGGACTCCCCCGCGGCGAGGAACGTATAGGGCTTCGCGCCGCTCACGTGCGCCCCGAGCGCTTCGACCACCGCATCCTGCTTGGCGGACACCGCATCTCGCAACTGCGGAATGCCGAGGCCCAGCAGGTACAGCAGATACGGTTCGGCTACCGGCCCGCGCGCACCCGAACCCGGCCGGCTCAGCGCGCCGCCCAGATGCCGCACCTGAATATTGAGCAGCGGCGCAACCGGCTCGGCCAGAATCACTTTGAGCGTCGCCTCGTCGAGGTCCGTGAGCAACTCGGCCCGGGAGACGGAGGGGCTGGGCGTGGTCGGCTCGGCGGAGATATCACCGAGGTTTCCCGTGGACATGGCGGCGCGGGTATCGGATGCGGCCCCACCCAGCCGGTCGATGACCGCCACCAGCTCACGGCCCTGCTCGGCGGCACCCAGGTAGGCGACATCGAGCGCCACCATTTCCGGGGCGTTCGGGAACTGGAAGCGGTGGAACCACACCGTCAGCTCGTCCGGAGCCTGAGAGGTCAACTCGCGGAACGCGTCCCAGACCTCCGGCAGGCGCTCGCCCGGCCACACCACGCGACCGCCGTACAGCTGCGGCGCCGGGAACAGTTCGAATTCGAGTGCGGTCACCACCGCGACATCACCGCCACCGCCGCACAGCGCCCAGAACAGTTCCGGATCGCTGCTCAGCGTGACCCGGGCCGGCTCGCCCGCGGCATCCACGATCTCGAAGGCGCGTACCGCATCCGAAGCCCAGCCGTATTTGCGGCCGAACCAGCCCAGACCGCCGCCCAGCGTGTAGCCCGTCACGCCCACCACCGGATTGCTGCCCGCCAGACCGGTCAGGCCGTGCTCGGCGGCCGCCGCCTGCACCTGCCCCCAGTTCGCGCCCGCGCCGACCCGGGCGAGCCGCTGCGCCGCATCGATCCGCACGGTATCGAGCCGCCCGGTGCGCAGCAGGATCGCGGTATCGATATCGCCGGTCGCGCCGTGCCCGGTCGGCTGGGTCGCGACGGCCAGTCCCGATGCCCGCGCGAACCGCACCACCGCGGCCACGTCATCGGCGTCGGCGGCCTCGACCACCACCGCCGCCCGCTGCGCGATCGCGGTATTCCACGGGGTGACCGCCTGCTCGAAATCCGCGTCGCCGGGCGCCAGCACCCGGCCTCGGACCGCACTGCGCAATTGTTCGAAAGCCATGGTCATTCCTCGTTCCTGATCAGCGTGCCGTCTCCGAGCGCTGCGGCGCACGGCCGGTTCAGCGCGATTCGACAGGCTGACGACGCAGGCCCGAAAAGTGTGACACCGGCCTACGACAGAAACGGCGACCGCTAGCGAGCGGCCGCGATCTCGTGCGCGTAGCGCGAGGTGGCCCGCCAGTACAGGTACAACCCCGCCGGCAGCAGCCCGCAGATGAGCAGCGCCATGGTCGGCCAGTCGCTCATGAGCATGATGTCGCCGCCCGGACCGGAGCTGGCGCACACCAGGAAGCCGAGGGTCCACACGGTCAGCGGCATGATCATGACGGCGGTACGCGTACTCACCACGGACATGCCCGCCACCAGCAGCACATTCACCACCGCCGCCGCCAGCGCCGTCAGCGGCAGTGCGATGGCGCCCGCGGTCGTACTGGTCGAAGCCAGCGGCGCGGCGGCCGCCAGCAGCGGCGCACTCTCGTGCACGGTCGCGTGCCCCGCGTAGAGCGGCAGGTAGAGCACCTCGAGCACCAGCGTGATCAAGGCATCGACAGTCAGGAACAGCGCGATGGCCGCGCCCACCCACCTATCGCTCGTGCGCAGTCCGACGCTCGCGTCATCACCGGTACGAGCGCTGACGGCGGCCGTCACGACACCGGCGGGAAGCCGAGCAGGGTCAGCAACTGGCTCTGCATATCGACGAAGCCGTACAGCACCGTCAGATACAGATCGTGCTGTGCCTGGAAATTGGGGCGCTGGCTCTCGACGAACGCCGCGATCGCATTCTGCAGATCCCAGTTGTACATGGAGGTCAGTGTCTCATCCCGGTCGACTGTGAAACATACGTGTCGGACAATCCGGCGAACAGGTCGTGCTCGCGGCCGTCCGCGCCGGGCTCACCGCGCCGGCCGCGGACCAGGATGTAGTGCTCCTCCGGGAGGACGGGCTGGGCGATATCGTTCGACAGCGCGAACTCGCGGCCGGACGGCGCCACCGTCACCTGGGTGGCGTGTGCGCGCAGGGCGGCCCGCTTGGCGGCCAGGGCATCCGCGATGTCCACCGTGGTGGTGACGGATTCGTGTGGCACACAAGCCAATTCGCCCTCGTGCGGCAATCGCCAGCCGGGCGGCAGCGCGCCCGGCAATTGATCGACGGTGCGGCGCTTCAGCGCTTCGGTATGCATGGCGAGGGTGGCGCTGTCGGTGACGGTCCAGTAGACCTTCGGCACCTCCCACCCCAGCTCGACAGCGGAATCGACTGCGGCCATGGTGATTTCGTGCGCGCGAATATGGTCCGGATGGCCGTATCCGCCGCGCGGGTCGTACCCGACCACCACGCTCGGGCGCAGCCGAAGAATGATCTGGACCAGTGCCTGCACCGCCCTGTCGCCGGAGTTCACGAAGGCTCGGGGATTGCTCGCCGACGGCGTCCCGGCCATACCGGAGTCCCGCCAGCGGCCCGCACCGCCCAGCAGTAGCGGCGGCGCCGCGTCCAAAGCGGCCAGGGCCCTGGTCAATTCGAGAATGCGATAGCCGCCGAGCTGATCGGCCTGACCGGCGACCAGTTGCGCCCACTGCTCCCCGATGACCTCACCCTCTTCGCCCAGGGTGCAGGTCACCACGGTGACCGGCACACCGCGCCGGCGATAGTGCGCGATGGTGCCGCCGGTGGTGATGGATTCGTCATCGGGATGGGCGTGCACCAGCAGCAGCCCACCGGTTTCCGGCGCGGTCACGGCAGCCGGTGCCAGTTCGCGGCGTCGGCGAAGATGCCGATCTGGATGGCGCCGCTGAGCGAGGCCCCGTCCACCCGCGGTCCGGCCGCCGCCACCTGGGTGTCCTGCACGATGGGCAGCACGGTCGCCAGATCCCACAGCTTCGGCTCCGAATCCCCGATCACCTTGCCGACATCGACACCGCGCAGGGCGGCGTCGATACCCGGCTGCAGCGTCGGATCACAGACACCGGACAGATTCGAGGGCGACTTCTTCGCCGCATCCGCGACGGCGGTATCGCTGCCGGGGGCATCGGGCGCCACCACCGGCGGGCAGCCGTAGCGCGAGGCCAGCACGGTCGCCGGATCGGCGCCCGCCCGCTCCCAGCCCACAATGGCGTCCACGCCGGGATCGGTATCGTCCTTGCCGTACAACTGCGCGGCCGCGATGCTGCGCACATTGACATCGATTCCGGCACTGCGTAATTGGTCGGCGGCGGTATTGGCGACCGCGAGCGTGGAATCGTCGCCCTCCACCGCGCCGATCCGAATCGTCAGCGTCTTACCGTTCTTGGCGATCGGACGCGGTTGCGGCGCAGGCGAAGTCGGCGACTGGGTGGCGGGAGTCTCGGGCGCGCGGCCGTATCCGGCCTCGTTCAGCAGCCCGAACACCTCGTCGGTACCGAGCCGCGGCGGCGAGGTCGGCACATAACCGGGATCCGACGGCGCCAGCACCTGGGCGCGCACCGGCTCCACCCAGCTGCCGGTCTGCGCGCCGACGGTGGCCAGCAGCACCGGATCCAGCAGGCCGAGCACGGCCCGCCGCACCCGGATATCGGCCAGATCCCCGACCCGGCCGTTGAGCACCAGCTGCATTTCCCGCGATTGCGCCATCACGGCGGTCCGCACCGACGGGATGGCCGCCAGCTGCGATTGCAGCGCGACCCCGCCGTGCACGAGCGCCATCTGCGCATCCCCGACCCGCAGCGATTCGGCCACCTGCGCGGGAGTTCCACCGCGCCGCAACAGAATCTGATCCGGCACCGCGGGCTTGCCCCAGTACCGGTCATTGCGTTCGAGCAGAATCTCCTCGCGACCGCGATCGGCCTGCTTGATGCGGAACTGCGCGCCGGACACCCGAATGGTGTCCATCAGGCCCTGCTCGAATCCGGAATCCTTGACCAGATGCTGCGGCAGCAGATCCGCGAACAGCTGCCGCCAGGCCGGGTACTCCTCGCGCATGGTGACGGTGACGGTCTTACCGCCCGCCGAGGAGCTGATATCCGAAATGAGCCGGTACCCAGCGGGATCCACCACACCGGGCTGCGTGATCATCTGCTGCCAGAGGTATTTGAAATCCTCCGCCGCGATGGGGGCGCCGTCGGACCAGGACGCCTCGTTCTTGATCTGATACGTGATGGTGAACGGTTCCTGCGAGGTGACATCCGCGGACACCATGAGCGCCGGATCCAGCACCCAGTCGGTACCGCCCGGCACCGCCGGCGTGGGCGCCGGCCGGAAGGGGCTCGGCAGCACCATCGACGACACCGCGGCCGCCGCCGGCGACTGCTGCGAGCGCAGATGCGGATTGAACCCGATGCCGATGTCGTCCACCGCCACCACCACGGAATTGCTCCCCGGCTTGGCAGGCTGCGTCTTCGGACTGTCGGTGCTCTCGATGGGCGGAGGCGGATTCGCGGTGCATCCGGTCGCGACCGCCAGCAGGGTCGCAACCATCACCAACACCGCCCGCAACGATGCGCGCACCCGGGGCCCCGTCTTCACGTTCGGCACTCTACTGGACCCACTTCTCTCCACCTGTCCACCGACCCCACCAGAGATCTGGCCCTCCCCCGAACGCCCAAAATCCCCCCGCCCCAAGTTCGCGGCCCGCCCCGTTCTGGACTGAGCGGAGCGATGCCGCGAAGCGGCGGGCGGAGGGAGGGAAGAACGGGGTAACAGGGCCGCGAACCCGCCGGAGCGGAGCGGAGGCAAATACTATTGCGCGCCGCGGTCGCGGGCCTTCTTGCGAGACAGCTCGCGGCCACGCTCGGTGGCGCCGAGGACGACCTTGCGGACGCGGACGACCTCGGGTGTCACCTCGACACACTCGTCGTCGGTGCAGAACTCCATGGCCGCTTCCAGATCCAGGTGCAGCGGCTTGGCCAGGGTCTCGAACACATCAGCCGTGGCGGACCGCATATTGGTCAGCTTCTTCTCACGGGTGACATTGATGTCGAGATCCTCGGCGCGCGGGTTGATGCCCACGACCATGCCCTCGTAGGTGTCGGCGCCCGGCTCCACGAAGAACTGGCCGCGATCGGACAGCTGGATCATGGCGAACGGGGTGACCGAACCGGCGCGGTCGGACACCAGCGAACCGGTGTGGCGGGCGCGGATCTCGCCGGCCCACGGCGCGTAACCGTCGAACACGGCATTGGCGATACCGGTACCGCGGGTGTCGGTGAGGAAGTCGGTGCGGAAACCGATCAGGCCACGCGACGGCACGATGAACTCCATCCGCACCCAACCGGCGGAGTGGTTGCTCATCTGCACCATCTTGCCCTTGCGGGCGGCCAGCAGCTGCGTGACGGCGCCCAGGTACTCGTCCGGGCAGTCGACGGTCAGTTCTTCGAAGGGCTCGTGGATCTTGCCGTCGACGGTCTTGGTGACCACCTGCGGCTTGCCGACGGTCAACTCGAAGCCTTCGCGGCGCATCTGCTCGACCAGGATGGCCAGCGCGAGCTCACCACGACCCTGCACCTCCCAGGCGTCCGGGCGGCCGATGTCGAGCACGCGCAGCGAGACATTGCCGACCAGTTCCTGGTCCAGGCGCGCCTTCACCTGACGGGCGGTGAGCTTGTGGCCCGACACTCTGCCGACCAGCGGCGAGGTATTGGTGCCGATGGTCACCGAGATGGCCGGCTCGTCAACGGTGATGCGCGGCAACGCAACCGGGTTGTCCACATCGGCGAGGGTGTCGCCGATCATGATGTCCGGGATGCCCGCGATGGCGACGATGTCACCGGCGATGGCCTCCTCGCCGGGCTTGCGCTCGACGCCGATGGTCTGCAGCAGCTCGGTGATCTTGACGGTCTTGGTGCCCTCGGGGGTCATCCACGCCACGTTCGAACCCTTGCGCAGGGTGCCGCTGTAGATGCGAACCAGGCCGATACGGCCGAGGAACGGGGAGGCGTCGAGGTTGGTCACGTGCGCCTGCAGCGCCGCGTCCTTATCGCCCTTGGGGGCGGGGACGTGCTTCATGAGCACGTCGAACAGCTCGTCGAGATTGTCCACGCCGGGGGCCTGGCCGTTCTCGGGGCGGGTGGTCGAGGCCTTGCCCTCACGGCCGGAGGCGTAGACGACCGGCAGATCCAGCGCCAGCTCGGCGGCCTCGGAGGCCTCGTCGTCCAGATCGGAGGCCAGGTCCAGCAGCAGGTCGTGGCTCTCCTCGACGACCTCTTCGATACGGGCGTCGGGGCGGTCGGTCTTGTTGACCACCAGGATCACCGGCAGCGAGGCGGCGAGCGCCTTGCGCAGGACGAAGCGGGTCTGCGGCAGCGGGCCCTCGGACGCGTCCACCAGCAGCACAACACCGTCGACCATGGACAGACCGCGCTCGACCTCGCCACCGAAGTCGGCGTGGCCGGGGGTGTCGATCACATTGATGACAGTGAGCGAACCATCGGCGTTATGCCTGTGCACCGCGGTGTTCTTGGCGAGAATGGTGATGCCCTTCTCGCGCTCCAGATCACCGGAGTCCATCACCCGGTCGACCAGCTCGGCGCGTTCGGCAAACACGCCGGACTGACGCAGCATGGCGTCGACCAGTGTTGTCTTGCCGTGGTCGACGTGCGCCACAATGGCGACGTTACGGAACTCGACAGACGACACGTTAGATTCCTCCTGGTGCAAAGGGTTGGCCCGACCCGGCGGGTCATGCATGGGGAAACTCGAGATTCCACCGGGCATGCGGCGAGCTATACATTACCGTTCGCCGAAGTCACACGTTTAACCCGCCCGACTTAGGTTAAGCTAACCAACATGGGCAAGGTGAAGGCGAAGGACGTTTCACGTCTGAAGCCGAAGAAGAAATGCTGCCGCAAGAAGACGCGGTGCGTGAAATGCCCTGTCGTCATCATGCGCATGAAGAAGCTCGAGGCCGCGGGATGCTGCGGCAAGGAGCTCAAGAAGGGTCTCAAAGCCGCCCGCGCGGCCTGAAACCCGAGCGCGGCAGCGCAACCGGGAGTACACCGGAACCATGAGCCCCGCGCCGCTGTCCGAAGAAGAGATCACCAAGGCCCTCACCGATCTGCCCGGCTGGACCCGCACCGGGGACACCATCGCCCGCACGGTCGAGGCCGCCTCGTTCCTGGCCGGTATCGAACTGGTGCGCCGCGTCGCCGTCGCCGCCGAAGCCGCGAATCATCATCCGGATATCGACATCCGTTGGCGGCGAGTCACTTTCACACTCTCCACCCATGACGCCAAGGGCCTCACCGCGCTGGATGTGGCTCTTGCGCACGAGATCGATCGACTGCATCGGCAGGGCTGATCCGGCCCACCCGAATCACCCAGAGGTAGAACACCAGTACACCGGCCGTGTACACCGTGCCGAGCCAGGACAGGATGCCCGGCCGGGAGATGGTCCAGATGGTGGGCTGGAAGAACATGAGCACCCACGGCACCCCGATCAGCGTGACGACCAACCAGTATCCGGCCAGGATGCGCGCGCCCGCGGCCGCGCGCAGCGGGCCGTAGCACAGCCACAGAATGGTCGGAATCAACCAGATCCAATGGTGTGACCAGGAAATCGGCGAGGCCAGCAAGCCGAAGAACTGCACGATGATGAGCGTGCCCAGGCGGTCACCGGAGCCCAGTGCACGCCAGGCCAGCACCGCGAGCACTGCGGTCACCAGCACGGCCGCGATCCACAGCGGCCCGGTCTGCACATCGTGACCGAGGATGCGGCTGAGCGATCCGCGCAGCGATTGGTTCGACGCCGTGGCGACCGGGCCGATCCGGGTGGCGTCGCCGAGCAACTCGCCGAAGTACTTCCGGGTCTCGCCGGGCGAGATCAAGAAGGTCAGGCCGACGGTCCCGGCGAAAACGATCGCCGACCACACCGCCGTGAGCCAGCGCCGCTGCGTCAGGAAGTACAGCCCGGTGACGGCGGGCGTCAGTTTCACCCCGGCCGCGACGCCGATCAGCGTGCCCGACACCCACCAGCGGGTACTGCGCACCGCCAACATGGCGAGCAGGACCAGGAAGACATTGACCTGGCCGTAGTCGAGCGTGGTGCGCACCGGTTCCAGCCATAGGCCGACCGCCGTCCACGCGACCGCCGCCGTGCGCCAATGCTGTTCGCGCAGCGCCTCTTTCCCGAGGATCAATTCCAGCGCGATCCACACCACCCCGTACAGCGCCGCCATGGTCGCCAACAGCCAGGCGAGGGCCACCAGCGTGAACGGCAGGAAGTGCAGCGGATAGAACACCAGCGCGGCGAACGGCGGATACGTGAAGGGCAGCGGGAAATCCGGGGTTTTGCTGGCGTCGGTGTAGTCGTACAGAGTGCCGCTGCCGAGGCCGGCCGACCCGTCCATATAGACATGCAGGTCGACGAAATTCATACCGTTCGGGAGCAGCAGCACCCAGGCCAGACGGGCCAGCACCGAAAGCACCAGTGCCGCTACGGCCAGGCGGAAGTGTCGATTCACGGCACAGACTTTCAGCTCGGGCGGCAGGGTTTCCGGTCGGGCTTCACCGGTGGGCGTGCGGGCGACGACAAGACTAGTCCCAGAAGGAAATGTGCCGGGAAACGCACACCCTCTGCTGTAACATTCGCATCACTGACCCCACCAGTAACACCATTTCTGGTCGGACGTTCGATAGCGTTGCCGAATAGCGGACAGCAAGATCACACCGTGGCTGTACAACCGGGCAGCACGGTCCCTAGAGTGGCGCGGAGCGATGTCTCCATCGCTGCTTGATGTACCCGAAGGTAAGGACGGCTACACCAGTGCTTCGCACCCGAGGATCGCGATTCGCAATTTCAGCGCTGGCCCTGGCGGCCTGCGCCACTGTTGCCGTGCCGAACACCGCGTTCGCCAAACCCGCACCGGCACCCCAGCAGGCCACCGCGACGATTCCGATGGTCCCGGAAGGGGTTTCGGTCGACGCACTGGCCTCGCTGATCCCGGCCATCATCGGAGCGGCCACCGGTCCGGCCGATATCGCGGCGCCCGGTCCGCAGACCGCAATCCTCGATCAGGCCAAGCAGATTCTGGCCGGTCTGAACCTGCCGCCGCAGATCAAGACCACGCTGAACTCGATCATCACCTTCCTCGACGGCAGCGGCGGTGGCGGCCCCGACCTGCCGCAGGACGGTCCGGTCATCGCCCAGTTCCTGTGGCCGACAATCGGTAAGGGCTGCATCGGCTCCGGCGCCGACTCGGTGGGCACCGCGCTCGCCGTGCCCGGCCCGGCCACGCTGCCGCCGCCCGGACCCGCCGCCGGTCAGGCCGGATTCGTCTTCACCGCCCTGGGCACCAAGAGCCCCAGCGCGATTCAGAATCCGCCGATGACCGTGCAGTGGCTGAATCTGGACACCCGCCAGAGCGGCGTGCAGAACCTGACCGACGAGGCCAAGATCAATCCGGGCGGACCGGCCACACTGTCCGCCATCGTCAATACCGGTGCCGGTCGTGTTGTCGCCGTGGTCTCCGGCTCGCTGACCACCCAGGCCGATCCCGAGACCCAGCCGATCAGCTGCTCGTTCCTGCCGACGGTCGGATTCTTCACCGTCTGATTGCCGAGAATTCCGCCCCTGTTCCATTCCGCGAACCGCGGTCCGGAACAGGGGCGAAATCATTTCCGGGGGTGGATCAGTGTGGTAGACCGCTAGGTATGGCCGCTGTGAACGCTCCCCTGGGGAGTCTGAAATCGCGCCGATCGATCCTGTCGATTCGTTCGGAAGGATCGATCCTGTCCATTGGATCGGCGTATTCGATCCTGTCCATCGGCAGTGTGGGATCGGTGCTGTCGATCGGATCGGCGGGATCGTTCGGATCCCTGATCTCGTCCGCATCCTTCGGAAGTATCGGTTCGGCGTTCTCCGGATTGTCGCGCTGGTCGCTGTTCTCCTGGCAGGGCAACCGCCAGGCCTTTTCACAGGGCGACGACGACGAAATCCGGGACCGGCACCTCACGCTGCGGGTGGTACCGGACGAGCCGGACCTGCGTGACGATCCCACCTGCCACTGCCAGACCTAACCGGGAATTACCACCACTGGCCGTACTGCGGCGCGAGCACCGCGTTCACGTCCACCCCGATGCCGCTGACCGAGCGCTTGTCGATCTCGAACTGGTGCAGGTGCGCATCGGGGTGCACGTAGCCCTTGGGCGAGCCCCAATTGTGTTGCCAGAAGTAGGAACCCAGGCCCGCGCCGCGGATGGAGTCGATGGTCGGCGAGTTCGCGTACACACCGGTCCGCTCGTGTCCGATGACGGTTTCCCAGCCGCGCAGATACGGCTCGATGAGATTGTCGAAATCCTCATCGCTGGGGTTGTCGTCGATGGAGGCGTAGATGGGGGCGGTATCGGGACCACCCGCCGCCTTGTGCAGCACCAGCCCGCGGGTGGCGTGCTGGATGCCGGCCGCCAGGCCGCCGCGCCAGTCGGCGGTAGGCCCCTTGCCGAACTGGTAGCAGGACACGACCGAGAGTCCGGCCGCGGACAGCGCGTCGACTTCGCGCGCCAGCAAGGGCTTTCCGGCCATCCACTCCGCGCCGGGCCGGCGATCGGAGACGTAGCGGATGACACCCATATGCCCGTCGGCGCTGATGGCGCCGGCATCGGGCACGCCGCCCGCGTAATCGAGCAGGGTGCCGAGTTGTTGCCGGGCAGCGGCATTGGGGGCGGGCAGTGTCAATCCGGCGGAGATACCGGTGGCGATTGCCGCGCCCCCGAGTAGGAAAGCCCGGCGGTTGACATGGAGGGAACGCATCGCGGAACTCCTTCGCACACTCGCTGATCGAACATGCCGATGACGGTGCAAAACCGAAAAATTGCCCGTGACCGGTAGAACTATTGCGGCGTGCCCGGCGCACCTTCCCCGATGGTCCGAAGATCATCTGCGCGCCGGGAGCCCTGAACGTGCCCTCATTCCACCATATTCACAGGGGAATCTCCAGGCTCACAGGGCCCATAAGCACCAACAATCCCACAAGTCCTAAAACGGACGAACAGGATTTTCATCGATCAAGCCCCCGGGTCGATCGAACCCCGGGTCGATCAGACGCGAGTGCCGTCGAGACGCGCCGTCACATCGATGGTGCGGCGGGAAACATCCGCCACCTCGGTGCGCACCACGGAAGCCACCTGGATCGCGATCTGTTTGCGAATACCCGCGAGCTTGCCGAGCGCGGCGGCCCGCAGCCCCTTCGCCTTGAACTCGAGCTCGATGTCCTCGGCGGCGGGCGGCGCGGCGTCGATAATGATCAGCAGCGGATCAGCGGCACGAGCGGTGAGGGCCACGGGCACCTGCACCTCGGCGCGATAGCGATTGGACTGCAGCACATCCACGGTGATGTCGAGACTCACCGGGATCATCAGATCGAAGGTCACCAGATCCTTGGTGTCGGCTCCGACCAGCTCCGGCTCCGAAACCTCTGCGAGACTGGGCAATTCGGCGATGACGGGCTCGGGTTTCGGGGCCGCGGCGAGATGCGTCGACGCCACGACCCTGGGTAGTCGCACCGTACCGCGCACGGTCACCTGCGCCTTGTTGCCCGGCCCGGTGCGCAGCGGGCCGACCTCGATGGGTTTGCCCGCCAGCGATTCGACCACCTCCCGCACCCGGTCGGCGGTCACGATGCGCTCGAAGAAGCGATGCCCGAATTCGTCGTAGCCGATCCATTCATGGGTCGGCCGCCCGCGATACGGCGATTTACTGCTGTTGAGGATGGCTTCCACATCGAAGGTGCGCCCGCGCTGCGAATCCGGATCGTCGAGAATGCCGTTGATCCGATTGGCGACCTCGCGCTGCACCAGCTTGGCAATGGGATCGAGCAGCAGTTCCCAGGCCGCGCCGACGGCCTGCGCCCGCATGACGAAGCTGACATCGCGACTGGTGACCGGCGGAATATCGATGACGATGAGCAGCGGGTCGGCGGTGCGGGCGTGCAGCTTCAGGTCGATGTCGACCACCGCCTCCAGGCGCAGCCGCTGCCCGCCGAGCGTGACGTCCACCCGGAGCTTCACCGGCAGCGCCACATCGAAGTGCACCTGCGGACCGCGGCGAATAACGGTGGGTTTCCCGACGCTGCCCTTGGCCACGAAGCGCGCCAGACCGGCGGGCCCGATGGAGAACGGGCCGATGGTGATACCGCGGCCGGCGATACCGGAAACCGCCGCTTCGATCCGGGATTCCGTTACCGCCGCCGCTACGAAACGTTCGCCGAATTCGGCGTAATCGATCCACATCGGCTCGTCGGACGGCGTCATCCAGCTACTTTCGTCGGGCGGGGATCCCTGCCCTGCCGATGAGGGGGCAGCAGGGCAGGGATCAATCGGCGACGCTGCCGGGCGCCGCCGACAACCATGGTAGGCGGAAGTACCAGCAAGTCCCACCCTCCCGCGCCAGCTTTTCAATAATGTGGAACTGCTATGTTCCCAATCTGCCGTACCCGACCACGCCGGGTACGTCGGCCGGACGGAATTCATGAATGCTGATTCGGCCGAATTCATTGCCTCCCACCGTGGTCAGCGTGCCCGCGACAGCGGAGATCACAATATTCGTGTGCTGGCCGAACGCGCTTCCGGGCGCGTACATCACCACATCACCCGGATGTGGCTGATATCCCGGCTCTTCGAAACGGTGCTGTTCGCGGTAGAACTGCTCCAGGGTGGCGACGCCGGGAATTCGCCAGGACCCGGAATTCGGATTCTCCAGCGGCTGCCCGGCGTCCCGCATGACCCAGCTGACGAAGTCCGCGCACCATGCCTCCTTGATGCCCTCGGAGTAGGTGGTGCCGTCGTGCTGCTGCCCGTATTCGCGCTTAGCCACATCCAGGACTCGCAGCTGGAAGTCATCGAGACCGGTGCGGTCGACCGCCGGGAACTCCTGCAGGCGCTTCCCGGCCAGCGCGCGATCGTTCGAATGTGCTTGCCACCAGCGAACTCCCACCACACCACCGGTCGCCAGCACCGCGAGCACCACGACCAGCACCAGCCAGCGCACCCTCCCCCGGCTGCTACGACTCGCTCGTTCGCCCTGCAGCTGTTGTTCGTCGTGCAACGCTTCTTCGCCGTGCAACGTCATGCGGATCCTCCCCAGCATCCCGGCCGGTATTCGGCCACTACATATTCGACGTCCCGCGATGATCACCGGTTCCCGTCTCCACAGGATCTCCACGAAATCCGCACGCCGCACCCATCCGAGCACCGCCGACACCGGCCGCGGGTGGTGCCGCAGTGCGCTCAGGTCACCGAGCCGAGCCACAAGGCAATCAGCGGGAGCGGCCCGGCTGCGGGTCAGTCGGAGGGGTCCGGGACACGGCAGGACTGGCTCAGTGAGACTTCCCGGACCTGGTGGGTGCGCACCGGAACGCGGCTGGGGGCGGCACGTTCGTCGAGCAGGGCGAGGTCCAGGGTGATGCGCTCCCGCAGCCGGACCGCGGCGATGCGGTGCGCGGCAGCACGTTCCGGGTCGCCGAGGAATTCGGCCAGTTCGGCCAGCGTGAGATCCATCGGTCCCAGCACGGTGGCGCCGCTCTCCAGTCCGGCGATCGTGCCGGCGTAGGGCAGCAGCTGGTCGTACAGCTCGTGCGCCCAATCCCGATCGGCGAGGCCGATGGCCAGGCGCGCCCGCACCGAGGTGAAGGTGGTCCAGAACTGCGGGGCGAGCGGCGGAGATTCGCGGAGCACACTCCGCGCCTCCTCCTCCTGGCCGGAGTGCAGCAGGGCGAGCGCGTAACCGTAGACGAACAGTTCGGGTTTGATCACCGCCCGCTCGCGCAGCTCGTCGACGAACTCGGACATGTCATTACGCGCCCACGCCAGCGAGATGGCAATGCCGATGTGCAGGGCATTGGGCTCACGGGACGGTTCGGCCGCGCCCTCGGCCGAATGCGCCACGATCGCATCGGCGGCCGCCGGTTCGACGGCGAGCATGAGCGCCACGCCTTCGGTATTGCCGCGCAACAGTTCCAGCACCATATCGAAGGGCGCGAGGGCGTCGAGCAGATGGCGGAGCTGGCCGTCGGTGGCGTATTCGCCCGCACTGCGGGCATGTTCGGCGGCGGCGACCAGGTCGGCGTCGGCGAGGGTGGCGCGGAAGAGCAGATAGTGCGCGAGCGCGCGGAACTCGGTGAGTTCGGCCTCGGTCGCGATGCGGAGCATGCGGGTCGCATGGCGTCTGAGATCGTCGGCGCGCAGAAAACCCTTGCGCGCGAAGGCCGCGAACGCCTGCGCGTTCAGCACCGTACAGAGCAGTTCCGGATCGGCACTGGGAGCGGCCAGCGCACTGGCCGCCGCGGCGGCGGCACCGGTGGCCGCGATATCCTCGAGCGCCCGGTCGAAAACCGTATTGACCTGGATCCGAACGCGCGTGGACACCGGCAGGCGCGGGTCCGCCAGCGTAATGCGCAGCGGTTCCCGAAGACGCGGATCGGGGGTGTGCCAATCGTGCACCGACCAGATCAGCGGTGTCGGCCAGCAGGTCGCGGCACGCGCCAGAAACTCTGTGCCACCGAGTGATTCGGCAAGATCCAGGGCCTGCTCCCGGGCGGCGCGAGCAGCGATGTGCTGCCCGTCGTAGGCGAGCGCCGTCACCAGCTCACAGCGCGCCTCCAACAGCGCGACCCGATCGGCCCGAGCCGCCGTGTCCGCGCTATGGCCCGCCATATCGTGCAGCGCCAGCACCGAACGCCACCGCCGCACCGCATCGGCCCGCATCCGCCGCTCCACACATCGCCGCGCCGCCGCCCGCACGAATACCAGTGCACGCGAGGCAGTTTCGGCATTCGCCCCGAGCGAGGCATGATGCGCGAGCGCGTCGATATCCGCCACGGGCGACGCCGGCGCGGCCGCGGGCGACGCATGAACGAGCGCATCGATCGCCGTGCGAGCGGCCGCCGGTCGCGAACTACCGGCCGCTCCGGCATAAATTGCATTGCCGGACAGCGCTATTCGCGCAGCATCTCCCTCCCCCGGCGTCTCCAGAGCAATATTCAGCGCCTCGATGACATTGCTGGACAGCGATTCCGAGGCAGTCGACCCATCCGCCGATTCGCCCACCACACCCGCGAACGCCTCGACCACATCCCCGGGCGAGAACCCACGCCCGCCCGATATTCCCACGACATCGGCAAGCGCCTCGATAACATCCCCCGGCACCGCCCCGTGATCACCCGATCCACCCGGCGAACCGGCAAAAGCATTGCCGGAGAAGGACGCCGCGATAGCCGCCGAATCCCCATCACTCGAAGGCGCCGCGATTGCTTTCGATACGGCTGCCGAATGGGCGAGGGCGTCTATGGCGGTGACGGCGGGTGCGGTGGGGGTGTGCGAACAGAGGAGTTCGAAGGCGGCCCAGTGCATTCGGGCGCGGCGCAGGACGGGGATGTCGTAGTAGACGGTTTCGCGGACCAGGGCGTGGTCGAAGGCGATGCGGCCGCTGCGTTCGGTGCGCAGCAGGCGCGCCGATTCAGCGGCGGCGATCAGGTCGATGACAGTGTCGGCGGTGTGGCCGGCGGAGGCGGCGAGGGTATTGACGTCGCTGTGCTCACCCCAGACCGACATGTGCCGCAGCAGTTCTGTCACCTCGTCCGGCAGCTGTGCGATGCGCCGGCCGAGCAGATCGCGCACGCTGTCCGGCAGACCGTCGGTGCTGCCCTGTCCGGCAACAAGTTTCGCGAGCTCGCGGACGAACAGCGGATTGCCGCCGGTACGGCGGCGCAGCAGTTCCACGGTGCGGTCGTCCAGGGTGGTGAGCCCGGCCGCGACCGCGGCCCGCCGCGTCCCGGCCAGATCGAGGCCGTCGAGTTCGATGCGATCGGCGGTGAACAGCGCGAGCGCCGCGGCGGTATCCCGCACTCCGGGACCGGCTTCGGTGCCGCGCAGGGTGGCCACGATGAGAATGGGCCGGTCCCGCAGCCAGTTCACCACCTGCCGCAGCACCTGCAGGGTGGCGGTATCCGCGCCGTGCACATCCTCGAGCACAATGGCCACCGGTCCGGTGGCCGCGCGTTCCCGGCAGGAGCGCACCACCCGCCGCGCCAGCGTGAAAGCATCGGCGGCGGTATAGCTTTCGGGATCGGCGGCATCGAGCCCGGTGAGCACCTCGGACCACGCCCAGGCGGGCGGTGCGCCCTCCACCTCGGGGCAGCGCCCGAAGACGGTGGTCCAGGACCGTCCGGCCAGCTGCGTGACAATGGTGGCGGCGAGCGTGGTCTTGCCCGCTCCTGCCTCACCGGAGAGCCAGACCAGCCGCACCTGTCCGGCGGCGGCCGAGTCGGCGGCGGCCAGCAGTCCGGCCCGCTGCTGGGCATATCCGCTGTCCCGCATCGGATCCTGCGGCAGCAGTGCCTCCGGTTCGGCCGTTCGCACGGTGATCGGCGGCGCGGGCGCATCGGTTTCCACCGAGTGCGTGAGGATGGCGGTCTCCAGATCACGCAGTCCCGGACCGGGATCCACGCCGAACTCCAGGGTGAGGAATTCGCGACTGTGCCGCACCGTGGCCAGCGCGTCCAGCGATTGTCCGAGCCGGTACTGCGCGAGCGCCAAAAGCCGCGCGCATTCCTCGCGACCAGGGAACTCCTCGAAGATGGGCCGCAGCGCCAGCACCACTTCGGCGGGCCGGTTCATCTCCAGCGCCGCCTGCGCCCGCAGTTCGGCGGCGGTCAGCCGCAGCGCCGCGAGGCGGGCGGTTTCCTGTGCGGCCCAGGTCATTCCCGCGAAGGATTCGAAGGCGCTGCCGTGCCAGCAGCCCAGCGCCGCGTCCAGGACGCGAACCTGCTCCAGCGGATCGGGCCGCCCGGCCGGATCGCGCATGGCCGATTCATGTCCGTGCAGCAGCTGTTCGAAGTGCCACGAATCCACCTGCTCCGGTTCCAGATTCAGTGCGTAGCCGTGGGATTCGGAGACGATGACGCGCGACTGACCCCGCCGCGGCCGGTCGGGCTCGAAGACCCGGCGCAGATTGTGGATGTACACCTGCAGGGCGGCAACGGCTTTGGTCGGCGGATCGCCGCTCCAGAGATCGTCGATGAGCCGGTCGGTGGGCACCACCCGCCCGCCCGCCGCGACCAGCCTGCCGAGCACCGCGCACTGCATGGGCGCCCCCGGTGGCACCCGCTGATCGTCGATGCTGATGTGCAATGGACCCAGCACACCGATTCGCGTGACCGCCATCGAGCCGAGCCACCCCCAATACCCACTACGAACAAAAACCAAACCGAGTGTCCAATATGGCAGAAATTCTGCGGTAACACCCAGTCTTGTGATCCGGCTTAACTCGATACGAAGTGGATCCGAAGAGTTGTACCGCACACTGCCTAGGGTGTCCGACCCCTCCCGGCTTCCGCCCGCCGATCTCGCGGTGCTGCACAGCCTCCCGTATCCGGCGTGCCTGCATGACGGCGCCTATGACGTGGTGGCCGCGAACAGCGCCTTCGATGCGATCTTCCCGGGCACCGGACCCGGCGCGAACCTGCTGACCGCCATCATGCTCGAACCCATGTCCCGCTACCGCCTCGGTGACTGGGAGGCGGAGGCCCAGATCATGGTCTCCACCTTCCGAGCGCTGGCGCCGGACCTGATCAGTCCGGAACGGCGTGAGGAGATTCTCAATCTGTGCCGGCGCGCACCGGAGTGGGATCGGCTCTGGCACAACCAGGACGCCCCCGACGAGGAGCGCGAGCGGACGCTGCTCATGCACGAGCCAGAGACCCGCGCCGAGATCCGCCTGCACGTGCAGACCTTCCACTTCCAGGCTCCGCGCCGGCCCTGGTCGCTGCTGACCGTGGTGCCGTTCAACTGAGCCGGGCTCAGGCCTGCGCGGCGGGCTCCTCGAACCAGCCGTCCTCGGGTTCGGCGAACCCGTGATAGACGAGCGGAATGCGCCGATCCACCCCGAAATGCCGGTAGACCGCGAGCATGGCATCGCGCACGGCCCGATCGTGGAAGTCGTCGATGCGCCGCGCCCCGAGATCGTGTTCGGGTAGCAGCGCCAGCCGCAGCATTTCCGCGGGATCGTCGATATCCAGGCCCATCGGGGCGGGATCGGCGATGAAGTGATCGTGCAGCACGGCACGCGCCCGGCCGGGATCGTGAATACCCGGCCCGAAGGCCCGGAATCGGGTGCGGACGGCGGGTGAGCAGTGCACCTGCAGCCAGTCCACGAGAACGGCATTGCGGCGCGGAATGCGGCCGGTGAGCGGCGTCTGCTCGAGCAGATGCAGCATGCCGCCGCCGGGGACACGTGGATCGGGTACGAGGAACAGGGTCAGCGCGGGAGAACCGGACAGCCTGTCCGAGAGATAGACCTTGGTGGTCATGGGGTCGGGCATGCGCTTCTCCTTCGAGAAAAAGGGACCGCAACGCCGAGAAGTATAGTCGCCCAGAGTTAACCGGACCGGTCGGTTCCAGACAGGTCCGTTGTTTTTCCGGCCGGTGCCGACACCCGTCGGCACCGCCCGAAACGATCGATCAGGCGTCGATGAGCCGATTGCGCACGGGCAGTGCGCTGAACTGCCCCTCGATAGTGGCCCGGACAGTCGGCCACTCGTCCTCCAGGATCGAGTAGAAGGCCGTACTGCGAACCTCGCCGTCCAGTCCGCGCGAATGCGCCCGTCTGACCCCGTCGCTGGTGGCGCCGAGTCTCTCGATTGCCAAGCGCGAGCGGTGATTTCGCACATCCGCCCGGAAGGTGATGCGCCGCACCCGCCAGGTCTCGAAGGCATGCTGCAGCAGCAGCATCTTGGACTCCAGATTGATGCCGGTGCCACGCGCCTCCGGCGACAACCAGGTATTGCCGATCTCGGCCGCGTCCGGCACTGCCATCAGGGCATCCCCCGGTGGCAATCCGTGCACCAGCGGCCACACCATCGGCCCCTGCCAGTAGTCGAATCGGGTGAACCTGGTGGAGCCCAGTATCCGGCCACTGGCGACGGCGATGATGGCGAAGGCGAGCGAGGTTCCGCCAGCATGCCCGGATAGCGCTTGCGCCACATAGTCCAGCGCCTCGTCCACACCGTGTGGGACAGGCGTGAACGCGAAATCGTCCCGATTGCCCGCTGCTGCTTCCGATATACCCGAAGCATGGTGCGGTGCAAGGGGTTCCAGCCGTACCAGACGGCCGTTCAGAGAAAGGGGTACAGGCACGTTCCCTCGATCTTTCGGATACGGTCGGGGGCTCGCTCAGACAATGCCGCACCGGCCGTGTGCTCCGGAAACGACGAATCAGCCTAGGCGCGCCAGTAGCAGCATCGAACAGTGCGATGAACGATAGCGGAACACGGGCGCACAACAAGGCAGGCGGCGCGCAAATTTACTTCGCCGCCACGCGTGTCGCGCCTACGGGATGTCGTGCCGCGTAGGCGGGTTCGTCAGATCAGGTAACGATCTAGACGTTGAATCGGAACTCGACCACGTCGCCATCTGCCATGACGTAGTCCTTGCCCTCCATCCGGACCTTGCCGGCGGATTTGGCGGCGGCCATGGAACCGGCCGCGACGAGGTCGTCGAAGGCGACGATTTCGGCCTTGATGAAGCCGCGCTCGAAGTCGGTGTGGATGACGCCGGCCGCCTTGGGAGCGGTATCGCCCTGGTGGATGGTCCAGGCGCGCGACTCTTTCGGGCCGGCGGTGAGATAGGTCTGCAGGCCGAGGGTGTGGAAACCGGCGCGGGCCAGCGAGTGCAGGCCCGGCTCGGTCTGGCCGATGGATTCCAGCAGCTCGACGGCGGATTCCTCATCCAGCTCGATGAGCTCGGATTCGACCTTGGCGTCCAGGAAGACGGCGTCGGCGGGTGCGACGGCGGCCGCGAGCTCGGCCTTCTTCGCCTCATCGGTGAGGATCGCCTCGTCGGCATTGAAAACGTAGAGGAAGGGCTTGATGGTGAGCAGCGAAAGTTCCTTCAGCAGCTCGACATCGAGTTCCTTGCGCGCCGCGAACAGGGTGCGACCGGCATTGAGGATCTCCTGCGCCTGCTTGGCGGCGTCGGCGACCGGCTTGCGGTCCTTCTTGACGCGCGCTTCCTTGTCGAGGCGGACGACCGCCTTCTCCAGGGTCTGCATATCGGCGAGGATCAGCTCGGTCTCGATGACCTCGATATCGGCGAGCGGATCGACCTTGCCGTCGACGTGGATCACATCGTCGTCGGCGAAGACGCGCACCACCTGACAGATGGCGTCGGCCTCACGAATATTGGCGAGGAACTTATTGCCCAGGCCCGCACCCTCGGAGGCGCCCTTCACAATGCCGGCGATGTCGACGAAGGACACCACGGCGGGGAGCTGGCGCTCGGAGTGGAAGATCTCGGCGAGCTTGGCCAGCCGCGGATCGGGCAGCGAAACGACGCCGGTGTTCGGCTCGATGGTGGCGAAGGGGTAGTTCGCCGCCAGCACGTCGTTGCGGGTCAACGCATTGAACAGCGTCGATTTTCCGACGTTGGGCAGGCCGACGATTCCGAGGGTGAGACTCACGAGAACAAGACTCTACCTGCGCACTTCCGACGGAACGGACTCGGGCCGGACAGTTCGGGCCGTTCGCGCCCGCGCGGGTCAGTCGAGCACCGCGGCGACGGCTGCCGCCAGGGCCACATATCCGGCGTCTCGCAGGTGCAGATGGTCGCCGCTGTCGAAGGCGGGGGCGAGCCGCTCGGGATCGGCCGGATCGGCGAGTACGGCAGCCGAATCCACCACGGCGTCGTATTCGCCCGAGGTGCGAATCCAGTCGTTCACGGCCCTGCGGACGCCCTCACGATCGTCGTAGCGGGCTCGATCACCGTCACCGAAGGTGGAACCCGCGGCGGGCGGAATGGTCGCGCCGATGGCCCGTACGCCCGCCGCGCGGGCAAGCGCGATCAGGGACCGATAGCCCGCGATCAGTTGCTCGGCCGAGACGCCGGGGCCCGGACCTCCGGTCGCCAGATTGCCGCCGCCGAGCCAGATGTCGTTGATGCCCTCCAGGATCACCACGGCGCCGACCCCCGGCTGGTCGAGGACGTCGCGGCGGAAGCGGGATATCGCACTCTCCCCCATCCACTGCGAATCGGCGGTCACACAGTTGCCGCCGATGCCGAGATTGAGTATCGGGCGCGGTTTACCCTGTGCGACAAGACTTTCGGCGAGTACCTCCGGGTAGGTGTGGTGGGCGTCCATGGTGGAGCCGACACCCTCGGTGAGGGAATCACCCAGCAGCGCCACCCCGGAGGGACGCGGCCGCAGCTGCTGGGTCTCCACCGCCGCCAGGTAGTAGTAGGACGAGGAGGTAACAGTGAATGCCGTTGGGGCGGTGTCGGATCGATGGTCGCCCCAGGCCAGGTACGAGGTGCCCAGCACCTGTGCGTGATACGTCCCTGGTCCGGTCGGATCGGCGAAGAACAGCGTCACCGTCAACAGCTCCAGAGGATCGACCGGCATGGTGATCGGATCGGTGACGGCCGTGGTCCCCGGCGCGATTCGGAACGCCGATTCGGAGCCGATCAGCAACTGCCGCAGGCTATCCGGATGCACCGCTGCGCCGCCTGCACTGCGCGCCACGGTCGCGCCGGTCACCTGCAGGGGTTTCGTGCCGAACTGGTTCGACAATCGCACGCGCAGTTGCGTTCCCCCGTCGCTGACCCGAATCACCTGGCGCACCGATTGATTCCCGAATCCGACCATCGACCAGTTGGGCACGAAACTGTTGTCACCCGGCCGCTGTGTTCCGGTCGCCCACACCGCCTGCCACCCCGGTGCGGAGACCGGGGCGGCGGCGGTGGCAGCGGCGAGAACAACCAGCAGTGCGAAGAGGGCGGCGAGGATGCGCACGACAGGGATCGCCTTCATCGGCCTCCTGCCGACCGGACCGCACCCGCAAGACCGAGTTCATGCACGCACCCAGCTTGGCACTGAGTGGCCGATTTATCGCGGCGGTTCAGGCGCGCGGGTCGCGGCCCAGGTAACCGAGCAGCTCATCGGCCACGGGAGTGGCGCTCGCGGAATCGGATTCGACGACCGCGGCGTAGGCGCCCCACTGGCGCAGCGGTTCCACCAGACCCGTTGCGGCGGTGAGCAGGTGACCGGCCAGCTCCTCGGTCAGCGGCGACGGCTGCCCGGTCGCGATGGCGATATCCCAGGCGTGCACCGCCGCGTCGAGGGCGCACATGACGGCGGCGACCGGGGTCGGCAGCGCGCCGTGCGGCAGCGGGGTGGGGACGGTTTCGGCCTCACCGGTGACGGTGGCCCAGGCGGCGGCGGTCTCTTCGACTGCGGCGGCGACCAATTCGGCCGGAGTGCCGTCGACGGTGCCGGAGGGCGAGAACGGGTCGTAGGCCGGGCCCGCGCCGACGCCGAGGGACAGGGCGTAGGCCAGCTGGTCGGCGGCGGCGTGCTGCACGACCTGGGTGACGGTCCACTCCGAGCACGGGGTGATCAGCTGCCACTGGTCGGCGCCGACACCGGCGACCGCGGTGGTGAGTGCGCTGTAGGAGGAGGCGAGCACATCCCGCCAGACGGGGGCGAGGGCGGCGGCGGGGGTGGCGGTCTGCGAGTTGGTGCTCATTGTTCTTGCCTCTCAGGTTGTTTCGATCCGTTGAGATAAAGATACGAGTCAATTAGGCTGGTTTTCTTCCCAATTGTGAGAGCCCAGCGAAAGGCACTCTGTGACCTCGACCACAACCCGGCTGCTGCGCCTGCTCTCACTTCTGCAGGACCACACCTATACCGGCCGTGACCTGGCCGAACGCCTGTCCGTCACCGACCGCACACTGCGCCAGGACATTGCCCGCCTGCGCGAACTCGGCTATCCGGTGCACGCCGAACGCGGCCCCATCGGCGGGTATCGCCTGGGTCAGGGCGCGAATATGCCGCCGCTGCTGCTCGACGATGATGAAGCGGTCGCGGTGGCCGTCGCGGTGGGCCTGGCCGAGGACGGCGCCACCGGCATCGCCGATATCGGTGAGAGCATGACGCGGGCCTGGGCCAAGCTGGAGCGCATCATGCCGAAACGCCTGCAGCGCAAGGTGACCGCGCTGCGCGGCGCCACCGATATCGGCCAGGCCGTCACCGGTTCCATCGAACCCGACGCGCCCGTCCCCGCCGCCACCCTGTCCACGCTGGCCGCCGCCATTCGCGCGACGACCACCCTGTACATCGACGAGGCCGAACTCGAGCCCTACCGCCTGATCAGCTGGCAGCGCCGCTGGTACCTGGTCGCCTACAGCCTGGAAACCCACACCTGGCAGGCCCTGCCCGTATCGCGCATCGATCAGCTTTCCCCAGCCACTCGCCATTTCGCTCCCCGCCCCCTCCCCGCAGACGACCTGGCCGCCTTCGTGCTCCGCGAAATCGCCTCCACCGGTTGGGAAGTCCACGCCCGAGTCACCGTCCTCGAGCCCGCGGAAACCGTGATAGCCCGCATCAACCCCACCGTCGGCGTTGTAGAACCGATCGACGCCCACGCCTGCCAACTGCTCACCGGCGCAGACAGATTGGAAACCATAGCCATCTACCTGAGCATGCTCATGATGGACTTCCGCGTGGACAGCCCGCCCGAACTCGTCGACCACATCCGCACCCTCGCCCACCGCTACACCGCCGCAACTCCGCCGTTCACCACTACCGGCGCATAGGCCGGAGCCGCGATCAGCGGCCGCCGAGGCCCGACATGGCGATGCCCTTGACGAAGGAGCGCTGAGCCAGCGCGTAGAGGAGCAGCAGGGGCAGGAGCAGGAGGATGGCGGCGGCCATGAGGAGGGGCCAATTGGTGGAGTACTGGCCCTGGAGGCGGATCAGGCCGAGGGTGGCGGTGGCGTATTCATTGCGCTGGATCATGATCAGGGGCCAGAGGAAGTCGTTCCAGACGGTGATCCAGGTGAGGACGGCCAGGACCATGACGGCCGGGCGGGCGTGCGGGAGCAGGACGCGCCAGTAGATCTGCCAGGGGGTGCAGCCGTCGAGGGTGGCCGCCTCCTCCAGTTCGGTGGGCAGGGTCTGGAAGAACTGGCGCATGAGGTAGGTGCCGAAGGCGCTGCCGAACAGGCCGGGAACGATCATGGACCAGGGGGTGTCCATCCAGCCGAGGGCCCGCATGAGCAGGAATTGCGGAATGACGGTGACGGTCAGCGGCACCATGAGGGTGGCCAGATAGGCGAGGAAGAGCGCCTCGCGGCCCGGAAAACGCAGGCGGGCAAAGGCGTATCCGGCCAGTGAGCAGAAGAAGACCTGACCTGCCGTCACGCAGCCGGCGTAGATGACGGTATTGAGCAGCATGCGCCCCAGCGGAATGGCGTCGAAAACATCGGCGTAGTTGGACCATTGGGGATGCGCGGGCAGCGGAGTCGCGTCGAGCAGTTCGCCCTCGGACTTCAGCGAGGCCGAGACGGCCCACAGGATCGGCAGCAGTGCGCACCAGGCCACCGCGATCAGGGCCAGGTAGATCAGCGCGCCGTTCAGGACGCGACGACCGGGAGTACGCCTCACAGGTCCGCCTCCGCACGCCGCGAGAGCCGCAGCTGAATCAGGGTGAGCACCAGCAGAATTGCGAATATCACCCAGGCCAGCGCCGAGGCGTAACCGACCTCGTAGAAGCGGAAGGCGTTCTGGAACAGCATGATTCCGAGCACGTAGGTGCCCGTCTCCGGCCCGCCATTGCTGCCCGTCAACGCGTACGCCTGATCGAACGCCTGCACCGAATTGATGATCGTGATGACAAAAACGAAGGACAGCGCACCGCGAATCAGCGGCACGGTAATCGACCGGAAGCGCCGGAACGCACCCGCACCGTCGATTTGCGCTGCCTCGTAGAGGTTTTCGGGCACACCCTGCATGGCGGCCAGCAGAATCACCGTCGCGAAGGGCACGCTCTTCCACACCGTGACCAGGCTGAGCGATACCAGCGCCCAATCCGGATCCGTCAACCACGGCACCGGTCCGAGGCCGATCCAGCCCAGCATGCGATTGAGCAGCCCGTCATCGCTGGCGAAGATGAAGCGGAAGACCACCGCCATCGCCACCGTGGAGGCCACCAGCGGCAGGAAGGCGATCGTCCGGAACACCCCGATCCCGGCCAGTTTTCGGTTCAGCAGGGCAGCGATGGCGAGGCTGATCACTACGGTCGGCACCAGCGTGAGCACGGTGAATACCGCCGTATTGCGCAGCGCGATATAGAACAGCGGGTCGGCGGTGAACAGCAGTCGATAGTTGTCCACACCCGCAAACCGCGGTGCGCTGAACAAGTCCCACGAATGGAAGCTCAGATAGAGCGAGAAGCCCAGCGGGAACAGCAGAAACACGGCTACGGCAGCGAGATTCGGCGCAATGAACAATGCTCCGGCCCGCGCCCGCCGCCGGGCCAGCGCCGTCGCACCTGCCCGGCCGCGACCTCGGCCGCGCTCGACAATGGGCGGCCGCGCCTCGTCTCCGGCGGCAGGCTCCCCGCTCAGCACCCCCGTCGCTCCCCGCTCGAGCCCGCTCATGTCGCCGCCCGCAGGACGGCGTCGATATCGGCGGCGGTCCGGCCGCCGAGCGAATCCGCGGTCGCCGCACCGCGCAGCACCCGATTACAGCCACGTTCGAGCAGCGCCTCCACCTTTCCCCACTGGGGCGTGACGGCCATTTGACGCGAGTTCGCGGGCCCCTCGGTGAACACCTCCAGATTGCGAATGCCGCGATGGGCATCGGCGAAACCCGTGGTGTGCATGGCGGATTTGAGCACCGGCACGAACAATCCGGACGCCGCGATCAGAGCTTGGCCTTCCGGCCCGGTCGCGAATTTCACGAATTCCCAGGCCTGTTCGCGGCGCGGGCTGGCGGCGGCGATGGCGAGTCCGGTACTGCCGACGTCGGTAATCGCCCCCGGTCCCCCGTGCGGTCCGACCGGCAGCACGGTGACATCGAAGTCGAGCCCGTCGTGCCCGGTGAATTCCGAATACAGCCAGTGCCCGCCCATGAGCATGGCGGCCTCACCACTGCGGAACAGGTCCTGTGCCGAAACCGATTGCCGGTCACCGACACTCGGCGCCACCCCGTGCCGCACCGCGAGGTCGGCATAAAATTGCAGCCCTTCGGCGAAACGCGGATCCCCGATATTGGTCCGCACCGGCTGTACCGGCGGGCTGAACCATTCGGCCCCATTGTTCATGCCGAAGCAGGCGGCCGAGAAGTACGGCACCCAGGCGTCCACAAAACCCCACTGCTGCGTGCGGCCACCGGAATCGCGGCGGGTGAGCGCGGTGGCCGCCGCCAGGAACTCGGCGTAGCTCCAGGCCTCCGACCAGCGGGCCGGTGGCTGAATTCCGGCTTCCTCGAACAGTTTTCGGTTGTAGTAGAGAAATACCCCCGACCATTGCTCCGGCAGGGCGTACTGCCCGCCCCGCCACAGGAAGGTGTCCCGCAGCGGCGCGTACCCGTCCTCGTGCAGCTGCGCCGCGTACTGCGGATCACGGTTCAGGAATTCCCGCAGATCCACCAGTACCCCGCGTTCGGCGAGTCCGGCGTAGAGCAGCTCCCACGACATCAGCACGTCCGGGCACTTGCCGCCCGCGCAGTAGGTGAGCATCTGCTGCAGCGGATCGGGCCCGGACATGATCGTCCGGATCTTGATATCCGGTCGCCGCCTGCGGAATTCGTCGATGATCTGCAAGCGCGAGCGCGCCTCCTCCGGGCGCGCCTGGAAGAAGAAGGTCACCGCGTCGTCGTCACCACCATCGCAGCCGCTCATGGCCGCGGCCAGCGCTGCCGCTGCCGCCGAACGGAGCACGGTGCGGCGAGTGATGTTGCTGTTCACGGTGTGTCGAGCATGCGTAGCTCGGCGCCGACGAGAGTCATCGCAGTCTCCTCTGTCGTGGAAACACGGATCCGGGGCCACGTGACGCAGGTCTCGAGCCAGCATGGCAGCATACGGAGAGCAACCTGCGACACGCGGAGAACACGCAGACTCGCGGGACCCACGCCGGATCTCGTCACCCGCGTTCTCCGGCGCACACGTCCGCCGGGCCACCCATACCTGTCGGTACGACACTTGGTGAACGGCTGGAGAAAGCCGGGGCCCAGGTGTGCCGAGTCGGCTACGTTTGTCCCATTTCGTTTAGATACACAGCACGTAGATCCACAGCATTCAGATCCGCAGTACTCAGATACGCCGCACGGGAGGGTTGTCGCATGGCGACCATCGAATACCTCCGGACAGACCCCGACCTCCCCCCGGTCGGCGTCGTGGACCGGACGCCCATGACCCCCGCGAAGAAGGGCATCTTCTTCGCCGTCGCCGTTCTCGGCGCCATCGCCTGGACGGTCCTCGCGATCGCGCGCGGCGAGGACGTCAATGCGGTGTGGATCGTGGTGGCCGCCCTCTGTACGTATGTGCTGGCGTACCAGTTCTACTCGCGGCTGATCGAATGGAAGATCACCAAACCGCGCGATGATGTCGCCACTCCGGCCGAGGAGCTGGAGAACGGCCGCGACTACATGCCGATGGACCGGCGCGTGCTCTTCGGGCACCACTTCGCCGCCATCGCCGGCGCGGGACCGCTGGTCGGTCCGGTGCTGGCCGCGCAGATGGGTTATCTGCCGGGCACCATCTGGATCATTGTCGGCGTCGTGTTCGCCGGTGCGGTGCAGGACTATCTGGTGCTCTGGGCCTCGGTGAAACGCCGCGGCCGCAGCCTCGGGCAGATGGCCCGCGATGAGCTCGGCGTGGTCGGCGGCGTCGCCGCCATTGTGGCGGTGCTGGTCATCATGATGATCCTGCTCGCGGTGCTCGGCATCGTGGTGGTCAATGCGCTCGCCGCCACCCCGAACGCGAAAACCGGTGTGCTGGAGGGCGGTAGCCCGTGGGGCGTGTTCTCCATCGCCATGACGATTCCGATCGCCCTGTTCATGGGCGTGTACCTGCGCTTCGTGCGGCCGGGCAAGGTCGGCGAGATTTCCCTCGTCGGCTTCGCACTGCTGCTGCTGGCCATCATCTCCGGCAACTGGGTGGCCGGATCCAGTTGGGGCCGTGACTGGTTCACCATGTCCGGCACCAGCATCGCCTGGATGCTGATCATCTACGGCTTCATCGCCTCGGTGCTGCCGGTGTGGCTGCTGCTCGCCCCGCGCGACTATCTGTCCACCTTCATGAAGATCGGCACCATCACCCTGCTGGCCGTGGGCGTGCTGGTCACCATGCCGGTGCTCAAGGCCCCCGCCATCTCGCAGTTCGCGGGCAACAGCAACGGTCCGTCGTTCGCGGGCAATCTGTTCCCGTTCCTGTTCATTACGATCGCCTGTGGCGCGCTGTCGGGATTTCACGCACTGGTGTCCTCGGGCACCACGCCGAAACTGCTGGAGAAGCAGTCGCAGGCCCGCATGATCGGCTACGGCGGCATGCTCATGGAGTCGTTCGTCGCGGTCATGGCGATCATCACCGCCAGCATCATCGACCAGCACCTGTACTTCGCCATCAATGCCAGCCCGGCCCTGACCGGCAATAGCGCCGACAAGGCCGCCACCTACGTGAACGGCCTGGGGCTGAGCGGGAATCCGATCACGGCGGCGGATCTGAATTCGGCCGCGGCCGGGGTCGACGAGGCCAATATCGTCTCCCGCACCGGTGGCGCGCCGACGCTGGCCATCGGCATGTCGGAGGTGCTGCACAAGCTCATCGGCGGGTCGGGCCTGAAGGCGTTCTGGTACCACTTCGCGATCATGTTCGAGGCGCTGTTCATCCTCACCACCATCGATGCGGGCACCCGCGTGGCGCGCTTCATGCTGTCGGATTCGCTGGGCAATCTGCCCGGGGCCAAGCGCTTCAAGGATCCGTCCTGGCTGCCCGGCGCCTGGATCTGCTCGGCCATCGTGGTCGCGGCCTGGGGTTCGGTACTGCTCATGGGCGTCACCGATCCGCTGGGCGGCATCAATACGCTCTATCCGCTCTTCGGCATCTCCAACCAGCTGCTGGCGGCCGTGGCGCTGACCGTGGTGCTGGCCATCGTGGTGAAGAAGGGCCTGGTGAAATGGGCCTGGATTCCGGCGGTGCCGCTGGTGTGGGATCTGATCGTCACCATGACGGCGTCGTTCCAGAAGATCTTCTCGGGCGATCCGAAGATCGGGTACTGGACGCTGCACAACAACACCGTCCGCACCCACGACGCCTATGTCGCCGCGCGCGACTCCGGCCAGCTGCCCAAGGGCGTGGCGAATATCGCCGCCCTGAATACGCAGATCTCCAACCTGGACAAGACGATTCGCAATACGTTCATCCAGGGCACGCTGTCGATCGTGTTCGCGGTGCTGGTGCTGATCGTGGCGCTGATCGGGCTGTGGGTGTGCATTCGCGCGCTGCGCAAGGGCGGCGGCGAAACCACCGAATCGCCGGAGCAGCCGTCCAAGATCTTCGGGCCGAGTTCCTTCCTGGCCACCAAGGCCGAGAAGGAAGTGCAGAAGGAATGGGACGACCTCGTCTCACAGGGCAAGGTGCGTGCGAGCGGGGCCGCGGCGCACGCACACTGATGTGGTGACCTCCGCTATGACCGACCCGGCCGCCCCGTCCTCCGCAGGCTTCCTGCGGACGGCGGGGCGCGCTGTTCTCCGGGCCGCACGCGCGCTGATCTGGTGGTTCAACTCGATCCTCGGCGGCAATGACTACCAGCGCTATGTCCAGCATCTACAGCTGCAACACCCGGACGCCCCGATCCCCAGCGAACGCGGCTACTGGCGCGACCGCCACGACGCGGCAGCCCGAAACCCGGCCAACCGCTGCTGCTGAGGACCTACCGGCGTCGCCTCACTCCCGGCGTGTCGTTTTTCCGCTGATAGTGGTGTCCTATTTCCGCTAGCGGAGTCGGCCGCATCCTGCGATCGTGGATCTTGTGAGTGCGAACGAGCTGGACTTCGAGCGGTGCTACCGCGCCGTGGCAACCAAGGATGCCCGCTTCGACGGGCAATTCGTGACTGCGGTGCGCACCACCGGAATCTATTGCCGCCCTTCATGTCCCGCCATAACCCCGAAACCTGCCAACGTCACCTTCCTGCGCACGGCCGCTGCGGCCCAGCAGTCCGGATTCCGGGCCTGCCGCCGCTGCCTGCCGGACGCGGCCCCCGGCTCCCCGCTGTGGAATACCCGTGCCGACCTGGCCGCCCGCGCCATGCGCCTGATCGCCGACGGTGTGATCGAACGCGGCGGCGTGCCCGCCCTGGCCGATACCCTCGGCTATTCACAACGCCAGCTCACCCGGGTCCTCACCAGCGAACTCGGCGCCGGACCCCTGGCACTGGCCCGGGCGCACCGGGCGCATACCGCCCGGCTGCTCATCCAGACCACGCCGCTGTCCATGTCGGATATCGCGTTCGCCGCCGGTTTCGCGAGCATCCGGCAGTTCAACGACACCGTGCGGGAGGTCTTCGCGGTCAGCCCGACCACGCTGCGCGATGAATCCCGCCGCCGCAACGGCGATACGCTGCCGGCCACCAATGGCCTGCTGACGCTGCGGCTTCCGTACCGGGAGCCGCTCGACAAGCCCTGGCTGGAGTGGTTCCTGTCCTCGCACGCCGTGCCCGGGCTGGAGCTGTGGGAGGACGGGGTCTACACCCGTAGTCTGCGAACCCCGCACGGCCACACCACCGTTCGCATGTCCGTGCAGCCCGGGCACGTCCGCGCCTCGCTGGCGCTGCACGATATGCGCGATCTCGCGCCGACCGTCGCCCGACTACGCCACTTCCTCGACCTCGACGCCGATCCCGTCGGCATCGACGAGGCGCTGGCGGCGGGCATGGCCGGAAACAGAGCGGGCGTGGTGCTCTCCCACGGCATTCGGGTGCCCGGCTGCCTCGACGGACCGGAACTGTTGCTGCGCACCATGATCGGACAGCAGATCTCGGTAGCGGCGGCCAATACCCACAGCGCCCGGCTGGTTCAGAACCTGGGCGAATCCATCCCCGGACCGGTCGCGCACCTGTTCCCCACCGCCGCGGCCATTGCCGAACACGGCGCCGAGGTGCTGACCGGCCCGTCCAAGCGCGTCGAAGCCATTGTGGCCGCCGCCCGCGCCCTCGCCGACGGTGACCTGGTCCTGCACTCCGGGCGCACCGCCACCGAACTCCGGCGCGATCTGCTGGCCCTCGACGGTGTGGGCCCGTGGACCGCCGATTACGTCACCATGCGGCTGCTGGCCGATCCCGACGTGCTGCTGCACACCGATCTGATCGTCCGCCGCGGCGCCGGTCTGCTCGGCATCGATCTGACCGATACCGCCCGCTGGGCGCCCTGGCGCTCCTATCTGACCATGCATCTGTGGAAGCACGCCCTGGCCCACCCTGCCACCGTCCCCGATGGCGCCCCCGGCGCCCGGAAAGCGAGAACAGTACCGTGACCCGATCCACCTCTGCTGCCGCCGATTTCGCCACTGTGACCACCCCGGCCGGCCCCTTCACCGCCCTCGTCGACCCCGACGGCGCGGTGCTGGCCGCCGGCTGGACCGCCGATGCGGAGAACCTCCGCCAGCTCATCCACACCACCCTGCGACCGGCCGAAATCCGCGAACGCGATTCACTCGGCGCGGTCACCAAGGCCGTCGTGGACTACCACGCGGGCGATATCGCGGCCATCGACGCCATTACCGTCCGCCAGCTCTCCGGCCCGTTCCTGGTGCACGCCTGGGAGGTGCTGCGCAAAGTGCCCGGCGGAGAACCGATCACGTACACCGATTTCGCCGCCGCCTCCGGCCGCCCCGCCGCCACCCGGGCCGCCGCCAATGCCTGCGCGCGCAACGCCGCGGCCCTGTTCGTCCCCTGCCACCGCATCATCCGCACCGACGGCACCCTCGGCGGCTTCCGCTGGGGTCTGCCGGTCAAGCGCTGGCTGCTCGACCACGAGGCGCACTGACCTCGGCTACCGCCGCCAGAACAGGTGGTGCACAACCCCGCTCGGGCTCGGGATCCGCTCCAGATGGAAGCGGTCGGTGAGTTCGGCGGGGTCGGTCCACAACCGTTCACCACCGCCGAGTTCGACCGGCGATACGGCGCAGTGCATCTGGTCGATCAGATCGGCCTCGAGAAAAGCCCGGACCGTGGCCACGCCGCCGCCGATGCGCACATCCTTGCCGTCGGCGGCGGCGAATCCCTGCGCCAGCGCCTCTTTCGGGGACGCGTCCAGGAAGTGGAAAGTGGTCTCCCCGCGCGTGATCGAGGGCCGGACGTGGTGGGTCAGGACGAAAACCGGTGTGTGGAAAGGCGGTTCGTCGCCCCACCAGCCCTCCCAGTCGTAGTTCTCCCAGGGTCCGCGCTGCGGTCCGAACTTATTGCGCCCCATGATCTCCGCGCCGATATTGTTCGCGAAATCGCGCGTCAGGTAGTCGTCGAGACCGTAGCTCCCACCCGGGTCGGTCCGGTTGACCCAGTGCGCGGTGGCGCCCGCCCAGGAGAAGAGCGCACTCGGATCGGCGTGGCCGAACGGGCGATCGAGACTCTGCCCCACCCCGGCTCCGTATCCATCGCTGGACAGGTTGAAGTTCTGAACGCGGACCGACTGTGCCATCACGAACCCCTTCTGGTGGCAAACTGCAATTGGTGCGGAATCTACCGATGCCCACCGACAATGTGCTCGCGGAACCGGAACCGCATGATGCGCGACGACCGAAACCGTTGTGCGGTGGTCAGCCCAGGGCGGTTTCGAGGCGGGAGCCGGTGCGGCCGCGGATGACGTGCAGGCGGCTGGGGATGCGCTGGCGCATTTCATCCACGTGGCTCACCACCCCGACTACGCGGCCGCCGGAGCGGAGTTCGTCGAGGACGCCCATGACCGCGTCCAGGGTGTCGGCGTCGAGGCTGCCGAAACCCTCGTCGATGAAGAGGGTGTCCAGGACGAGGCCGCCGGATTCGGCGGCCACCACATCCGCCAGGCCCAGGGCGAGAGAGAGTGAGGCCATGAAGGTTTCGCCGCCGGAGAGGGTTTTGGCGGGGCGGATGGCGCCGGTGTAGTCGTCGCGGATGTCGAGGCCGAGGCCGCCGCGGCGGCCGCGCGGGCCGGCGGCATCGGTGTGGACGAATTCGTAACGGCCGCCGGACATGCGGCGCAGGCGGACCGAGCCGGAGACGGCCACCTCCTCCAGGCGGGCGGCGAGTACGTAGGAGCGCAGGGACATTCGGCGATTGTTCTCACCGCGTCCGGCCACCACATCGGCCAGACGGGCTAGCTCGTCGTGCGCCTGCTGGATGGGTGCGATTCTGTCCACAGCCGCCCACAGCTGTGTGCACAGTTCTTCGAGTTGCTCGACCCGCCGGGCGGCCACGGTGTGCGCGGCGACGGCGCGTTCGAGAGCCGTTTGCGCCTGTGTCACAGCGGCTTCCAGCCCGGCGAGATCGCCGAGTGCGATACCGGCGGCGGCCTGGATCTCCGGTTCGGCCAGCACGGTTTCCGCATGCGAGCGGGCACGGTCGGCAGCGACGAGTTCGGCTTCGATATCGGCCTGCCGCTGGGCCGTGCGCGAGGCGGCATCGACGGCCCGGGCGTATTCGGCCAGGACGCTGTAGTCCGGGCCGGTGTCGCCCATGACGGGCGGGGCGGTGTCGACCAGACCCGCGTCATACGACAGCTTTTCGACCCGGACGGCCAGTGCCGCAACCTGTTCGCGAGCGAGCACGGACTCCGTGCGTGCCGCACGCAGCGCCGTGGCGGCCGCGACCAGCGCATCCAGGCGGGCGCGACGACGGTCCACGGTGCCGTCCGCACCCGCGGCGGTGGTCAGCCGCTCGGTGAGTTCGGCAAGCCTGCGGTCGGTGGCCACCATGCGTTCCATCGTTGCGCTGCTACGGCTTTCGCCATCTCGCAGCTCGTCCTGGAGCCGGGTTTCCTCGGCGCGCAGCCGATCCAGCTCCGCGGCCAGACCTTCCGCCAGCTTGGCCCGGTCCCGCGCCTCGGCCCACCGCGTCTCGGCGGCGGCCAGACCGCTCGCCAATTCCGCCTTATCGGCATCGCCTCCGCGTTCGACGAGCACTTCGATGGTGCGCTCCAACTCCGCGACCAGCTGCCCGGCCTGTTCCCGCGCGGTCTCGGCGGCCCGTTCCGCCGCCACCGCAGCGTCTTCCGCCTCCTTGGACACCGCCAGCTCACCCGCTCGCGCGGGCGCGGGATGCTCGGCCGACCCGCACACCGCGCACGGATCTCCCTCCACGAGCGCCCCCGCCAGCTCGGCGGCCATTCCCGCCAGCCGCTGCTCCCGCAGCGCGAGCGTGCGCTCCCGCGCATCCAGATGCGCGGTCCGCCTCGCCTCGAAGTTCGCCTTCGCCCGCGTCAGCTCCCCCTGCCGCCGCTCCAATTCGAGCGCCGCCTTGGCGGCAGCCCGCAACCGCTCCCGCTCCGCCTCCAACACCGGCAGCCCCGCTGCGGCATCCGCAGCCCCTCGCAACCGAACCTCCACCCCCGCAATAACTTCTGGCACCTTCCCCCGCCGCTCGGTAACCTTCCGCACCGTCTCGACCAGCCCCCGCTGCTCCTCCCGCAACCGCGCCAGCTCCCCCGTCAGCCGCGTAGCCGACTCCGCATCCGCCCGCACCTCATCCAAGGCCCCCATCTGCGCACTCCACCGCTGCACAGCCGCCTCCAACCCCCGAACCCGATTCGCGCCCGAACCACCGACCGCCGCACCAGGTCCGGCTGCGCCCGAGTGGGACCCGGCAGCACTGCCCATCGACCCGGCAGCACTGCCCATCGACTCGGCCTCAGCCTCGCTGTCTTCGGCGCCGAGGCCGGGATGCCGATCACCGGAGTTCGCCGGGTCATCGCTCGGCGAGGAGGGGAATGCGCCACCGCGGACGGATTCGGCGGCGGCGTTTTTCTCCAGGTAGTCCAGCTCTGCCCCGAGGTCACCGCCTGCCAGTTCAGCCGTGGCGAGATCGGCGGCGGCCCAGGCGGTTCCGTCGAGTTCGGCGCTGGCGGGTTCGAGGAGGCGGTCGGCGAGTTGTTCGGCGGTACGGGTGGCGTCGTCCTCGCGGCGGCGCAGGGCTACTGCGGCGGAGCGGGCCTCGGCGAGGGCGGTGGCTACCGGTTCGGCGCGGCGGGCTCGGTCGAGTTCGGTGTGCAGGGTGTCGCGGTGGGCCGCGCCGGAGGCATAGGCGTCGAGTTGCGTGCGGGCCTCGGTGAGACGGCGGTGGCGGTCGTGGAGACGGCGCTGCTCTTCCGCCGCGGCATGGGCGCGGGTGGAATCGGCCTGGCGCTGTTCGAGTTCCGCGGTGGTGCCGGTGAGCGCGTCGCGGGCGGTGACCAGCAGCCGCTGCGACCATTCGACGGATTCGAGCGGACCGGCGGTTTCGGTCGCGGCCAGACCCGCTGCCGTGCCGACCCGGGCGATGAGGCGGTCAATGCCCTGTTTGCGGGTATCGAGATCGGCGGAGCCGGCGCGGCGCTTATCGATCAGCCACTGTTCGGCGGTACCGAATCGTTCGGTGTCGAAAAGCTTTTCGAGGAGCTTTTCCCGATCCTCGTTGTCGGCGCGCAGGAATCGCGCGAAATCGCCCTGGGGCAGCAGCACGACTTGGAAGAACTGGTCGGCGCTCATACCGAGCAGGCGCAGCACCTCATCGCCGATATCGGGAATTCGGGACAGGTGCTGGCCGCGACCGTCCAGCCATTCCAGTGTCGCGGAGGCATTCTCTTTGACCCAGCCGCTTTTCGCGCGCGAGCTCGGCCGCTGAAATTCGGGCGAACGTGTCAATCGCAATCGCCTGCCGCCGAGCGTCGCCTCCAGTTGCACCCGCGGCGGCGTCTGCTCATCGGCGTGATCGGAGTGCAGCCGCTTCTCCCCGCGCGCCCCGGGCACACTGCCGTACAGCGCGAACGCGACCGCATCCAGCACCGTGGTCTTACCCGCGCCGGTCTGCCCGTGCAGCAGAAACAATCCGTCGGCCCCGAGCTCGTCGAAATCCACCACGGCCGTTTCGGCGAACGGGCCGAAGGCGGTCAGTTCCAGTCGATGCAGCCGCACGCGCCGTCCCCTTCGATCTCCGCCCATCCAACAACCCCGCACGCGCGAGCGCCCGCAGGACACGCCGCCGCGTCGCGACAAATGCGACTCATGCAGTCAACTCGCCTGCGCCACCATCGGATTCGGGCGACACCAGACCGAAGAGCTCAGGATCCCCGTCCAACTCGTCGGCACCGGATAGCCGCTTGCTCCCGTCATCGGCGACACGCCCACCCGCCGCAGCAGTGCCGGAGACGCGCACCCTACCGTCCCCGCTTGCATCGGCGTCGCGCACAAGACCGCCCGTCCCCCGTTCTCCGGCAGTGCCGCCGAACCGATCACCCGCTTGATCACCATGGGTGCGCGTCGAGCCTTCCTTCTCCCGCACCGCAGCGGCCAGCGCCCGCTCGAGCCACGTCATCTCACCCGCGGTGGGCACACCGCGCACATCGGTGAGGAAGCTCTGCGCGATCTCGGTATCGCGGCGACCGTGCACGCGCTCCCGATAGTGCAATTCCGGATTGCCTTCGGGCCGAACCCATTCCACGTGCACAGCGTGCGGAAAGCGCTCGCGCAGCCGCCGTAGCGGATCGACCGGGCGCGCGTGATCGGTCAGCGTTGCCGAGACGTAATCCTGTTCGGCCCCGGCATGCTCGGGCGCGTCCAGCAGCTCCTCCAGTGTTCCGCTGAGCTGACTGAGCCCGCGCACCACCGGCAGTTCGCGCCGCGACACCGCCGACAAACCGTCGGCGTCCACGTCCACAATCCACACCGCCTTGCGCTGCGACCGCTCGCCGAACGAATACGGCAGCGGCGACCCGCAGTACCGCACCGATTCCGACAGCGTCTGCGGCGAATGCAAATGTCCCAGCGCCACATAGTCGATACCGTCGAAGGCCCCCAGCGGCACCGTCTCCACACCGCCCACCGAGATGGACCGCTCCGATCCGGTGGCCTCACCGCCCACCACGAAGGCGTGCGCCAGCACCACCGACCGCACCCCGGCCCGCTCGGCCAGATCGCCCCGGATCAAGCGCATGGCCGCATCCAGGATCTCGGCATGCGAACGCGCCTGCGGCACGCCCAGTTCCGCGCGCGTGATCTCCGGCTCCAGGTATGGGATGCCGTAGAAAGCGACCTCTCCGTGCGCGTCGGACAGCATTACGGGCCGTGCCACTTCGGATATCCCGCACCGCAGATGCAGCCCGCCCGCCGCCGCGAAACTCCCCAGCGCACCGAGCCTGGTGGGCGAGTCGTGATTGCCGGAGGTGGCGACAATGGCCGCCCCGGCGTTCCGGATGGCTTCGAAACCGCGATTGCACACCGCGATTGCGTCCGCACTCGGAATGGAGCGGTCGTAGACGTCCCCCGGCAGCACCACCACATCCACCTGCTCCGCGGCCACCAGTTCGGCAATGGCGCGCAGCGAACACTCCTGATCGGCGAGCAGATCGACACCGTGAAAGGTGCGGCCGATATGCCAGTCGGAGGTGTGCAGGATTCGCATGCCGCAAAACGTAGGCGATCCCTCCGACAGATTCATCCGTACCCTCGCGCGCTTTCGGAAACACGCCGGTGTATTGCGGGCGCGGGCAAACTTCGCACCCCGGCGCGCCGACCGGCTCCGTCGAAAGCTGCCACGCAGTTGCCGCTTTCGCGGTTTTGTCGGTGGCATAGGGCAAACTCGCCACCCATGACCGCACCGATGCTGTTCGCGCTGCTTTTGGTGTTCCTCGCCGGACTCGGCCTGGGCTGGCTCGGGCATTCCGCGCGCGCGGGTCAGCGCGCGGCGGTGGCCGAGGCCCGGCTCTCGGCCATGCACGACAACGAGCGGCTACTGCATCAGTCGCTGGGTGCTGCCAGTGAGGATGCGGCACGGCGGCAATCGCACGCCCTGGGTTCGATGATGGAACCGCTGCGCGAGGCGGTCGGCACCCTGAACCGGCATATCCAGGAGGTCGAGCACAATCGCATCAACGCGTATTCCGGCCTGCGCGAACAGGTTGCGGGCATGCAGCGCACCTCGCTCCACCTCTCCACGCAGACCGGGCAATTGGTCGCCGCGCTACGGGCGCCGCAGGTGCGCGGCCGCTGGGGCGAAATCCAATTGGAGCGCGTGGTCGAACTGGCGGGCATGACCCGGCACTGCGATTTCGACACCCAGGTCACCCGCCGCGCCGGCACCACGGGAACCACCGAGGGCGTGGTTCGGCCCGACCTGGTGGTGCGCCTGTCCGCCGGCCGGCAGATCGTGGTGGACGCCAAGGTGCCGTGCACCGCGTATCTGGAGGCCGCGGCCACCGAGGAGCCGCGCGAGCGTGATCACCACCTCGCACGCCATGCCAAACACCTGCGCAATCATGTCGATCAATTGGCCGCGAAGGAGTACTGGGCGGCATTCGATCCGTCCCCGGAATTCGTTGTCCTGTTCGTGCCCGGCGATCCCTTCCTGGATGCCGCGATGGGCGCCGACCCGGGTCTGCTCGAGTACGCCTTCGGCCGCAATGTGGTACTCGCGACCCCGACCACATTGATCGCGCTACTGCGCACGGTGGCGCTCGGCTGGCGGCAGGAGGCCATGTCGCAGGATATGGCGTTGATCCAGCAGCTCGGTCGCGAGCTGTACACGCGGCTGGGCACCACGGGCCGCCATTTGGATCGGCTGGGCGCACAACTCGGCAAGGCGGTGGACTCGTTCAATCACACCGTCGCCTCGGTCGAAACACGAGTCATGGTGACGGCCCGCAAACTTCATGATCTAGAGATTTCGGACACCCCGGTGCCGGAATTACATCAGGTGGAAACCTGGCCTCGGGCCGTTGGATTCGCTGAATCCGACTAATAGGGCAATGCCATTACGGATCACCGCATGATGTCGCCTCCCTCGCGGAACAGCTGCATGCTTTAGTGTGCTTGACGTGGCAGTTACCCAGCGTGAGCGAGCAGAGGTGCCCCCGTCGCACCGTTCGATCCTGCCGACGGTCCCCGGCGTCCCGGCGGGCGCCGCTGTGCTCATTGCCGTGACCTGCACGTTCATCGGATTCTTCATCGATAAGCAGGGCGGCTCCGAGCTGACCGGCACCTTCGCGACGCTGTACGTGATCGGCTGCCTCGCGGCCGCGCTCGTCGTCCGGTATCGCGGGCTCTTCACCACCATGGTGCTGCCCCCGCTGCTGCTGTTCGTCGCGGTGCCGATCTCCTATCAGTTGCTGCTCGGCAACTCCGGCAGCCTGAAGCTCAAAGACATTCTGCTGAATCTGGCCATCCCGCTGGTGAATCGCTTTCCCACCATGGCGCTGGCCACCGTGCTGGTCCTGATCGTCGGTGCGGTGCGAGTGGTGCTGAACCGCCGCGAGCAGAACAAGGATTCGGACAGCACGCCGCGCACCCCGCGGACCCGGACCCCGCGGCCCACCGGAGCCGCACGCGCCCAGCGCGCCGGCGCGGCCGCCGCCAAGGACCCCGCCAGACGACGCTTCGGCCCTGCCTCGGCAGCGCAGGACGCGGGCGATCCACCCACGTCCACCCCGGCAGCGGGCCGCCGGGCGCCCGGGGGCCGGGTGGCCGCTCGCCCGCCGCGCGTGGGCGCACCGGATCGCCAGGCGGCCCCCGGTCAACCGGGCGCCAACCGGCAGCCCCCGGCCGATCGCAAGCGCACCCCGCCCGCGGACCGCAAGGCCGCCCCGGACCGCAAGCCTCCGGTCGATCGCAAGCCGCCCGCCGAGCGCGGCAAGCCCCCGATGGACCGCAAACCGCCGATGGATCGCAAGCCTCCGGTCGATCGCAGGCCCCCGCCCGACCGCGCCAACCCGGCGGCCAACCCCGCGGCGGAACCCCGCCGCCGCCGTGCGGCGAACCCCGAGGTGCCACCGCACCCGCGCCCGAATGTGCGCTACCGCGAACGAGATTCCGGCCGCATCGAACGCTGAGAACAGACGCAGAAAACAGAAATCCCCGCACCGGAGAGTGCGGGGATTTTCGCTATCCGAGGTGAATCAGCGTTATCGGAGGTGAATCAGCCTCGTGCGGAACGCAATTCACGCGGCAGCGAGAAAACCAGGGTTTCATTGGCGGTGGACACCGGCTGCACATCACCGAAACCGTGTTCGGCCAGCAATTCCAGCACACCCTCGACCAGAATCTCCGGCACCGAGGCGCCCGAGGTGAGCCCGATGGTGCGCACACCCTCGAACCAGGCCGGATCGACCTCGCGGGCGTAATCCACCAGATACGAGGCCTTGGCGCCCGCACCGAGCGCGACCTCGACCAGCCGTACCGAGTTGGAGGAATTGCGCGAACCGACCACGATCACCAGATCGCAGGCCGGGGCCATGGCCTTGACCGCGGTCTGACGGTTGGACGTGGCGTAGCAGATGTCATCGCTCGGCGGATCCTGCAGATTCGGGAACCGCGCGCGCAAGCGGTGCACGGTCTCCATGGTCTCGTCCACCGACAGCGTGGTCTGGGAGAGCCAGATCACCTTGTTCTCATCGCGCACGGTCACCTTGTCGACCGAGTCGGGGCCGTCGACCAGCTGAATGTGTTCCGGCGCCTCACCCGCGGTGCCCTCCACCTCCTCATGGCCCTCATGGCCGATGAGCAGAATGTCGAAGTCGTCGCGAGCGAAGCGCTTGGCCTCCTGATGCACCTTGGTCACCAGCGGGCAGGTGGCATCGATGGTGTGCAGATCACGCGCGGCGGCCGACTCGTGCACCGCCGGCGAGACACCGTGCGCCGAGAAGACCACGACCGCACCCGGCGGCACCTCGTCGGTTTCATCGACGAAGATCACACCGCGGTCCCGCAGCGTCTCCACCACGTGCCGGTTGTGCACGATCTCCTTGCGGACATAGAGGGGGGCGCCATGCTTTTCCAGCGCCTTCTCGACAGTGACGACCGCGCGGTCGACACCGGCGCAGTAACCACGAGGTTCGGCGAGCAGTACCCGTTTCGGCGAGTCGGTATCACCTGCCACGGACCGGACGATTCCGACGTTCAAAGGGATAGCCGAGGACATGCCCACCAGAATACTGTGCTTGATTTTCCCGCGCTGCGCTCCGGCTGGTTCGGCGGCTCGGACGCACGTGCAGTCAAGGGCAAATAGGACAAAGAATCACATTTGGCGACTTCTCGCCTTTGCATCACAGTGCGTTTCGGGCAGGCTAGGGGCATGTTCCGACCTCCGTTCCTGGCCCGGGTCGCCGCCGGGGCTGCCGTCTATGCCCTCGAGGAAACTCGTCGGCTACCGACCAACGCGATCAATTTCCCGATCACCGCGATCAGTCAGATGCTGCAGACGACCATGCATCTCCAGCAGTTCGTGACCAGCCTCGCCCTCAAAGGCGATGCCGTTTTCGACCGTTTGATCAATCAGCCGGAAGAACAGCCGGCATGGGCGACGTTCGATGAGGACGAGTCCTTCGAGCAAACCCCGAGCGCCGCACCCGAATCGGCACGCAAGAGCAGTTTCGACCTGTTCGTCGCCGAGGAAACGGTCACCGAAACCCCGGCCGCGCCCGTCTTCGAACCGATTGCGGCCGAACCGGAACCGATCGCCGAGCCCGGCGCCGAGGAATCGGCCGTCGAGCCGGAGGCGGCTGCCGTCACCGAGCCGGAGGCGGCTGCTGGCACCGCGCCGGAGACCGTAGCCGTGGCCGAGCCGGAGGTTGCCGAAATCGCAGCCCCCGCAACGCCTTCCAAGGCCTCGACCAACGGCCATCAGAATGGCAGCGTCGCGGTGGTCGAGCCCGAGGTGGCCACCCGCTACGACTACCCGAACATGACCCTGGCGCAGCTGCGCGCCCGGCTGCGCATGCTCACCATCGACGATCTGGCCACGCTGCTGGCATACGAACAGGGCACCCGCGACCGCGCCCCGTTCGTCACCATGCTGACGAACCGGATCGCCACCGTTAAGGCCAAATGACCGAAGATCCAGTAGCGCCGATCGTCAGGGGGGTTTGCCCAGGCGGTCGGCGTTTGACGTTGCGGGGGCAGTTTTCGGCGGGCGCTGCGGGTTCCCGTCGGTCGGTACTGCCAGAATCGGTGCGGTGACCACCGACCAGCCGGCGAAGCCGCCGAGTTCCGCCGAGAATCCGATGCCGGTGCGCACCGTTGCCGTGAAGGTGGCGCAGTGGATCGACAAGCTGGGCGCGGTCTGGGTGGAGGGGCAGATCACCCAGATCAATCTGCGGCCCGGCACCCGCACCGCCTTCCTGGTGCTGCGCGATACCGCCGCCGATATGTCGCTCACGGTGACCTGTGATCCGGATCTGCTGCGCAATTCGCCGGTGCCGCTGCAGGAGGGCAGCCGGGTGGTGGTCTACGGCAAGCTGTCGTTCTTCACCGCGCGCGGCACGGTCTCGTTGCGTGTCACCGAGATCCGACCGGTCGGCATCGGAGAATTGCTCGCCCGCATCGAACGACTCAAGGCGCTGCTGGCCGCGGAGGGCCTCTTCGATCCCCGCCTCAAGCGTCCGATTCCGTTCCTGCCCAATCGCATCGGCCTCATCACCGGCCGCGCCAGCGCCGCCGAGCACGATGTGGTGACGGTGGCCACCCAGCGCTGGCCCGCCGTGCAATTCGAGATCCGCAATACCGCCGTCCAGGGCCCGACCGCGGTACCGCAGATCCTGGAGGCGCTGGCCGCCCTGGACGCCGACGAGGCGGTCGATGTCATCGTGCTGGCGCGCGGCGGCGGCAGTGTCGAGGATCTGCTGCCCTTCTCCGATGAAACACTGTGCCGGGCAATAGTTTCGGCCAAGACCCCGATTGTCAGCGCCATCGGCCACGAGCCCGACAATCCGCTCAGCGACTATGTCGCCGACCTGCGCGCCGCGACTCCCACCGATGCCGCCAAGCGCATAGTCCCCGACGCCGCAGCCGAATCCGCGCTGCTGCGCGAATTGCAGGCCCGCGCCGCCGCGGCGCTGCGCGGCTGGGTGGACCGCGAATCCCGTGCCCTGCAACAGCTCCGCTCCCGCCCGGTGCTGGCGGACCCGCTGCGCCTGCTGGAGCAGCGCCACGACGAGGTGGAGCGCTTCCGCACCGCCACCCGCCGCGCCATCAACCAGAGCCTCACCACCGAATCCACGGCCACCCGGCACCTGCGTGAAAAACTCTCCGCGCTGGGACCGGCGGCCACCCTGTCGCGCGGTTATGCGGTGGTGCAGAAGGTTCTCGGCAAGGAGCGCGAGGTGGTCCGCTCCATCGACGACGCTCCCGCGGGCAGTCAGCTCCGCATCCGGGTGGCCGACGGTGCGCTCACCGCCGCCGCACTCGGCTCCCAATCCCTCGGCCCCCGAAAGGAATCCACCCCGAATGACTGAGTCCGACCTCACCGAGATCACCGCCTTCGGTTACGAACGCGCCCGTGACGAGCTCGTCAATGTGGTGAAGATGCTCGAACAGGGCGGCCTCGACCTCGACGATTCCCTCTCCCTCTGGGAGCGCGGGGAAGCCCTTGCCAACCGCTGCGAGGAACACCTCGCCGGTGCGCGCAAACGCGTCGAAGACGCCCTCTCCCACCGCACCACGGAGAACTGAGTCGCACCGAACCGACCGGCCCGTGTCGTAATCACACAGCCCGCGTCAGACCGAACAGCCCGTGTCGTAGTCGCACAGCACATCTCACTGCTGTTCGACTGCGGCACGGGCTGTTCCGTTGCCCGACCGCGACGGGCTGTTGCGGGCGATCAGTGCGCGGGGAGCGGCTGCGCGGTGTCCACGGCGGTTGCGAGGGTGTTGAAGGCGGAGGCGTTGCCGGCGCCCTTGATCAGAATTCGGACGTCGCCGAAGTCGGTGATCCAGGCGGGTTCGCTGCCGGGCTCGGAGTATTCGACCCACTTGCGGTCGCCGATCTGCGCGGTGCCGCTGGCGTAGCGGGAGCCGACGATCTTCTTGGCGAGCACGTCCTCGGTGGCGTTGGACTGCGTGTACTGCATGTAGCTGCCCTGCGGTGTGATGTAGCCGACGGTGCTCACCGCGCCGCCGCCCGCGGCGGGGATGGTGTCGCGGCTGCCGGAGTTCGGCTTCCAATCGGCGGACAGCGCGGGCTCGCGAATCGGGAATCCGATGGTCTTGGCATCGTCTGCGAGAGCGGTGTGCGCATCGAAGTGCGGGACCTGGCCCTGGGTGGGGCCGTTCGCGGTGAAGGTGCACTGGCTGGCGATGCCGGCAATGACCAGGCAGATCAGTACCAGTGGCAGGAGGGACCAGATGAGGTCCCGCCAGTCGTTCAGGATCCGCGGCTTCGTGTTCGACACGCCCCCAGTATCCACGGACCCTTACTGCGACCCTCCTCACAGGGCAGGTGTCCGCGCCCTTGCACATCCCCCGCGTCAAGCGGCTCGTCCGTAAAGGTCCAGCGCCGGGCCGGAAGTGAAACGCAAGTACTTGTCTAGGGCCCGGAAGCGCAATGCGACAATTCACGCAGCAGTAGACAACCTAGGAGGCACCGTAATGACGGCACCGACACCCGCATCCCGCCGTGAGGCCCCGGACCGCAACCTCGCTCTGGAGTTGGTCCGGGTCACCGAGGCCGGCGCGATGGCAGCGGGTCGCTGGGTCGGCCGCGGCGACAAAGAGGGCGGCGACGGCGCGGCAGTGGACGCCATGCGGCAGTTGGTATCGACGGTCACCATGCGCGGCATCGTGGTGATCGGCGAGGGCGAGAAGGACGAAGCGCCCATGCTCTACAACGGTGAGCTGGTCGGCAATGGCGAGGGCCCGGAACTGGACTTCGCGGTCGACCCCATCGACGGCACCACCCTGATGGCGAAGGGCTCGCCCGGCGCGATCTCCGTGCTCGCGGTCGCCGAGCGCGGCGCCATGTTCGACCCGTCGGCCGTGTTCTACATGGAGAAGATCGCGGTCGGCCCCGAAGCCGCCGACGTCATCGACCTCGCGGCCCCGATCGCGGAGAACCTGCGCCGCGTCGCGAAGGCGAAGAACTCCTTCGTCTCCGATCTGACGGTGTGCGTGCTGGACCGCCCGCGCCACAATCAGTACATCCAGGATGTCCGCGATGCGGGCGCCCGCATCCGCCTCATCTCCGACGGTGACGTCGCCGGCGCCATCGCCTGCGCCCGCCCGGAATCCGGCGTCGACGTGCTGATCGGCATCGGCGGCACGCCCGAGGGCATTATCGCCGCGGCCGCCATGCGCTGTATGGGCGGTGCGCTGCAGGGCAAGCTGGCCCCGAAGGACGACGAGGAGCGGCAGAAGGCCCTCGACGCCGGCCACGATCTGGACCGCGTGCTCAATACCGAGGACCTCGTCTCCGGTGAGGACGTCTTCTTCAGCGCCACCGGCGTCACCGACGGTGACCTGGTGCGCGGCGTGCGCTACTTCGGCGGCGGCGCGTACACCCAGTCCATCGTCATGCGCGCCAAGTCCGGCACCGTGCGCATCGTCGATGCCTACCACCGCCTCACCAAGCTGCGCGAGTACGCGTCGGTCGACTTCGTCGGCGACGACCAGGCCGCGCCGCCCATGTTCTGAGCGGCGAAACCCGCACCGGGGCAATGACTCCGGCACAGCGGGTTCGACGATGACGGCCGGAGCGCTTCGCATGCGCTCCGGCCGTTGCCTTGTTCCGGGCCTATTCCCGAGCGGCCGTGTGCTGATTCCCTCAGGCGTGGCACCCCCATCCACCCCGGTGCGGGCCTAGGGTCGGATTCATGGCAGACGACACCCGGTACCGCATCGAACACGACACCATGGGTGAGGTCCGCGTCCCCGTGGACGCACTGTGGCGGGCGCAGACTCAGCGTGCGGTAGAGAACTTCCCCATCAGTGGCCGCGGCCTGGAGCGCGCGCAGATCCGGGCGCTGGGCCTGTTGAAGGCGGCCTGTGCGACCGTGAACCGCGATCTGGGTCTGCTGGACCCGGCCAAGGCGGATGCCATTGTCGCCGCCGCCACCGAGATCGCCGACGGCAAGCACGACGACCAGTTCCCGATCGACGTATTCCAGACCGGCTCGGGCACCAGCTCGAATATGAACGCCAATGAGGTGATCGCGGGCATCGCCGCGCGCAATGGCGTCACCGTGCATCCCAACGACGATGTGAACATGTCGCAGTCCTCCAACGACACCTTCCCCACCGCAACACATGTCGCCGCGACCGAGGCCGTGGTGAAGGACCTGGTCCCGGCGCTCGATCATCTGCGGCTGGCGCTGCTGGACAAGTCGGTGCAGTGGCGGGATGTGGTGAAGTCCGGCCGCACCCACCTGATGGATGCCGTGCCGATCACCCTGGGTCAGGAGTTCAGCGGCTACACCCGGCAGGTCAGCGCCGGTATCGAACGCCTGCTGACCACGCTCCCGCGCCTGGGTGAGCTGGCCATCGGCGGCACCGCGGTCGGCACCGGGCTGAACGCGCCCGACGACTTCGGCGCGAAAGTGGTTGCCCAGCTCAAGAAGTCGACGGATATCGACGCACTGTCGGAGGCCCGCAACCATTTCGAAGCGCAGGCCGCCCGCGACGGCCTGGTGGAGCTCTCCGGTGCGCTGCGCACGGTCGCCATCAGCCTCACCAAGATCGCGAACGATATTCGCTGGATGGGTTCGGGCCCGCTCACCGGACTGTCCGAGATCCAGCTGCCGGATCTGCAGCCCGGCTCCTCGATCATGCCCGGCAAGGTCAATCCCGTACTGCCCGAGGCTGTTACGCAGGTGGCGGCGCAGGTCATCGGCAATGATGCCGCGATCGCCTGGGGTGGCGGCAATGGCGCCTTCGAGCTCAATGTCTATATTCCGGTGATGGCGCGCAATGTGCTGGAGTCGATTCGCCTGCTGGCCAATGTTTCCCGGCTCTTCGCCGATAAGTGCGTGGCCGGGCTGGTCGCCGATGTCGATCGCCTGCGCCGGCTCGCCGAATCCTCGCCGTCCATTGTGACGCCACTGAATTCGGCCATCGGGTACGAGGAGGCCGCGGCTGTCGCCAAGGAGGCGGTCAAGTCGCACAAGACGATTCGCCAGACGGTCATCGATCGCGGTCTGATCGGCGACAACCTCTCGATCGAGGAACTCGATCGCCGTCTCGATGTGCTGTCCATGTCGAAGGTCGACTACAACAAAGAGTGAGCCCGCACCGGAGGTAGTTCCGGACACGACTGTGCGGGCACGGAAGGCATTCGCCACCGTGCCCGCATTTGTCGTATTTCACCGAGCGGCAACGATTTCCGGGTAGTTCTTCAGATCGATATCGTTCTTGGACTTCTCGGCGGACTTGACCATCATGGCGAAGAATCGGGAGCCCAGGAACCAATTGCGGAAGCGCAGCCCGAGCGCGGTCTTGGGCGCCAGGAATGCGCCCGGGCTGGAGGCGCCGGCCATTTTCCCGGTGCGCTTCATCATCTCCTGGTAGCGCGGGAAGGCGACGGTGTAATCGCCGTCCGCCGCGGCCAATTCACCGGCGAGAACGTACGCGCCGACAATCGCGAGACCGCTGCCGAAGCCGGCGAGGGTATTGCCGTAGCCCGCATCACCGACCAGGGCCACTCGGCCCTGCACGAAGTTCTTCATCGTCACCTTGCTGAGGGAGTCGAGGTAGAAGCCGTCCAGGTGCGGCAGGTCGGCCAGCATGCGCGGCACCTCCCAGCCGATGCCGGCGAACTGATCGGCGACGATGCGGCGCTGGGCGTCGAAATCATCACGGTCGTAGTCGAGTTGAGGCGAGGCGAACATATACATCTGCGCGGCCTTGGAGTTGCCGAGGCTGGCCAGATGGCCCGGCGTATTGAGGGCGTACGACACCGCACGCTCGCGCGGGGCATCGGGCTGACTCTCCCACTTCGACGCGCCGGCGAGGCAGTAGTAGTGGCCCTGGTGCTTCACGAACTTCTGTTCCGGGCCGAAGGCCAGTTTCCGCACCCGGGAGTGGATGCCGTCCGCGCCGAAGACGAGATCGAAGCGCTGGGCGGGGGCGTGCGCGAATTCGACATGGACGCCGTCGGTGGTCTCGGTGAGCGCGGTGATGGTGTCGCCGAACAGGTATCGGCAGTTCCGCGCGGTGCGCTGATAGATGACATCGGCCAGATCGCCGCGCAGGATCTCGAGATCGCCGCCGGTGAAATCGCCTGAGATGAGCGCTTTTTCGTTCCCGCCCTCATCGACGATCACCATATCCGTCTTGCCGGTCTGGCGGCGCTCGAGGTCCTCGAGGATCCCCATGCGCTCCAGCACCGCCATGTGGGTGTGGCCGGTGAAGTCGACCGCCTGGCCGCCCGCCCGCAGTGCGGGGGACTTCTCGACCACGGTGACGTCGAAGCCGTAGCGGCTCAGCCAGTAGGCCAGGGCCGGGCCCGCGATGGAAGCGCCGGAGATGAGAACGGTGGTGTTGCGCATGATGTCGCTCCTGATATTCATTTGCGTCCGTCGGCCGCTGTTGTTTATTAGCGTACGATGGACGCAGTTGGGCGTCAAGTGGAAAATTCAGGAAGGATGACGGGCATGCCGGGACCGACCACAACAGAGCTGCTCTGGGGTATCGAGCAGAAGCCCAAGCGCGGGCCGAAACCGTCCCTCACGCTCGAGCAGATCGTCGCCGAGGCCATGGCGCTCGCCGATGCCGAGGGGCTCGGCAATCTGTCCATGCAGCGGCTGGCCGAACGGCTGGGGTGCGCGAAGATGGCGCTGTACCGCTATGTCCCGGGCAAAGCCGAGCTCACGGCGGTCATGCTGGACGCGGCACTCGGCCGGCCGCCGGAGCGGGGTGCCGCGACACCGGATGCATCCGAACCCTGGCGCGCCTACCTCACCCGCTATAGCGAGACGGCCTTCGAACGCTTCGGCGTCCATCACTGGGGGCTGGAGCTGGCCGTGGGCATTCGGCCGCTCGGCCCCAATGAAATGAGCTGGCTGGAGGCCGGACTCGACGCCCTGGACGGCAACGGCCTGACCGCCTCGGAACAAATGGACAGCGTGGTGCTGCTGTTCGGCCACGTCCGAGGCCTGGCGCAGACACTCGGGCCCGCCCACGGACTCGATATGGAGGAGGACCTGGTCAAGGAACTGGGTGCGGTGCTGATCGAGCACGGCCACCGCTATCCCCATGTCGCACAGGCCCTCGCCGAGCAAGCCGCCCGTCCCGACGGGGACACCGGCCGCAATCAGGCGCTGCGATTCGGGATCGACCGCATTCTCGACGGCATCGGGGTCCTGATCGACAGCCGGAAATAACCGTGTCGGGGGTGCGAAGGCGGCGAATGTCTATGCGCCCGTGAGTGCTCGGCCTACAGTCGAATCATGTCCGACTTACCGGAGTTGCAGCAGGATGCCGTCACCACCGTGCGCGAGTTCTTCGCCGCCATGGAGATGAAGGCCGTCACCGAGGCCCTCGATCTCGTCGATCCCGCCATCGTCTGGAAGAACACCTCGCTGCCGGATGTGCGGGGCGCCGACCGCGTGCGCTGGATTCTCGACAAGCTCAGCAATCCCCGCTACGGCTTCCGTGCCGATATGCACCACGCGGCCGCCGACGAGGACGGCGTGGTCCTGACCGAACGCACCGACTACCTACGCTTCGGCCCCGTCGAGATCGCCTTCTGGGTCTGCGGCACCTTCGAACTCCGCGACGGCCGAATCACCCTGTGGCACGACCACTTCAGCTGGGAGAACTTCCTCCGCGGCACCGCGGTAGGCCTCTTCCGCGCAGCCCGCGGCCGCTGACAGTCGCCCCAACCGCACGATAGCTCTGCCGTCCACGAACCGGCTGCCACCATGCGGCAGCCGGAATCCGGTGTCGGACATAGTCGTAGGCAATACCGCGGGCGGTCGGCCATAGACCCCGAACGCGAACCGGCTGCCCCTGAGGGACAGCCGGAATACGCGATACGGAACCGGCGGGCGGGCCCGCGGATACTGAACGCACACGCGCCGAACGCGAACGGGTCAGGAGCGGAGGTGGGCGAGTTCGGCGCGGGCCTTTTCGCCGGCTTCGCTGAAGTCGGTGCGGGTGAAGATGTTCCAGCGTTCCAGGAGAGGGCCGAAGACGAGGGCGGGCTCGTTGGCGCGGTCGTAGATGCCGGCCTCGGCGAGCAACTCGTCGCTGGTGGTGCCGTCGGCGAGCTTGACCACGGGGACGTGGAAGTCGGCGATGCGGTCGGCAATGGCGCGCACGGCCTGATCGGGGGCCAGGTCGAGCGCGGCGGAGATCAGGTTCGCGAAGAAGACGGCCTGCAGTTCGTCATCGGCCGCCAGGCGCTCGGCAATGGTGGCGACGATCGGACTGTCGGCGGTCGCCGCGGTATTGCGATGCCGGATGGCGGCGGCGGTCTCCTCGAGCGCGCAGGCGGCCAGCACATCGAGCAGATGCATGGCGGGGCGGCTGAAGCCCTCCACCATATGCGTCATGCGCGCGCGCTCGAGCTCGATCGGATCCACCGCACGGGTCACCATGAGGTAGTTCCGGATCAGGATCTCGTGCCGGTTCTCCTCGGCGGTCCAGCGGCCGACCCAGCGCCACCAGGGACCGGTGCGCAGGTACTTGCCGAGCTCCCGGTGGTACGCGGGCAGATTGTCGGCAATCAGCACGCTCACGGTCAGCGCGAGCTTGGAGACATCACTGAGCTCGGACTGCCCGGGCTCCCAATCGGTTCCACCGAGGAACTCGAAGTTGCGGCCGTCGTCCCACGGCACATAGTCGTGAGGCTGCCATTCCGCCGCGAGGGCGATATGGCGAACCAGGTTTGCTTCCACCTCCGCTGCCAGCGATACCAGCAGTTCGCGGTCGGCCAAATCGTTCTGCACGTGGACAACCTAGCGGCTGCGCGGCAAACGTGGGGATCTTCGTCCTGCATTCGCAACGGCTATGGCGTCGGCAGCGGCCGCAGCCGGGGTGCGGGCGACGCGGTCCGGGGCAGGGAAGGCCCCGGACCGACGGCCCCGCTACTTCTCGTTGACGCTGGTCTGCCCGTTCACCCAGGTGATATTGCCGCCGGTGAACTCGCTCTGCTTGCCGCCCGGGATATCGGTCTCATCGCTGGTCGGGTAGCCGAGTTTGCCTCCGGGACCACCGTTCTCGTCCCAGGCCTTGCGGATCTCGCCCCACACCACATGCGTTCCGGTCGTCGGGCTGCTGCAGATGGCGCCGCCCGCGAATTCCTGTGAAATGCCGCCGCCGGGTGTGTCCTGCTCCGGACCGGTGGGCGCGCCGAGCGGTCCGGCCTCACCCTTGAATTCGTTGTACTTGGCGAGAACGGTTCCGCCGACGGCGATTTCACCGTCCCGCGTGGCGATCTTGGTCTCCGTGGCGCCGGTGGTCTCGCCGCCGGTGGTCGGCTGCTCGGTGGTGGTCACCACGACCGTGCTGGTCGCATCGGACTTGGAATCCTTATTGTCCTTATCGCAGCCCGCGGTGAAAAGGGTCACGACCGCAACGGCCGCGATGATGCCAGCCGTACGTCGAGCGAAGGTGTGCATTTCATCCTCTCGGTAACTCGGGCCAGGCACCCGGCAACCATTCGGCGAATATGCAGATCTCGCCGAGTAAACCGCCGAGCAGCTATTTCAGCGAAATATACCCTGCAACATGTGAGTTGAAACACACACCAAAGATTTGCCCTGATCAGCCGGAGACGTCCGGCTGATCAGGGCAGTGGAAAAGCTGACTACCGCATGCTCACGCGTTCGGCCCGAACTCCTCCAGCATCTCGGTGACCAGTGCCGCGATCGGCGACCGCTCGCTGCGGGTCAGCGTGATGTGCGCGAAGAGCGGATGCCCCTTGAGCTTCTCGATCACGGCGGCAACACCGTCGTGCCGGCCGACCCGCAGGTTGTCGCGCTGCGCCACATCGTGCGTCAACACCACCCGCGACCCGCTGCCCAAACGGCTGAGCACCGTGAGCAGCACATTGCGTTCGAGGGACTGCGCCTCGTCCACGATCACGAAGGAGTCGTGCAGCGACCGCCCGCGAATATGGGTGAGCGGCAACACCTCCAGCATGCCGCGCGCCTGCACCTCCTCCATCACCTCCGGACTGGCGAGCCCGTCGAGGGTGTCGAAGACGGCCTGCGCCCACGGCCCCATCTTCTCGCTCTCACTACCGGGCAGATAGCCGAGATCCTGGCCGCCGACCGCGTACAGCGGGCGGAACACCACGACCTTGCGGTGCGTCCGGCGCTCCAGCACGGCTTCCAGACCCGCGGTGAGCGCGAGTGCGGACTTGCCGGTGCCGGCCCGGCCGCCCATCGAGACGATCCCGATGCTCTCGTCCATCAGCAGATCCAGGGCGATGCGCTGTTCGGCGGAGCGCCCGTGCAACCCGAAGGCCTCACGATCGCCACGCACCAGCTGAATCCGCTTGTCCGGAGACACCCGGGCCAGTGCGCTGCCACGCGAGCTCAGCAGCCGGATTCCGGTGTGGCACGGCATATCCCGCGCCTCATCGAGATCGATGATGGAATCGCTGTAGAGCCGGTCCACGGTTTCGGAGCCGACCTCGATCTCCACCATGCCGGTCCACCCGGAGGTGACGACATCCTGGGCGTGGTACTCGTCCGCCTGCAGTCCGACCGCGCTCGCCTTGACGCGCAGCGGAATGTCCTTGGATACCAGTACGACTCGTTCACCCTCGGCCGCGAAATTCAGCGCGCAGGCGAGAATGCGGGAATCGTTGCTGTCCGTGCGGAATCCGACCGGCAATACGGTCGGATCCGTGTGATTGAGCTCCACCTGGAGCGTTCCGCCCCCGGTGCCGATCGGGATCTTCTGGTCGAGCCGACCGTGTGCCAGACGCAAATCGTCCAGCATCCGCAATGCCTCCCGGGCGAACCAGCCCAGTTCGTGGTGGTGGCGTTTGCCCTCGAGCTCGCTGATCACCACGAGCGGCAGCACTACGCGGTTCTCACCGAAGCGGGTCAGCGCCCAGGGATCGGAGAGCAGCACCGACGTATCCACAACGAAGGTTTTCAGTCCGGAATCGGACGACTGCGAGGCGTGAACTCCCGGACCTGTGGTGCGCGTGCCCCGGTTGGAGGCGGCGTTCCCGGTGGGAGCGTTGACGGAGCGTGCATCAGTCACGGTGGGCTCCTTTGCCACTCGCGCGGCACCGCGCGAATGTTCTCGCTGGGCCGGTCGGCCGTTAGGGTCGTATGACCCGAGGGCCGGATGCCGGCCCCCTCGCACTGAGTTGCTCAGCCACGATCAGGACCTCCCGTACGAGCCACACCTACGCGGCCCGCACTCCCGACGTTACTGCCGAATTCGCAATCCGGCTGCCCGACTTACAGGCGTGTTGGTGAAGATCGCGTTAACGTCCCTCCCCCGCAGGGCTTTCGGCCAGCTCACCGAGCAATACCGGGACATGGCTGTGCTCCGGCTCCTTCACCGCTGTCACCAGCGTCAATGGTCCGACCGCGGCCTCGCGGCGCAACCGCGCCAGCACATCTCGGGCCGTGTCATTGTCGAGCTCGAGTCGATACCGTGTCTCGAATTCGGCGCGTCGCGCCTGCGGGTCCGCGTGGTACCACTTCCGCAGCTCGTTCGACGGCGTCACTTCCCTGGGCCAGTCGTCGATCGCCGCTTGCTGTTTGCTGATGCCGCGCGGCCAGAGCCGATCCACCAGCACCCGGCGGCCGTCGTCCGCATCGGGCGCGTCGTACACACGCTTGACCCGGTACCTCGGTTGCGCTGCCATGGGTCCATTACAGTCGACGCTATGGCCGATACCCAGGATCTAGAGGCGCTCTCCACCAAGGAACTGCACGACCGGGCCGTCAAGGCCGCGGTTCGCCGCGGTGATGTGAAATTCCTCTGGGAGCTGCTGAAGTCCATTCCGGCCGCCGAGGCCGCCTCCGGCGATCTGGGCGAGAGCGAGGCCGATATCAAGTACGTGCTGCCCATGCTCGACGACTACGTGCACGCGGGCGAGGGCGAGATCGGCGAGGTGCTGCGCCCGATGTACGTGGACTACCTGAGCAAGCACGCCTGACCCGTCACGCACTGCCGTTCGGGCCGGGTCGATCACTGCCGTGCAGGCCAGGAACTGTTCGCGGGCAGTCTTTTTCGCCATACAATCCCGGTATGACCGCTGACACCGGCCCTGAACTGGTCGTTTACCGCCGCCCCGGCTGCCCCTTCTGCGCGCGACTGCGCCGTACGCTCAACAGCAATGGGATCGTGCATCGCGAAGTCGATATCTGGCAGGATCCGGAGGCGGCGGCCTTCGTCCGCAAGGTCGCCGACGGCAATGAGACGGTGCCGACCGTCGTGCTGAAAAACGGTGCGTCGGAACGCACCTGGGTGAATCCCCGCCCGAAGTGGCTGATCTCCGTCGTCACCACCGAAGCCCTGGCCCTGACCGGCGGCCCGCGCAGCTACTGGCCGCTCCGCCGCGACGACCTCCCCCGCCCGCGCCCCGCAGCACCTGCACCACCGGCGAACTGACCCCCCACCCAACGGCCACTCCGCCGTACGCGCCAACGGCCCTGTAGCCGCGTGCCAATGGGTTCCATGCCTGCGCGCCAATGTGTTCCAGCCTGCTCGGCAACGGGTTCGATGCCCGCGCACGGGTAAACGGTCGTGCTCGCGACCCGGCGGTCCGGCAAGCAGTCCCGACACATTCGAAAGCCCCCGCGACCGATTCGGTCGCGGGGGCTTTTCGTCTAAGGCTCGGCTCAGCCGAGCAGGCGCCAGTCCTCGAGGCCCTCGTACAGCGGGAAGGCCTGAGCCAGTTTGGAGACTCGCTGGCGCAGCGAGTCCAGCTCCGCGGAGCCGGTCAGTGCGGCGGCGATGATCTCGGCGACCTCGGTGAACTCGGTATCGCCGAAGCCGCGGGTGGCCAGCGCCGGGGTGCCGATGCGCAGGCCGGAGGTGACCATCGGCGGGCGCGGGTCGAACGGAACGGCGTTGCGGTTCACGGTGATTCCGATCTCGTGCAGCAGATCCTCGCCCTGCTGGCCGTCCAGCTGCGAATTGCGCAGGTCGACCAGAACGAGGTGCACATCGGTGCCGCCGGTGAGGACATTGATGCCCTTCGCGGTGGCGTCCTCACGGGTGAGCCGCTCGGCGAGAATCTGGGCGCCGCGAATGGTGCGCGCCTGACGCTCGGCGAACTCTTCGCCCGCGGCGATCTTGAACGCCACAGCCTTGGCGGCGATGGCATGCATGAGCGGGCCGCCCTGCTGGCCCGGGAACACCGCGCTGTTGAGCTTCTTGGCGAACTCCTGCTTGGCCAGGATCAGGCCGGAGCGCGGGCCGCCGAGAGTCTTGTGCACGGTCGAGGAGACGACATCGGCGAAAGGAACCGGCGACGGGTGCAGCCCGGCGGCGACCAGACCGGCGAAGTGCGCCATATCGACCCACAGGTACGCGCCGACCTCATCGGCGATCTCGCGGAAGGCCGCGAAATCCAGGTGCCGCGGGTACGCGGACCAGCCGGCGACGATCACCTTCGGGCGGGTCTCGCGGGCGATCTTGCGCACCTCGTCCATATCGACGCGGTGGTCTTCCTTGCTGACGCCGTAGGCGTGCACCTCGTACAGCTTGCCGGAGAAGTTCAGCCGCATGCCGTGCGTGAGGTGGCCGCCGTGCGCCAGATCCAGGCCGAGCAGCTTCTCGCCCGGGTTCATCAGCGCCATCAGGACGGCGGCATTGGCCTGCGCGCCCGAATGCGGCTGGACATTCGCGTATTCCGCGCCGAAGAGCTCGGTGACGCGGGCGCGGGCCAGATCCTCGACCACGTCGACGTTCTCGCAGCCGCCGTAGTAGCGGCGGCCCGGGTAACCCTCGGCATACTTGTTGGTCAGCACGCTGCCCTGCGCCTGCAGGACCGCGCGCGGCACGAAGTTCTCCGAGGCGATCATCTCGAGGGTGTCGCGCTGGCGGGCGAGCTCGCCACCCATCGCGGCAGCCACCTCGGGATCGAGTTCGGCGAGGGACTGAGAATTGACAGAGGCGGTCGTCTGCGTCACCCGGCCGAGTGTATTGGCCGTCGCCGGAGTGTCGACCAGCGGGTTCTGGGTGTCGGTAACTGAGTGATCCATCGCAACCTTCGCGCTCCGGGCTTCGGGGGTGCCCGAAGTCCTCATGCCCAGCACCCAGGCGCGCGGTGCGGGACTTGGATGCTTCCCGGTGGTTGCTTCCACCTCGAATGCGCCAGTCGCGGTCCGGCCATCTTATCCGGAGCCCGGCCTACGCGACGCCACGCGGCTCGCGGACGCCGCGCCGACCGGACAGCTGCCCCGAAAACTGGGGGCATTTTTCGCGTCATTGCAGCCGGGACGGTGGGTTTGTCCGAAGCGGTGGACAGCCTCCGAAATTCAGGCTATGGCGGAGCAACAAATCTCGGTAAGGTGACGGACCACTGGCCTCAGTGCGCCAGTGTCATTGGCCCAAACTAGCTTTCGAGGTAGACACACATGCTTTTCAATATCGCCGGCGCCGGTCTTCCGGACATCCTGATCACCCTGCTCAAGTCCCTGTGCACGATGTCGAGCGGCGGCGCGGCCTGTTCCACCTGGGGCGCATAAGCTCCGGAGACCTGATCGGGGAGTCCCCTCACATCCGGCGGATCGCGCCAGGTGTGAGGGGTTCGTCCAAGAGGCGGCGAAAACGCTCGGACCGATTCTCGCCATCCGGCGCCTGGTCCAGCCAGCCCCCGAGCAGCCGGTAACCCTCCACGTACGTACTGATGTAGGCCCGCCACAGCGGTGAGGACAGAAAGCGCAGCGACTGCCGCGCCCGCTCCGGCGTGGTCAGACTCCAGCGCTGCAGGAATTCCGCGACGGTATCGGCGCTGCGCCCGCGATCGTGCAGCAGCAGCGCCGCATCCTGACGCACGCCCAGCAGCTTTCCGGACGCGGTCGAAATGCGTTCGGCGCGTTCCCCGTCGAAGCGCAGTCCGAGATCGGCGTAGATGTCCTGCGCCCAGCGTCCCCAGCCCGGGCCCACGATCGACTTCAGCGCCAGATCGGCCAGCCCCTCCGCCATCAGGCACTGCGGGGTATTGACCACGAACAGCGTCTGCTCGTCCTGCCCGGCCCCGACCAGTCCGGCCTCCTTGCGGCAGTGCTCGGTGTGATGGCCCGGATACGACTCGTGCGCGATCAGATGCGGCAGCTGGGACAGATGCTGTTTCAGGTCGGAGTTGATGGCGACCTTGGACTGGTAGTTGCCGAGGTAGTAGTTGAAGCCGGACCACGGCTTGTCCCCCACCACTTCGTATTCGACCCGCTCGTTATCGGGCAGCGGATAGCGCTCGCGCACCAGCTCGCGCAGTGCGCTGGAGAAGGCGTCCACACATTCGCGCAGGCGTTCCGGCGGGATCTCGTCACCGCGGCGGTGCGCGGTGATGCGCTCGAAGAGCGTGCCGTCGCCGGGGAGCACCTCGTCCAGCTGCCGGTGCGCGTCGCGGTAGTCGTCCTCGTCGCCGGGGGCGATCTCGACATCGAAGTAGGCGTGCACCTCGTCGATGAAGGAGATGTCGTCCCCCGCGAATTTGCGCCCGGAGCATTCCAGGGCCCGCAGATGCGCCTCCAGGAATTCGGTGCGCTCGGCGGGCAGGCCCGCCTCCGGAAGTTCCTTCAGCAGTGCGGCGGCCTGGTTCGCGAGCTCGCGCGGCTGCGGCGCGGGTGCGTTCTCGATTTCTCTCCGCAGCACCGGATCACCGGTGTAGGCGTCGACGAAGCCCTCCTCGAGCCGATCGAAAGCCAGTCCCAGCCGCAGGTATTCGGTGACGAGTGGATGCGCTGCCATAGCGAACGACCTTATTGGATTGCCCGGCAAGCTTCGAGCGTGTAGCCAATGTCACTCCGGTTACCGGTGAGTAGCATCACCTGGTGTTCACCACCCTGTTGAGGCCGAGCACAATTCGGCTATGCGTGGAGTGTTGCCGTGTCTGCCGTCCGGAAACTGTTGTCGGCCGACGCTGGGACGTGGCTAAGTGGCACGGATGAGCGAGCCGAGTCCCTATGTGGAATTCGACCGGAAGCAGTGGCGCACCCTGCGCAAGTCGACTCCCCTGGTGCTCACCGAGGAAGAACTGACCGGCCTGCGCGGCCTCGGCGAGCAGATCGACCTCGAAGAGGTCGCGGAGGTGTACCTCCCGCTGGCCCGTCTCATTCATTTGCAGGTCGCCGCGAAACAGCGCCTGTTCGCCGCGACCGCGACCTTCCTCGGGGAAACCCATCCCGATCGCCAGGTGCCGTATGTGATCGGCGTGGCGGGCTCGGTGGCGGTCGGTAAATCGACGACCGCACGTGTGCTGCAGGCACTACTGGCGCGCTGGGATCACCATCCCCGGGTGGATCTGGTCACCACCGACGGATTCCTCTACCCCACAGCCGAACTCACCCGGCGCGGCATCATGCACCGCAAGGGTTTCCCGGAGTCCTACGATCGCCGCAAGCTGCTGCGCTTCGTCACCGAGGTGAAATCCGGTGCGCCCGAGGTGTGCGCGCCGGTGTATTCGCATATCGCCTACGACATCGTGCCCGAGCAGTTCCACTGCGTGCGCCAGCCCGACATTCTCATCGTCGAGGGTCTGAACGTGCTGCAGACCGGTCCCCGCCTGATGGTGTCGGACCTGTTCGACTTCTCCGTCTATGTGGACGCCCGCATCGAGGACATCGAGAACTGGTACGTGCAGCGCTTCCTGTCCCTGCGCAAAACGGCCTTCACCGATCCGAATTCGGCCTTCCACCACTACGCGAACTTCACCGATTCCGAAGCCACCAATCAGGCCAAGGAGATCTGGCACAGCACCAACCGCCCGAACCTGGTGGAGAACATCCTGCCCACCCGGCCGCGCGCCACGCTCGTACTGCGCAAAGACTCCGACCACGCCATCAACCGGCTGCGGCTGCGCAAGCTCTAGAGTCGCCAGGCGGCGTCCAGGCGTGCTGCCACATCGATATCGGTGGCGGCCTGGATATTCGGCTTGCGGATCTCGGTCGCGATATAGCGCGCCACGAAGCGGCGGATCTCGTGATCGACGCTGGCCAGAATGCGCAGCAGCTCCCCGCGGCGAGATGCGCTCGCCACATTGATGCGCACATTGCTGGGCTGTGGTTCGGCGATATCGATGAGCACGCGCAGCGGCTCGGCGGTGCGCACGGTCAGATGCAGGTGGATGGTGCCGTCCACATGGAACGGGTAGCGATCCACCGCGAGATCGATGAGCAGATCGATATCCAGCGGGATCACCAGGTCGTACGAAATATTGTCCTGCACTTCCCGATTCAGCCGCGGCTGACCCAGCCGCACCCCGGCGGACAGTTTGGCTATCCGCCCCGGTCCCACCCCGATCGGGCCGAATTCGAACGCCTCCCCGGTCAATTTCTCGAAGGCCCCGGCTATCCGCCCCGGCGAGGCCGCGTACTCCAGAAACCGGCGGCCGAACTCCTCATAGCTGAGGTACGACTCCGTGGTGACAATCGTCGAATCCCCCGGGCCACTCTGCCCTTCGCGCAGCTCACTCATGCACTCCGACGGTACGGCAGCGACGGCCCCGCGAACCACGGAAGCCATTGCACTGCAACACAACCGTTGACATGCCGTGTTGCGCAGAACGAGTCTTACACGCCGAAACGGCGGTGCCGGGCAGCGAAATCACGCAGGGCCCGCAGAAAATCGACGCGCCGGAACTCCGGCCAGTACGCCTCGGTGAACCAGATCTCCGAATAGGCGCTCTGCCACAGCAGGAATCCGGAGAGCCGCTGCTCACCGGAGGTGCGGATGACCAGATCCGGATCCGGCTGACCGGAGGTGTAGAGGTGCTGCCCGATGGCGTCGACGGTGATCGACTGCACCAGATCCTCGCCGGTCTCGCCCGCTTCGATCTCCTGGCGCACCAGCGAGCGCACCGCATCGGTGATCTCCTGCCGGCCGCCGTAGCCGATGGCCACGTTCACGTGCACGCCGTCGCGGCCGCTGGTGCGCTCGGCCGCCACCCGCAACCGCTTGGCCACGTAGTCCGGCAACTGATCGAGCGCACCCACGATGCGCACGCTCGAATTCTGTTCCGGCGCAGAGAGTTCGTCGACCACATCGGTGATCACCTCGAAGAGGGTGTCCAGCTCGTCCTGGTCGCGGCGCAGATTCTCGGTGGAGAGCAGATAGACGGTGACCATCTCGACGCCCGACTCACCGCACCAGCCGACCAGCTCGGCGATTTTGAGCGCCCCCACCCGATGCCCGTGACTGACATCGGTGAAGCCGTTCTCCCGCGCCCAGCGCCGATTACCGTCACACATGACGGCGACGTGCCGGGGGTGCTGCCTGCCCGCCAGCTGCTGGGCCAGTCTGGCCTCGTAAATCCGATACGGGAGTCCACGCACCTGACTCGCAAGCTTCACGGGAAGTGACAGTACGCTCCCCCGCCTCCCCGGAACTTTGACGCCCGGCCAAGAGGTCGTCCAGTCCCATTCGCGCAGTGCGGTCAGGTGGGGCGCCGGTTCTGGGGGTGCCCCGGGAGTTACCCCGACACTTGCGAAACCAGTTGTTCAGAACACTTTCAAGACTTTCGGGCGCTAACCTACGGTACCGTAGGTTACTGAGGAGGTAACTAACGTGTCGGACACTGTGCAGCCTTTCGCCCCGGGGGCGGATGCCCTCGATTCCGGTCGAGGGGCGGGCGCGCTGATCAAACCGCGGATGCGCGGGTGGATTCATGCGTGGGCCTTCGGCGTTGCCGTCATCGCGGTGATCGTGCTGGTGAGCAAGGCCTCGACGATCTCGGCGAGCGCGGCCTGGTCCACCGCCGTCTACGGGCTGACGGTGTGCGGGGTGTTCGGTATCAGCGCGACCTACCACCGGGTGCACTGGCGCACGCCGCGCGCTCGCATGTGGATGAAACGGGCCGATCATTCGATGATCTTCCTGTTCATCGCGGGCAGCTACACGCCGTTCGCACTGCTCGGTGTCCGCGGACACGCCGGGACGACCTTGTTGATCACGGTGTGGGCGGGCGCGGTGGCGGGTGTCGCACTGAAGATGCTGTGGCCCACCGCCCCTCGCTGGATCGGGGTCCCGCTGTATCTGCTGCTCGGCTGGGCCATTGTGCCGGTCGCCGGAACCCTCATCCACAATGTCGGCTGGACGCCGGTATTACTGCTGCTCGCGGGCGGTATCGCCTATAGCGTAGGCGGCATTCTCTACGCCTCGCGGTGGCCGGACCCGTGGCCCAGGGTCTTCGGATATCACGAGTTCTTCCATGCGGCAACGGTCGTCGCGGCCCTATGCCACTATGTTGCTGTCTGGCTGGTCCTGCTCCACTGACCGGAGCAAAAACTCACAAACGTGCAATTGGGGCCGAAAGGTCTCTAAAGTCCTGAACATCAGCCGGACGACCCCTAGGCATGCAACCGCGATGACACCACCGACTGTCGCCACCCGCGCGACACCCTTGGCGCCGTGATAAGCAGGCTCATCCTCTGGGCGCTGCGCGCGCGCTGGGGACTCTCGGTGGTCGTCATGGCGTGCAACCTCAGCGGGCTCGCGGTCATCTCCACCGAACTGCTGCTGAGCGGATTCTTCGGCCGCCTCGGATCGACGTGGATGACCACCTTCGTCCAGGTCGCCATCTACCCGGCCATCGGCGCCGCGGTCGGCATCGTGCTCGCGGTGCGCGATCGGGAGCACTATTTCAGCTGGCTCGATCAGCGCCGCGCACCCACCGAGACCGAGGCGCGGCGGCTGCTGCATCTGCCCATGGGCATCACCCTGCGCGCGCTGGCCATCTGGATTCCGGGTGTGATCATCGCCGCCGCGGTGTACGCGCACGCCACCTCGCCGCGGAATTTCGCGGTGGTGCTGTCCATGTTCACGCTCGGTGGGCTGGAGTCGGCGGCTCTCACCTATCTCATTGTGGACCGGCTGATCCGGCCCACCATTCCGGTGGTGGCGGAGGTGCTCGACGACACCGCGCACTGGAGTTCCACGGTGCTCATGCGGGTGCTGGTCACCTTCGCGGTGGTGGGCGCGGTACCGCTGCTCATGCTCATCACCGTGCTCGCCGATCCCACGACCGATCCGAGCGATCGCGTTCGCACCGGCATCTACCTTGCGGTGGTGGGACTTTCGGCGGGTTCGGTGGCCACGGCCGCGCTGGCCCGCGCCGTCGCCACCCCGATGCATACGCTGCGCGACGCACTCGATCGCATCGCGCGGGGCGAACTCGATGTGCAGGTGCCGATCGGCAGCACCAGTGAGATCGGCCGCCTCGAGCATTCGGTGAACGAGCTGGCCGCGAATCTGCGTGAGCGCGAACATATGCGCACCGTCTTCGGCCGCCACGTCGGCACCGAGGTGGCCGAGCGCGCGCTGGCCGGCACCACCAATCTCACCGGCGATCTACAGGTGGTGACAGCGCTTTTCGTGGATGTCACCGGTTCGGTGGCACTGTCCACCGAACTGGCCCCGCACGATTTCGTCGCCAAACTCAACCGGCTGCTGTCCATCGTGATCACGGCGACCGAGGACAATCACGGGCTGGTCAACAAGTTCGAAGGTGATGCGGCCCTGTGCATCTTCGGTGCGCCGATCGCGCTGGAGGACAATGCCACCCCCGCACTGCGGGCCGCCCGCCGCATTCGCGACGAGGTCGCCGCCGCGGGGGAACTCGATGTCGGCATCGGTGTGGCGCGCGGCCTCGTTTTCGCCGGTGATGTCGGTGCGGACACCCGCCTCGAATTCACCGTCATCGGTGACGCCGTCAATGAAGCGGCCCGGCTCACGACCGAGGCCAAACAGGTCGGCCGCCGAATCCTGGCCAGTCAGGCGGTTATCGACGCCGCCGCCGAGTTCGAACGCAGCAGGTGGGAGTTGCACGACACCCTCCACCTCCGCGGCCGCAAAGAGCCCACTCCAGGCTGGACCGACACTCCGTCCCGCAGGACAGTCCGCCGCAACGGCACCGACCCGCAGGCCGCTGCCCGCCCGGTCGCACCCCCGGCCCCAGCCGACGCCGACCAGGCAGCCGATCGCTAGTCATCCACGCACGCGTTCCGAGAGTCCTCGGCATATCCGGTCAAAGCACTCGAAATAAACACACCCGGACTGTAAGACCGCCGGCACCCCCCAGCAACGAATTAACCCATAACCTCGCCCGCCAAACACGACGCGAGGCGGGAAGACAGCTGGGATAAGTCACGCCGTTGCGTGGATTGGGTTGTCGTACTGCGGGATTAGGGCGTTGCAGTACTCGGGGGTGATCCGGCGAGGTGAGCGGGCGGGACATTGTTGCGGGTATGGACGATGCCGGTTTTACCGATAGAGCACCGAATGCGGGTGGGCCGCAACATGCACGGCTGCTGTCGCTGGCCTTCCGGGCGATTGCTCTGGCACTGCTGGCGGGGATCGGGGAGACACTGCTGCATGTGGTGCTGGAACTCCGCGACCACGGGATGGGCGCGGGAGAGCTGCTGTCGGCGCTGATCGTGCGGGGCGCCATCTACTCGGCGGTATTCGCTGTCGCACTGCGCATGGCCGCCGATATCCGTTGGGCCCGAGGCATTCTCGTGTTCGGGCTCGGCACCCTCGGGCTGGCTTCGCTGGTGGTCGAGCCCCTCACGGCGGTGCTGACGGCGGATCGGTTCGGCGACCTGTTCGCGCATTGGACTCCGGCCGCGGTCACGCTGGGCGTGTGTCGCAGTGTGCATATCGTGGCGGTGCTGGTGGCCCTCACCGCGATGATTCAGGCCAGTGGCGGCAGCAATGCGGCCCGGACCTCCGACACGGTGGTGACCGGCAGATCGCAGACCGAACCGCGGCAGACGTAGGCGGCGGACAGGTCCGCGACCGGGGGACGGTCGGCCAGCAGGGGCTGGGAATCCTGATCGCCGGAGACGATGACGGTGCCGCCGGGGGCGGCCACGCGGGCTGCGGTGACGAGGCAGGCGGCCCACCCGTCCAGGTCGGCGTCGCCGGCGGAGACTGCCACCTGAATCGGTCCGCGCAGTGCGGCTTCGGCGACCGCCAGCCAATGGCCGGCCGAACGGGGCGCCCGCGCAAGCAGAACCGCACCGCGCGTGAGCGTCTGATCGGCCAGCTCGCGGTAGCGGGTGGCCCGCTCCGGATCACTGAGGGCGGCGGCGGTGAGCAGCGCGTCGGCCAGCACGGAGGTCCCCGCCGGAGTCGCACCGTCGACGGGATCGCGCGGGCGGGTGACCAGGGTTTCGGCATCGTCGGCGGTATCGAACCAGCTGCCCGGGGTTTCCGGATCGGCGAAGTGCGTGACCGCGGCATCGAGAATGCGCTCCGCCTGCGCCAGCCAGTCCCCACTGCTGGTCTGATGCACGGCGAGCAGACCCAGTGCGAGCCAGGCGTAATCCTCCAGCACGCCGGGAGCGGTCCCGGCGACCCCGCCGAGAGAGGCGCGGCAGACCCGGCCCTCGCGCACATGCACATTCAGCAGGAAGGCGGCGCAGCGCTCGGCGGCGGCGATCCAGACCGGATTCAGGTGCGCCGCACCGGCTTCGGCGAGTGCGGTGATGGCCATGCCGTTCCAGGCGGTCACCACCTTGTCGTCACGCGCGGGCTGGGGGCGGGTCTGGCGGGCGGCGCTCAATGTGGCCCGAATGCGTTCGAAGCGTTCGTAATCCGCCGCGCCCGGATCCCGGTACCGGGTCAGCACCGAGGTGCCCTGTTCGAAGGTTCCGGCCGTGGTGACGCCGAAAAGCTCTGCGGCCCAGGCTCCGTCGTGCGCGCCGAGCTCACCGTTCAGTTCTGCCGGAGTCCACACATAGGTGGCGCCCTCCACCCCGGGCTGCCCGGGTTCGAGGTGGGTGTCGGCATCCAGCGCGGAGGCGAACCCGCCGCGTTCGGTGCCCAGATCGTCCAGCAGGAACCCGGCGGTTTCGCGGGTCACGCGCAGCGCCAGCGGTTCCGAGGCGTCCGGCGCCGCCAGCGGATCCCGCCAGGGCGTGTCCTCCCCGTCCTGCGCCCGCCGCGCCAGGTGCGAATACACCCGCAGCAGTTGTGCGTTGTCGTAGAGCATCTTCTCGAAGTGCGGCACCACCCAGGCCTCGTCCACCGAGTACCGGGCGAAGCCGCCGCGCAGCTGGTCGTAGATACCGCCCCGCGCCATCGCCTCGGCGGTGAACGAAACCGCCTGCCGCACAGCCTCGTTCCCGGTCCGCTCGAAGTCTCGCAGCAATCCCTCGAGCAGTGCGGACGGCGGAAACTTCGGTGCGCCGCCGAATCCCCCGTGCTTGGGATCCATATCCTTCAGCACGGACGCGACGGCGTGATCGAGCAGGTTGGCGCTGAGCGCCACAATGCTGTCCGGCAGCCCCGCCGTCTGCTGCCGCAGCGCCTCCCCCACCTGAGCTGCCGCCTGATCCACCTCATCGCGCCGATTCCGCCAGGTATCGGAGACCGCACTCAACAACTGCGTGAACGACGGCATCCCGTGCCGCGGCGTCTTCGGGTAGTAGGTGCCGCAGTAGAACGGCTCCCCCTCCGGCGTCAGGAAGCACGTCATCGGCCACCCGCCCTGCCCGGTCATGGCGACGGTCGCATTCATGTACACCGCATCCAGATCGGGCCGCTCCTCCCGATCCACCTTGATGCACACGAAATTCTCGTTCATGAGCCCCGCCGTGCCCTCGTCCTCGAACGATTCGTGCGCCATCACATGGCACCAGTGGCAGCTCGCGTACCCGATCGACAGCAGGATCGGCACATCCCGCTCCCGCGCCGAGGCCAGCGCCGCAGCATCCCATTCCCGCCAGTGCACCGGATTGTCGGCGTGCTGGCGCAGGTACGGCGAGGTGGCATCCTTCAGGAGGTTCACTCCTTCAGCTTTCCACAGCACAGCCCCGGTCAGCCGGTTCGCACCCGTGTGTACAGCGGACAACTGCGGGCGCGAGTGCACTCCGCTCGAGTCCTGTTCTCCGGTAAGCGCGAATGGCCGGTTCGGCTGGACGCGACCGGTGCGTATGGCTGACGATGGCTGACATGTTGCTCACGCGCGAGGCCGAGCTGTTCGAGAGCTCCAGGAGCCGCCTGGAGGCGATCGCCTACCGCATGCTGGGCTCGGCCGGCGATGCCGAGGACGCGGTGCAGGAGACGTATCTGCGCTGGCAGGCCGCTGACCGCGAGTACGTGCAGACGCCCGAGGCGTGGCTGACCAAGGTGCTCACCAATCTCTGCCTCAACCAGCTCACCTCGGCCCGCGCGCGCCGGGAAACCTATGTGGGGCAATGGCTTCCGGAGCCGGTGCTGGCCGGCGACCCGATACTGGGCCCGGCCGACACCGTCGAGCAGCGGGAATCGGTGTCGATCGCCATGCTCACGCTCATGGAGCGGCTCACCGCCAACGAGCGCGCGGTGTACGTGCTGCGCGAGGCCTTCGGCTACCCGCACCACGAGATAGCCGACCTGCTCGACATCACCGAATCCCATTGCCAGCAGGTCTATCGCCGCGCCAAACAGCATTTGGCCGTGGAACGGGCGCGCATCGAGGTGGACGCGACGACCGCCCGCCGGATCGTGGCGGAATTCCTGGCCGCGGCGGTCAGCGGCCGCACCGGCGAGCTGGTGCGGTTGCTCACCGATGACGCCGCCATCATCGGCGACGGCGGCGCGTACTTCCCCACCTTGAACAGGCCGCTCGTCGGCGCCGAGCGCATCGCGCTGTTCGTGCGGCTCGCCATCAAACCCGCGGGCGCCAAGTGGGACCTGCTCGGCGGCAAGCCAACACCGTTCGCCGCGATCGTCAATGGCAGGCCCGCGCTGGTCCTGGTGGCCGCGGATCGCATTGTCGGCATCGTGGTGCTGGAGGTGACCGCCGACGGCATCGCCGCCGTGCACGGCCACGTCAACCCCGACAAACTGGCGCATGCCAATCGCCGGTGGGCCACATACGCACCCGGAGCACCCCTGCCCGATTTGTGGTGACCCACATCACAGTCGACTCCTGTCAGCATTCGCGCGGCTGTCCGGTTCAAGTTCCGAACCCACCGAGACAGGAGCAACACCATGAAGCACCGCATCGTCGTCCTCGGAGCCGGATACGCCGGAGCCATCACCGCCGGCCGCCTGGCCAAGCGACTGCACCGCGGCGACGTCGAGATCACCCTGGTCAACGCCGATCCCGACTTCGTCGAACGGGTGCGCCTGCACCAGCTCGCCGCCGGGCAGGACCTGCGGGCCCGCCCACTGCGAAAGATGTTCGCGGGCACCGGCATCGAGGTGCGCATCGCCCGCGTCGATGCGATCGACGCCGATCGCAAGACCGTCGAACTGCTCGGCGCGCAGGCGATCGAGACCCTCGCCTACGACACACTCGTCTACGCCCTGGGCAGCACCACCGCCGATTTCGGCGTGCCCGGCGTCGCCGAGCACTCCCACCAGGTTGCGAGCAAGCAGGCCGCGCTGCGGCTGCGGGAACGCCTGGCCCAGCTGCGGGCGGGCGAGACCGTGCTGATCGTGGGCGGCGGTCTGACCGGCATCGAGACCGCCACCGAGATCGCCGAGGCACGCCCGGATCTGCGGGTCGCCATGGCCGCGCGCGGCGGTGTCGGCGACTGGCTCGACGAGAAGGCGCAAAGCCACCTGCGCGGCGCGTTCGAACGCTTCGGTATCACCGTCCACGAGCACGCCGACGTCACCCGGGTCACCGAAGCGGGAGTGGTCACCCGGCCGGGGGCGGAGATTCCCGCTCAGATAACCGTCTGGACAGCGGGATTCGCCGTGCATCCGATCGCGGCCGCCAGCACGCTCACCGTCTCCGAGACCGGGCGGATCGTCGTCGACGCCACCCAGCGCTCGGTCTCACACCCGGACGTGTACGCCGTCGGCGATGCCGCACACGCCGCGGGGGTGGGCGGCAGGACATTGCGCATGGGCTGCGCCACCGCCTCCCCGATGGCCTGGCTGGGCGCCGACGCCATCGCCGCCCGGCTGACCGGACGTGCGGTCCCCGATGCCCCGATCGGCTACAACGGCCAGTGCATCAGCCTCGGCCGCCGCGATGCCATCGTGCAGAAGGTGACCGCGGAAGATCAGCCGACCTCGAAGGTCGACGTGGGCCGCAAGGCCGCCCGCCTGAAGGAACTGATCTGCTCGGGCGCGGCCTGGTCCGTGCGGCACCCGACCCTGCTGGTGCCGAGCCGGCGGCGCCGAGTCGCCGAGATCAGCGCGGCGGCGCGTACCGCGGCCGTCTGAACGCGCGGTGCCGAACCGGGTATCAGGTCCGCCCCGCCTGCGGCGGACCTGATACCGCAGACGATCAGTTCGACTGCGCAGCTGCATGTTTCGGCAACCTGCACACCGGCTACGGTGTGGATCGTGAATCGTCCGACGTTGTGCCGGTCAAGGTTCGCAGGTCGATGGCCCGCTTGAGGATCTTGCCGGTCGATCCCTTCGGCAGGGCATCGACCAGACGGATGACACGCGGGACCTTGTATGCGGAGAGTCGCTCGCGGGCCCAGGCCGACACAGTGGCGGTGTCGAGGGTCGATTGCGGGCGGCGCACGATCACCGCGGCGACCTCCTCGCCATAGTAGTCGTCGGGAATGCCGAGCACGGCCGCCTCGACAATGTCGGGATGCGCGTAGAGCGCCTCCTCGACTTCGCTCGGATAGACGTTGTAGCCGCCGCGAATGATGAGGTCCTTGACCCGGTCGACTATGCGCAGGTCACCGTCGGCGTCGGTCTCGGCCAGGTCTCCGGTGCGAAACCAGCCGTCACCGCTGAGCACGCCGGCGGTCTCGGCCGGGCGATTCCAGTAACCCTTCATCACCGTGGCGCCCTTGACGAATACCTCGCCGATCGTCGCGGGAGGACACGGACGGCCCGCTTCGTCGCGGACCTCGACCCGGGTGGCAGGCGTCGGGCACCCGACATAGCCGATCTTCCCGCCGCGGTCGATATCGGTGAATGTGGCGAGGGCCGTGGTTTCGGTGAGCCCGTACCCCTCGAGGATGGTGCAGCCGAAGCGCGCCTCGAACTCCCGCGCCACCGGACCGGGCAGCGACGCGCCACCGGAGACCGCGATGCGCAGCTGCGCGAAATCCGCGGGATCCGCGTCACCGGCGGTGTGCAGCATCGCGTTCCACATGGTGGGCACCCCGACCATGACGGTGAACCGATCGCGGCGCAGCATCGCCATCATGGCCCGGGCGTCGAAACGGGAGAGCAGGGACAGCGATCCGCCGGCGGTGAAGGTCGTCATCATGACGGAGGCCTGGCCGAAGACGTGGAACAGCGGCAGGCCGGTGCCCGTCCGGTCCTCGTGCGATGCTCGACTGCATTCGGCGCCGATCTCGCCTGCGGACAACAGGTTCGACACCGTCAGCTGCGCCCCCTTGGGCCGGCCGGTGGTACCGGATGTGTAGAGGATCGCCGCCGTATCGTCCGGATCGCGGTCGCGGACCGCGGCCGCCGCCGGCCCGGTGTCGGCGCCGGGCCGCAGGGTCCAGACCGGAATACCCTGCGCCGCGGCGGCACTCGACGCGGCGGCGCCCAGCGTGTGCCAGGCGATGACCAGCGAGCATCCGGCGTCTGCGAGGACATACTCGATCTCGTGCCGGGTCGACATGGTGTTGACCGGGACCACCACGGCCCCCGCCGCCTGAATACCCATGTACGCGACCACGAATTCGGGAACCGACGGTGCGGCGAGCAGGATCCGGTCCCCCGCGCCAATCCCCGCCGCCGCCAGCGCCGCGGCGTAATTGATGCTCGTCGAACGCAATTGGTGATAGGTCCACGCGGCGAAGGCGCCGGAATCATTGCTGTCGCCGCGAATGGCCACGGCGTCGGGATGGGTGTCCGCATGCCGGCGGATGGGGTCCAGCAGGTTTGGCACGGTCTGTCCTATCGGTCGTGGATGCCGGGTCGCGTGTGCGGTGCGGGGATAGCGGTGGCCTCCTTCACAGGTCGACCATGTCGTACTCGGCGACCCGGCCCATCAGGAATCGCAAATGGTCGCTGGAATTCCCGAAGGTCTGCTCGATGGCGGTCAGCCGGGCGAAATACTGTCCGACCGGGTAGTCCACGGTCATCCCGATACCGCCGTGCAGTTGGACCGCTTCCTGCCCCACATATCGCGCCGACCGTCCGACCCGCAATTTCGCGCGCGAGGCGATGGACTGGTCGATCACGCCGTCCGCCAGTGCCATCGATGCGTAGACGGACATGCCGTGGGCCATCGCGACCGCGATGTGCATATCCGCGGCACGATGGGACAGCGCCTGAAAAGTACGCAGGGGAACACCGAATTGTTTACGGGCACAAAGATATTCGGCAGTAATATGCAGGGCTTCGGTCATCGCGCCCACCGCTTCGGCGCACAATGCCGCCTGGGCGGCGACCAGCGCGGCTTCGATGGCCTCCTCGGCGCGCAAGGAAGCCAGTGGCTCCGCCGGAGCAGCCGTGAAGACGATGTCGGCCGCGCGCATGCCGTCGTACGTCGCACTGCCGTGTCTGGACACACCCGCACCGGCGGGGTCGACGAGAAACAGCCGGATGCCGTCGGTCACGGCGGCGCTGACAATGAGCAGATCGGCTTCGTCCCCGAACAGCACCGGCGACTTGCGCCCCGTCACCCGCCACGTACTCCCTTGTCGCACAGCTGAAGTCGACAGCACCCGCAGTGGCCAGCGCGATCGCGGTTCCTCGTGCGCGAACGCGGGTCGCAGCTGTCCGGCGGCGATCTTCGGCAACAGTTCGCGACGCTGGGCAGGACTGGCCGCTTCGGCCACCAGGTCCCCGGGCAGGTAGGCGCAGTCGAGCAGCGGAACCCGGGCCGTGCTCGCACCCAGCTCGGACATGACGATCATCGCCTCGATCGGGCCGGCGCCCTGGCCGCCTTCGGATTCGGAGAAGGTCAGCCCGAGAAGTCCGAGGTCGGCCATTACGGGCCAGAGACCGGTGGAATCCGCCGACGAGTGGCTGGCCAGGACGTTGTTCACGGTGTCGCGCAACATCGTTTGTTCCGCGGACGGTTCGAAGTTCATGGCCGGGCTCACAATCCGAGGATCGTCGAGGCGATGATGCCGCGCTGCACCTCGGAGGACCCTCCGTAGATGGAGGTCTTGCGGCAGTTCAGATAGGCCGCAGTGCTGCGTCCGGCCCACCGGGTCACGTCCGGCAGTAGCGCGCCGGGTCCGGCGACCTCCATCATCAGCTCGGTGGCGGCCTGCTGTAGTTCGCTGCCGCGCAGCTTCAGAATCGATGAGGTCCCGCTGCTCTTCGCAGCGGTCGCGCCGAGCTGGATCAATTCCAGTGCCAGCGTGTCGTTTTCGAGCTCGGCGAGACGTGCCGCGAACAGTGGGTCGTCCAGCAGCGAGCCCGCGCCCATCCGGGTCTGCCTGGCTCGCGCCTTGATCATCGACAACCGGACCTTCGTGCGGCCGACGGCGGCCATGCCGATGCGCTCATTGCCGAGCAGGAATTTGGCGTAGGTCCAGCCCTGATTCTCCTGCCCGACAAGGAGATCGGCAGGTACCCGCACCTGATCGAGAAATACCTCGTTGACCTCGCCGCTGCCGTCGACAAGTGCGATCGGGCGGACGGTGACGCCGGGCGCGTCCATCGGAAGCAGCAGCAGGGAGATGCCCGCCTGCTTTTTCGCCGCGCCGGAGTCGGTGCGCACGAGACAGAACATCCAGTCCGCGTACTGGGCCGCACTGGTCCAGATCTTCTGCCCCGTAACGATATAACTGTCCCCGTCGCGAATCGCGGTGGTACGCAGGGCGGCCAGGTCCGATCCGGCTTCCGGCTCGGAGAATCCCTGACACCACCAGATGTCGAGGTTGGCCGTCGGCGCCAGAAACCGCACTTTGAGCTGTTCGGAGCCGTACCGGGCGATGACCGGCCCGATCATATCGACATTGAACGTCAAAGGTTCAGGGACACAGGCGAGTTGCATTTCGTCATGCCAGATATGGCGCTGAATGGGGGTCCAGTCCCGCCCGCCCCACTGCTGCGGCCAATTCGGCACCGCGATGTGGTTGGCGTTGAGAATGCGCTGCGTGGTGACGAGGTCCGCGCGGCTGAGCTCGCGCCCCTCCCGCACACCGTCCCAGATCTCGAGCGGAATCTCGCGGCGGTACAGCGTCCGCATCTGATTGCGGAACCCGATCTCATCGCCGGTCAGAGCCAATTGCATTGCAGGTCTGCACTTTCCGAGGTTTCGGGGATGGGCGACCATCGGTGCGCCCTCTCCTCCTGCGGACGAAAGTCCATGGAACGTTCTTATCTAAACGTTCCATCAGTAGGGGCATCGTGTCAACCATCCGGTCAGACTTACAGGCATTTTGACAGTATTAGCATTACTATCAGTCAAGCACTTCCAGAACACGGTAGCCTGCTGCGATATGACAAGGTCCGAACCCGAGCCTGCCGGTCCCGCGCCGCGCCGCCGTCCGTCGTCGGTGCGACCCTCCGATGACGCACTGCTGGACGGTGTGCTGACGGTCTTCGCCGCCCGTGGTTTCGACGACGTCACCATGGATGAGCTGGCCCTCGCGGCCGACACCTCCAAGCCGACGCTGTACGCCCACTTCGGCACCAAGGACCAGCTGCTCGAAGCCTGCCTGCGCCGGGAAGCGGACGGTCTACTGCGGTGGATGCGTGAAAGTTACCGGCGCGCCAGGGGTTTCGACCTGGACCGGCACGTCGCGACGACAACGCGCGCGCTCTTCGACTTCGCCGCCACCCGCGCCGAAGGGTTTCACGTACTGTTCGGCGCGCCCACCGCGGGCCGCTCGCACGAGGTGCGGGCCGCGGTGCTCTCCGCGGTGGCCGATACCGTCGCCGACCTGATCCGCAACGAATACGGCAGCGCCGACCTGAGCTGGGGCGCCAGCGCCGATTTCTGCGCCTCGGTGATCGCGGATATCGGGGTCCGCGGCGTACAGCAGGCCATTGCCCAGCAGCTCGATTTCACCGCGGCCGCGAATCTGACGGTATCGATCATCGTCGCGGCCATGCGTCACCTCGATCCGGCGGCCGTGCGCGCGGTCGATGCGGTCGCGAAAGCGAGCGGTGTTTCCGACGCTGCCGAAAATGCCGGTGAGCCGATCGATTACCCGGCAATGATCGGCGTGCACACGCATGCCGCTACGGACGAGTCGCGGTCGGTACCTCGAAATGATGTGCTCGACACCGCGATTCGCATCTTCCGCAGCGGCGAGCGGCTGGAATTGCCCGTGGTGGCGGCCGAACTCGGCATCAGCCGCACCACCCTCTACCGCCGGTTCGGGACCAGAGACGAACTGCTGGGCGCGGCCCTGGCCCTGCAGTTCGAGCGGGTGGTCACCTCGATCGACCGGCGTTGCACCAGCCGGGGCGCCCACCGCATTTCCGAGATATTCGATCTCGTCCTGCGGCAGCTGGCGGCCGATCCGGCGCTGCGCACCTACCTCCAGAACGAATCCCCGGCCGCGCTTCGCCTGCTCACCCAGGCCGACGGGCCCGTACACCGCGGCAGCGTCGCACTGGTCGAACGGCTGCTCCACCGCGCCCAGGAGCAAGACGGGTACCGCCCGCCGATCGAACGGGAGTCCCTCGCCTTCGCCCTGGTCGCCCTGGGCGAAGCCTTCCTCTACAACGATGCCGTCGCCGACATCCGAGGCGATATCGAGCATCTGCTGCAGGTGCAGACATCCCTGCTCGGAGTGGCCGGTCCCGTCGGCGGGCGGTGAATCGACCTGCGGTAGCACCGAATTCAGCCCAGCTGCCCGGCGGCCGGAATGTTCACCCAGCTGGGGTCGTTCGGATCCAATTGCAGGTGTTCGGGTTTGAGCCCGCTGGCATCGAGCATCGGCCGCATCGGCAGTCCGCGCAGCACATCGAATGCGTAGATGTCGACTCGCAGCCGATGCCCCGGCTGCAGAACGCCGTCGGTGGCGGGCATGCCGATATCGACAATGGTCGGCCGGCCCGGCACCACATCCTGCCGGGTATCCAGGGTGAGAGCGGGGTACGGATCGGTGTAGTCGCCATTCGGGGATCGAGTCGCCCTGTCCTCGTTCACTTTTCGCAACGAGGCTTGTAGCTGGCCGCTGGTCCACACGGTGGAACGCCCATCGGGTGCGACATCGTTGACCGTCGCCGACCAGAAACCGTCCGCCGCATCCAGCATCGTGTTCAGATGCACGGCGATCGGTCCGGAGATCTCGGTCGGAACCCCCACCGGCGCACTGGTGAAGGTCAAACCGTTGGTCTCATTGATGCGTGCGTCTTTCGCGCAGATGTCCAGCACCCCGGTCTCACCGGCCGTACCCACCGCGGCTTCGCGGGAGCACAGCCCGGTCAGTCCCGGCGCGACGGTCAACAGCGCGGCCCCGCCCGGCTCGGTGCGCAGGCTGCCGTCGTGCACGCTCAGCGCCGTCCCCGAGGGCGCCGGGTCCAGATATAGCCTGCGGTAATCCATACCCGGACTGGGGAACTGCTGCCGATTCACCCAATTCCCGCCCTGCTGCCACAGCGTCACCGGATCGAAGCGATCGATGCCGTTGTCGATGCCCTTGAGCCACTTGTCGAACCAGGCGCGCTGGAGCACATCCAGGCGCGGCGGCCCGCCGGGCAGACCGAGCCCCGCGCCGGTGGTCAGATGGTAGGTATCGCCCATGATCAGTTTCTTCTGCTCCGCGGGAACATCGATGGCGTTGTAGATGCGCGTCGCGGAGTAGGCGAAGATGTCCTGCCAGCCGCCGTAGACGAAGGTCGGCACGCTGACCTGCTCGGGATGACCGTCCAGACTGCGGCGTAATGGGCTGTCCCCGTTCAGCATTTCCGTCAGCTCCGGACTGCCGGCCAGACTGGGTGCGGCCAGCGTGGCGAGCAGGACATTGGCGTCGGTGAAGGGATCCCGCATCCGATCTCGCAACCACTGCCCGTCGAAATTGCCGGTGAACAGTGCTTGCAGATCCGGCACCAGTTTGAGGGCGTTGACACTGGCCAGCCAGGTCGGCATGAATCCGACGCCGAATCCGCCTCCGGTGGCGATGATGTCGTGCAGCATGTCGCTGCCCGGGACGACCGGGAAGATCGCACGCAGCGCCGCCGGTTTGCGTTCGGCGGTCTGCAGCTGGTTGGCAGCCGAATACGACAGGCCGTTCATTCCGACCGTGCCGGTCGACCACGGTTGCGCGGCAGCCCAATTCACCACTTCGACGCCGTCCTGCTGCTCGCGTTCGCCGAAGACCTGCCAGTCGCCCTCGGAGAATCCGGTGCCGCGCACATCGACCACGACCTGGGTGTACCCGGACTCCACCAGCTTTCGATCCACCCCGAAATTGCGCAGTGCGCCGGCGGCCAGCGCTTTCGCCAGGTCGGAGTAGCCGCTCAGACCCACACCGGACAGATCGAAACCGGCCACGGCGGCGGTCAGCATGCCCGAGAGCGCGGGATCGCCGAGCACCGCGTCGACGACGGTGGTGGTGAGCTTCGAATACGGCGTCAGGTTGACGATCGCGGGCGTCTGCTCGGTCGCCGGGATGCCCGCGGCATCCGCCGGGCGGTACACATTCGCCTTCAGCACCACACCGTCGCTCATTGTGATCGGGACGTCCCAATCGGTGTGCACATTCGGAAACGGTTGCGGCCCATCATGAGTCGCGGTCCAGACGGCCGCATCGTCGACCGGTTCGGCGGGCGCCGGCGCCGGCGCCGACACCCCCACCGCGAGCAGTAGTGCGGTGAGAACGGCGAGGGCGCCGGACAGGTATCGAGGTCGGGCGCAGGAGCTGGGGACGGCGGTGATCGGCAAGCTTGCCATAGTGAACCTTCGGGTCGGAATGCGTCGAGGTCGGCGGATCAGCTGTTACGCGGTAAGCCCGAGCAATCGACCGGTAGCGGATTCGCGGGATCCAGGGCGTTCAGAACATCCTGTGCGGCAACAGGATCGAAGGCCGCGCCATTGTGCTCGAAGATCGCCAGCGGGCACTGGTCCTGCACCACGATATTGGTGATATTCGGCGCGACCGGTCCGTATCCGCTGGTGTAGGGCACCACGGCCTCGTCGTACCGGGTCATCAGGAACGTGTAGTCGATGCCTGGCGCGTAGGCGACGCCGGAGTTCACCGCGTTCAGGTAGTCCGATCCGGTGGTCAATTCCACGGTGATCGGAGCCCCCGAGCCTTCGGCCAGACGCTGCGCCTGCCCCCACAGTCCGACCGCGCCCAGCCCGCCCGCGAGCAACCCTGAACCATTGGCCTGCGTGCCATTGTTGATCGGGGCCAGGTTCACCGATTTGGCCACCTTATCGGCCCCGCCCAGGAACTTGATGTACCAGCGCGGCATGACGGTCCCCTCCGAATGGCCGACAAAATCGACCTTCGCCGCGCCCGTCGCCGCCAGCACCCGATCGACGAACGGCGCCAATTCCTCGGTGGCGGAGTCGATCATGGACCGCACACCCGGCACACCGTTCAGCGGCGGTGGCAGCGCCGGACTCCTGCCGTAGGTCAGGGAGAACACGCAGTACCCGTTGTTCGCCAGCAGCGGCGCGAGAGTCGTCCAGTTCTCGGCCTGGGTCGCGGTGAGGCCGTGCAGCAGGATCACCGGTTCGGGGTGCTCCGCACTCGGGCGGCAATTCCAATCATTCGCTCCCGCAGGCGAAGACGAATCACCGAAGTGCGCGAGCGCCGCCCCCAGTCCGTACGGAACCGGGTAGTGCGGCGCGGCCGGCGCGGTGGCGGGCACACCCGCCACCGCTACCGCCGCGAGCGCAACGACCACCGCCAGCCGTTTCACCACCCCGCGGCCGGGACCTGCTGACCGGGCTCGAATATGCGCTGGCATGGGGACTCCTTGGACCTCGTCGAAGCTTTCGCAATTTCTAACACTCTTTACGCTTCAGTAACGCGAAACGCCGAAATTGCCCCCAGGCCACGACGGACGACAGACCGATATCACCTGCATTATCTGAGGTTGTGGCAAGTTTTCAGCCACCTCACTGCATCGACAGTAGAATCGCACCGATGGAACGTTTAGATCTCTGCGTTACATGACGGAGGGCATGTGGACGCGACGAGAGAGTGATCAGAGGCGCGCTTGGACGCCGCGTGCGACGAAGTCAGCGCGCGATCGGTGAAGCGGGGTGCCGAGGTTCAGTTCGACGGTTCGGCGGGTCGATCGATCCGGGCCGGGAGTGGGCTGCCTTCGTCCGAGTCGGGCGCGAACGACGGTGTCGACCCGGCCATGCTGAGGTATCCGTTCACACTCTGGGTGAGGGTGAGCCCGTACCCGTCGTGGGTCTGGGTATATCCGGTACGCGGACGTGCGTCGTCGTCGGTCCGGATCGCCCAGCCCTGCTCCCGCCAGGCGCGCAGCACCAGGTCGAAATACCGGTCCGAGGTGTCGGGGGTGGTGCCGAGCACCCAGTACCGGATATCGAAGAATTCCAGCAAGTTGTCGGGGTCGCTTTCGTCCCAGGGCAGTCGGACGCCGCGGTGGAACGCCGCCGCGGGCAGGTCCGGATGCCGCAGCGCCAGCGCCAGTTCGGCAGGCACCGCCCGGAGCGTCTCGGTGAAGTGCCGCAGCAATTGCGCACGGATCTCGCCCTGCGTCGTTGCCGATGGCATACCGTCCTCGTTTCTGTTCAGCGGAGCAGGTCCTCGTGGCCGGTCAGGATCAGCCCGAGACTTCGGTAGGACTGATTGCGGGAGCCGAAATAGTTCTTACCCACATGGTCGGCCGGATTCCAGCCCAGCCGGGTGTGGCTGGGTGTGGTGCCCGATTCGAAAACCGTAGCGCCGAACGCCGGATCCGTCGGTGCGGGGCCGTGAGTGGGAGGCATCAGCTGAATGGAGTCGTATTCGGCCATGGTCGCGAAGACATGGTCGCCGGTCTCTGCGGGGTCGACGCCGGTCAGTCGCAGATCCCCGGCGTGCGCCACGCCGGTGCCCCAGCTCCCGACGAATACCAGGGCATCGGTGTTCAGCGCGTGGCCGTGGCCGGCCGAATGCCCGCCGGTGACACCGCCGTACGAATGCGCGATGGTCGTCATATGCGCGGGCGGTCCCTGATGGGTGACGCGCAGGCCGTCGTGATACTCCCGCACCTTCGCCGCACCGTCTTCCGCATGGGCCGAATGCAGTGCCGAGACCAGCGAATTCGGATTGTTGTAGGCGCCGAAGAGAATCACCGACGTCGCCGCGGTCGGGTCGATCGCCAGCGCGGCCTGCCGCACCTGCTCCAGAGTTTCCAGCGCATAGCCGACACCGCTGCGCCGGCGGAACGCACCGGCCAATTCGATCGCCACATTGTGGGCGGTATCGGGATTGCCCAGGGCATAGATGTATTGGAGCTTGTCATCGAGATACGACAGATAGTGCTCCGGCATGCCCTCCTCGGTCGGCTCCAGGAACTTCTGCATATCGCGGATGATGTCCAGGCGTTCCGGGCTGGTGTTCTCCGCGCGCTCCCGCAGCAGCTCGAGGGTTTGCCGGTTGTACCTGTCGCGGTCGATCTGCGGTATGCCGTCCCGGTTTCCGATGAAGGGGTCGGCACGATGCCAGGCGTCCTTCTGCTCCGGCGAAAGGTTCGACCAAACCTCGTGCAGCTGTTGCGGATCGGCGGGGAGCCGGAAGTCCGGATCGGCCGGAAGTCCGATATCCGGCGCCGGCGCACTCGCCGGAGTCTCCTCCGCGTCCGGCGGCCATCGGAACCATCGCGCACCCGAATCCGGGTCCTCGACAATGTGATTGCCCGCGAGCCGGATCCGCTCGGTGGCCGTCGCGCCCGGCCCTTCATCCGCCGATCGGGCAAGATGTTCGGCCATCTCGGCTCGATACGCCAGATGAGCCTTCATAACGGCCTTGTGGAACGGCAGGGAGAGGAAGTCGAGGGCATTCGAAGCCCTTGTCGCAAGCCGGATCTCGTCGACGAACTGCCGGTCCTGCGCGGGAAGATCGGACTCGCGCCGACCGGCGTCGGCGAGCAGATCGTCCACCTGCCCCCGGGCGTGCTCGGGCAGCAGATCGGCAATGAGCTCGCGCCGTTCCGCCGCGCCCGGCGTGTCCTGCCGTAATCCGAGTCGCTCGACAAGGGACAGCGCCTCACGACGCAGGGAGTTGTGCTCGGCGGAATCGGGCCCCGCCTCCGGCGAGATCCGCGCCGCCTGTTCGGCCAGCGCCTGCAGTTGATCGATCCTGCCGAGATCGTGCGGGGTCGGGACGGATTCGGGATCGAACTCCCCCGGCCGCAGCATGCTCTCGGGCGGCAGATGCGCCAGATCGATGCGGCGAGCGAGGTCCGGATCGTACTCGGCCAGCAGCCGTTCCGCGGTGGGCGCGTGCGCGGGATCGCGCAGGCCCACCCGCTCGATCAGATCGTGCAGTTTCCCCTGTAGGTCCGGAACCTCGTGCTGCCGAGCACGATCCGCCGTGACCTCATCGATATGCGCTGCCAGGCCGCGCATTTCGTCGAAGCGGTCACGGAGCTGCGGCGTCATCTCCGCGGGGCGATCATGAGCCGCATTACCATCGGAATCCGGCTCGTAGGAGATCACCCACCGATGCTCGGGCTGTGGCGGGGAGAACTCGGCCATGCGCTCGTGCGGGAGCTTATTGCTCGAGCCCGCGTCGATCGTGTAGTCGTAATCCTTATTGCCCGGGTGCGGGAAATCGGTGCGCTCCACCAGCGTGAACGGATTGGTTCCGTCCTGGTGCACCCGCTCCAGCGCCTCCCACAGCTTGGTGCCCAGAATGTGATTGCGGCTGCCCGGCGGCCCATCCACCTTGTCCGGCTTCATATCCCACTGGACTTCGACGCGCCCGCCCGGTGCGAGCCCCTCCGACAGGTTCCTGGCAATGGCGTCATAGACGGCATCGGGGAGTTTGGCGCTGACATTATTGATGTAGACGCGTGCGATATCGCCGCCGAGCAGGTGGCCGTTGCCCAGCAGATCACCGAAGACCATGACGCTGCCCGGTTCGGTGAGCGGTCCGGGATCGAGAATGCCGAGATCGCGGCGACGCTGACCGGCGAGGGCCGCATCGGCCAGCTCGGTCTTGATGATCAGGCCACCGCCGGCCCGATCCGCGGCCGGTGTCATCTCGACGCCGAAGGCGCCGCGGCCGACACCCACATCGATGGTGTGCCCGCCCACCGCCGCAGCGGGGACCGGCGGGCGCGGTTGCGGTGCGATCCGCTCATTGCCGGGCCCGAAGACCAACTGGTCCAAGGGCAATCGGTGCTGCGGCTGCGGGCGGGGCAGCACCTCGACGGTGGACAGGCCGTCCACCGGATCGTGCAGGATCACCGCGTATTCGACGGTGAGGCCGTTCTCGGCCGCGCCCCGGTTGGCTCGATCGATACCGTGCAGGAAATCCGCCAGGGTGGTCTGCTCGCCGCCGACGGTCATCCGCCCCGTCTCGTGATCGATCACGCCGGTGATCCGATCCGCAGCGGTCGCGAAACCCTCTGCGGCAGCGTGCATCTGCGCGAAGCGGTCCGGACCGAGAGCCTCACGCGCCGCTTCGGGCATGCCGTCGTGGAAGCGGTCGATGGCGCGGTGGATCGCCGCGGCCTGCTCCGGTCCGCGCAGCGTGGGGTGATTGATCGCCGCATTGATCGGATCGAGCCCCCTGAACAATCCCGGCACCTGACCGCGCGCGGCCTTGGCCTCGGGTTCGAAGATCGGGTCGAAGACGCGGCGTGAGAGTTCCTCGCGCAGGCGGCCGTTCAGGCCCTGCTCCTCGGTGCGCACGACATCGTCGGCATGATCGCCGGTCAGCAGATCCCGCAACCCGCCCAGATGATTCTCGGCCGCGTGGTCGAATCCGGCCTGCGTGAGGTCCGGGTTGAATGCCGGGCGCTGGGAGTGCACACCGTCCCGCTCCAGCTCTATTCGGTGCGCGAGAGTCGAATCATGCCCGGCGAGCAGGTGTTCCACGGTAGGTGCGTGCGCGGGATCACGGAATCCCAGGTGATCCATCAGGTCGCTGAGATCACGGCGCAGTCCCGGAAGCTCGTGCGCCCGGCCCGGATCCATAATGGCGCGGTCGATATGGGTTGTCAGGGTGCGCAATTCGGCGAACCGTCCGCCCAGCTGCGTCGACATCCGGGTGGGGCGATCATCGTGCGGGTCGATCAGTATGTCATCGTCCTGCGACAGCCGGATCTCGGCCAGCTCGTGCGCCAGCGCCCGGACAACATCCTGATCGCGAGCGTGCTCCGACACCCGCACCTCGAAACCGTCCGCACTGGGCCGGAATTCGGCCACATTGTTCCGCTCCGTCGGACCGACCTCGATCCGCACCAGCCGGCCGTCGGAGAGCACAAAATGCTGCTCATCCCGATTCCAGGAAACCCCCTCGGGCGTAATGAGCCGCCCCTGCTCCTTGATCTGATCGTGCACAAAATCCAGCGAGAGCGGATCCCCGGTACGGGCACTGCCATGAAACTCCCCCACCGGCCCCGCCGCGGCGACATCGTATTTCCGGTTCTCACCCGGAATACGCGGACCATCGGCCTCGGCACGGTGCGGTGCGGAGGTATCGACGGGAATCGGGATCACAGCTTCCGGCACCCCGGCGCGCTCACCTGCAGAACCTGTGTGATCGCCTGCGGCACCGGCATGTTCGCCTGCCGCACCAGCATGATCGCCAGCCGCACCAGCATGATCGCCAGCCGCACCAGCATGATCGCCAGCCGCACCAGCATGATCGCCAGCCGCACCAGCATGGTCGCCGGGCACAGCCGAGTGATCGCCCGGGGCACCGGTGTGGCCGCCCGCCGGACCGACCCGGTCACCGGGCGCACCTCTGTCATCACCCGGGGCACCGGCTCGATCGGCCGACGCGGCCGCAAGCGGGTCCCGACCGTCCTGATGGTCACCGCCGCTGTCGGGCCGGGCGTGCGGCGCGGCGGGTTCGACGCCGGTGCTGGCGGCCCGGACCGCTGCGTCCGGACGGTTCGGGCGGTCGATTGCCGCGGCGCGGGGATCGCTGCTGGGGGTGCTCGGTTTGAGGGCGGTGCCGTCGGACGGCGCTCCGGCGCGGAAGTCACGCGGGAGCGGGACGGCCTTGCCGGGATCGGCTGCGGGCGCCCGGACTTCACTGGCGGCCACGGGGTTCGGACTGGCCGAGGGAGTGGCATGCGCGGGCGGGGCGCTTGCGGGCGGGGCAGGCTGGCCCGCCTCGCCGACCGGTCCGGTGGCGCCGACCGGTGAGACGCTGTTCGCCGCCTGGGGATACGGGTCTGCCGAAGACTCCGAGGCGGAGTGGGGTGCGGTGTCGCCCGGGTGGCTGGCCGCCTCCACCCTCGAGGCCGGATCGTCGATGGGACTGTGGATATCCGAGCGCGAGTTCGTACCGGAGTCCGAATTTCCGCCGTTATCAGCGGGATTCGTATCGTCTGCTCGATCGCCGCCCGGTGCGGAGGCGTCGGAGGCGGGATGCGAGGACGAATCCGTTGTGCCGGTGCCGTCCTGGGCGTTCGCCTCCGGCTGATCACGCCGGTTGTCGATCACCGACGGGGCGTTGTTGTCGCCGGGCGCGCCGTCGTGGCCGGGCCCCGAGGTGTCCCGGCCGGGCGCGGTAGTGGTGTCCACCCCGGTCGCACTGGTCGAGTGGACGCCAGGACCGCCCGGCTGCCCGTCAACCGCCGGATCGGTGACGCCACCGGGGCGTCCGCCGGTCGTGGTGCCCGGCTGGTCCAGCGTGCTCGCACCGGGCCGGTCCAGTGTGGTGACGCCGGAGTGGTCGGTGCCGAAGTTCTGGACACCGGCGTCGCGCGGTATCGGGGCGCTGCCGTCGCGAAAGTCCATGGGTCCGGCGTGATTGGTCCGGCCGTCATAGCCGTGCAGCCCACTGGGTCCGGCTCCGGCCAGCGCACCGCCGGTCAGGGTGCGCGGATCCAGGTCCCAGTTCCCATTGACGAGTCCACCGGCCAGCCAGGCCGTCCCGGCGCCGCCGAGACCCGCGGTCGCACCGGTGAGCGCACCGTTGAACACACCGCGCATGCCGCCCATGTCGGTCGGAAACATATGGTGCGCACCGAAACCCGCCGCGCCGCCCCCGGCGCCCGACACGGCGGAGACGAGGGCGTTCTTCCCGATCGCACCCCAGTCGTAGCCGTGCCCGTGGCCGGTCTCGTTCTGAATGGTCTGGACGAGGAACTCCTGGGCGGTGCCCTGGAAGGTGGAGACGAGCGCCCCCTGCCCGATCTCGTAGATGAGCTTGGGGAGAACCTCTTTCAGCACCGCATTGGTAATGCGGCCCTCGATCATCTGCTCGATGCGCTCGGCGGCCTGCTGCCCGAGCTCCCGGAAGAACACCCGCGCCGTGCTGAGCACAACGGCTTCCGACTCCGGTGCGAACGGCCCGGTCGCCGCGGCCCAGGCGAGTTCGCCGATCAACCAGGCGCCCGCGATATAGAAGTTGAGTTTGCCCGCCTGCAGCTGATCGCCCATACCGTCTGCGGCAGTCGACAACTGGCGATAATTGTCGGCGAATTCCCGCACCGAGCCGTGCCCGGACGCATCACCGTCGCGCAGCGGCGTGAGCCACTTCAGCATTTCCTGGCCGCCGTCACCATCCGGGTAGGCGTCGCCGAGGGCGTTGATCAGATGATCGAGGTCGGTAATGATGTCATCGGCCTGTCCCGCAACGGCTTCGATATCGCGGGCCATCTGCCACATCTTGTCTTCATTGCCGTGCGGCCACGCGGAACCCACCACCCAGCTCAGCCATTCGAGCCACGACGGAAACTCCAGCGCCACGGCGTATTACGCGAAGCCGTCGCGGTTACCGTGCTCCATGGCCGTGAGCCGCTGCGCGGAGGTCTGCAGCCCGCTGGTCAGATTGCCGAAGGAGTCCGACAGATTCTCGGTCCCCGCAGCCATATTCGCGCTCCCGGTGACAAATCCCTTGGCGCCATCGGCGAACTTACGCCCGAAATCGTCATCGCCCCAGGCGGTCTGCCCCGGCGCCACCGCGGCCCGGGCAGCATCGGCCATTCCCTGCAAACGAGCGCGAATCTCCCCGGCAATGGTCGCCGCATCCTGCACGAACTCCGGATGCGCGTTCAGCTTCCCCGCCATAGTCAGCCCCTCGCGAGTTCTCCGATCGACACCGCGGTACCAACAGCGCCGGTGAGATCGACTGTCCCACAGCCGAACAGTGAACACAAGATGAACACCGGGCCCGCTCACGCCGAACGGGAAGAGGACAGCAATGCCACCAGTCCCCGCGGCGAACAGATCCGAACCGGACGCGCCTGACCTTCCGGCGCCGCGCGGCAGACGGCCCGCTCCCAATCACCGACCCGATCTCGTCGCCGGTGAGTCGTGTGCGAGGAGCGCTATGTGCCGCGGCGACGAGGTTAGGGTCTGCTGGTGAATTTCTCTGCGCGCGGCGCGATCGTGTCGATTGTTTCCGCATGCGCGGTGGCAGGCATTCCCGGCGGGATCGACAGCGCTCCGGCGGGGGCGTATCCGGTCGGGCAGCCATTGAGCTGTGTGCCCGCGATCGGGACGTCGCAACTCATTCCGCCGCTGCCGGGGCTGTTCCTGCCATTACCGAGCATCAGGGGGATTTCGGAATTCGACGATCTCGCTCCGGCGCCGGCCGATCTGACTTTCCCGCCGAGTATCGATTTCCGCGATAACACCCAGGGCTTCAACAGCTATGTCGAAGTGGTGCTGCAGCGCGGGTCGCTGTACGTCCGACCCCGCAATTCGAACTCCGCCTGGCGCAAGGTGAACACCCCGGACTGCCTCGACGGCAATATCGTCGCGACCTCGGTGGACAGCAATATGCTTGTGGCAGTGGACAAGAACGGGTGGATCTACTCGCTCGACAATCTGCTCTCCGGCCCCATGCTGTGGAACTGGACGCATTCCTACGGCGGTCCCATCTGGCTGTGGCCCGGCGCCACCATCCCGCAGGATGCCGCCGAGGCACCCACCTCGAACAAGTGGGCGCTGAGCCATCGCATGTCGACCAGCTTCGTCGACGCGGAGGGCAACACCCATCCCCTGACAGCGGGACTGGTCCAGATCGTCAGCCTGACCGGAGACGGTTCGCGCATCACCTATCAGGATCCGTGGCTGCCCGCGGACCTCAGTTATGAGATCGGCGGACCGCAGCAGGGCCGATTCATTTCCGAATCCCTCTCCACCTCAGGGTCGATGACCGTGGTGATGAATCGCTACGGCGATATGTACACCCGCAAATACGATCTCGACTTCGCGGGCGCGAATCACATTCCGGGGCGCTACACCTGGCTGCCGCAGGGCACAAAGCCGGAGGGCCCGTCCCAGCTCGCCGAACGCGTCGACCCGCAATACGCGGCCATAGCGCTGCCCGCGGAAGATTGGCAGCAGCAGCCGAAAATCCCGGGCGAGATCACTTCCCGGCTCTCGATTCACGACACCGGACCCGCCGTGGAAGATCGAGAATTGACCGTCGAAGGCCGGGACAATGGCCGGACCGGCTACTGGCACAAGGATGTTCGTGCGGACTCGTGGCAATTCACCGCGACGGACCGGCCTCTCGAACAGCCTCTGCTGACCGGCAATTCCAGTGTGGACCAGTCCCGGTCGGCGCTGGCCCCGGAGAGTCAGATCTCCTATCGCGGTGCGGTACCCGCAGGTTGGACTCTGAGCGTCGATCATTTCGATTGGGCGCAGACCAAGCATCAAGCCACACTGACAGCGCCGACAGGCCGGGCCTACCCGGTCGAGCTGTACACCGCCGACAAGTTGCGATTACTGCCGCGCGGTCCCGGCCTGGACGACACGCCTCGCGGACTCGAGGGCGCCCTCGATCTCCGCGGAGCGCAGCCCTGGCTGGACGGCAATGCCGAACTGGACAATCTGATCAAGACCCAGTTCGGTGGACAGCAGATATTCGAGGTCACGGTCGAGGCGACAACCTCGCAGCTGGTGATCAACCCCGGAGGCATCACTCTCCAGCGGATCTGATTTCGCCCCCCGGCACTGGTGGGTCACTGCCACCCGCGGAGTTCCTGCCCGGCACTGTGACTTACGATGTAAGAGTCAGCACCCGGATCGGAGCACCCATGCCACCCAAACGCACCCGCGCAGGTCGCGCGGGCCTATCCCGCGAGCAGGTGCTCGATGCCGCCCTGACCCTGGCCGATCGCGAAGGCGTCGCCGGTCTGTCGATGCGCAAACTCGGCGCGGAGCTGGGCGTCGAGGCCATGACGCTCTACCACTACCTGCCGAACAAGGACGCGCTGCTGGACGGACTCGTCGAGCGGGTGCTCTCCGATGCCGCCGCCTTCGATACCGGCGACGGTCCGTGGACCACCGCCCTGCGCGACTACGCCCGGCTGCTCCGCACCGCACTGCTGCGCCACCCGGGTGTGCTGCCGCTGATCGCCACCCGACCGGCGGTCACACCGCAGACACTGCGCACCGCCGAACGCGGCCTGGAAATCCTTTGTGCGGCAGGGTTTCCCGTCGGCCGCGCGCTGAGCGCACTGAACGCGCTCACACTGTTCGTCATCGCGCACGCGACCGCGGAGGTCGATATCTCACCGGTCAATGCCGCCGAGGCGCCCGGTTCGGTCGAGTACGTCGCGGAACTCGATCCTGCGGAATTCCCGCTGCTGGTGCAGGCCGCCCGCACCGCGGAGGGCACGGACGACGGCGCCCGCTTCGATTTCGCCGTCGAAGCGCTCATCACCGGCTACGCGGCCACGCTGTAATCGGTTCACGCTGCCATAGATTGTCAGCCCAGCCGCTGCCGGAAGAACGCGCCGATGTCATCGGTGGCCGCCCGCGCCTCCGGGGCATCACCCACGATCGGGTAGACGTGCGGCAGCCCGGCGCGGACCTGCAGCGTCACCTCGACACCCGCCGCGACCGCCGCCTCCGCGAAACGCTCTGCGTCACTGAGCAACAGCTCGGCCGAACTGGCCTGAATCAGCAGTGGCGGCAGGCCGTCGAGCTTGCCGAACAGCGGCGAGACCAGCGGGTCGCGCGGATCGGCGGCTCCCACATAGGCGGCGAACGCGCCGCGCAGCATATCCGGGGTGAAAATCACGTCCACACCGTCGTTTTCGGTGACGGAATCACCGGAGACGGTCATATCGAGCACCGGTGAAAGCAGGGCAACGGCCACCGGCAACTGCTCACCCGTGTCGCGCAGTGCGATGAGCAGCGCGGCGGCCAGCGTCCCGCCCGCCGAATCACCCGCCAGCACAATGGAATCCGCCGCAATACCCTGATCCTCGCGCAGCCACTTCCAGACCGCCCGCACATCGTCGAGAGCGGCCGGATACGGGCTTTCGGGCGCGAGCCGGTACTCGGGGAACAGCACCCGCGCGCCCGCGGCCCGTCCCACTCGCGCCACGAGTTCACCGTGGCTGCGCAGCGAGCCGAGCGAGAAACCGCCACCGTGCACGAACAGCAGCACCCGGTTCGGATCCGCCTCCGGCGTATCGACCCAGTACGCCGGTACCCCGGCGGCCGAAACCTCGCTCACCGCAGCGTCTTCGGGCAGCTGGTACGGCTTACCCGCGGGCAGGAAATTCGCCCGGACCTGATCCAACGACGGCGGCTGCGCGGGGCGGTTCGCCCGGCGCAGCCGGAACTGCTCGATGACATCCTGCATTTCGCGACTGGGCATGCCGTCCGAAACCTCGGTCCGGGCAGGTTTGTTCCGAGCCGCGCGCACTACCTCAGCTGGAGGCCGACTCCGGCTTCGCGGTTTCGCTCTCCGGCTTCACAACTCCGGGCTCGGTGCCCTCGTCGGCCTGCTGATCCGGTTCCGGATGCTCCGGGGAGAAGGAGGCGGGCAGGTTCTTCAGGTGCTTGTTCATGCTGCGCACGAGCAGCACGGTGCCGGCCAGCAGCACCAGCACGATGACCAGGCCCAGTGGTGACGCCTTGCCGAACTCCGGCCCGGTGGGCGTGTTGTTCTGAGCCTGGGCGAGCAGGGCGAGCATCATCGGTTGTCATCCTCGGCGTCGTCTTCGGTGTCGGCGTCGTCGATCCCGGCGAACAGGTCGGTCTCCGGGATGGCGGTGCGCACCCGGGTCTTCGCCAGTTCGAATTCCTCTGTGGGCCACAGCTTCTGCTGCAGCTCGGTCGGAATCGCGAAAAAGGCGCCGTTGGGGTCTATCTGGGTGGCGTGCGCGCGCAGCGCTTCATCACGCTGCGGGAAGTACTTGCCGCAATCCACCTGGGTGGTGACGCGGCTCATGATGTCGCCGCGGGCGGCGGCATAGCCGCGCATGCGGTCCATCCACTCCTGCATGGGGAACGGTTCGCCCATGCGCTCGTACTCGTCGGCGAACACCTCCATGCGGGCGAGGGTGAAACCGTGGTCGTAGTACAGCTTCAGCGGTGTCCACGGTTCGCCCGCATCCGGGAACCGCTCCGGATCCCCGGCCGCCTCGTAGGCCTCGACGGAAACCTTGTGGCACATGATGTGATCCGGGTGCGGGTAGCCACCCTGCTCGTCGTAGGTGGTGATGACGTGCGGCTTGAATTCGCGCACCACGCGCACCAGCGCCTCGGTGGCCACCTCGAGCGGCACCAGCGCGAAGCAGCCCTCGGGCAGCGGCGGCAGCGGATCCCCTTCCGGCAGACCGGAATCCACGAAACCGAGCCAGAGCTGCCGGACACCCAGCGCCGCGGCGGCCGCGGCCATTTCCTGGCGGCGCACCTCGGCGATATTGTCTTTGATGCCGGGCGTATCCATGGCGGGGTTGAGGATGTCGCCGCGCTCGCCACCGGTCAGGGTGACAACGAGCACCTCATTGCCCTCGGCCGCGTAGCGGGCGGTGGTTGCCGCACCCTTGCTGGATTCGTCGTCGGGGTGTGCGTGTACCGCCATGAGGCGAAGACCACTCACTTCTCGTTCACCTCACCGATCACTGTTTCACCTCATCGCTCTCCGCCAGGTCCAGGCAGGGGTGTCCGATCTCTATTCCCTATAGTTCCATCCGACCAACGTTTGTTCCGACCTACCCCCCGGGAGCGTCCCGTCATGAGCGAAAGACCGGCCGACCGGTATGGGTCGCCCCATCGCAAGACACCCCGGTGGCTGCCTCTCGTCCTGGGCGCGGTGGTCGTGCTGGCCGGACTCGGCATCGCGTACGTCGGCTACAAGCAATACGGACCGAAAGACATCGAGCCCGATCGCATCGGATACACGGTCGTCGATGATCACACGGTCGATGTGGATTTCAAGCTGACCCGCAAGGATCCGGGCAAAGCGGTCGTTTGTTTCGTCCGCGCCATGTCCGCCGACAGCGATGAGGTGGGCCGCCGCGAGGTGCTCATCCCGCCCTCCGACAGTGGCACCGTCCGGCTCACGACTACCATCAAGACGACGGCCCGCGCCGGCGCAGGCAATGTGTACGGCTGCAGCGACCAGGTGCCGGCATATCTCCGCGTCGGGTGAAAAGTCCGGAACGCAACCCGCTTTGATGCCTCTACCTGCATCTTTGCGAATCGTGCTAAAATAACGCAACACACGGTTCCGGGGTTCGGAGCCGTGTTTGCTGCATTGACGGCCGGCGCTGTCGGGAACCTCCCCCAGGATGGCTCTGGCTGTCCGCTGTTGTCATGCCCACCCACCGGTGGGTCGCGGCGACGGATTTTTCAGGGAATCCCGGCTTGCGCCGGGGACAACTACTAGGGAGTGATCGAGATGACTGAGACGAACGTGACCTGGCTGACCCCGGAGTCGCACGAGAGGCTCACGAGCGAACTCGGCGTGCTCATTGCCAACCGTCCCGTCATCGCGGCCGAAATCAACGAGCGCCGTGAAGAGGGTGACCTCAAGGAGAACGGCGGGTACCACGCGGCTCGTGAGGAGCAGGGCCAGCAGGAGGCGCGCATTCGCCAGCTGCAGGAACTCCTCAACAATGCCAAGGTGGGCGTGGCGCCGACCAAGTCCGGTGTGGCGCTGCCGGGTTCCGTCGTCAAGGTCTATTACAACGGCGACGAGAGCGATACCGAAACGTTCCTGATCGCCACCCGCGAAGAGGGTCTGAGCCAGGACGGTCTGGAGACCTACTCGCCCGCCTCCCCGCTGGGCGGCTCCCTCATCAACGCCAAGGTCGGCGATACCCGCGAATACACGCTGCCCAACGGCAAGACCATGAAGGTCACGCTGGTGACGGCAGAGCCCTACCACAGCTGAGAACTACCCTGAGCGAACAACGAAGCGCCGCACCGAAATCCGGTGCGGCGCTTCGTTTGCTTACCGAATGTGACAACTGATCTCGCAAGCTCGGGGTAACTCCCCGGGCACCCCCGAAATCGGTGCCGCGCAAGACCGCTGGCACGCGTTCCCAACGGTCAACGGTGCTCAGCCGTGCGCTAAAGGTTCGGAGAGGCGGAAAGAGCCTGCTCTATGTCGGCCAACAGGTCGCTGATGTCCTCGATGCCGACGGAGAGGCGGACGAGGTCGGCGGGGACCTCGAGGGCGGAGCCCTCGGTGGAGGCGTGGGTCATGGCGCCCGGGTGCTCGATGAGCGATTCCACGCCGCCGAGGGATTCGGCGAGGGTGAAGATCTTGGTGCGGGAGCAGAAGTCGAGCGCGGCATCCTTGCCACCGTGCACGCGGACCGAGATCATGCCGCCGAAGCGGCGCATCTGCTTTTGCGCGACGGTGTGACCCGGGTGCTCGGGCAGGCCGGGGTAGATGACCTGGGCGATCTTCGGGTGGTTGGACAGGAATTCGGCCAGGGTCTCGGCATTGTCGCAATGCCGGTCCATGCGCAGCGCGAGCGTCTTGATGCCGCGCAGGGTGAGGAAGGCGTCCATCGGGCCGGGGACCGCGCCGGCGCCGTTCTGCAGGAACGCGAACTTGGCGTCCATTTCCTGATCGTCGGTGATCAGCGCGCCGCCGACCACATCCGAATGCCCGCCCACGTACTTGGTGGTCGAATGCAGCACGATATCCGCGCCGAGCAGCAGCGGCTGCTGCAGGTACGGGGAGGCGAAGGTGTTGTCCACCACCAGTTTCGCGCCACCGGCGTGCGCGACCTGAGCCAGTGCGGAGATATCGCCGATATTCAGCAGCGGGTTGGTCGGGGTCTCGATCCACACCAGCTTGGTGTTCGGGCGCATGGCCGCGGCCACCGCATCCGGATCGGTCACATCGGCCACCGAGTACTCGATGCCCCACTGCGTGAACACCTTGTCGATGAGCCGGAAGGTGCCGCCGTACGCGTCGTTCGGAATGACCAGATGATCGCCGGGGCGCAGATTGGCGCGCAGCGCACAGTCCGTCGCCGCCATACCCGAGGAGAAGGCCCGCCCGTACGTGCCGGATTCGAGGGCCGCGAGATTGGCCTCCAGCGCCGTCCGGGTCGGATTACCGGTGCGCGCGTACTCGTAACCGCCGCGCATGCCGCCGACACCGTCCTGGGCGAAAGTCGAACTCGCATAGATCGGCACGTTCACCGCACCGGTCTGAGGGTCCGGGTCGAACCCGGCGTGCACGGCCCGTGTGGAGAAACCCAGCTGATCGCTCATGGCCGTAAGCCTAAGTCGCTGCGAATTCACCCTTGCTTCCGGGCACGCCTGGAGCGGCACGGGGTCTCGTCCGGGACAGGTGCGCCGTCCTAGGCTGGGGCGCATGGTCACCGTAGACGAGCTGTTCGCCATCGACTCCCTGCTCAATGATGAGGAGCGTGCGATCCGCGATACCGTGCGCGCCTTCGCCGCGGAGCGGCTGCGGCCGCATATCGCCGATTGGTTCGAGGCGGGCACCTTCCCGGCGCGCGAGCTGGCGCCGGAGCTCGGCAAGCTGGGGCTGCTCGGCATGCACCTGGAGGGCTACGGGTGCGCGGGCACCTCCGCGACCGCCTACGGACTGGCCTGCATGGAGCTCGAAGCGGTGGATTCCGGTGTGCGGAGCATGGTTTCGGTGCAGGGATCACTGGCCATGACGGCCATCCACAAGTACGGGTCGGAACAGCAGAAGCAGCAGTGGCTGCCGGGCATGGCCGCCGGACAGCTGCTGGGCTGCTTCGGGCTCACCGAACCGGATTTCGGTTCCAATCCCGGCGGCATGCGCACCCGGGCGCGACGGGACGGCGACGACTGGATTCTCGACGGGTCCAAGATGTGGATCACCAACGGTTCCGTCGCCGATGTCGCGATCATCTGGGCGCAGTCGCGGGAGGGTGAGCGCGATACCATTCGCGGCTTCGTAGTCCCCACGGACACAACGGGTTTCAGCGCTCGAGAAATGCATCGCAAGCTGTCGCTGCGCGCCTCCGTCACCGCGGAACTGTCGCTGGACGGCGTCCGCCTGCCCGCCGACGCCATACTGCCGGAGGCGCGCGGCCTGGCCGCACCGCTGGGCTGCCTGTCCGAGGCGCGGTTCGGCATTGTCTTCGGCGCGCTCGGCGCGGCACGCGACTGTCTTTCCGCCACTATCGATTACACCCGCACCCGCGAGGTTTTCGACAAGCCGCTCGCCGGTTATCAGCTGACCCAGGCCAAGCTCGCGGATATGGCGCTGGAGCTCGGCAAGGGCGAGCTGCTGGCGCTGCACCTCGGCCGACTCAAGGACCGCAACGAGATTCGCGCCGAACAGATCAGCGCGGGCAAACTCAACAGCACCCGCGAGGCCATCGCCATCGCGCGCGAATGCCGGACCATCCTGGGCGCCAACGGGATCACGCTGGAGTACCCGGTGCTGCGGCACGCCAACAACCTCGAATCGGTACTCACCTACGAGGGCACCGCCGAGGTGCATCAGCTGGTGCTCGGCGAGGCGCTCACCGGGTCCAAAGCCTTCCGCTGAACTAGAGGTCGAGTGCGCTATATCTCACAGCCACTAACGCGGATGCCGGGCGATTGCTAGCATGACCAGGTGTTTTTGCCCGGCTCCGCATTGCTCGTCGTCTCGGCGCGTAAGACTTTGAACCGCCTGCAGCGCACGCACGGAGCCCCGGCCCTCAGCGCCGCACAGGAGTTCCCCGGCGTGGCCGCGGTGGTGGATCAGCACGCCGCCTCCGTGCGCGACATTCTCGAAGTAGGCGTACGGAATTCGAGCATGGTGCCGGTGAGCGTACTGCTGGCCGGCTACGCGCGCGGACTGCTCGAAGACCTGCCCGGGATCGACCTGGAGGCGCCCACGACCCCCGCGGAATGGCAGCAGGCCGACTGGGTGCACCTGCGCCTGGCCGCGGTCTGCTCACTCGCCCGCGCCGCCTGAGCGCACAACAGCAGACAGCGACAAGGCCCGCGTACTCGAGTACGCGGGCCTTGTCGGATATTCCGTACGTGTCAGCGCATTCCCGGCCGATTGCCTCGATCAGACTGTCCGCCCTGTCCCGGCATCTGCCCACGCTGATCCGGCATACCGCCCTGTCCGGGCATCTGCCTGCGCTGATCCATACCGCCCTGGCCCGGCATCTGCGCCGAGCCGCCCTGCCCGCCGTAGCCAGCCGCAGAGCCAACAGGTTGCTCGGCCCACTTCCCGACCGGCATCTGCTGGCCCGACTGCGCCGACTGCCGCTGCCGCGCGGCGTCCTCACGCCCACGCTGGAACGCCTCGGCATGGCCCCGCACCTCGGGCATCTCGCCTTCGACGGTTTCCAGCCAGCCCTCCCAGCGCTGCTGCATGGGCCGGATCAGACCACCACCGACGCCGACCACCAGCACACCGCCGATGACCGCGAGCACCGTGATGAGAATGGGCATGGTGACCGAGGTAGCCACCCCGATCTGATTGAGCGCCGCGACAATGCCTACGCCCCAAATGAATACGGCCGCAATGCGGCCCATCATGCGACCGTAGGACAGGCCGCTGAGCATATTCGCGATCATGTCCTTCACCACATTGGCGATCGCGCCCGCAATACAGACGATGATGATGGCGACCGCCAGCCTGGGCAGCCAGCCGACAATCCCGTCGAGCATGGTGCTGATCGGATTCGGCCCGAACACACCGAAACCCAGCTGCAGCGTGACCAGTAATACCGCGTAATACGCCAGCTTGGCGATGATGCCGGTGGCGTCGTAGCTGCTGCGGGACAGCATGTCCTTGATGCCGCCGCGCTCGGCGAGCCGGTCGAAGCCGATCTGATTCAGAATCCGGGTCACCAGCCGGGCGACGATCTTCGCCACGATCCAGCCGATGATGAGAATGGCCAGGAAGCCCGCGAACTTCGGCACGAACGTGGCGACCGAGCTCCACGCGTCCGAGAGGCCCTGTTGGATATCGATAGCCAATATCGAGGTGTTCATGTACCCCGTCCCTTCGCTATCTGCTCCGGCTGCTCCGGCCGGGTGCCGGAACTACTCCATTGGCGGTTATACCCGGAGTTGATCACCGGATTCGCCGGTTTGCGAAATAGTTGCCAAATCAGGTGCCTGGGATTTGCCGGGTGATGGCCGGACAGCCGGAACCCTCCCGGGCAACTGCTCCGGGAGGGTTCTGAGGGATCGGACCGGCTCAGTACGCGCTGTTGACGTTGTCCATCGAGCCGTAGCGGGCGGCGGCGTAGTTGCAGGCGGCCACGATATTGGCGACCGGATCCCACACGTCGGTCGAGGTGCCGCTCACGTGGTACGCGTTGAAGGTGGGATCGATGACCTGCAGCAGGCCCTTGGACGGGATGCCCATGGCCGCATTGGAGTCGTACAGGTTGATCGCCTGCGGGTTGCCGCTGGACTCACGCAGCACATTGCGCAGGATGCCCTCGTAGCTGCCCGGGATGCCGTGGGCGGACATGATGTCCAGCGCCTGACGGATCCAGCCGTCCAGGTTGTTCGCGTAGGCCGGTGCGGGCGGCGCGGGCGGCGCAACCGGAGCGGGCGCCGGCATGGGGGCCGGAGCCGGAGCCGCGACCGGAGCCACCTTGGCCGGGGCCGCGGGAAGGGCCGCAGCGGCCGGAGCAGCCGGCACTGTCGCAGCCGCCAGCGTCTCCTTCAGCGCGACCGGGTGCACATCGCCGGAGGCAGTGCCCGCGGCGGTGATGATGGAGCCGAAGACTCCGAGCGCAAGAGCGGCGGTGCCGACCGTACGGGCGGCAGCAACCACCTTGCTACGTCTAGCAGGGCAACGCAGAGCAGTCAGGGTATTCGTAGGCATGATGGATGTAGATTCCTGTTCGGTTTCTGGGGCTCGCAGGCCTGAAAAAGGCAGCGCTCGACTACGGGACGTCTCTCGACGTCCGGCGTTGCACTGGGGCTGTTTCTGGTTTCTGTTGTGAGACCCGTTACGGGCCAGGGAAATTCAGTGCTTCAGGAGGTCTGCGGAGATCGCGTCGGCCGCTTCGGGCCGCGGTGCCTCATCACACCGCTGTCGTGTTCGCGTTCCGCATCTGTGTCGACATCTCCTCGCACCAACCAGACTTGTGGTCTGTTTCCAACAAGGTCACAGCTTGATTGCGCTCGTTTAACACAGCATGAATCAAACATGAACAGAAGGTGAACCGGCTCGCTTGGAGATCCTTAGACCTGCATCAATACAAGCACTGACCTGGTGATCCAATTGAAACCATTAAGTGTTTCAGATCACAGAACAATTTAGCCTAACTTTTGCGATATACCCGTTTCAGGCCATTTGTCGGCGTTTCGCGATAGCCAGGCGATCATTCAGCAATGCCAGGGCGCCAATCACACTCGCATCACTGGACAACTCGCGTAACGGCAGATCGGGGTGCGCCGAATCGCCGTAAAGCACGCATGAGCAGGGGGAGTGTGAACATCACAAGCAGTAGCCGAATGGTCTGCACGCTGGTGATGAGCGGCAGATTCGCATTCATTTTGTCGGCCGTCGCGAGCACCGCATTGATTCCGCCGGGCGTGGTCGCGAGATACAGATCCGACAGCTCCAGATCGACGAAGTGCGCCAATCCCAGCGCCATGACCGCCACCAGACCCGACAGCGCGAGCACCGCGACGGTCATGGCCGGAATCATGCGCGCCATCTCCCGCACCACCTGCCGGGTGAAGCGGGTGCCGACCTCGAACCCGATGAGTACGAACAGCAGATCCCTGAACAGATGCGTGGGCGCATAACCGTGACTGACACCCGCGGCGGTGAGCACCGCGGTCAGCAGCATGGGGCCGAGCAGCGCCGCATTCGGCAGTCCGATACGACGGCCGACCCATATTCCTATGAGGCACAACATGATTGCCGTCGAGATACCGGCGACCTGATCACCACGGCCGACGATCATCCAGTACGGCAGTGAGGGATCCGTGACCGAACCGCCGAGAGTCGCTGGGCTGTAAGCGATTCCCTCTTCATCATCGAGCAGCGCCGCCACCGCGGGCGCGCTCAGCGCCACCAGCGCAACGCGCAGATACTGCATGAAAGCCACGCGGCGCGGATCGGCATCGAGCTCATCGGCGGCGGAGACGACGGCGGCGGAACCACCGGCCAGCATGCCCAGCGTCGCGGTCGGCACATCCACCTTGGCGACCCGCGCGAAGACCAGAGCCACCACAACACTGACCAGAATTGTGGCCGCCGTGACCGCCAGCACGGGCAGCAGATCGAGGCCGATCGAGGTCAGCAGCGACACCTGCAGATAACTGCCCATGAGCACGCCCAGCATGGCCTGCACGCCGATGCTCACCTGCCGGGGCAGCGGACGCGGCAGCCGATTGGTCATGGCCAGCGCCGCACCCACCACGATCGCGAGCATCATCTGCGGAGCCGGAAACCCCAGGCGATCCAGCAGCGTCGCACCGCCCAGTACAGCGGCCGACAACGCTACCCAGGTCAGCAACTGTCTCGGGTTCATACTCACCAAGCCTGCCCGGCGACAGTAAACGGACAGTAACGGTGCAGCTATCCCCTCGGTCAGGCTTTGTGATGTCCAATGCAGAACCGAGTGATCGCGAGCGTGCACAACAGCGCACGGCTCCCTAGCCGTGCGCTGAAGGTTCGCAGCGACAGGTCAGAGTGCGCCGTCGCTGAGGAAGCCGAGCAGATCGTGGCGGGTGATGACGCCGACCGGCTTACCGTCGTCGACCACCATGAGCGCATCGGTGGACTCGAGCAGCTTGGTCGCCGCCGATACCGGCTCGCCGGAGCCGATCAGCGGGAACGCCGGGCTCATATGCTGCGCCACCGAATCGGTGAGCTTGGCCCGGCCCTCGAAGACCGCCGACAGCAGATCGCGCTCGGTCACACTGCCCGCGACCTCGCCGGCCATGACGGGCGGCTCGGCGCCGACCACCGGCATCTGCGAGACGCCGTACTCGCGCAGGATCTCGATGGCATCGCGCAGCGTTTCCTGCGGGTGCGTGTGCACCAGATCCGGCAGCTCACCGGTCTTGCCGCGCAGCACATCTCCGACGTGCACCTCGGCGGTCGAACCGTCCAGGCGCGAACGCAGGAAGCCGTAGGAGCTCATCCACTGATCGTTGAAGATCTTGGACAGGTAGCCGCGGCCACCGTCCGGGAGCAGTACGACGACCACCGCATCGGGATCGCGCTCGGCGACCTTGAGCGCCGCCACCACGGCCATACCGCAGGAGCCGCCGACCAGCAGGCCCTCCTCGCGCGCCAGGCGACGGGTCATCTCGAAGGAGTCCGCGTCGGAGACGGCGATGATCTCGTCCGGGATGGCCGGGTCGTAGGCGCTGGGCCAGAAGTCCTCGCCGACGCCCTCGACCAGGTACGGGCGGCCGGTGCCGCCGGAGTACACCGAACCCTCCGGATCGGCGCCGATGACCTGGACCTTGCCGCCCGAGATCTCCTTCAGGTAGCGACCGGTGCCGGTGATGGTGCCGCCGGTGCCGACGCCCGCCACGAAGTGCGTGACCTTGCCGTCGGTATCGCGCCAGATCTCCGGACCGGTGGTCTCGTAGTGCGATTCCGGACCGCCCGGATTGGAGTACTGGTTCGGCTTCCAGGCGCCGTCGATCTCGCGCACCAGTCGATCGGAGACGTTGTAGTAGCTGTCCGGATCCTCCGGCGCGACCGCGGTCGGGCAGACCACGACCTCGGCGCCGTAGGCGCGCAGCACATTCCGCTTGTCCTCGCTGACCTTGTCCGGGCAGACGAAGACGCAGTGGTAGCCGCGCTGCTGGGCGACGAGGGCGAGGCCGACACCGGTATTACCGGAGGTCGGTTCCACAATGGTGCCGCCGGGCTTGAGCAGCCCGGCTTCCTCGGCGGCGTCGATCATCTTGACCGCGATGCGGTCCTTGGAACTGCCGCCGGGGTTCAGGTACTCGACCTTCGCCGCCACCAGTCCGGAGTTCGGACCCACCACGGAGTTCAACCGAACGAGTGGGGTGTTTCCGATCAGATCCACGACGGAGTCAGCGATGCGCATACCCCTCATCGTTGCAGAAAGGAGATCGGGGCTTTCGCGCACGTAGGCGATCTCACCGTCGCGGGAAATTACCATCGGCGCATGAGGAGCCCGACCTATGTGCGCGCAGCCCTGATGTTCGGATCCCTCGCGGGCGCCACCATGATCGTTTCCGCCCCGCCGGCCCAGGCCCAGACCGTGGAATTTCCGCAGGTACCGACCATGTTCCGAGACGGACTGTGCGGCGGCAGCATCCGGGTGTGGGCGGACACCAGCCCGGATTGGCCGGGGCGCGCCATCATCAATGTGCGGGCCCAGCCGATCGTCGGATTCGGTCCGGGCGAGTGGAGCTTCGCTCCCCTGTGCGAGAACCTGACCACCGTCGCCTGGCGCAATATGAACACCGGCGCGACAGGCGAATATCGAGTGGTCGTGACCGCGGGCATCTACGGCAGCGTGCAGTACGCGCTGTTCCAGGACACCGGGCCGGGGCACATCGTGGTGACCTCCTACACGGACATGGCCAACATCCCCCAGACCGGGGCCTTCGACGTCCCGCGATAGGCCGCCTACTCCGCGAGTGAGGGATATTCCACAGTTCAATGACTGGGATACGGGCATACCGGATGTTTGATGCAGGACACACCCGTCGTAGATTCGAAGTGGTTCACCCCCGCACTTAAAGGAGTCCTCATGGCTGAGGCCGTTATCGTTTCGTACGCCCGCTCGCCCATCGGCCGCGCTGGCAAGGGTTCGCTCGTGGGCATGCGACCGGACGACCTCGCGGCTCAGATGGTGCAGGCCGCGCTCGACAAGGTTCCCGCCCTGGCCGCCAGCGATATCGACGATCTGATGCTGGGCTGCGGTCAGCCCGCCGGTGAGTCCGGTTTCAATATGGCTCGCGCCGTGGCCGTGCAGCTGGGCTACGACTACCTGCCCGGTGTCACGCTCAACCGCTACTGCTCCTCCTCGCTGCAGACCACCCGGATGGCACTGCACGCCATCAAGGCCGGCGAGGGCGACGTATTCATTTCCGCAGGCGTCGAGACGGTTTCGCGCTTCCCGAAGGGCACCGCCGACGGCTGGCCCGACACCCACAACCTCACCTTCGCCGAGGCCGAGGCCCGCACCAAGGCCACCGCGGAGTCCAACGCCACCTGGATCGACCCGCGCGAGAACGACATCCTGCCGGACGTCTACATCGCCATGGGCCAGACCGCGGAGAATGTCGCCACCTACACCGGCATCTCCCGTGAGGACCAGGACCACTGGGCCGTGCGTTCGCAGAACCGTGCGGAAGAGGCCATCAAGTCCGGCTTCTTCGAGCGCGAGATCACCCCGGTGACCCTGCCGGACGGCACCATCGTCACCACCGACGACGGCCCGCGCGCCGGCACCACCTACGAGAAGATCTCCTCGCTCAAGCCGGTCTTCCGCCCCGACGGCACCGTCACCGCCGGTAATGCCTGCCCGCTCAACGACGGCGCCGCCGCGCTGGTCATCATGAGCGACACCAAGGCCAAGGCGCTGGGCCTGACCCCGCTGGCCCGCATCGTGTCCACCGGCGTCTCCGGCCTGTCCCCCGAGATCATGGGCCTCGGCCCGATCGAGGCGGTCCGCAAGGCCCTCGGCTACGCCGGTATGACCATCGGCGACCTCGACCTCTACGAGATCAACGAGGCCTTCGCCGTGCAGGTCCTCGGCTCCGCCCGCGAGCTGAACATGGACCACGACAAGCTGAACATCTCCGGTGGCGCGCTCGCCCTCGGCCACCCGTTCGGCATGACCGGCGCCCGCATCACCGCCACGCTCATCAACAACCTCCAGACCCAGGACAAGCAGTTCGGTCTGGAGACCATGTGTGTCGGCGGCGGCCAAGGAATGGCAATGATCATCGAGCGTCTCAGCTGAGTGTGATCTGATCGAAAAGAGGGCCCGGAGCATTCGCTCCGGGCCCTCTTCGTATTACCTGCGAGGTAATCGACTTCGGTATCGCGAGCGAGAAATATCAAGGGCGCCAAAGCAGTACGCAGTATCGAAGGAGCCTCTGATGCCCGGTTACGCCATTGCGCAGCTTTACGACGTGGATCTCAATGCGGAAATTGTGGAGTATCTCGAGCGGATCGACTCGACACTGGCCCCGTTCGGAGGGAAGTTCATCGTGCACGGCGGGGTGCAGCAGGTGATCGAGGGGCCCGCGAGTGCGGTGGCCATTGTCATCGAATTCCCTGACTATCAGGCAGTTCAGGACTGGCACCAGTCCGCGGCGTATCAGGCGATCCTGCCGTTGCGGACCGAAAACTGTTCCAGCATCGCGGTTCTCGCCCAGGACTGCGGCAAGGATCATGCGGCGACGGATGTGCTGAAAGAAGCGGCCTCATAGGCCACAAAAAGGCGGGCCCCGGAATTCCGGGGCCCGCCCTTTCAGGTATTCAGTTGTGCACCACCGTTATCAGTCGCGCTGGAAGTAACTCAGCAGGCGCAGGATCTCGATGTACAGCCAGACCAGGGTGACGGTCAGGCCGAATGCCACGCCCCAGGCCGCCTGCGCCGGTGCATTGGCGCGGATGAGCTGATCGGCCGCGTCGAAGTCCAACAGGAAGCTGAACGCGGCGACGGCGATGACCACCAGGCTGAAGATGATCGACATGGTGCCGCCGTCACGCAGGCCCAAACCGCCCGGGGTGATGAAGGAGGCGATGATATTGCCGACCATCAGCACCAGGATGCCGATCATGGCGGCGACGATCATGCGGGTGAAGCGCGGGGTGACGCGGATGGCGCCGGTCTTGTAGACGACCAGCATGCCGAAGAACACGCCGAAGGTGCCGAGCACCGCCTGCGCGATCAGCCCGGAGCCGCCGACACCGCCGAACGAGACATTGGTGAACATGAACGACAGCGCGCCGAGGAACAGACCCTCGAAGGCCGCGTAGCTGAGCACCAGCGCCGGATTGTTCTGCTTGCGACCGAAACTCGCGATCATGGCGAGCACGAAGCCGACCAGGCCGCCGACGATCACGAACGGTGCGGCCAGCGAGTGGTTGGACGCGGTCAGCGCGTAGGAGATGATCGCGCCGACGGTCACCACACCCAGCGTGATGCCGGTCTTGGTGACGACGTCATCGATGGTCATGGGCCGGGTGAGCGGCACCGCGGGCTGATTGGGCTGCTGGTACCCGTAGGGCGGGTACTGCGGGGGCTGCTGACCGTACTGGGGATTGGGCTGTCCGGCTCCAGCGGGCGCCGAGCCGAAGCCGGCATAGCCGCCGTTCTGCTGGGGCGTCAGGTTCCGGAAAACCGGGTTGGAGGTGGTGCGCAAGGCGCTTCCCTTTCTGGAGTCGCGGCCCACGGTGGTCGTGGCCTCGTTCTAGCGAATCAACGACCCGTGCCGCCGGCAAGTTCCCAAGTGGCACGGATCGGACTAGTCGGACTTTACCTGACCTTTACTGTACGTGCTGTCCCGCAAACGTCGAGCGTAGTCCGGCGCCATGGCCCGCAGCAGGGTGCGAACTAGCCCAGCTGACTCATGACGCGGTCGGCGATGAGCGCCAGGTGATCCAGATCCCGCAGATCGAGCATCTGCAGGTAGACCCGCGTGGTTCCGGCGACCTCGGCGTAGCGGGCGATCTTCGCGACCACCTCGTCCGGACTGCCGGCCAGACCATTGGCCTTCAGCTCGTCCACCTCCCGGCCGATGGCCGCCGCGCGCCGTGCCACCTCGGCATCGGTGGCGCCGACACAGGCCACCAGCGCATTGGAGAAGGTCAGCTCCTCCGGATCGCGGCCGATGGCCTTGGCGGCCCGGCGAACCCGGTCGAACTGCTCGGCGCAGGCCTCGGGCGACTGGAACGGCACATTGAATTCGTCGGCGTACTGCGCGGCCAGTCGCGGTGTGCGCTTCGCGCCCATACCGCCGATGACCACCGGGATCCTGGCCTGTGCGGGTTTGGGCAGCGCGGGTGAATCGGTGAGCGTGTAGTGCTCGCCGGCGTAGGAGAAGGTCTCTCCGGCCGGGGTGCCCCACAGGCCGGTGATGACGGCCAGCTGCTCCTCGAAGCGCGCGAACTTGTCGGCGGGGAACGGAATGCCGTAGGCGGTGTGCTCGGCCTCGAACCAGCCTGCGCCGAAACCGAAGTCGACGCGGCCACCGGACATGGCGTCGACCTGTGCGACCTCGATGGCCAGCACGCCGGGCGGCCGGAAGGTGGCGGCGGTGACCAGGGTGCCGAGGCGGATGCGGCTGGTCTCGCGGGCGAGACCGGCCAGGGTGATCCAGGCGTCGGTCGGCCCGGGCAGCCCGTCCGCATCGCCCATGGCGAGGTAGTGGTCGGAGCGGAAGAAGGCGTCGTAGCCCAGGTCCTCGGTGGCCTTGGCCACGGTGAGCAGGGTGTCGTAACTGGCGCCCTGCTGAGGTTCGGTGAAGATACGAAGATCGATTCGGCCCATGCCTCTATTGTGCTGGTCGGTCTTTCAGCTCGCGTCCCGGTCCACCGCAGTGGTGGTGTGCAGCCCGCGTACCGAGCGGGTGACGGTGAATTTGCGATTGCGGCCCATCACCTCGGTCTTGCCGACCATGCGCTCCATGACCCCGCGGTAATTGAGGTGTGAGTTGTAGACGGTCCACAGTTCGCCGCCGGGCCGCAGTACCCGACCGGCCTGCTGGAACATCTTGATGGCGGATCCGGTGTGCACAGCCGCGCCGACATGGAAGGGCGGATTGCACAGCACCAGATCGGCGCTGTTGTCCGGCGCGCTCGACATGGCGTCGTCACGCAGCACGGTGATCCGATCGGCCACCGCATTGGCCTCGGCGGTGGCGCGGGTGGAGGCGACGGCCGCGGCCGACTGGTCGGTGGCGGTAATGCGGATTCCGGGCCGGGCCTTGGCCAGCGCCACCGCGAGAATGCCGGTGCCGCAACCTAGATCGATGGCGTCGCGGGCATCGGGCTTCATCCGCCTGAGGTAGTCGAGCAGGAAGCGGGTGCCGATATCCAGCCGCGAGCCGGAGAACGCGGCACCGTGGGCGACCACCTCGAGGCCCTGATCGTCGAGCTGGTTGCGCACCGGGAACTGGGGATCTCCAGCGGTTTTCGGTTCGGTGGCCAGCAGGACGCGCGATTTCTGCCGCCCGCGACTGGCCTGGACGGAGCCGAAGGATTCGGCCAGCACGTCATTCATGGCGGGGGTCAGGTACTTGTCCCTGCCGCCCGCGTACACCCGCACCTCCGGGGACGCGTAGCGGGCGATGGCATCGGCGATTTCGGCGAGTCCGGACAGTGCGCGCGGCAGCCGCCACAGCACCACCCGCACGTCCGCGAGCAGCCGCTCGCCCAGCTCCATGGCGGTGTATCGATCCGACAGTCCGACCAGGCGCGCATTATTGGCCAGGGCGAGTTCGCCGGTGAGTAGATCCTGGTGCACCCGAATGCCGCGCAGGTCGTACGCGGCGATGGCGCCGAGCGTCAGCGCGCCGTAGCCGTCGTCGATCACCGCCACCCGGCCATCCCCCGCTGCGGCAAGGGAATCGGCGGCGACATCCAGTAGCAACCGATCAGCGGCATCGACCGCATACAGGTTCACCGCCTCCACATCCGGATACCGCCGCAATCGGCTCAGCACGTCCTCGACCTCAACCACACCTACAGTGTGCTGGATCATTGCCGACGCGTCCCATCGGGCCCGTGTCTGGCGGATGACAAAGTTTGCTCGACCAGCCAAAACGGACAAACCAAACCGATCAGTTTTGCAGCCCAGCCGATCGGTTTCGCGGCATCGTGGCCGCCGCCGCGATCATGACCACCGCCATGGCCGCGACGCCGAGGAAGACCAGGTGGATCGCGGGCGAGAGATCCTGCGGAGCTGGATGATCGGTGCGGCCGATGCGGGAATTCACCAGCGCGCCGAAGAGCGCCACGCCGAGTGCGCTGCCCAGCGAGCGGGCGAACATATTGGTGGAGGTGACCACGCCGCGCTCGGACCATTCGACACTGGACTGTGCGGCAATGAGAGTGGGGCTGGCCACCAGGCCCATGCCCGCGCCGACAATGAAGCAGCCCAGTGCCACCTGTAGCAGGGTGGAGCCCTCGTTCACCAGCAGGAGCGTGGCCGCGCCGAGGGCCGCGAGCACACTGCCGATGAGCGAGGTCGCGCGGAAACCTATGCGCAGGTACACCTTTCCGGCCTGCGAGGCGGTCATGGGCCAGCCCAGTGTGAGTGCTCCGACCGTCAGCCCGGCGACCAGCGCACCGGTGCCGAGCACACTCTGCGCGAAGGTCGGCACATACGAGGTGAGGCCGAGCAGTACCGCGCCGACGAGCAGCGAGACCAGACTGCTGGCCACCAGCACCCGGCGGGTGAGAACCCACAGCGGCAGAATCGGATTCGCGGCCCGGCGCTCGACGAGACCGAACAGGATCAGCACCAGCAGGCCCGCCGCGAAGAGCGCGATGCTGGCCGGCGAGGTCCACGCCCACGCCTGCCCGCCCTCCAGCAGCGCCAGCATGAGCCCGCCCGCTCCGACTGTCAGCAGCACCGCCCCGAGATAGTCGATGCGATGCCGTTGCCGCGGTGCGCTTTCGGTGAACTTCCGCAGGATCATCCAGGCCGCCACCGCGGCCAGCGGCAGATTGATCAGGAAAATCCAGCGCCAGCTGATGTATTCGGAGAACACCCCGCCGAGCAGTGGGCCGAGCACCGAGGAGGCCGCCCAGACGCTGGCCAGATAGGCCTGCACCTTCGCCCGCTCCTGAACGGTGTAGATATCGCCGGCAATGGTGATGGCCATCGGCCCCACCGCACCCGCGCCGATCCCCTGCACCGCCCGAAAGACAATGAGTCCCAGCATGCTGGTGGCCAGCCCGCACAGCAGCGAACCCAGCGCGAACACCGCAATCCCGAAGAGCATCACCGGCTTCCGCCCCACCATATCGGCGAGCTTCCCGTACACCGGCACCGTCACCGCCTGCGCCAGCAGATAAATACTGAACAGCCACGGGAATTGCGCAAACCCCCCGAGCTGATCGGTAATCGTCAGCACCGCGGTGGCAATAACAGTCGAGTCCAGCGCCACCAGCGAGGTAGCCAACATAATGGCCCCCAACACCGGCCCCCGCTCCGACCGCAACCCCACCGCCGCCGCCGATTCGGTAGCAGTCACCAGCAACCCCCTCATCACCTCGACCCGACAATCAAGTCGAACACCGTGCACCCGCGCCTATTCCAAATCCGCCGAGAGCCCAGCCCGCAACCGCGGTAACCGACAAATCGCCCGAGCTCCCCGATCAGAGAATCACACCCGCCCCTTCCCCGTCAGGCCCTCCCCCGGCGCGACGGACGGCCGGGCATGGCTCATGCCTGGGATCAGAGGGTGGCGACCAGGTTTCGGAGGACGGGGAGGCTTACGGAGCCGGAGCCCAGGACCTTGTCGTGGAAGGTTTTGATGTCGAAGGCGGGGCCTAGGCGTTGTTCGGCGGCGGCGCGTTGGCGGCGGATTTCCAGCTGGCCGACCTTGTAGGCGACGGCTTGGCCGGGCATGGCGATGTAACGGTCCACCTCGGTGCGGATTTCGTCTACGCCGACGGGGGCGTTGGCGATCATGAAGTCGATGGCCTGTTGTCGGGTCCAGCCCTTGGCATGCAGGCCGGTGTCGACGACCAGGCGGCAGGAGCGCCAGGAGTCGGCGGCCAGCATGCCGATGCGGGTGAGATCGTCTGGGTACAAGCCCATTTCGTCGGCGAGGCGTTCGGTGTAGAGCGCCCAGCCCTCCACGAAGGCGGTATTGGAGAACGACATACGCTGGAAGCGGGGCAGGTGGTCGAGCTCATTGGCAATGGTGAGCTGCAGGTGATGGCCGGGGATGGCCTCGTGATAGGCGACCGAGGCGGTCTCATACCTATTGCGGCCCTTGGGATCATGCTGGTTGACGAAATACGCGCCGGGGCGGGAACCGTCGGCGGCAGGCGGGAAGTAGTAGGCCGCGGGTGCATCGGCCGCCAGGAATTCCGGTACGGGAAGAATGTCGCAGGACTCGCGAGGCAGCCGGCCGAACCAGTTCCCCATCTCGGCCTGTGCGGCGGCCAGGCACTGCCGCGCATCGACCATGATCTCCTCGCCGTCGCCGTAGCGCAGCCCGGAGTCCTCGCGCAGCCGGGCGAAGATCTCGCCGAGGTCGGTGCGACCGAAGAGCCGGCCGCCCACCTCGGCGTATTCGGTACGCAGCCCGTCCAATTCGTCGAGCCCGAGCTGATGGATCTCGTCCGCGCCCAGATCGGACAGGGTGGTGTGCTGACGCAGCAGGGTGCGATAGATATTCGCGCCGTCCTCACCGAGCCAGCACAGCCCGGGCTGCTCATCGGAGCGCGCGGCCGGGAGCAGCTCGTCGGCGAGCACATCCCGGTAGGCGCGGAAGGCGGGCCGGATGACATCGCGTGCGACCTCGGCCAGGTCTGCGCGCCAGGCGGTTTCGCCGTCCCAGTTCGGCGGGCCGGGGAAGGTGACAAACGGGTCGGACGCAATATCCGAGGCCAGGTACCCGTCCAGCTGATTGAGCGAACGTTCGATGGCGATGCGCGCCGGGGTGCGCCCGGCGGCCAGCCCGGCGCGGAACCGCTGCACGGCCTGATCCAGCAGCTGACCGAACTGCCGATAGCGCTGCACCAACTTCAGCGCATTCTCCGGCTCCGGCGCATTGAGCTGCGGAGCCATGGTGAGCAGACTCGCGTGCACGCCGGTCATCTGGTCGGAGGCCAGCTCGATCGGCCGCCATTCCAGATTGGCTGCGGCGGAGGCCAGCTCGGTGCGCAGCAGACTGCGGGTGACCTGGTCCTCGGCAGTCAGCCCCGCGGGATCGAGGGCGTCGACCTCGGTCAGCAACTCCCGCCAGGTACCGAGCAGCCGCTGCTCGGCGGCCTCCGACAGATCCTCGATCCGATCGTCGAATCGCCTGTCCCCCAACAGTGTTGCCTCACTGGGCGCCGCCTGCAGCATGGCGTCCCAATACCGGTCGGCAAGAGCGATCAGTTCCTCGTGCGCATCCATGCGACCCATCATGCCCGTCCCCGCCGCACCCTGGAATGCCGCCGCGAACTTCGCACCCCACAGGTTTCGCCCAACCCGAACCCGCCGCGACGCCCGCCCGGATCGATCAGCGGCGCGGCGGCAGCGGAATCCGCATCAGATCCTCGGCCACCACGATCTCACCGTCGAACTGCGCCCGCGCCTCCGCCAAATGCACATCGAGCGTCCGATACCGCTGCGAGAAATGCGTGAGCACCAGCGTCCGCACCTGCGCGCGCGCAGCCACCGCCCCTGCCTGCCCCGCCGTCAAATGACCGAATTCCGTAGCGAGATGCGTATCGGCATCCACAAAGGTGGCCTCGATGACCAGCATGTCCACCCCCGCGGCCAATTCATGCACACCCGCGCACAGCCGCGTATCCATGACGAATGCGAAGCTCTGCCCCCGCCGCAGCTCACTGACCTCGTCGAGCCGGACGGTCCGCCCGTCGAATTCCACCTCGCCGTCCCGCTGCAATTTCCCGACCACGGGCCCGGAGAGCCCGAACTCCCGCAGCCGCTCCGGAACGATGCGGCGCCCGTCGGGTTCGGTGAGCCGATAGCCGAAGGCCTCCACCGGATGTGACAGCGGCGCCGTATGCAGCGCGAAAGGCGCTGCGGGCCCGGGTAGTTCACCGGCCGCGGTGATCGGGTGCGGCCGCAGATCCCCGGTCTGGTGGTACGAGGTGGAGCTGCACAGCCGCTGGAAATACTGCTCACCGGAGGCCGGGTAGTAGACGTCCACCGGATGCGGCACCTTGTCGAGGCTGATGCGCTGTACAACCCCGGCCAGTCCGAGGCTGTGATCACCGTGAAAGTGGGTGATGCCGATGCGAGTGAGATCGGTGGCCGATACCCCCGCGTAGATCATCTGCCGCTGGGTGCCCTCCCCCGGATCGAAGAGCAGTCCTTCGCCGTCCCAGCGCAATAGATATCCATTGTGGTTGCGCTGTTTGGTCGGTACTTGGCTGGCTGTTCCCAGAATGACCAGTTCGCGCTGTGACACGGCGTCAGACTAACGTCCGGTCCGCCTCTGCTCCGGGCAGTGCCGTTCCGGGCGCGCCACCAGAACGCCCCGGGCGCGCCCTCCGGAGATACCAGGCGGGGGTATTAGAATGGCCGCCGTGGTGGAACAGCAGGCACACGAAACCCGGTACATCCGGGCATTCGGGCTGTTCACCCTGCTCGCCGGAATCGCGATCATGCATTCGGTGATTTTCGGTATGGGTTCGAGCCACCACGAGTCCACCGTCGTCACGGACTCCGCCATGGTCGCGGGCGCGGGCGCGATGAGCGCCGAGCACACCACGACCATGCCCGGCTGCCCCGGTGGCGAGTGCGACAGCGGCCACGCCGGAATGCACGGCTGTCTCTTCGTACTCACCACGCTCCTGATGACGCTCGGCCTGGCCCTGCTGGGCCGGCTCCGTCTCCGCCGGCGCGATACCCCTGCCACCAAGGTGCGGCGATCGAGCCCGCACCGCGCCCGTCCGCCACCGTGGACGGTGCTCTCTTTGGCCGAATTGGCGATTCTGCGCGTCTGATGGACCGCCGCTGCCGCGTATCACGCACGCGGACGCGGGTTTTCGCATGCCCACTCCCCCGGGTCTTCGCATGCCTATCACCAGGTTCTCGAGCAATCACCAAGGAGCACAACCATGTTCACCACCCGTATCAAGTTCGCCGTCGTCGCGGGCACCGCCGCAGTGGCCCTGATCGCCGCGGGCTGCAGCACCGACGATCCGTCCTCGACCCCCGCCACGACCAGCACCGCATCCATGTCCGGCATGGATCACGGCGCCGCCACGAGCACGGCGCCCCAGCCCGCCACCCGCAGCGATTTCAACGATGCCGATGTCACCTTCTTGCAGATGATGTACCCGCATCATGCACAGGCGGTGGACATGGCGAAGCTGGTCCCGAGCCGCTCCCAGAATCAGCAGTTGATCACCCTCGCCAAGAATGTGGAGCAGGCGCAGGCGCCGGAGATGCAGCAGATGACAACGCTGCTGGAGGCTTTCGGCAAGGGTGCGCCCAGCGCCACGATGGGCCACGAGGGCATGGCCGGGATGATGTCGGCCGATCAGATGAAGTCCCTCGAAGCCCTGTCGGGCCCCGATTTCGACAAGCAGTGGATGCAGATGATGATCGAGCATCACCAGGGCGCGATCGCCATGGCGAATACCGAACTCGCGAGCGGCACGAACGCCGATGCGAAGGCCATGGCCCAGGCGATCGTCACCGGCCAGCAGGCCGAGATCGATCAGATGAACACCATGCTCGCCCGGTAGGCACCCGAAATGGCAACGGGTGCACCGGTTCTCCGGTGCACCCGTGCGCTGCTTCGCATCGCGGCCGCGGTCAGTTGCCGATGACCGTATTCATAATCGTTCCGGCACTGGTGGCGGTGGCGCCGCCGATCATGGCTCCGGCCACCATCTTCGGCGATTCGAGACCGCCGCCGCTCCACTTCTCCCAGGCGAACCGGCCGCCGCCGTAGGTGATGGCGGTGACACCGGAGAGCATGGTGAACCAGGTGAAGTACCGGACCAGCTTCATCAGCTTGTCCGCCACCGGCGGGGTCTCCGGTGTCGGGTTGCCGATCTGCGCGACAACGGTCGTGTACGTCTCGTGCATAGCGAGGAGCATGCTCACGATCGGTTCCTCTCGGATGCTGAGGTGGTGCTGGTGGGGCGGATCTTGTGTCGCAACTCTCACTAGTTGGAGTCATTACACCTCATCCGGCCAGGTCGAGTCATGACGACACACCACCGGCACCGAACTCGAGCAGCCGATCAGCTACTGATTTTTGGCAACTTCCGCATTCGCCCGGCCGAGCAGCGAATGCTTGCGGCCGTAGAGGAAGTACACGGCGAACCCGACGGCCATCCAGATGACGAACCGCAGCCAGGTCTCCACCGACAGGTTGAACATGAGCCAGGCGCAGGCGATGACCGCCAGGATCGGCACGAACGGCACCAGCGGCACCCGGAAGCCACGCTTCAGATCGGGGCGGGTGCGGCGGAGCACGATCACGCCGAGCGACACCAGCACGAACGCGAAGAGCGTGCCGATATTGACCATCTCCTCGAGGGTGCCGAAGTCCACGAATCCGGCCAGCACCGCGCAGATGACGCCGACGATGGCGGTAATGCGGACCGGGGTGCCCCGGGAGCCGGTCTTGGCCAGCTTGCGCGGCATGAGCCCGTCACGCGACATGGCGAACAGCACGCGGGTCTGGCCGAGGAACAACACCATGACGACGGTGGTCAGACCGGCCAGCGCACCGATGGAGATGATGTTCTTGGCCCAGGTGACCCCGTGCACCGCGAAAGCCGTGGCGAGGGTGGCGTCCTCACCCTGCAGATCGGTATAGGGCACCATGCCGGTCAGGACCAGCGATACCGCCACATAGAGCACGGTGACGATGGCCAGCGAGCCGAGAATGCCGCGCGGCACATTGCGCTGCGGGTCCTTGGTCTCCTCGGCCGCGGTGGCGACCACGTCGAAGCCGATGAAGGCGAAGAATACGATGCTGGCCGCCGCCAGCAGGCCGTACCAGCCGAAGCTGCTGTGGCCGCCGCCGGTGACGAGCTGGAACAGCGTCTGATGCAGTTTGCTCGTTTCGGCGCCGGTGTTGGGCACCGATTTCGGGATGAACGGCTTGAGATTGGAGGCCTTGAAGTAAGTCAGGCCGACCACGACCACCAGTGCGATGACGGCCAGTTTGATGGCGACCGCGACCGCCGAGACCCGCGAGGACAGCTTGGTGCCCATGGCGAGCAGCACGGCCAGGATCGCGATGAGAAGTACTGCGCCCCAATCGAATTTGATCGAGCCGAAGTGCCAGATCGCGGGACGGTCGCCCATGACCGTGCCGAGGTACTGCGACCAGCCCTTGGCGACGACGGAGGTGCCGAGCGCGAATTCCAGGATGAGGTCCCAGCCGATGATCCAGGCGATCAGTTCACCGAAGGTGGCGTAGGAGAAGGTGTACGCACTACCGGCCACCGGCACGGTCGAGGCGAATTCGGCGTAGCAGAGCGCGGCCAGGCCGCAGGCCACGGCGGCGAAGACGAAGGCCAGCGAAACCGCGGGTCCGGCCATCTGGCCGGCGGTGCGCGCGGTGAGGGTGAAGATACCGGCGCCGACCACCACCGCGACACCGAAAATGGTGAGGTCCCACGAGGTCAGGTCTTTGCGGAGTTTGGCATCCGGCTCGTCGGTGTCGCGCAGGGACTGCTCGACGGACTTGGTGCGGAACAGTCCGGTGGTGCGGCCGGCGGGCGGGCCTGACACATCCGGCTGCGGGTCCGATATCGCCACTATGTCTCCTCTATCTGGCTTCGCGGCAACAATGCAGTTGGCACCAGGCCATCACGGCCCGGTGCCTGATTCCTTCGCCATCGCATGCAACCGGCAGACAGAAACCCTGGTCCTGCCCCGGTCAGTGCTCTCGGTCTCGGGGCGAGACCTGAGTTGTCGGCGTCACATCGCACCGTATCACCAACTGGTACGAACCAGTTCAGCAACTTGGCGGACAACATTGGCCGGATTGGCATGGGTGACGGGTACCCGCACATCGTCGAACGAATCGCCGGAATCGATCGCATCTCCCCCTTCCCACACATGACAACGGGCTCGGCGGCGGCAGTTTTCTGCCGCCGCCGAGCCCGGCGAGGATCGACGATCAGGGGACGAGAACCGCGCGGCCCCGGATCTGACCTTTGTCCAAGCGCTGCAGGGCTTCCGGACCGTCGGCGAGATCGAAGCGCTCGACCTCCATGTGCAGCAGCCCCGCCTGGGCCAGGCCGACGCAGTCGTAGAGGTCACTTCGAGTGCCGCCCAGGGACTTTCGCACCGAGGCGCCCCAGGGCCAGCCCGGTCCACCGGCCGGGCCGGAGGTGATTTCCGGTGCGCCGCCGCCGATTCCGACCATGCGATAGGCGCCGTTGGGCGCCACGGTTTCCACCGCCAGCTTGGCGGTGGCGTCCACACCGACGAAGTCGAAGACGGCTTCGGCGCCACGGCCGCCGGTCAGCTCCAAGATCTCCCCGGCGGTGTCGTCGCCGACCAGAAGGCCGAGGTCCGCACCGCATGTGGCGGCCAGGTCGAGCTTTTCCTGAGCCACATCCACCGCGATCACCCGCACACCGCTGATGGCGCGCAGGATCTGCACGGCCACATGCCCGAGGCCGCCGATGCCGATGGCGAGGGCGGTTCCACCGGGCCGCAGCACATCTCGCGCGCCGCGAATGGCGTGATACGCGGTCAGCGCGGCGTCGGCGACGGGCGCGGCCTGCAGGAAGTCCAGATCACCGATCGGCACGAACGAGGTGGCCGGAATGCGGACGTACTCCGCCATACCGCCCTCGATGGTGAGGCCGGGGCACGGCGGCATGGCGGTGCGACCGGCGGCAATGCAGACGTTCTCATTGCCGCTGACACATTCGCGGCAGACCCCGCAGGTCCAGAACAGGTACACCAGACCGCGTTCGCCGATATCGCGACCGCTGACATCGGAGCCGATGGCCTCGATGGTGCCCGCGATCTCGTGGCCGAGGGTGAGCGGATCTTCGCGCAACTGGTACGGGAAGTTGACCAGGGTCAGGTCCGAATGGCAGACGCCGGCCGCGCCGACCCGCAGCAGCAGGTCGTTCGGTCCGATATCGGGGACCGGGATGTCATTGACCGCGACTTTTTCGGGACCGGTCCACTGGAGTGCTCGCATAGTTGTTCCTTGGCTCGAGCTTGTGATCTGTCGCACAACGTAGCACTCGCTTTACATTGCGTCTAGCCACTAACGGAATGTCTACTGATATTCGGAAAAGTCTTCCGAACGGCCGGATGCGCACCTAGGCTGCGGTGCCATGAACGAACCGCGGATCGCCATCGTCGGCGCCGGGATCTCCGGCATTGCGATGGGCGTCGCACTGCAGCGGGCTGGATTCACCGATTTCACCCTCTTCGAGAAGGCCGCGGACTACGGCGGCACCTGGCGCGACAACACCTACCCGGGCCTGGTGTGCGATGTGCCGTCGCGCTACTACCAATTCACCTTCGCTATGAATCCCGAATGGTCACAGCTGTATTCGGGCGGTCCGGAGATCAAGGACTACCTGGCCCGGGTGGCGCGCGATCAAGGCTTGCAGCGCCACACCAGATTCGGCGCCCAGGTGGTCGGCGCGCGGTTCGAGGACAACGGCTGGCAGGTCACGCTGGCCGGCGGCGAGGTGGAGCGCTTCGACTTCGTCATGTGCGCAACGGGATTCCTGCATCACCCGAATCGACCGGCCATTGCGGGGCTGGACGATTTCGCCGGACCTGTCATGCATTCGTCCCGCTGGGATCACGAGGTCGACCTGACCGGTAAGCGCGTCGGCGTGATCGGCACCGGCTCGACCGGCACCCAGCTGGTGAGCGCACTGGCCGGGCAGGTGCCGAAAGTCGTGATGTTCCAGCGGACTCCGCAGTGGATACTGCCGACGGTCAACAAACCGTATTCGGAGCTGGCCAAGCGGGTGCACCGCCGACTGCCCGTACTCGGCTCGGCTGCCTATCACATGAATCGCGCGTTCTTCGCGGCCTTCTCGCAGGGCCTGGTGCACGAGGGCCGAATCCGCAGGCTCATTCAGTGGGTGGTGGAGCGAAACCTGAAGTCCGTCAAGGATCCTGAGCTGCGGCGCAAGCTGACGCCGGATTACCAGGCCATGTGCAAACGCCTGGTGGTGTCGGATCGCTTCTACGCCGCCGTACAGCGCCCGGATGTCGAGCTGGTCACCAGCGGTATCGCGCAGGTGCTCGAGAACGGCGTCGTCACCGCGGATGGGCAGCGGCATGAGCTCGATATCCTGGTGCTGGCAACAGGATTCGATTCACACGCCTATATGCGTCCGATGGCGATCACCGGTGCCGGTGAGCGCACCCTCGATCAGGCCTGGGCGGACGGCCCGCGCGCCTTCGAGGGCGTCATGATGCCGGACTTCCCGAACTTCTTCATGCTGGTCGGCCCGCACAGTCCCTTCGCCAATCATCCGCTCACCGCCGTCGCCGAGGCCCAGTCCTTCCGCATTGTGAGCTGGTTGCGGCGTTGGCGCACAGGCGAATTCGCAACCGTGTCGCCGACGCACGCCGCCACCGATCGCTACAATGCGCAGATGCGCGCCGCCGCCCCGAGCACAGTGTGGACCACCGGTTGCCAGAGCTGGTACCTGGGTAAGGACGGACTGCCCGAGCTGTGGCCGTGGAGTCCGGGCCGGTACGAGAAGCTCATTCGCCGCGCGCCCGATCCGGTCGACTACCACCTGAACCGTCAGATCATGAGCCGGAAATGAGTACCTCGTGCTGAAATCCCTGTTGCGCTTCACTTCCCGGCTACTCGGGCGGTACTGGTTCGCCGCGGCGCCCGATTGGGAGCTGGCCCGCCGCCGCGCCGAAACGACCACCGCCAACGCGCGGGCACCGCGCACGGTCGTGGTGACCTCGGCCCAGCTGGCGGACCTGCCGGTCGAAATCCTCACGCCCCCGGGCGCTCCCGCCGATGCCGCAGTGCTCTACCTGCACGGCGGCGGCTACGTCATCGGCAGCGCCCGCATGATGCGCCCGCTGACCGGCGCCCTCGCGCTCGAGATGGGCACCACCGTCTACGCGCTGGACTACCGGCTCGCGCCTGAACATCCCCACCCGGCACCGATCGACGACGCCGTGGCCGCGTACCGCGAACTGCTGGAGCGCGGCATCCCCGCCGAACGCATTGCGGTGGCCGGTGATTCGGCGGGCGGCGGCCTGGCACTGGAGGCGGGGATGCGCATACGCGACGAAAACCTGCCCGCCCCTGCGATTCTCGGCCTAATCTGCCCGGTGCTGGACTTCTCCCCCGACTCCGCCGCGTTCCACTGCGGCCCGACCCGGGAACCGCTGATCACCCCGAAGGTCATCGAGCAGTTCCTCGACGCCTACCTCCCGGGAATCCCCGCGGCCCAGCGCCACGCCCTCTCCCCGCTCTACCGCGACCTCACGGGACTACCGCCCATAGTGGTCCACTCGGCCGGCGAGGATCCGCTCTCCGGCGACGCCCGCCGCCTCGCCGCCCGCGCCACCGAACTCGGTGTCCCCCTGCGACATCGCGAATACCGCAAGGTCTGGCACGTCTTCCACGCCATGCCCATGAAGTCCGGCCGAGACGCCACCCGAGACCTGGCCGCCATGCTCACCGAGGGCATCTACGGCCACCGCACCGGCTACCGCGCCACCAGCTAGCGCCCGAATCCCCCCGTCATCCCGGCATGGGTTCGGCCGGGGTCCACACCGATAGCGCTCGCACCGGTTCCGGTGGATCCCGGCCAAAAACGCGCCGGGATGACGAGTCTGCAGCACACCCGGATGACGGGTCCGCAGCACACCCGGATGACGGGTCCGCAGCACACCGGGTTGACAGGTCGGCAGCACACCGGGTTGACAGGTCGGCAGCACACCCGGGTGGCAGGTCGGCAGGACACCGGGTTCGCGATCTCAGCCGGTGTGGTTCAGGCGATGACGCGGGAGATTGTCGGGGCGACGAATTCCTCGAGCATGGCGCGCTCTTCGGCATCGTCGCGACCCGGCGCGGAGAGCAGCGAGACGATGATCCGGGTGAGCCAGCGCGCGAGACGGCTACGCTCCGGGTCGGTGCGGCCCATTGGTGTGAAGAGGCCTGCCGCAATAGATTCGACAACAGCGGAATCCTGGCTGATGCGTCCGGCCGACCCGGCCTCACCGGGCCGGAACCAGGCGATGAGCAAGGGGTCCGCGCGCACCTCACGCACCGCCGCGAGCATGGCGCCGACCACCCATTCGCCCGGATCGTCGGTGATGCGGGCCTGCGCCGCGATGCGCGCCGCGATGCGGCGGGTTTCGCGATGCACGAAGGCCAGCCGCACCGCCTGCCGATTGTCGAAGTATCGGTACAGGGTGGCGCGTGAGCAGCCCGCGGCCTTGGCGATATCGCCCATGCCGACGGCGGTGACGCCGCGCTCGGCGAAGAGCGCGGCCGCGGCGTCGAGTATGCGTTCGGCGGCGAGGTCGGCGCGATCATCGGACAACCAGTCCCGGCTCATGCCACCTCCCCTCCTCGAATACACATCCGGTCGAGACTACCGATGCGGCGGCTCCCGCCGCCGTGCACCGTGGGTCGTACTGCTCAGGCGGTCGCCTGGAACGGCACGCTCATGGGCCAGCGCACGTAGTTTCCGTTGGACCAGGTGACATTCTCGAGGTCGACGGAGAAGTCGGGGCAGCGGGTGAGCAGCTCTTCCAGCGCCACCCGCGCCTGCATCCGCGCGGCGGCCGCACCCAGGCAGTGGTGATGCCCGTGGCTGAAGGTCATGATCCGCTTGGGATTGCGGCGCACATCGAGTTCGCCTGCGGTGGAGCCGAATTCCCGCTCATCGCGATTGGCGGATCCGTACAGCAGCAGCACCTTGCGGCCGGCGGGGATGGTGGTTTCGTGCAGCTCCACATCCCGGGTGGCGGCGCGGGCCAGCCCCTGCACGGGCGAGGTCATGCGCAGGAATTCCTCCACCGCATCGGGGATGAGCTCCGGATTCTCGACCAGCAGTCGCCGCTGCTCGGGGTACTGCTCCAGCAGCTGCACCGCTCCGCCGAGATTGCCAGTGGTGGTGTCGTTTCCGCCGGTGATCATGGTGAAGGCGAAGCCGAGAATGGCCAGAATTCCCTCGTTGTCACCGTCTTCACCGAGTCCCGAGGCGAGCAGATGCGAGATGGTGTCATCGCCGGGCTCGGCGCGGCGGCGTGCGATGAGCTCCGCGAAGTAGCCCACCATTTCGCCTACGGCAGAGGGCAATTCGCCACCCGCGGCGATCTTCGCGCCGTCGATGGCGCCGCCGACGATGGCATAGGTCCACTCGTCGAACTTGCCCTGATCCGCCTCCGGCACACCGAGATAGTGCGCCACGACCATGGTCGGCAGCGGCTTGAACAGCTCACCGACGATATCCCCGGACCCGGCCCTGCGCAGCCGCTCGAGGCGTTCCACGACGAAGGCCCGCACCGCCGGTTCCACCGAATTCACCTGGCGCGGTGTGAATCCCGCCGCGACCCGGCGCCGGAAGTCGGTGTGCTCGGGCGGGTCCATGAAGACGAACGGCTTGATCGGAATACCCGCCGCCTCGAGACTCATGTAATCCACGGTCAGCCCGGAGGCGGAGGAGAAGGTCTCGGGGTCGCGCGCCGCGGCGTACACGTCCTCATGGCGTGAGAGCACATAGAAGTCGTCTGTTTCCCGGTCACCGGGGACCACGCGATGCACCGGATCGTGTTCCCGCAGGGCCGCGTACATCGGCCAGGGATCACGCCAGGTATCCCCCGACATCAGCTCGAAACGCACTTCCTGAGACGCCATTGAACTCATGAACCGACCGTAAGACAAAAGATGTACTTTGTCTAGAACATGTTCCAGAAGATGACTGCTGTCGGCCTGGGACAAGCCGAACCGGGAAATGAAAAACCGGCCGCCCGGCTGGATAAGTCAGCGGGAGCGGCCGGTCCTCATACGGCTAGGTATCGAGGCGGTAGACCTCCATATTGCCCAGCATCGTCACCGGGAAGTTGGCCTTGACCCAGGCGGTGATCTGCGCCGAGGTCGACTCCGTATCCGAGTGCCAGCCTCCGTCCTGCTTGCGCTGCGGGACCAGGTAGTAGCCCACCTGATGATCGGCCACATAACTCTGGAACTGTGCGAGCGTCGGGGATTCGTCCCGGCCGCTGAAGCCGCCCACGGCCAACAGCGAGGCGCCCGTGCGCAATTCGATGGCACTGACCTGTGAGGCCCCGACCGCGGCGGCGGCCCAGCGGTTGTTCGCGGCGGTGATGAGACCGTCGAGCTGCGGATCGGCGCTGCCGCCGTCCCGGCCGCCCTGCCCGTGCGACGGACGTGGCGGGCCCGCGATCGGACTGCCGCCGGCCTGCGTCTGCGCGACCGTCTCCATCGTGTACACGGTCGGGCCGAGCAGCGCGGAAAACAGTGCGACACCGGCGATCACCAGTCCGTAGCGCCGGAACCTGGTCAGGCCCAGCACCATGGCGGCTGCGGCCAGGGCCAGCGCGGCAATGCTCCAGCGCAACCAGGGCAGCCAGTCGGGCGTGCGATGCAGCAGCTCGAACGTCCAGATCCCCGTGGCAATCAGCATGAGCGCCAGGGTGATTCGGGCCGCGAGCTGATCGCGCCGCTGCCACAGCCCAGTCGCGCCGATGCCGACCAGCGCGGCAATGGCCGGAGCCAGCATGACCGAGTAGTACGAGTGGAACGAGCGGCTCATATAGCTGAGCACCGCGGCCGTCACCAGCAGCCAGCCGCCCCACAGCACCAGTCCGGCGCGCACCCGGTCGGTGCGGACCACGCGGCGGGTGAGCCACAGTCCGGCGACCAGCGCGATGAGCGCGGCGGGCAGCAGCCAGGAGAATTCGGTCGCGAGTTCGCCGTGGAACAACCGGGTCACACCGGGATGGCTGTCACCGAATCCACCGAAACCGCCGCGCGGTTGGCCACCACCGGAGGCCACCACCGCATCCACCGGCGGGGCAGGTTTCGGCTGCGGTGTGGCGGCGGGATGCCCACCACCGCCGTGATTGCCGAAGACCCGGCCGAGGCCGTTGTAATCAACTGCCAGCTCCCACAGCGAGTTCGAGGTGGAGCCGCCGATGAAGGGCCGCGAATCCGCGGGCCACAGCTCGACCAGCGCCACATACCAACCGGCGGAAACCACCAGCGCAGCACCGGCGGTCGCCAATTTCGCCATGCGAGAAAGGATTCCGCCCGCACCGGCGATCAGTACCACCAGCGCGAGGCCGGGGAGCACCAGGAACGCCTGCATCATCTTGGTGAGAAAGCCCAGGCCCATCAGCACGCCCGCGCCGACCAGCCAGCCGGTGCTCTCCGACCACCAGCGCGCATCGGGCGCATCGACGGCCCGCACCGTGCAGTAGGCCGCGCCGACCAGTACCAGGGTCAGCAGTGCGTCGGGATTGTCGTAGCGAAACATCATGGCCGCCACCGGAGTAACCGCGAGCACGGTTCCGGCGAGCAGTCCGGCCGCCGGGCCCGCCCAGCGGCGAACCGTGGCGAACAGCAGTCCCACGGCGGCGACGCCCATGAGCGCCTCGGGCGCGAGCATGGACCACGAATTGAATCCGAACACGCGGCCGGACAACGCCATGACCCACATGGCGGCCGGCGGCTTGTCCACGGTGATCGCGTTCTGCGGATCCAGCGAGGCGAACAGCAGCGCCTTCCAGCTCTGGGTTCCGGACTGCACGGCCGCGGCGTAGTACGGATTGGTCCACCCCGCACCGCCCAGTCCCCACAGGTAGACCACCGCGGTCACGATCAGTAGGGCAAACAGACCGGGCCGCTCCCAGCGGGGGCGATCCGGCGGGCCGAAGATCAGCGGCTCCCACCGCGATCGGTGGACCGCTTCCACCGATATCTCTTCTTCCGCAACGCTGATGGCTGCCGTCATGCCCGCAGAACCCTCCTTCTACTCCACACGTCTTCGAGCTGGACTCGCGCAGAATATGCAGGTTGTGTGTGGTTCGGGTCCAGCCGAGCTGGGAGTCACCTGTGAGCGATCAGTGGCTGGTCACAGCCCTGATCGCACGCCGGCGCGGCGGGAGAAGACGGCCCACAGCGCTGCGCCCAGAATGGTTGCCGCCACACCCATTTCGCATACCGGGAGCCAGCCGCCGGCCTGATAGGCCACTCCCGCTGACACCGAACCCGTCACGCCGCCGAGGAAGTAGGTGACCATATACGCCGTCGTCAGTCTGCTGCGCGCCTCGGGAGCGAGCACGTAGATGGCGCTCTGGTTGGACAGATGAATGCCTTGAATTCCGAAGTCGAACACCACCAGTGCCACGATCAGCACCACGACCTGATGGCCGCCCCAGGCCAGCAGACCCCAGCTGACCAGCAGTACCCCCCACATCAGTGTGGTCACCAGCCGCAGATATCCGCGGTCGGCGAGGCGGCCCACCACCGGTGCGCCCAGCGCGCCCGCCACACCGGCGAAACCGAACAGGCCGATGACGAACTCCGGGTAGTGATACGGACTCGAGTGCGCGCCGGCGAGCAGGAAGGCCAGCCCCGTCCACACCGCCGAAAAGCAGGCCATGCCGATGAATCCGAAGACCATGCGGTGCCGCAGTACCGCATGCGTCCGAATGAGCGCGGGGATGGAGGCGAGCACCTGCGAGTACCGCTCCTTCGGTGCGGTCGGGGCGGTATTCGGCGCCAGCAGGTACACGCTCACCGCCATGAGCAGTTGAATTCCCGCCGCCACCAGGAGCACCGTACGCCAGCCGCCGAACTGCGCGATCGCACCGGACAGCACGCGCGACAGCAGAATGCCGAGCAGCAGTCCGCTCATCACCGTGCCGACGATTTCGCCACGCCGATCCGGATCAGCGAGCGCCGAGGCCCACGGCACCACCACCTGCGCCGCCGAGGCGGTGATGCCGGTGGCGAACACCGCGATCAGCAGTGTCGGGAAGTTCGGGGCCACCGCGGAGACCAGCAGCGCGGCGACCGAGGTGGCCAGCAGCGCCGGAACCATGCGGCGGCGGTTCAGAAAGTCGCCGAGCGGCACCAGCAGGGCCAGGCCGGACAGATAGCCGATCTGGGCGGCGCTGACCAGCAGGCTCGCGGCCACCGTCGAGATCCCCAGATCATCGGCGACCTGCTGCAGCAGCGGCTGCAGATAGTAGTTGCAGGCGGCCGAGGATCCGGCTGTCAGGGCGAAGACGAGCACCGTCAGACGGGTCAGCTTCGCGGTCGCGGCGGGGGCGAGCGTGGTAGTCACACGAACGATCTTCTGCGCCCTTGCCAATCAATGGAAGCGATGAATTTCGATGACACTATCTATGAAATCGATAGCGGCTTAGGATCGCGGCATGGAGATCCGCCAGATCGAGTGCTTTCTCGCCTGTCATGAGCATCGCTCCTTCACCGCGGCGGCCAAGGAGCTGAATCTGGTGCAGTCCGCCGTCTCGACGAGCATCGCGAAGCTGGAGCATGAACTCGGCACCCGCCTGTTCGACCGCACGCCGCGCGCACTCGAGCTCACCGATGCGGGCCACGCCATGGTCGAACCGGCGCGGTCGATGCTGCGCGCCCGCCGCGATATCGTCGATGCGATCGATACGGCGCACGGACAGGTGCGCGGTGAGGTCGTGATCGGCAATCTCATGAATGTGCACAGTGTGGACCTCGCCGCGGCGATCGCCGACCTACACGAACACTTTCCACAGGTGACAATGCATATGCGACAGAGCATTTCAGGTGTGGCGGGCAATATCGCCGGATTGCGCGACGGCAGTCTGGACATCGCGTTCCTGATCGGATCGACCATGGATCTGCCGGGGATCACCCAGTACCTGGTCAGTGCGGAGACCCTGGTGCTGTGCACCGCGCCGGAGCATCCGCTGGCGGGCAGGCCCTTTCGCGCCGCGGACCTCACCGATGTCCGGTTCATCGATTTCGCTCCCGGCTGGGGCATTCGGACCATTGCCGATACCCTTTTCCCCCAGCGACTTCCGGTCATCGAGGTGGCCGATCAGGTCTTCGCGCTGGAGTTGGCCGCACGGAATTTCGGTATCACGCTGACGGCCCGATCGGTTGCCGCGCGCATGCCGGGAATCGTGTATTCGGAGCGCATCGGTGAGCCCATTCCCTGGCAGATCTCCATCGGTCACGATGCCCGGCGCACGCCCTCCCATGCCGCTCGCACCGTGATGGACGCCCTGCGCCACGGTGCGGTATTCCCCGGAGGGGGTCATCATGCGCGGTGACGGCGACGGCTGGTCCCGCGATCTCGACGGCGTCCGGCACTGGGGCCGATTCGGCGCGGCCGGGCTGCTGCTGCGGGCGCCGATGGACGAATACGGCGGCGCCGCAGTGCTTTTGCAGCTCAGAGCACGTGGCCGGGCGGACACCCGGGGCACCTGGACCATCCCCGGCGGTGCGCGCGACAGTCATGAATCCGCCGTCGAGGCGGCGCTGCGCGAAGCCTGGGAGGAGACCCGCGTCGACACCCGGCAGGTGATCGTGCGCGGTGAACTCGCCTCCACCACCGCGATCGGCGGGTGGACCTACACCACCGTGGTCGCGGATGCCCCGGACCTGCTCCCGACCGTGCACGATCGGGAGAGCGATGAACTGCGCTGGCTGCCCGAGGCCGAAATCGATGCGCTGCCTTTACATCCCGACTTCCGTGCCGCGTGGCCGCGACTGCGGGCGCGACCGGTGTATCTCCGCGGCGACGACGAACTGCACAGGCTGGCCGCGCGCACGCTGCCGCGCACCGTCGATCTGGGAGCGCAGGGGTTCGTGCGGTTGTACCGGTCGGGCGCACCGCGGGGTCGTACCGCGCGGCTCACCGAGGGGCCGATTCCCTTCTACCAGAAGCCTTCCGAGGAATTGCTGCTGCGACCGGAGCAGGTCTTCGATCAGCAGCAGACGGCGTGATTCCACCGAGCACTTGACCTCAACATGGGTTGAGGTATCAGACTGTTGATCATGAGTCGCCGCGACTCCCCCGATCCCTCGCACCGCCTGCCGGCGCGAGCCGCGCCCCGCTGAGTCCCGTACACCCCTCAGCGGGGCGCGAAACCTTTCCACCGCCGCTGCCGACCGTCACGGACGCTTAGTTGCGTTGCGGGCGGTGCCGCGGTGGGCGGAGAGGGTGGTGGGGTCCTCCGGCCAGGCGTGTTTGGGGTAGCGGCCGCGGAGTTCGGCGCGGACCTGGGGCCATCCGGTGCGCCAGAAGGAGGCCAGGTCGGCGGTGACCGCGATCGGGCGGCGGGCGGGTGAAAGCAGGTGCAGGAGAATGGATGCGCGGCCGTCGGCCAGGCGCGGCAGGTCGGTCCAGCCGAAGATCTCCTGCACTTTCACCGCGAGCACCGGCGGGTCGGCGGAGTAGTCGAGGCGGACATTGCTGCCGGAGGGCACCTCCAGGCGCTCCGGAGCCAGCTCGTCGAATCGCGCGGCCTCGGGCCACGGCAGCAGTCGGCGCAGCGCCTGCCCGGCATTGACGCGCTCCAGGTCGGAACGGCGCTGGGCGGTGGAAAGCTCTGGGCCGAGCCAGATTTCGAGATCGGCGAGCAAGGTCGCGTCATCGACGGCGGGCCACGGCAGGCCGAGGGTGCGGTGCAGGAAGTCCAGGCGCTGACGCAGGGTGATGGCATCGTCGTTCCAGCGCAGCAGCCCGAGTCCGGCCGATTCGAGTCCACGGCGCAGCGCCTGCCCCACCAGGGCGCGATCGGGATTACGTAAAGGCTTCTCGGACAAGACGATCGCCCCGAGCCGCTCGATCCGGCGAGCGACAACATCACCGTCGATCCAGTCCACCTCATCACCCGTCGCGACCAGGCTCGGAGCAGCCCGGCGAGCGAGTTGCTCATCGGCGGTGGCCGCCAATCGAATGCGCCCCTCGGCCTGCCCGGGATCACGGGATGCTCCCGCCACGGCCAGCCAATCCGATTCGGCGACACCGGAACCCGGCGGCAGCGTCACCGCGGTTCCACCCGCCATCAGATAGCTCGCCGACCCGGCCCCGCGCCGCCGGGCCAAGCGCTCCGGATAGGCCAGTGCCGCAACCAGAGCCGGATCATCTACCGGCTCGGCGGCGCGGGCCCGGCCACGATCCCGGCCCGGCGCACCCGCCGCTTCCGTCACCAGCCGGGTGAGCCGCTCGACCTCCCGCAGCCAGCGTGCGGGCCGCTCGGCCCGCAGTGCGCGAATTCCGGCCACCAGATCGAGCTTCGACACCACGGTGTCATCGTCGAGCAGCGCGACCACCTCGGCGGCCGATCGCGCACCGACCTCCGCGGCGCCGTCGAGCAGTGCTCGTGCCAGCCGCGGGTGCAATCCCAGCGCGGCCATCCGCCGTCCGCGATCGGTCACGCCACCATCGCCGTCCACGGCGCCCAAGGCCCGCAATACTTCTCGCCCGGCCGCCAGCCCACCGGCCGGCGGCGGATCCCACCAGCCGAGACCCGAACCGTCCGGGGTGCCCCAGCAGGCCAGCTCCAAGGCCAGCCGGGTCAGATCGGCGGCCCGAATCTCCGGCTCCGGATAGGCGGGCAGGGTGGCGTGCTCGTACTCCGGCCAGCAGCGCCACACGTGACCCGGGGCCTCGCGCCCCGCTCGCCCGGCGCGCTGATCGGCCACCGCGGCCGAAACACGCACTGTCGCAAGGCCGGACAGGCCGCGCCGATGATCCACGCGCGGTATCCGGGACAGCCCGGAATCCACAACCGCTCGCACACCCGGCACCGTCAGGCTGGATTCCGCTACGGCCGTGGACAATACGACCCGTCGCCGCGTTCCCGGACGCAAGGCCACGTCCTGGGCGGCCGCCAGCAGTCTGCCGTGCAGTGGGACCACATCCACCTGCCCCAGACCGGACAACCGCTCGGCGGTCCGGCGGATCTCGGCCGCACCCGGCAGGAAAACCAGGACATCCCCGTCGATCTCGGTGAGCGCGCTGCGTGTCGCCCGCGCGACCTGCGCCTCGATCCGCTCCTTCGGCAGCGGCGGAACATAGGACAGTTCCACCGGATACGCACGCCCGTGCACCTCGAGCACCGGAGCGGGCTGCGCACCGCCGAGCAGTATCGAAAGCCGATCCGCCGCAACCGTTGCCGAGGTGGCGAGCACTCGCAGATCCGGGCGCAGCCCGCTGCGCGCATCGAGCAGCAGCGCCAGCAGCAGATCGGCGTCCAAATGCCGTTCATGGCACTCGTCGAGCACCACCACATCCACCCCGGCCAGTTCGGGATCGCCCTGCAGACGCCGCACCAGCAGACCGGAGGTCACCACCTCGACCCGCGTCCGCCCGCTCACCCGCCGATCCCCGCGCACCGAATACCCGACCGTCTGCCCGACCTGCTCCCCCAGCAGCGCCGCCATCCGCCCCGCCGCCGCCCGCGCCGCCAATCGCCGCGGCTCCGCCACCACAATCCGCCCACTCGTCCCCGCCGCCAACGCCAGCGGAACCAGCGTCGTCTTACCGGTCCCCGGCGGCGCGACCAGCACAGCCGTACCCCGCGCGGTCAGAGTTCCGACAATCTCATCGAGCGCAGCACGGACAGGCAGATCAGGAAGTTCAGGCAGCTTCATTGCCAACCAGTCTGCCGCCCGCACACGATTTGCCCCGACATCAGGTCCGCGATCCGGCCATACCGGCATGGTGTGGCCGTTGATTCAGGGACGTATCAGAAGAGTTGCTGTTGATCGGCCGCGATCAGGAAGCCGTGGCCGCCTGCGTCACAGCGGATGCCGGTCTGGGTCGAGGTGCAGGCGGTGCCTCGGACGATGAGGGTTTGGCCGTACTGCAGGACCTTGCCGCCGCCCTTGTTGGTTCCGTCGGTGGGGCTGCCGACGAAGACACCCTGGTTCAGGCAGAGGAATTTCGCCGCCCCGCCGTTGACTTCGGCGGCCACGGCGCGGTTGGGGCGAGTGCCGCAGTCGGACAGTTGCGAGGGGACCACGCTCGCGTGTTCGAGTTGGCAGCCGGTGCCGAAGTTCTTGTCATCGATGATGCCGCACATGATGTTTCCGGTCGGCGACTGGAAGTAGTACTTGTCGCCCTGCTGGAAATCGCGCGCATCGACATTGGCGTCGTTGCGGGTCGGGGCGGTGGTGACGGGCGCCGCGACCGTGGTCTGCGCCCCGCCGCCGGCCGCTGCCGCGCTGGTCGTGGCGCTGCCCGCGGGTGTTCCGCCGCCGGCGACCTTGTCGTCATTGCATCCGGCGATACCGCCTGCCGCCGCGACCACAGCGAATGCCAGAACCCATGCCCTCATACGTGTCCGACTCACCACGCGAAGATACCCGGCAGCGTCTCGTGCAGCGGTGGAAAACCGTCGTCGTGGCGTTCGGTCAGGCTGAACATCTCGATATCGCGCCAGGGGTGCGCCCAGCGCAGCGAATCCATCTGAAAGGTGACCCGCTCCCCGGATTCCGGCTCCACCACGATCACGGTGTCGTCGTCGTAATCGCTGTGCCCGATGGCGGTGTCCCACATCCGATCGAAGTGCGGGTTCACCTGGCACGCTTGCCGAATCGCGGCGATCTCGTCCTCGGGCACGAGGCCCAGCGAATTCTCCTTGAGGATGTATACGAGCCGGTGCACGATGCTCTCCCAGTTGTGCAGCACCTGCCGCGCCCGCGGGTCGGTCATCATCTGGACGATCACATTCACCGGGCGGTCCGGTGTGCCCAGCGCCGGATTCAGCCACGGGAACATCTCGATCGCGCGCGCATTGGCGGCCAGCACGTAGTACTCCGGAACGCGGTGCAGGAAGGCGGGCCCGGGCATCCGATTCATCAGATGCAGTTCGCCCGCGGTGACCGCGGACAGCGATCCGGCGGCAATCGCGAGGTCCTCGCCCATCACCATCGACCACACCTTGCGGCGCTTGTGGCGGGGCAGGGCGAGCGCATTGCACCAGGAGCGGATCGTCGCCACCGTGGGCACCCGCTGCCCGTTCTCGTACTTCTCGAACCCCGAGTTCGACATGAACAGCAGCGCGGCGACCTGCGCCTGCGTCAGTCCGAGTTCGAGCCGCTGCCGCTGCATATAGTTGCCCAGCATCTTGTGCTCACTGCCCTGGGACTCGGCCTGAACGGCACGCATTGCTCTCCCCTTGCTCTCTCGTCTGTGCTGTGTCAAATAGTTTGGCGCGCAGGCATACACGCCTCTTCGTTCAAGCCGTCTGCGAGGTCCAGCACGAGGTCGGCCATGGCCGCCAGCGCGAGGACATCGGCATCCGGGGACGGCAGGCGCAATGCCTCGCGCACGGCCGAGCGGATCAGCAGCCCGGCCTCCACCAGCGTGTCGGCGTTGGTCGCCAGGCGCAACCGGGAGATTTCGCGCGAGCCCTCGACGGTGTCGTAGCGGCGGGGCGCGATCGCCACGATCTGCTCGGCCAGGGCCTCGGTGCGAATCAGCAAGTTGTCCAGGTCATCCCACGCCATGCGCCGGCGCACGCTCGCGGTCGGCCGGGAAGGGGAGATCTGATCGACTTCGCGCACAATGCGTCTGGCGAGTGCGATGAACGCCTCGATTTCCCGCAACCGGTAGGTGCCTGGCAATTCGTCCGCCAGTGTCGGATCCATTCCCCATACCGCAGTAACGGTAGCGCTATAGCGCTGGAGCATTGCCAGAACGGCCACAGCTCGATGCTGCTGCCCCGCAACGGGTCCGGAACCGAGCCTGATGTCCATCCCCTGCCCGATGGCAGCACAGAGCTCCGCACAGTCTCGTTGTGTGCCGCTCGTGCCCGCAACCATGTCGTGAGCGTGTCACGAACCTATATGTGGCCACTAAATAGTCACGGCCGCAACACAATAAGCGCGCGCCAAGAGAGCATCGACGCCGACGCTGGAACGACTTCGATTGTGCAGCAGCGGCTGCCGGTTCCGCACCGCCCCGAGGCCACCCAAGTTGGGCGGGTCAGTTCAATTGACACGGTGTCGAGTGTAAGTGAGGCGCACCACTTGGCCGGCAACCACGGTGTTGGGTAGCGTCGGCCCATGATCAGGTCGATTAGGCGTTTCGGGGCATTGGCAATTGCGGGAGTTGTCGCAGTCGCACTGTCCACCGTATTGAGTACCGGCACTGCGATCGCCGAGGACAACAACGATCCGATCATCGCATCGAAGAAACTGCTCGCGGATCCGGTGGCCCCCGACGGTTCGAAGCTGGTATCCGGAACCGTCGACGGCCGCAATCTCACACTGCAGGTCCACTCCACCGCGATGGACAAGAACATCACCGTCAAAGTCCAGCGTCCCAATGACGCCTCGCAGCCGCGGTCGGTGCTCTATCTGCTGAACGGCGCCGGCGGCGGCACTGATATGGCGACCTGGTGGCACAACACCGATATCGGCGATTTCCTCGCCACCAAAGATGTGAATGTCGTGATGCCGGTCGGCGGCGCGTGGGCCTATTACACCGACTGGAAGCAGGACGATCCGGTCCTCGGGCGCAACAAATGGAAGACCTTCCTGCTCGACGAATTGCCCCCGCTGATCGACCCGGCCCTGAACACCAACGGCGCCAGCGCCATTGCGGCCAATTCGATGACCGCCACCGCGGTACTCCAGCTCGCGATCGCCAAGCCCGGCTTCTATCAGGCCGTGGCCGGCTACAGCGGCTGCGCCCAGATCGCCGATCCGATCGGTAAGCGTTTCACCAAACTGGTCGTGGAAACCTACGGCGGCGGCGACGTCAAGAACATGTACGGCGACGACGACGATCCGGCCTGGGCCGCCAACGATCCAGTCATCAATGCCGAAGGCCTGCGCGGCACCAGGCTTTTCATCTCCGATGGCAGCGGCCTCCCCGGCCCGCACGACCACATCGGTGATCCCACCATGCTGAACCCCACGCAAATGGGCCTGGCCAATCAGATGATCGTCGGCGGCGTGATCGAAGCAGCGGTCAACTACTGCACCCACAATCTGCAGAACCGCCTGAACGATCTGAGCATCCCCGCCACCTTCGACTTCCAGCCCACCGGCACCCACTCCTGGGGCTACTGGCAGGACGCCTTCCACGCCTCCTGGCCCACCCTCGCCGCGGGTCTCGGCCTTCCCGCGTAACTCGACTTCACCGCGCTGATCAGCCCGGTTGCCGGAACCTACCGGCGACCGGGGCGCAGCACTTGCGCATTTCGGTTAATGGCATTAACTTCTAGTTAGCGCCATTAACCACCGCTGCAGGAGCTGAGATCATGACCGCTATCGCCACCACCCGCACCACCGCCGGGTCCCTTCGCACGGTTCCCGCCCTCGCCGGAATCGGGTACGCGGTGTCCTGGGTTATCGCCCTCTCGGTTCCGGTGCCCAACTCCGCCTTCGGTGATTCCGGGAGTTCACTGGTCGCCAGGATGGCCGGGCATGCCGTCGCCATGGACGTGAACAACCTGTTCAGCGAAGGACTTCCGGCCATCGGGCTGGTTCTCGTCTCGCTGTGGCTGGCGCGGGCGGCCGGCTGGTCCCGGGCGGGCCGTATTACCGCGGCGGCGGGAGCGGTGGCGGCGGCCATCTCGCTGGTCGAATTCGGCATCGGACTCGCGCTGGCCCGCACGACCACCCCCGATACCGCGCACCTGCTGTTCCACTCGCTGAACCGGCTCGACGGAGTCAAGATGTTCGTGCTGGCGGTGCTGGGTGTGGCCGGTGCCATGACCGGGATGCTGCCGCGCTGGCTGCACTACACGGGGATCGCCATGGCGGTCGCCATCGCGGGATCGGGCTTCGCGTATCTGTTGCTCAGCTCCGGTTTGGCTACCCTGGCCTACGTGTCCCTGCCATTGCTCATCGTGTTCGTCACCGGTACCGGTATCGCCCTCGGCCGATCGGCCGAATAGATGCCCCGTGTCGGCCTGACTCCGCAAAGGATTGTCACCGAGGCCGCGACCGTCGCCGATGAGGTGGGCCTGGACAGGCTCACGCTGGCGACGGTCGCGAAGCGCTGTGGCGTCTCACTTCCCGGGTTGTACAAGCATGTCGACGGACTCGATGCCGTCAGACGGGACATCTCCGTCCAAGCCACGCGGGAGCTGACCGCGAAGCTCGCGGCGGCCACCTCCGGTGTAGCGGGAAAGGAAGCGCTGCAGGCGCTTTCGGCGGCATACCGCGAGTACGCCAGGGCTTACCCCGGCCGCTATACCGCGAGCGTCCAGGCGCCCGCCGCCGATGATCGGGAGCACGAGGAAGTGGCGGTGCAGGCGGTCGGCGTCATCAGCGCCGCCCTCAAGGGCTACCGGCTGGAAGGCGCGGATCTGATCCACGCCATCCGAATCTGGCGCATCGCCTGCCACGGATTGGCATCCCTGGAAGGCGCGGGAGCCTTCGGCCTCCCCGACCCGATGGACGAAACCTTCACCCGCCTGATCGACGCCCTGGATGCTTCCTTCCGCGCCGAGCGGTAATCCCGGTCACCGGAATGTACTGCGGCGCAACCATTCAGCGGTAGAGCGTCGGTTCGATCACCAGATCGAAGAACGGAACATCAACGCGAATCGGAGCCAGCGCCGTCGCGTCCAGCGTCGCCGGATCGGTGTCCGGCCCCGCGAAGACGCAGTGCCCGTTTGGATTGATCACCAGCGACCGCCCCGGCGAGCCACCACCGGCGAGTGCCGCAGCGCCGGGAATCTGCACCCGAGCCGCGCCCCGCAGTTCGACAGCAGTCCCCGGAGCCACCGGAATCACCTGGTGCACCCAGGGCGCGATGAACGGATGCGCGACAACGGTCGTGCCGTCCTTCCCGTCCCGCACCTGAGCCTCCGGCACCTGAATCGGCGAATATCCCGGGGTCAGCAGCTGATCCTGACTGTAACCAGCGCCATTGGCCACCTGTGAGTAATCCGGGCTGAACGTTTCGGCCCGGGCACTCCCCGCCCCGAGAAGCGTGCACGCAACGCCGATTCCCACTGCGATGCCGGTGCCGATATCGAGTGTTCTCATGCCTCAGAGTGTGCGGATCGGCGCATCTCCCGAACAGATTTACAATCAGGGCGATTGGTCTATTTGGGACTGATGTTTCGACTACAGCCTGATCCCCACCCCGCGCATCACACAGAAATCGTTCTCGTCGTCGTCCGGTGCGGTCATGAATTCGATGGTCGGACCGAGCAGGTCGATGATCATCCCCGTTGTCGGGTTTCTGTCGATACTCATGAAAACCAGCCTCGGGCAACACCTCCGGGAGCGGAATCACGCGGCGGCGAAACCGCGGATTCTTCCACCCGAGCGCAGTGTCATGACCGATATTTCCACCCGAATCGCAATGCCTGTCACAGGCAATGGCCGGTGTGCCAATCCATGACGTCACCCCACGCCTGAATGACCGGATCGTTCTGCAGCACATCCACCGACGCGCCCCCGAGCACCGCGGTCTCCGCCTCCGCCTCGATCGCGGCGTCACCGGCGAGCTCGGCCGGCGCATTGTCCCGGAACCCCTGCGCCCGAGTCACCGCGCCCGCCCGGTCAGCAGGCGGGTTGTTATGGGCCAGATCGGTATAAAGCCCTGTGACATAAGCACTCTCACCACAGGTGTCATAACCGACGGGCCCCGCCGCAGCGACCCCACCGGTAACTCCGCCGATCGCGGTCAGTGCGACGAACACTCCGGCAAACGCGGTCAGTCGATACATGGGAATCTCCGATTCGATTGCAGTGGAAAGGGCTGCGGCGAAACTAGAGCGACCGCCTTTCAAGGCCATTACAGACCTCGCTCGCTCAGGCCGAAGGCGATCGATTCGCGGCCACGAGGAATCTCTCCAGCAGGTCGTTGAACTGCTTTCCGGTATCGGGCACCAGGTGACCGCTACCGGGACAAACCACACGTGCCGCCCCGGTCCGCTCCGCGATGGTGTCGCAGATGATCTCGTTGGCATCCATATGCCCGCCGGAAACAACCAGCATCGGGAACGCCGCACGCCGCAACCGCGACAGTGGCAACTCGGCCTCGTCGGGTGGTCGCGCACCGAGCAGCCGGCGCATTCCGTCGATCAGAACCGGTGCGGGCGGATCGGCCAGTTCGACCTGCGCACCGACGACGGCCAGAAACTCACGCAGTGCCGTCGCGGGCGGAAGTTCGACCGCGTCCAGAGCCGCCCGCACCCTGGCCCCGAACGCGTCCACAACCGGAACACCCCGCGCCACTCCGGTCGCAGGCGGTTCGATCACCGTCAGCGACAACACATTTCGAGGATCAAGCACCGCCCCGTACATGGCGACGATCGCACCGTAGGACGTGCCGACAAGATGGACGGGCCGGTCCGGCGCGAGCAAGGTCCACCGTTCGGTCAACTCACGCTGCGCCCGCCACGTCTCCCGCCCGCCCAGCACACCCCCGTGCACGAGCACGACCCGCGGTCCCCGGCCCCACTGATGGATGTACATGTCCGCAACGGTAGTGACCAGGCCTTTCAACGAAATTACAGTGATCGGGGTGATCTCCCTGCGGATACTCGGCCCGGTCGAGGTAGAGGTCGACGGCTACGTCGCAGAGTTGGGCGGTCCCACCTACCACGGCTGCCCGCCCCGCGGACACCGGCGGCCGCGCGCAGGCCTTGACCGGGCACGACAGTCCCGAGGCTGCCTCAGCTCTTCCGCTTCGATGGCCGGAATGCTTCGGTGAGTAGATCCGCGGCGAGGTCCGCGTTGTGATAGCGGCCGTACGGCGATTTCGCTTCCATCAGTTCGGTATTCAGGCCGCGGGCGAGGGTCTTGAACTCTGCGGTGGGAATGGGCCCTTGGAGCTGGGAAAGATCGCTGACTAGGTTGAATTTCCAAGCCCAGACACTCCGCTGATAGTCCACCAGCTGACCCGTGACATTTTTGTTGGCAAAGTTCAACTTTCGCGCGCGATGGTCTGTCGGCCGTGCGATGTTGCAACACACCATGACCTGAGCTGACCCGTCTGGGCGTGTCAACTCAGTGATATACAGGACCTCTTGCGGACCGCAATTCAGTGTCAGCAGTCTGCGTTGCCCCTTTACCCGGCTCGTTTTCGGGAGTGCGGTGATATTCCAGCGGTCTTTCTGATTGCCCAGGGGGTCCGGGATGCAGTCTTTGATATAGAGGCCGACCAGGCGCCGAATCATCGGATATCCAGGGTGGTGAGACAGCTCGTCGAAACGTTGGTCGCCAGGCTCAGCCACTGGCGGTTCGTCGACGACGCCAACTGGTAAGGACGGCTCGGACCAGCTCCTGTCGTACTTTGCGGAGTTCCTGACCAGGGCGAGTCGGCCCGTGCTGTCCGTACCCCTGCGCCGCGGTTCAGGCGAATTTCGCGCCCGAAGAGTTCGGAGCAGATCGTCGTAGATGTAGTCGAGGGTGATCAGGTCCGGCGCTTCCGGGTCTCCCTTTTTGAGCAGAGCGAGGAGGCTCCCGGTGAAGGTTGTATGTTGCTCACCTGCGGGAGCGTGCGCGGGAGCGTTCTCCGAGGTCGCAGTAAGGGTGTAGGTACCCCGAACCTCCACTTGCGCAGTTGCTATGTCCGCAGCACCGGCACCCATCGCTTCGATCGCGCGGCCGGAGAAGCAGCAGTCGAGGATCAGCACTCGGTTTTCGGCCCGCGACTCTGCGATCACTTCGCGGATAGCACTGATATCCAATGCATCCCACGCAACTGGCGAAGACAGAGTGCCGGTCAGACTGAGGAACAGTCGCCCCCGCGGGTCGAGCACGCCATGGCCGGCATAGTAGACAAGCAACAGATCTTCGGCTTTTTGAGCGGCAGCGAGCATGGCCGACATAACCGCGCTGGGACTCGCTGCGTCGATGACGGATACACAGTTTTCAGTCGGGAGGGCCATGCCGTCGGCACCGGTCACGACATCGACCAGGTCTTCGATGTTGTGATACACCGCAGGTAAATTCGGTAGCCCATCGCTGGTGTAGGCGCCCGTACTGATCAACACTGCTCGGGAACGAACGCCATCGGGCAACCGCATAATGGCTCTCGCTTGTCAGGATTGAGGCGCTCTGAATAATTTGGCAATCTGATCAGCAGCCGGACCGGCGCTGGTTATTTCGATATCGGTCCCGTCCGGTCCGGTCATCTTCACGCTCAGTTCGGATCGCCGCTGCTGCAGCCAGATCGAGACGGAGTTCGCCAGCACGCTGGCAGCGCCACCCCCACTGAGGGCGACAACCAGCACATCTGTCACCGCGCCCATCTCGCCTGCACGGATCGGACTCTCTTCAGCACAGACACCGCCGCGGAACTGCGGCTCCCGGACCAGCCAATCACGCAGAGAAACGAATTCGGCGTGGGAATCGTGTGTTCCCCGTACTTGAAGCTTCGCCTCCATGGCCACAGTCCCCTCTCGACCGATCGGAGACTACCATGCAACGTCGCGACAGTCATCAGCCTCTGGCCATTGAACTTCCCTGTGCACCAAAGCTTTTCATCACACGTTAACGAGGAGCGGTAGGGGATGCAGTCAGCGGGCGGCGCGGGCGATGACCTCGCGGGCGAGGGCTCGGTACTGTTCGGCGCCACCGGATTTGGGGGCCCAGGTGGTGACCGGTTCACCGGCGATGCTGGCGTCGGGGAAGCGGACCGTTCGGGAGATGCGGGTGCCGTAGACCTGGTCGCCGAAGACTTCGACCACCCGGGTCAGGACCTGGCGCGAATGCAGTAGGCGGCGATCGAACATGGTGACCAGGATGCCGAAGAGGCTCAGGCGCGGGTTGAGGCGGTCGCGGACCTTGTCCATGGTGTCGGTCAGCAGCGCGAGGCCGCGCAGGGCGAAGTACTCGGGCTCCATCGGGATGATGACGCCGTCCGCGCAGGCGAGCGCATTGACGGTGAGCAGGCTCAGCGACGGCTGGCAGTCGATGAGGATGTAGTCGTAGCGATGGCGAATCGGCTCCAGCACCCGGCGCAGCGACTGCTCCCGGCCGACCTCGTTGACCAGCTGGATCTCCGCCGCGGACAGGTCGATATTGCTAGGCAGCAGATGCACATTGGCGACGCCGGTCTCCATGAGCACCTCGTCGACCGACGGTCCTGATCTGCCCAGTAGGTCGTAGACGGTCAGCTCCAGATCGTTGACGGAAACGCCCAGTCCCGCGGACAACGCACCCTGCGGATCGAGGTCGACCAGCAGGACACGCCGTCCCTGCTCGGCAAGTGCGGCACCCAGATTGATGGTCGACGTCGTTTTACCGACCCCACCCTTCTGATTGCACAGAGCAACGATCTGCGCTTCGCCCTGGATCGCCTTCGCTTCGCCCGAAAGGGTTGCCAACATGTTGCCAGGCTAGCCGGATACCTCCATTTCGGGCGGATGCGACGCATGAGTCATTGCTCACGAAACGAAATCCGCAGGTACCGGCCACCCTGACAAGCCGAAATGCTCATCGCGCCAGAACAGTTCCAACCCCGCCCTGGTGTAGGGCACCGTGTCCGCCGGAATCTCCTCACGATGAAACCACCGCAGGTCGGAACATTTGTGCGGTTCGGCATTGAACGGTTCGCCGATCCACTTGTCGGCGTGAAAGAAGAACCCGACCCGGCCCTGCCCGTCGGGCGCCCGCAGATGCAGCGCGGCCACCATGCGAATATCCTTGCGGCTCAGCTGTATCCCGACTTCCTCGTGCGCCTCGCGAATCATCGCCGCTTCCAGGTCCTCATCGGATTCGAGCTTCCCGGACGGCAGGTTCCACAGACCGTCCGAGTACCCGGTATTCGCACGGCGGGCGAGCAGGATCTCATCGCCCCGAGTCGCGATGAGCAGCACGTCGACAAAACTTGTGTAGGTCATCCCGTATTCCTTCGGTCAGCTCTTGTGCGTGGGTCGACTGACGGGCAATGAATGACCCGTCTCCAGCAGGGATTTCAAGTCGCTGAGCATAAACGGGTAGCCGCCGCCGAACCCTTCCGATTCCAGATCGCCGGAGATGATGATCGAGATGAGCGGGGCGCCGGCGACATCGTGGATGACGGTCAGGGCGCAGGTGCCGTCGCCGCGGTCGCGAATCTCGTAGCGTAGATAGGTTTCCGGTGCCGCGGCGAGGTTTTCGTCGCCGAGGAAACGGATGCGCGCGCCCCACAGCGTGGGCGGATCGTAGTCGGTGACCGTGCCGCTGATGATGACCTCGGGCTCGGTGTCGATCGGGCGGGGCCCGGAGGGCGCGAATACCGTGAATGCGCCGCCGATCCGGGGTTCGATCATGCTGCGCCCGCCGAATCCATAGCGCACGGTCCAGTCCGGATCGGTGACGGCCTGCCAGATCTGCGCGGCCGGTGCGGCAATGATCACGCGATGGATCTGCGTCGTCTCCGGGCGCGCCCGCGCGAGGACTTCGTCGAAGCTCACGATTCCAGGTCCCTTTTCAGATCGGTCAGTGCGGAGATCTGCTGTTCGGTGAATTTGTCGATCCAGCGATCGTGAATCAGCCGGATCGGCACGGGATTGAGATAGTGCAACTTCTTCCGCCCGCTGCGGACAGCCGTCACCAGCCCCGCCTCCTCGAGCAGCCGGAGATGTTTGCTGATGCCGAAGCGGGTCATCTCCAGCCCGGATTCCAGCTCGGTCAGCGTCTGGCCGTCCTTGACGAACAGCGCGTCCAGCAGATGCCGCCGGGTGCGATCGGCCAGCGCCTTGAACACCGCGTCCTCGTCCACGACCGCCACTTTATACGAGACCTATCGGTCACATGATCGTTGACATGTGACCTTTTGGTCACCTATCGTCGAGGCATGAAACGCTACATAGTCCTGTACCTCGCACCCCTGTCCGTCGCCGAACGATTCGCCCAGGCCACGCCCGCCGAAGCCGCGAAAGGCATGCAGCTGTGGGCGGATTGGAGCAACCGGATCGGCGCCGGACTCGTCGACGGCGGCAAACCCCTCGGCAATGCGCGCCGAGTCACGCCGACCGGCGTCGCCGAGACCGACAGCGGCGTAATCGGAATGTCCATCCTGCAGGCCGAGTCCATGGACGAGGCGCTGGAAATGATCGACGGCCACCACCACCTGCACTGGGCCGAGCAGTGCGAAATCGTCGTGCTCGAGGAACAGCCGATTCCCGAACTCCAGCACTGACCCCCGGCCGCCGGGCCGAAACAATTAGAACGTGTTCTATATTCGGGGGACCGTTCCGGCGATCCCTTGGGAGCTCACGACATGTACCAGTGGTCCGACGAAGACCTGATGTTCCGCGACGCACTGCGCGGGTTCATCGACAAGGAGCTCAAGCCTCACGTCGACCAGCTGGAGAGCGGCGCACTGCCGCCCTTCGACATCATCCGCAAGATGTACGCGACCTTCGGGCTGGACGAGATGGCGCGCGAAGGGCTGGAGAAGACCCTGGCCCGGGAGGAAGCGGGCACCACGGGCAAGTCGGGCGGCGGGTTCAGCGGCGCGGGCAGCATGGGGGTCATCCTCAATAGCGAGCTGGCCGGAATCAGTCTGGGCCTGGTGGCGTCGATGGGTGTGAGCCTCGGGCTGACCGTCGGCACCATCCGCACCCGCGGCACTCTCGCACAGAAGAAGCGCTGGCTGCCCGAACTGGTCACCATGGAGAAGGTCGGCGCCTGGGCCATCACTGAACCCGATTCGGGCTCGGACGCTTTCGGCGGTATGAAGTCCTATGTCCGGCGCGACGGCGCGGACTACATTCTCAACGGGCGCAAGACCTTCATCACCAATGGCCCGTACGCGGATGTCACCGTCGTCTACGCCAAGCTGGACGAGGAGGACGGCACCGATCGCCGCGACCGCAAGGTGCTGACCTTCGTCCTGGACAAGGGCATGCCGGGATTCGTGCAGAGCGCCGCGTTCAAGAAGATGGGCATGAACTCCTCCCCCACCGGTGAGCTGTTCTTCGACAATGTGCGCATCACCCCCGACCGTCTGCTCGGCGAGACCGAGAGCCCGGCCAAGGGCGACGGAAAGGACAGTGCCAAAGAGTCTTTCGCCGCCGAGCGCATCGGCATCGCATCACTCGCGCTGGGCATCATCAACGAATGTCACCGGCTCAGTGTGGATTACGCGAAGTCGCGCAAGCTGTGGGGTAAGGAGATCGGGCAGTTCCAGCTGATTCAGCTCAAGCTGGCGGAGATGGAGATCGCTCGAATCAATGTGCAGAACATGGTGTTCAACGCCATCGAGCGCACGGCCGCGGGTGAGAAGGTCTCCCTGGCCGAGGCCTCGGCGATGAAGCTGTACTCCTCGCGCGCCGCCACCGAAGTAGCCATGGAAGCCGTCCAGCTGTTCGGCGGCAACGGTTATATGGCCGAGTACAAGGTGGAACAGCTCGCCCGCGACGCCAAGTCTCTGATGATCTACGCCGGCAGCAATGAAATCCAGGTCACCCACATCGCCAAGGGCCTGCTCAGCCGGTAGCCGTTGGGCCCCAATCATTCTCGAACGAGCGTCAGATCGACGCTGATATTCCCACGGGTGGCCCGTGAATACGGGCACACCTGGTGGGCGAGACCCATCCGTCCCATCGGGCATGAAGCCAGCTTCTCCCTCAGTGCGCGCCCGGCCGCACGATCATGAGGACGACGACCGCTGCCCAGAGCAGGTTGTAAATCCCGGCCAGCATGGAGAGTTTGCGCAGGCGCTCACCTGCGTCCGGCTTGTCGAGGGCCTCACGCTGCAGAGGGTGGATGAAGGCCGCCAGGAGACCACCGGCGAGGAAGGTGAGCGCCATGGCGAGGGTGATCCAGATTTCGCCCATGCGGCCCTGGACCTCGGCCAGGATGATGCCTACGACAGGCACTACGAGGGACAGTAGTGCGTAGCTTCCGGTGATTCGATGAAATGCCTTGGCCACCGCAAGATTTCGCTCCTCCGCAGGAGGCCCTGCGACCGGCGCATAGCGCGGGAACAGACTCGCGGCGACCGCCGATCCGCCCACCAGGACGATCGCGGCCAGCACGTGTATCGACAGCAGGGCCTTTTCCATGACTTCCCTTCCATCCTTCAGTCGACCTGAAGCATAGCGATGAGCTTCAGTCTGGTTGAAGGTTGTGCGAAAGCTCACGGAATGCGCGAAAACCGGGAATCAGGACGCGTTTCTACGCGCGAATGCGGCGGCGATGGCGGTGCCGACCTCTCGCCGGAACGGATCCGCCTCCGACCCGAACAGCTGCTCGTCCACCGCTGCGACTACTTGTTCCGCAGACCGTAATAGCCGCCTGCCCTTGGCAGTGAGTTCGATCGTCGACGCCGAGCCCGCACGCGCCGTGCGGTCTCGCACCAGGCCGCCGGCAACCATCGCCTTCACCGCGGTATGCACGCTCTGCACACTGATCGCACCCATCCGTGCCAGATCACTGAACGAGGCGCCCGGCACGCTCGCAATATGACCGAGCAGCGCCAGCCGGGCGACGGTGAGATCCAGCGGCGCCAGCGCTGCGCCGAGCTCCGCCTCCACCCGATGCGCCAAGGTCAGCACGATGATGGACGCGCTGACAGGCGGCGGCACGGGGCGATCGCTCTCGGTGGTCACCACCCCATTTTCCAGTACCGACCCATTCACCATCGCGAGGCACCCGGGCCGGGGCTGTATCAGTGACCGTGTCAGCCCGCCATCAGCGCGCTGTCAGCCGCACCGGACAAAGTACTCCCATCGAACAAAACAGTCCCGGACCAACACCGGCTCCGGGCAACTGCCACAACAGCTTTCGAAGGAGCACACCATGTCCGCCACCCTCGCCCTCACCGACCAGCACAAGTCCACCGTCCGCTCCGCCGCCTACGGCGCCGTCTCCCTCATCAGCGCCGCCTCCGACAAGCCCCACAAGGCCGCCATCGCAGGCTCCCTTGCCCTGACCTCGGCCACCGGCCAGATCGGACACGTACTCAACGCCAAGTCCAAGGACATCCACCTCAGCGGCAAAACCATCGCCGACCTCGCCGACCAGGTCCTCCCCGCCCTGACCACCGCGGCCGCCCTCCTCGACCAGCAAGACCCCACCGAGGCCGCCAACTTCCGCACAACGGTCCTCGTCGCCCTCGAGGCCGCCGCGGCAACAGGCCGCAACGGCCACCCCGGCCCAGTCGTCACCGAAATGACCCGCAAGGTCACCGCCGCCCTACACACCGCATGAATTGAAATCGCTTCGGCCCGTTAACCCTTGGAGATACCGTGCTGACCAATTCGGTCAGCACGGCATCTCCAGTTCCGGACCCTCAAACGCCGACCATCGCCGTTCACGATCACCGAGAGGGCTCTGACGGTGGGCCTTCTCGGCGTGTCACCACCACCAGAGCCCTCTCGCGGTTTGCCCACTTGTCGAGGACGGAACTCCAGGCAGAGCATTGAATGCCAAAGCCCTGGCATGCCAGGGCTTTCAACAGCGCGACGCTACTTCTGAGCCGAAAGGCTGCTGAGGAGACCGCCGATCACCGGAATGGAGCTCGCGCTACCCGTTCCGCCGGCGGCGGGAGTGCAGCTCGACCCAGCGGGAGCTGTCTGGACAACATTGACGGCCAACGGTGCCGAAGGAGTCGTGACAACGTGGGCTTCCTCGACATGCAGACTCCATGCCCCCACCGCAGACTGCCCCGCATAGACGGATTTCGACGGCGTCCACTGGAACGTAACGTCTTGGCCGGGAACATATGTCACCGTCGGGGACCACCAGTAGATGGGTCCCGGGCCTGTGGCTCCCATGACCAAATCATTCTGTCCGGCCGCGGCCGCCATCGCGGCGGCATCTGCCGCAGGAAACGTAACCGTGTAGGTGGTGTCCGCGCAGTAGGCCGACGACGGCGTAATTGCCAACTGCGCTGAGGCGGTCGTGGCCGAGACGATGGTGGCCACCCCCATCGCCGAAGCTGCGGCGATACCGACGGTCGAACGAGCAAGGACCGACATTTTCATGCTTAACTCCCCGGTTATCGAAAGCCCCCGTGTGTCAAGGGGACTGGCGCAGCGTATCGCAACTGACCGACAACCTTTTCGGATTCATGCCGCAGTGGTTGAGCATGCAAAACGAGCCACCACAACGTCAGAAGCCGTGAGGAGCCGTGGGGTGTGGGACGGGCGGGTACGGCATGTACACCGGTGCGGGGCGGAAGTGCGCGCTGGATTCTTTGATCCACAGGAGGATGACGGTGGCGAGGCCGACAAGCCAAGTCAGGAAGGTGATCACGGCCGCGATCCCGGTCTCGTTCCCCCTGATCGTCGAGTACAGAATGCTCAATGTGGACAAGCCGAAGAGCACCGTCCCGGTGATGCGCGCCCAGTTCTTTCCAGCACGATTCGAGAACGCCATCCAGATCCAGAGCGCGACGAAAATCAACGAGATTGCGAAGGCGACTGCGATGATCGCATCGTTCTGACTGTCGGTCAGCTTGCCGTGGGCGGTGCGCGTCGCCCTCTCGCGCACACCGGTCAAGTGGGCGACGTCGTACAACAGACCCACGAGGGTGAGCGTGGCACCGGTCAGCATCAGGTAGAAGGCATAGGTGACCGACCGCGGCGGCGGTTTGCCCGGCGTCGGCCCACCCGGATACCCTGCCGCTCCGAACGGTTCGTATGAGTACGACCCCGGATAGGGCTGGAATTCCTCGCTCGTCACGTCGGCTCTCTCTCGAATTCCCGGACATGCCGGGGTGGTTCATCTTGTCACCGATGAACAATGCGAGCCGTTCGAACCGAAACCAGCCCCGCGCCCGCCCAAACGACGCTGGGAGAGATTCTGGCGCAATACATTACGTGTCTTCAACGGTTCCACACGATCCCTGCTGGATACGGCCGAATCCGTCATGACCTGACCTACCAGCGTCTCCCTGGTGCCCCCGGTCGGACTCGAACCGACACTTGGCGGATTTTAAGTCCGCTGCCTCTGCCAATTGGGCTACGGGGGCGTCTGGGTCAGAGTACCGAGCAGTACGGTCGGAGGGGAATCAGGATGGGGTGGGTTAGCGGGGTTTGTGGGGGGAGCGGCGGATGGTGGCGTCTTCGGCGACGGTGAGGAGGAGGGTGATGGTGTCGGGGGTATGGGCCCACCAGCGGTGACGGGTGTTGGCGGGGCAGTAGTAGGAGTCGCCGGTGGTGAGGGTGGTGGGGGTGGATTGGGCTTCCAGGGTGATGGTGCCGGTGACTACGTAGATGAGTTCGTCGTTGGGGTGGGTGAATTCGCGGGCGCCGTGCTGGGTGCCGCCGGTGAATTCGAGGGCGCGGAGGTTGCGGGGGCCGCGGGTGAGGGAGCGGACGGTGCCGTCGGGGGCGCGGTCGGACTGGTCGAGGCGGGTGTTGTCCGCGGCTCGGACGAGGACTTCGTCGGGGGTGGGGTCGGCGGCGGCCAGCAGCTCGGTGGCGGTAGTGGCGAGGGCGTCCGAGATGCGTTGCAGGGAGCGGAGACTCGCGTTGGTGCGGCCATTTTCCAGTTGGCTCAGGAACGATTGCGACAGGCCGGTGTGCTCGGACAGCTGGGCCAGGGTCAACTTCACTGTCAGCCGCCGATTGTGGATCACATGGCCGAGCTGTTGCCGGCGCGGCGTTTCCGCGTCCTCACCTTCCGCCTGCACCCAACCCGCCTCTCGTTCGCCTGGACCATTGTCGCCGCCGCGGCACCATTGTCGACGCCGCGGCGGTTCGCGGCACCGTTGTGATCATGCTGATTCGAAGTGTTCCGGCACCATCCACTGTACTGAATATTCAGTATTGCTGAATATTCAGGAGGATCGATGGAACAGAACACGCTCAAACGGCGCGGCACCGGCCTGATCGGGGCCGACCCGGAGCTCGCCGCACCCGGATACACGCTGTACGCGCCGTTGGCGGGGCGCGGCGTGGTCGACCTGGTCGATCTCGAGGGTGCACTCGCGCACCGGTGGGAGTTGCCGTATCGGCCGGGGCGGCACGCCCGCATACTCCCGGGCGGTGTGCTCGCGTACAGCGGTGCGACGCTGGAGATTCCGCCGCTTTTCGCCATGTGGCGCAAGTACAGCGGCGGATCGATGGGCAAATACGACCCGAATGGCGTGCTGCTCACGGAGTTCCGTGACAACCTCCAGCACCACGACGCACACCACTACGACGACGGCCGCATCCTCTACACCGCGGTCGAGCCGCAGACCGGCGCGGCGGCGGCGCGGATCCAGGGCGGGGTGCCGGGCACCGAGGCCGACGGCATCGTGTGGACCGACGTCATCCGGGAGGTCGCGGCGGACGGGACGCCGCTGTGGGAGTGGCAGACGTTCGAACACCTCGATCCCGCGGATTTCGGTCTGCAACCGCACTATTGGCGCGAACACTGGCCGCTCATCAACAGCGTGCACCCGCTCGACGAGCACACGGTGGTGGCGAGTCTGCGCAGTGTGTCCGCTGTCATCACCATCGACCGCCGCACCGGGAAGTACACCATCCTCGCCGATCGCAACACCCTGGCGCAGCAGCATCACGCCACTCCCCTGGACAACGGCAGAATTCTGATCTTCGACAACGGCACCTTCCGCACCGGCGAATCGGTGACCTTCAGCCGCGTTATCGAAATCGACCCTGCCACAGGCGAAATCGGCTGGAAATACCAGGATTCCCCGCGCGAGGCGTTCTTCACGCCATTCATGGGCGGCGCGCAGCGACTGCCCAACGGCAATACCCTCATCACCGAGGCCGCATTCGGCAGGATCTTCGAAGTTACTGCGGCACAGCAGATCTGCTGGGAGTACGTGGTGCCGTCGTTCACCGAATACCCGGATCCCGATACCACGCAGGTCTTTCCGGGCATCTCCAACGCCATCTTCCGCGCCTACCGCTACCAGGCGCAGGACATCCCCTGGCTGGCAACACGATGACACGCGTCGACACCGAAGTTCATCCGGTGGACGAGGTCCCGCGCCCGGCGCGCGCCCTCGTCGCCGCTGTCCAGCATCTGGTGGTGATGATCGCGACGCCCATCACCTCGGTGCTGTTGATCAGCCACAGCCTGCATCTGGACGACGGCACCGCCCGCGCCCTGCTCAGCGCGACCCTGCTGTGCAGCGGCATCGGGACGATCCTGCAGTCCGGCGGCCGCTTCGGTCTCGGCGCGGGCCTGCCGTTCGTCATGCTGCCCGGTGGCGCGGCGGTCGTACTGTTCATTCAGATTGCGCAGCAGTCGAATCCGGCCACCGCGAGCGGCGCGGTCATTCTCACCGCGATCGCGGGCGTACTGCTGGTTCCGGTGGCCCGCCGGCTCGTCACCCGGCTGCCCGCCGTGGTGATCGCGAGCATGGTGGTGGTCATCGGCGTGAATCTGGTGAAGGTGGCCGGAAATCTGATCACCGCGCCGGACGGTCATCCGGCGATCTCCGCGGTGCTGCTGGCCGTGATCACCATTGCGGCCACGGTGCTCGCGCATCGCTTCCTGCCAACAGGCTGGCGCAGACTGTCGGTGCTGCTGGGCCTGCTGCTCGGCACCGCGGTGGCCGCGGCCATCGGGCAGTTCCACCTGCAATCGGGTTCCGGCCTGATCCAGACTCCGCAGCTGTTCCCTTTCGGCACACCGACTTTCGACCTGCTCGCGGCGGTGCCGCTGCTGGTCTTCGGCATCGGTTCGATGGCGGAGGCCGCCGGGCAGACCACCCTCAATGCCGAGGTGGTCGGCACGAAGATCGACACCGCCGCCACGGTGGGACGCACCATTCGCGGCGATGCCGTGACCTCGCTGCTGTCCGGCGCACTCGGCGGCGCGACCATGGTGACCAGCGGCGAGAATATCGGTCTCATCCAGCTCACCGGGGTGCGCAGCCGATACGTCACGGCGCTGACCGGCGTGCTGCTGGCGATCGCGGCCTTCTTCGCGCCGATCGGCCGGCTGGTGAACTCACTGCCCGGCCCCGTGATCGGCGGTACCGCCGCAATCGCCTTCGCCATGATCGTCGCCTCCGGCATCGGCATGTTCGAACGCGTCGATATGCGCAATGACGGGGTACTGATCACCGCGACGGCGGCGCTGACGGCAGGGCTGCTGCCGATCCTCACACCCGGTCTCTACCAGAGCTTTCCGGCCGATCTACGACTGTTGCTCGGCAGCGGCGTGACCATGTCCGCGCTGGTCGGCGTGCTCGTGCACCTGCTGTTCGCCCGGATCAGTGCACGCCCTCCATATGACGGGTCACCCACGGAGCGATAGCCAGCACGCCGAAGCCGACCAGGACGGCCACCAGCCCGGTGATACCGAAGTACGCCAGTTCCCGGGAGGGATCGTAGAACTTGGAGAGCACACCCGACATCGAGGTGCCGATGCCGACCGAGAAGAAGTAGAGGGCCATCATCTGGGCGCGGAAAGCATTGGGCGCCAGCTTGGTTGTCACCGCGAGGCCGATCGGCGAGAGCAGCAGTTCCGAGATGGCGAAGCCGCCGAGCACCGCGAACACGAACAGAATCGGCACGGACTTGCCGTCGGTGCCGGAGAAGATCGCGAAAAGCATGAAGGCCGCGCCCATTCCGAGCACGCCGAACGCGAACTTGTGCGGGGTGCTCGGCGCGCGATTGCCCAGCCGGGTCCACATGATCGCGAACAGCGGCGAGAGCGCGATGATCCACACCGGTTCCATGGAGCCGATCCAATTGGACGGTGCGGTCCAGCCGAAGACGTTCCAGTCGATCCGCTCATCGGAGTACACCGCCAGCACGGTGAAGATCTGCTGGAACAGCGACCAGAACACCGCGTTCGCAATGAACAGCGGGATGAAGGCGCGCACCCGGACACGCTCGGTGGGTTCGACTTTCGGGCTGGTCAGCATGATGGTGAAGTACGCGATCGACGCCACCACGATCACACCGGTGGTCGCGTTCGGCAGATTCGAGAGTGTCAGCAGGCCGGTCAGCGCGGCCACGGCGACCAGCACCCCGAACAGCACGACAGCGGCGATGGACTTCGGAATCGCGGTGCGGGGCAGCGGGTTCGGCACATCGCGGCCGTGGTCGCCGAGATTGCGGCGGAACACCACGTACTGGGTCAGGCCCAGCGCCATACCGATGGCCGCCGCGCCGAAGCCGTAGTGGAAGCCGACATGATCCTGCAGTAGACCCGTGAGCAGCGGGCCCGCGAACGCGCCGAGGTTGATGCCCAGATAGAACAGTGTGAAGCCGCCGTCCGCGCGTGCGTCGCCCTTGTCGTACAGGGTGCCCAGCAGCGACGAGGCATTGGCCTTCAGCGCACCGGAACCCAGCGCCACCAGCACCAGGCCGACGCCGACACCGGTCAGCCCGGGCAGGACCGCCAGCGCGATATGACCCGCCATGACGACCACGCCGCCGTAGAACACGGTGCGCTCGGAGCCCAGCACCCGGTCGGCGATCCAGCCGCCGAGCACCGTGGAGAGATAGACGAGACCACCGTAGGCGCCGACAATGCCGGTGGCCGTGCTCTTCTCCAGGCCCAGACCGCCGTCGGCGGTCGTGTAGTAGAGGTAGTAGCCCAGGATGGTGACCATGCCGTAGAACGAGAACCGTTCCCACAGCTCGACGCCGAACAGATTCGCCAGACCGATGGGATGACCGAACAGGGTCCGTTCGGAGACCGGTTTCGCGTGGTGAGCTACCTCTGACATGAACCAGACCCTCCCATATTGGGCAATCTGACAGCAACCTCAACTGTTGACCCGCGTCACAAACTCCAGAGCAAATGCACAGGTCAAAGCACCCTTGGCAAGGGTCTTCAGTTTGCCAGGCAATGGCCCCGCCAAGGACCCTGACCAGCGGCGAGTCGCTCTCGAACGGGATATGCCCGGTTTACCAGCTTCGAATCGGAAGCCCGCACGGAAATGCCGTCAGCCCGAATCCGAAAGCGGGCCGCGGTGATACGACCAGCCACTCGGTACCCGCCGAGATCGCGCGGCCGCATACGCCAGCTTCCGTCGGCCGGACCGCCCGAGCACCGCGACCGAGGTTGGATGCGGGTCAGACGATGGAGAGGGCGATGCCGTCCAGGATGTCGTGCTCGCTGATGATCAGCTCGGAGACTCCGGCTCGCCGCGCCAGCTCATCGGCAAGTACCTCGGCGATCACCGCACCGCCGCCGATCACATCGACCCGGCCGGGATGCATGGGACCCAGTGCGGCCCGCTCCTCGTGGCTCATGCCGATCAGCAGATCGCTGACCCGGCGCACCTCGCTCAGCGGCAGGCGGGTGAGATGCACCTTCTCCGAATCATATTCGGGCAGGTCGAGTGCGACCGCGGCCAGCGTGGTCATGGTGCCGGCCACGCCCACCCAGGTGCGCGCCCGCTCCACCGGCACCACGCCGAAGGCCTGCGCCAAACGCTCGGAGGCGAAGAAGCGCGCCGACGCGACCTCTTCGCGTGTAGGCGGATTGCCGAGCAGGCAGCGTTCGGTGATCCGCACACAGCCGATATCGGCCGAATACGCGGACTGCACGCCGTCACTGTCGCCCAGCACCACCTCGGTGGAACCGCCGCCCAGATCCACAACCACGAAAGGGCCGTCTTCACTGGACAATTCGCCGACCGCACCGGCGAAGGACAGCCGCGCTTCCTCATCGCCGGTAATGACCTCGGCCTGCGCACCCTCCACGACCCGGCCGAGTTCGACGCCCGTCATGGTGAAGAAATCCTCGCGATTGCTCGCATCCCGGGTCGCGGAGGTGGCGGTCATCCGCACCCGCGTGACACCGTGCTCGATCATGAGATCCACATAGTCGTGCAGTGCGACCCGGGTGCGCTCGATGGCTTCGAGATTCAGCGCACCGGTGGCGTCCACGCCCTGGCCGAGCCGGACGATCCGCATTTCCCGATGCACATCGGTGAGATGCGCGCCGCGCGTCTCGTCCCGGGTGGCATCGGCGATCAGTAGTCGAATGGAGTTGGTGCCGCAATCGACGGCGGCGATCCGTTCACTCATTACGCACCTTCTGAGTTCGCCTCGTGGTCCGCACCGGCCGGGTACTTCGGCCAGTCTGCCGGAATCGCCTTGCCGCGCAACCCGTGTTCGGCGGCGGCGGCCACCGCCTCGTCACCGAGCGGATTCACCCCCGGCCCCTTGGCCAGCGCATGGGCGATGAGGACATGCAGGCATTTGACCCGATCCGGCATACCGCCACCGGCGAAATCCGTGCCGAGATCCTCGATGGCATTGCGCTCGGCCAGGTAGCTCTCGTACGCGGCGCGGTATCCGGCCGCCAATTCGGTGTCGCGGGTGAGCCGTTCGGTCATATCGCGCATGAGACCCGTGGTCTCCAACCGGCTGGCCTCGGCGGTGAGCCGCGGGTCGGTCAGGTAGTACAGGGTCGGAAAGGGCGTGCCGTCGGGCAGTTTCGGCGCGGTCTTCACGACCGCGGGCAGCCCGTCCGGGGTGTGGTACGCAATGGCGAGTACGCCGCGCGGCTCCCGGCCCAGTTGCTTGGCGACGATCTCGAGATCCCGCTCGCTGGGCTGACCGGGGTTCTCGGATGTGGTCACCTGGGTTGTCCTTCCTCGACTGGGGCAGGCGGATTCGGCGGTGGTGGCGCCGGATCCGCGGGTGGGGCGGCGGCGGGTTGCGGCGCGGAAATACTGCGCCACAGCTCCGTGTACCAGGGATCTGGTTCCCGCGCCTTCGCGGGCTGGGTCGGAATGGCCGGCTGGTCTATGCCGGGGATCTGCACGATATAGGGGGTCTCGCCGGGCATGACCAGCCGCAGCCGGTCGCGCGCCTCGGACTTGATGTAGGCCGGATCCTGTTGCTGCGCACGGCGATCGCGCAGGCGCGCCACATCGTCCTGCAATTGCTCACGCTGCGAGGCGAGTTCGGCGGCATCGGCGCGCTGGGTGAAATACGTGCGCAGCGGCACCGCCAGGGTGAGTGCGAGCCCGCACAGCACCGCGGCCAGCAGTACGGCGCGACCGGTGGACATGCCGAGGATCTGGCGTTCGTGCCGTTCCGTTTTCGCCCGCGCGGTGCGCTTCGAAGTGGCCGCCTTCGCGGCCGAACGCCGCTTGGGAGCGGCGGCACCGGTGGCGGACGCGGCGGACTCGGCCCGCTTGGTACTGGTTCGAGGCTTGGCGGTGCGCGACGGGCGGCGGTCACCGCGTCCTGCCGGACTGGTACCGCGCGCCCGTCGCTCCGTCATTTCACACCCCGAAACTCAGCCGATTGTCCCAACCTTCGGGGATCGATTATTCAGCCTTCGAACGCGAAACGCGGGAAGGCGACATCTCCGGCGTAGCGCGCCGAGTCACCGAGCGCGTCTTCGATGCGCAGCAGCTGGTTGTACTTGGCAACCCGCTCCGAGCGCGCCGGGGCGCCGGTCTTGATCTGACCGGAGCCGACGGCGACCGCCAGATCGGCGATGGTGGTGTCCTCGGTCTCGCCGGACCGGTGGCTCATCATCGTCTTGTAGCCGTTGCGGTGCGCGAGATCGACCGCGTCCAGCGTCTCGGTCAGCGTGCCGATCTGGTTGACCTTCACCAGCAGCGCGTTGGCGGCGCCCTTGGCGATGCCCTCTTCCAGGCGCTCCGGGTTGGTGACGAACAGATCGTCGCCGACCAGCTGCACCTTGTCGCCGATGGAGTCGGTCAGCGCGACCCAGCCGTCCCAGTCGTCCTCCGACAGCGGATCCTCGATGGAGACGATCGGGAACTGGGTGATGAGCTCGGCGTAGAACTCGTTCATCTCGGCGGCGGTGCGGACCGCGCCCTCGAACTTGTAACCCTCACCGGCGGTGTAGAACTCGGTGGCGGCCACATCGAGCGCGAGCGCGATATCGGTGCCCAGCTTGTAGCCGGCCTTGTCGATGGCGATGGCGATCAGATCCAGCGCGGCGCGGGTGCCCGCGACGTCCGGCGCGAAGCCGCCCTCATCGCCCAGACCGGTGGACAGGCCCTGCGCCTTGAGCACCGACTTGAGCGAGTGGTAGACCTCGGTGCCCCAGCGCAGCGCCTCCTTGAAGGTGGGCGCGCCGATCGGGGCGATCATGAACTCCTGGACGTCGACGCCGGTATCGGCGTGCGCACCACCATTGAGGATGTTCATCATGGGAACGGGCAGCACATGGGCGTTCGGTCCGCCGATGTAGCGGAACAGCTCCAGGCCCGAGGATTCGGCGGCGGCGCGCGCCACGGCGAGCGAAACACCCAGCAGGGCATTCGCGCCCAGGCGCGACTTGTCCGGGGTGCCGTCCAGATCCAGCAGGGTCTGGTCGACGGTGCGCTGCTCGACGGCGTCCAGGCCGATCACGGCCGGCGCGATCTCGTCCAGCACGGCCTCGACGGCCTTCTGCACACCCTTGCCGTTGTAACGGTCACCACCGTCACGGAGCTCCACGGCCTCGTGCTCACCGGTGGACGCACCGGACGGCACGGCCGCGCGAGTGAGGGTGCCGTCGTCGAGAGCGATCTCGACCTCGACAGTGGGGTTGCCACGCGAATCCAGGATCTCGCGAGCTCCGACCTGTTCGATGATGGCCACGAAACGACACTCCTTTGGCTGCTTACCCGGCAGGTCGCACGGCAGTCCCGTGCGATCCCGAGCCTAACGTGTAGATGCTGATGGGACACATCCCCCCGTCAGCCTCGCACCCCCACACGCGGCCTCGCACTCCCGGTGACCGCGTGTCGCGGTGTGAGCGACCCGAATTCGAGGTCAGGCCCGGCGGCCGACGCTGTACGCGGCGGCGCGGTAGCGGACCGTGCTCATGTAAGTCGTGGACTGGTTGTAGGTGAGCAGCGCCTGCTGCCAGCCGGGGGCGCCGGTGAGGTCACCGCCGCTGGCGCAGAGGTAGCGCGCGGCGGTGAGCGCCGCATCGTCGATATTGTCCGGATCGGCAATGCCGTCACCGTTCGCGTCCATGCCCCAGCGCTGCCAGGTCTCGGGGATGAATTGGAACGGGCCCATGGCCCGGACGGGATTGCCGTCGGCGTCCACGATCTTGGCGACGCCGGGCGAACCGTCCAGGGCCCGGCCCCGGATCGGCGGCGTCACCTTGCCGTCGTCGGCGACGTGCGCCCCGCTGTGCGTGCCGTGCTGACTCTCGACACTGGCGATGGCGGCGACGGTGGTCCACCCGATGCCGCATTCCGGGCGTGAGCGCGCCATGAGCGCGGCGGCATATCCGTAGGCCTCCAACGCGACCACGCCGATGCCGAGCGAGCCGGACTGCTCCTGCGCCCAGGAGTGCAGCTGAATCGCGCTGCGCCCCGGCGCATCCAGATCGATGAGCGGCAGCGGCGCGCCCGCACCGGGCGGCATGCTGTCCGGGACAGGCGTGAGATTGACTGTGCCGCAACCCGCCAGCAGCACGAGAGCGGCCGCCGTGACCATCAGGCCGGCGCGGTTCAGAGTGGCGCCGACACCGGCCTGTTTGGAACGCACTCCATACATCATCCAGGTAGTTCGGATTTCCTTCCACGAACGTGAACGGACGCTTGTTCGAGTCGCCCGGATCGATATGGGTCGGTTACCCTCCCGGCTAGTCTTTGATGCTTATCAGCTATCGTCGAACACACCCATTAGGTAAGCCTTGCCAAATTTCTCGTGGCCGGATACCTTCCCTCGGGAAGCTGAAACCCGCATGTCACCCCTGAAGCCAGGAAGGCATCCCCTTGGTGAAAAGCGTTCTCTCTGAACGTAAGACGTTTCACCCTTCGAAACTCGAACGACGCGAACTCCCGGACTCCGCCGGACACGCGGTCCGCGCGCTGGCTGATGAGATCGCCGTCACACTGGGTCCCAGCCCGGCGATAGCGACCACGCTCACCGACCCGGACCTGCTGCACCACATCGACGCCCGCTATCTCGAACTCCCCGAGGCCGTGCACCGGGCCATGCGCGCGCCCGCCACCGATGCGGGCGTCACGGTTGTCGGCCGGCTACCGCTGCGCGACGACGAACTCGGGCATACGCCCCTGGATTGGCGGCAGGCCGCGGCCTGGGCCGGGGACCCCGGGCGGCGGTCCTCCTCCTATGCCCTCGACATCACCATGCTGCTGCTGGCGCGCTGCGCGGGTGAGCCCTTCGGCTGGCAGGGGCAGCAGGGCGGACGGCTGGTCAACAACATCGTGCCCTCCCCCGGACACGAGCACGAGCAGTCCGGGGCGAGCAGTACCGCACTGCTGAGCCCGCACTCCGAGGACGCCTTCCATCCGCGGCGCGCCAATCTGCTGATGCTCGGCTGCCTGCGCAATCCGGATGAGGTCGGCACCACCGTGTCCTCGGTGCGGCAGGTGGAACTGGATGCGGCACAGCGGGAACGGCTCAGCCGGCGCGAGCTGCCGATCCTGCCGGACGTCTCCTACGGCGCCGATTTCCCGGACGAGCCCGCGCCCCCGATCGCCACCCTCGGCGACGAGGACGGACGGCTGACCCTGCGCTTCGATCCCGCGTACACGCCGCTCGACGAGGCCGATCCCGAATTCCGTTCCGCCTACGACCATTTGGCGGTGGAACTCGAAAGGGTGTGCATCACCGCCGCTTTGGCCCCCGGAGAACTGCTGCTGGTGGACAATGACGTGGTGGTGCACGGCCGGGTGCCGTTCACCCCCCGCTACAACGGCACCGACCGCTGGCTCAAGCGCGTGAACATCCGGCTGCCGCAGCGTCGTCGCGCTGCGGCCGAGGCCGCCGAGAGCGGCTACGGCCAGCGGGTGGTGGCGCCATTCCGGACGATCCGAGGTAACCGCAGGTGAATACCCGACCGACCCCGCTGCGCGTACTCAGCCGCAGCGATCTCGCGGATGTGCCGATCAGTCCCGCCGAGGTGGTGCGCGCCGTCGAGGACGCGTATCTCGCCTTCGCGGCGGGAGATTCGGATAATCCGCGCAAGCTCAGCGTCGCGCATCCGGACGGCTGGTCCGTGGCCTACGCCATGCTCGGCCGGGACGGCCGCCGCCGGGTGGTCGCCATGAAGACCTCGTACAAGTTCGATCCGCACCACGACCGCAGCACCAAGCGGTACTACACCACCATCACGCTCTACGACGACGCCACCGGTATGCCGCTGGCCATGATGGATTGCGCGCGCGTCGGAGCGCTGCGCACGCCGGCGGTATCGGCGCTGCTGGTGCGCGAGACGGCCCGGCCCGGGGCGCGCAGTGTGCTGCTCATCGGCACCGGCACCCAGGGGCGCAATGCGCTGCCGCATCTGCTGGCCGCCAATCCGCAGCTGAATCGGCTGATGCTGTACGGCACCCATCCCGAGGGGCTGGAATCGGTGTATCAGCAACTGCGACAGCATCATCCACAGGCCGAGCTGGAACTGGTCAGTGACCCGCACGCCGCCGCCCGCACCGCCGATGTCGTGCTGGCGACCGCCGGGCCCGGCACGCGGGTCAGCATCGAGGCCAAGGATCTCGCACCCGGCGCGACCGTGGTGCTGGTCGGTTACGGCCTGGCGCCCTCCACGCTCACCGAGGCGGATCGCGTAATCGCCACCAGCGCTGAGCAAATGACGCTGACGGGCACCGATATGGCGGGCCCGGACGGGCGGCTGCGACAGGTCGACGCCGAGCTACCGCAGATCCTCGATCGCCGCGCCGTCGGCCGCCGCACCGACGACGAACGCATCTTCGTCTACAACAGCGGTCTGGTGCTCACCGATATCGCGGTCGCGCACGCCCTGGCCACCCGCGCCATTGCCGAAGGCCGCGGAACGGAGGTGCCGCTGTGGGACTGACCGGCCTGCAGCCCGGCATCTCCACCATAACGGCGGCGCCCATGCCCGCCCATCGCGACGAGTGGGAAGAGCGTTTGCTGGCACACCCGACACTGCTGCGCGATATCGCCGAAAGTGTCGGCGGACCGTTCCACCTCATGTATCCGGCCCGAGTTGCCATGAATATCAAAGCCTTTCAACAGGTATTCGCCGGTAAAGGCGTGGTGGGCGCCATCTACTACGGCAAGAAGGCCAATAAGTCGCCCGCCGTGGTGCGCGCCTGCGCGGAAAACGGTGCGGGCGTGGATGTCTCCAGTGCGGGGGAATTCCGGGCGGCGCTGGCCGGGGGCGTACTCGGTCGCGACCTCATGGTCACGGGCCCGGCGAAATCGCAGGAATTGCTTTTACTGGCCGCACGGCACCGCGCCCTGGTCGCCATCGACGATCTCGACGAACTCGCCCGGCTGAGCGCCCTCGGGAGTGCTCATGGCGCCCTCGGCGGCGCCCAGGCGGGCGCTCGCGCGCTATTGCGGGTGCTGCCGCCCGGGTCGGCAAGTCGCTTCGGCATGACCGGCGATGAACTCGATCTGGCGCTGACCCTGATCGATGCCGATTCGATTCGACTGGAGGGCTTCAGTTTTCATCTCCGGGGCTATGCGGTCGCCGATCGCGCCGCACTCGCCTCGACGCTGATCGCCCGCTGCCGGGAGGCCCGCGGCCTGGGCCACCCCGTCACCACGCTGTCCATCGGCGGCGGTTTCGGAGTGGACTATGTGCCCGCCGCCGCGTGGGCCGCCTTCCGCGAGGGAGTGAATCCGCGCTGGTTTCACAGTGACCGTGCGCCGCAACCGGATTCGTACTACCCGTATCACTGCCCGGTGCCGGGCCCGGCCATGCTGGCGGCCATTCTCGAGTACGAGGATCTGGGAGATCGGCTGCGCGCGGCCGGGATTCGGATCGCCATCGAGCCCGGCCGGGCTCTGCTGGATCGCGCCGGCAGCACCGTCTTCCAGGTGCAGGGCGCGAAAACCCGTACCGCACACGGTCACCCGTACCGCATCCTGACCGTGAACGGCACCAGTCTCAGCCTCTCCGAGCAGTGGTTCGACAGCGAATACCTGCCGGATCCGGTGCTGTGGCCACAGCGCCCGGGCAGTGTGAGCCCGACCTGTGTCGGCGGCTCCTCCTGCCTGGAGGAGGACATGCTCAGTTGGCGGCGCATTCCGCTCCCCCGGCCCGCAGTAACGGACGATCTACTCATTTACCCCAATACGGCCGGTTATCAGATGGACAGCAATGAATCGGCCTTTCACGATCAGCCGATTCCCCCTAAAGTCGTATTGCATAACGTCACCGGGGAGCGGCATTTCGAATGGGAGCTCGACTCCCCCAACTGAAAAGCTGCGCTTTCCGGACATCGCTCAATCGCCCGAAATCGGGTGGACTATTGTTGCGCTGAGCTTCGATCGACTGCGTTGAACAGCACGTATCCGCATAACACCGATCGCGAGGAGATACTTTCATGCCGGTTGTCACGACGCGCGTGACAGACCTTATCGGCCACACCCCACTGTTCGAGCTGGCGGCCACGGACACCGGCACCCGGCTGTTCCTGAAGCTCGAGAACATGAACCCCACCGGTGCCGCGAAAATCCGAATGGCCAAGGCCATGATCGACGATGCGGAAGCGCGCGGATTGCTGCGCCCCGGTGGGCACATCATCGAATCCACTTCCGGGAATACGGGTCTGGGGCTGGCGGTTATCGCCGCCGAACGCGGGTACCGCTTTACCGCGGTGGTGGACCATCACGCCTGCCGCGACAAACTACGCACAATGAAAGCCATGGGCACGGAACTGATTTTCGTCTCCGGAGGCGATGCCGACGGCCTCTCCACCTCGGCGCGGGAAGACCTCGCCGAGCACATGGCGCTGGACGAATGCGCGGCGGCATTGCGGGAGGGCCGCGAGCCCAACACGTACTTCACCGAGCAGCACAACAACGATGCCAATCCGCTCGGGTACTACGTGCTCGCCGAGGAATTGCTTGCCGATCTCGGGCGCGTGGATGCGCTGATTTCCGCTGTGGGGACCGGTGGTTCGCTGTTCGGGACGGCGCGGCGGCTGCGCGAACTGGGCCGCGAGCCGCTGCTGTACGGGGTCGAGCCGGTGGGTTCGATCGCCTTCGGCGGGCCGGGTGGGCCGTACTGGCAGTCGGGGACCGGGACGCCGGAGGGCGCCGATCCGGGCAAGACCGTCGCCGAGGATCTGAGCATGCTCGAGGACGGGGTGAAGGTCTCCGATGTGGAGGCGTTCGCCGCCACCCGGGTGCTGGCCACCAAGCTCGGACTCATGATCGGCGGTTCCGCGGGTGGTTCCATCTACGCCGCGCTGGAGCGGATGGACGAATTCCCGGCCGGGTCCACGGTGGTCACCATTGTGGGCGACGGCGGGGAGAAGTATCTCGACACCGTCTTCGACGACTTCTGGATGAGCGAGCGGAATCTGCTCGATCCGGCCACCGAGACCAAGGTCGCGGAGATGCTGGATCGCTACGCGCCGGCGCGCGGCCGCCGGGCTGCCACGCCGCCTGCTGACGGTACGCACACGATTCTGGTGCCGGAGCCCGCCGAGGCGTTCGCGAGCGGGGCCACGGCCAAATGATTTACGGCCCTCGGCAATCCGATGGGCGGCAGCTGACCTCGCTGGCCATTCCCATCGCCTTGACGCAGCTCGCCCAGGTCGCGGTCTCGACCACGAATATCGCGCTGATGGGCACGCTCGGCGTGCGGCAGGTGGCGGCGGGCGGCCTGGCGCTGGTGCTGTTCAACCAGATTCGCACCATGTGCGTCGGATTGATCACCGGCACCGGCAATCAGGTCGCCACCGTGGTCAGTCACGCCGGCAAGCGCACCGGCGGCCGGGCCGCGGCCGCGGACGAGGTCCGGGAGGTGGTGCGGTCCAGCTTCCTGATCGCGACCATTGCCGGAATCCTCGGCGGCGCACTGCTGATCGGACTCGGCTGGGCCTTGCGCTGGCTCGGTCAGGACGCCTCGGTGCTGGCCGAGGCGCGGCCCATGATGGTCGCGCTGGCGCCGGGGTTGTTGCCCTGCCTGTGGTTTCAGGTGCTGCGGCAATACACCGTCGGCATGCAGCGGCCGCAGGCCCTGCTGCTGGTGACGCTCGGATCGGTGGCGCTGAATGTGGCGCTGGCGCTGGCCTTCATGCACGGCTGGGCGTTCCTGCCGGATCTCGGGCTGACCGGTGTCGGCGTCGCCACCTCACTGGTCTTCCTGATCACCTTCGGGGTGTTCTGGACCATGGTGCACCGGGATCCGAAACTCGGCGCCACACTGCCGGTGCGGATGTGGCCGGTGCAGTGGGCGACCGTGCGCGATGAACTGCGGCTGGGTACACCCATCGCGCTCACCTACGGTTCCGAGGCCGGCATGTTCTCGGTGCTGGCGCTGGTGATGGGCAGTCTCGGCGCGGCAGCGCTGGCGGCGCACAATGTCGTCTACCAAATCGTCTACATCGTGTTCCAGGTGGCGATCGGGTTGTCGCACGGCGCTTCGATTCTGGTGAGCATGGCGGTGGCGCGCGACGAATTCGGGCATGCGCGCTCGGTGGCGTGGCTGGCGCTGCGCTATGCCGCGGTGGTCGCGGCGCTCACCGGCATCGTCTATGTGGCGGCGCCGGACTGGGTGCTCTGGCCGTTCCTGGACGACACCGATGCCGCGACCGTCTCGCTGGCGCACGGGCTGCTGCTCATCGCCATCGTGCTGCAGTTCTTCGACGCCGCCCAGAACATCGGCGTGGGCCTGCTGCGCGGCCTCAAAGACACCCGGGCAGGTTTCCGGCTGTCGCTGGTGGGGTATTGGATTGTGGGATTGCCCACGGCATTGCTGCTCGCCTTCCCCTTGCATCTGGGCGCGGCGGGCGTGTGGTGGGGCCTGACCGCCGGTCTGGCCACCACAGCTGCCCTGATGCTGCGCCGCTACTTCACGCTGCTCCACGCGCGTGAGCAGGAGCATCCCCGAGTGCTGGCGGGTAGCCTCGGACACTGAGTTGACACATAAACCTCACCTCCCCGCAAGCATGCCGTCATTGACCGTGGGCACTCTGAACTAAAAGGCTTCGCTATTCTGGCGGACGGAATCAGCAAGCTGAGGGCACACACCATCCGGGGAGGATGTCCGTGTACATCGCGAGAGTCGCTGAGCACCCGAGGGCGGACCATGTTCTGTTCCACTTCAGTGACACCCATCTGATCGCCGCCGACGCCGATCTCTACGGGGACGTCGACGCGGAAGCACGGCTACGCCAGCTCCTCGACGAGGCCGAGGCCAGCCGCATCACCCCCACCGCCATCGTCTTCACCGGCGACCTCACCGATCAGGGTGAGGCAGGCGCCTATCGCAAGCTGCGCGCACTGGCCGAACCCTGGGCCGCGCGCATCGGCGCACCCCTGATCTGGGTGGCCGGCAATCACGACAGCCGGGCCGTACTGCGCGAAGAACTGCTCGATGAAAAGGGTTCTGCCGCACCGCTGGACGCTGTGCACATGTTCGACGGGCTGCGCATCATCGCCCTCGACACCACCGTGCCCGGCCACCACTACGGCGAGATCACCGACGCGCAGCTGCAGTGGCTGCGCGATGTGCTGGCCGAGCCGGCGCCCTTCGGCACCATCCTGGCCATGCACCACCCGCCCATCCCCTGTGTGATGGATCTGGCGGTGACGGTGGAGCTGCGTGATCAGCGCCGCCTCGCCGATGTGCTGGACGGCACCGATGTGCGCACCATTCTGGCTGGGCACCTGCACTTCTCGACCAGTGCGACCTTCGCCGGGATTCCGGTGTCGGTGGCGTCGGCCACCTGCTACAGCCAGGATCTGGCGGTGCAGCAGGGCGGGCAGCGGGGCCGGGACGGGGCGCAGGCCTTCAACTATGTGCACGTCTATCCGGACACCGTGGTGCATTCGGTGGTGCCGCTGGGTGCGGGACCGACGGTCGGCGAACCGGCGACCCCGGAGCAGGCGGCCGAGCGACTCGCCGAAGCCGGGATCGTGATTCCGGAAGCCGCCCGCATCCCGCACGTCATGCGGCGGCGGGACAGCGCCACGGAGTCCGACGGGGTGCTCTGACGGTGGATCCCGGCCGAAAGCACGCCGGGATGACGGGGCGGACCACCCGCTGACGTGGCCGCCCGATGATGACGAGCCGGGCCACCGATAGCGCGGCCCGCCCAGCCGCCGTGGACCTGGAAATCGGTTCAGGCAGCGCCTGATTCGAATGCGGCGATGGTGTCGGCGACCGTTTCGGGCTTCTCCCAGGGCGCGGCTTCGGGGAAGTAGGTGTCCAGGAACTCCGATACCGCGCGCACCCGCTCCGCCTCCGGGACCTCCGGGAAACTGCCGTCATTGAGGCAGAAGAAGTCCACATTGCGGCGCTTGGCCAAACCGTCGAGCAGTGCGAGGCCGGTGTACATGGTGGTGTCCACGTAGCGGACCTTCGCCGCCTCCTGCGCGACGGCGCGCCCGGTGAGCAGCGCGTAGTAGTGGTAGAGCGAATTGGTCACCGAGATATCGGTGGCCGCGCGGAAGCGGCTGGTGCGGGTGCGGGCGAAATCCTCCGGGAAAGCCTGCTCCATCTCATGAAGCACACTGCGGCGCAGCGGAACCGGGGTGTGCTCCAGATGCCGGGTGATGATGTGCCCGAAGCGCCTGGTCAGCAATTGCCGGTTCATTCGGGCGGCGTTCTCGAAGCCGCTGCGGCGTTCATTGTTGGCGCCCGGGCCGATTCGGGTGCCCGCCTCGATATAGCGGCTGATCCCGGCCGGGGTGAAGAACATGGACGGCCGCACCGGACGTGCGAAGAACATGTCGTCATTGGAGTACAGGAAGTGCTCCGAGAGCCCTTCGATGTGCTGCAGCTGGCTTTCCACCGCATGCGAATTGAACACCGGCAAACCGCTCGCATCGGCGAAGTGGTCGATCGCCCGCACAACGGTCACCTGCGGATCGTCGGCCAGCCACTCCGGCACTCTGGAATCGGTGGCGATGAAGATGCGTCTGATCCACGGCGCGTTCTTGTGCACCGAGCGCAGCGCGTAGCGCAGTTCGTCGATCTGGCGGATGCGGGCATCGGCCTCGTCGCCCTCGCCGACCACCACCTGTGCCAGCATTCCCGCACGGCGAGCACGGAATTCGGGATCGGTGCCGTCCACCCAGGAGAAGACGATATCGATATCGAAGCCGACATCGGTGGAGTGCGGGGTGAACATGCCCTCCAGCGTCGGCCAGCTGGTGTCGTACAGCAGCACGGTGGAGAACTCCACGTCGGCGAGGTCGAAGACATTGCGGGTCAAGGCATTCGGACGCGGGCACTCCACGGTGTCGCCGTGGTACTCCCACAGTTCGACATCCACGTGATGGGCGGTGTCCAGGTCCCGGCCGAGCCGGAAGACATTGTGCTGCTTCTCATTGAATTTGAATCCGGACACCATGGCGGCGCCGAGCACGCGCCGCAGCGCCGCCCGATGCTGGGTGTCGACCGCCAGAACCAGACGGTGATCGGAGTCACGCACCAGCAGGTACGGGACTTCCGCCACTGTCAGTTCCCCACGCAGATAGCGCAGGTCAGCTATCACCGCATGGGACGCCACGAGATTGGCCACCGTCGCGCCTCCCACCGTTGCCACCATGTCCGACTGCTGCTGCGCCGACCCGAAATCCACCATCACCGTCTCCGCTCTCTTCGTGCTCGCACCTCACACTGACTTCACACACGGCGACCCAACGCGTCTACGCGGCGCGCTGCCGACCTGAGCTGCAGGTATGGGCGCGTGCCGCGAAAACTGTTGGGCGCATTCAGAAGAACGGGGCGGACAGCAGAATGCGCGGGATGCTCCACGGTCGTCTCGGGTACGGCCGGAACCCCATACGCACTCACCTCACTCGCTCGCCGGGACGCCTGAGCGTCATGTTTGACGCCTGTGCGTCATGTTTTTCGATGCTGCTGCGTTCGTCGACGCCGAGGGGCGGACGGACTTCACCGGGCGTACATTGGCCGGTTACTCGCATGACCCCGAATGAACGGGGGACTGTAACGAATGATGCAACCGTTATCGCTTCTCGTCAATCCATTACCTCGCAGGTCCAAAGGTGTTTTCACACCTGTAACCGACGAGCATCACGAGCCGGGCGCTCCGAACGCCCGCGACGGACGCCAGCGCACCAGGGGGGCAACGGCATACACTTGCGGGCAACACAGTCCAGCCCGCTGTGTTGGTACCCGATCGTGAGGTGACGCAGATGGTAGCCGAAGCGCGGGAACGTCAGGAGCCCTCGACGGAAGGCCCGGAGACGGAACACCCCGAACTGAGCGTACTGCCGGAGTGGCCGCTGGACACCATCGCGGTGTTGGTGACCACAGATCCCGCCCCGCACGCCATCCCGGTCTCGTGGCCGGTGCGTGCCGGAGATCGGCGGATTCTGCTCAGTCTCAAATCGGATCGCGGCTCGCTGGCGCGGCTGCGGGAGCGGCCCGATGTGGCGCTGCTGATCCTCGGCGGCGGCAATGTGGCGCTGTGCGCCCGGGGTCGCGCGCAGATTCTGGCCGACCCCATGCCCGGTGCGGACGATTACACGGCGGTATCGATCGAGGTCGAGGTGATCGATGATCATCGGCAGTCGGCATTCGCGGTGCTGTCCGGGATCCAGCGCAATGTGCTCGACCCCACCGAATTGCGGTATCTGGAGAAGCGGGTCGCGACGCTGAAATCGATGGCGGCCGAACGTAACTGAGCGCTGTCCCCGCGCGACGTATTCGGACATTTCAGACACTGTTTCGGTGGGTGCCGCCCGCCGCCGAAATGAATGCCCGCAGCAGGTCTGGACTTCGACCATAATCGGGAAGGGATGCGGTGTGAATGCACCGCGGGGAAGGAGAGATGTGAGCGTCAGTCTGGCCAAGGGCGGAAATGTATCGCTGTCCAAGCAGGCCCCGAACTTGACCAAGGTCGCCGTATGCCTCGGTTGGGATGTCCGGACCACCACGGGTGCGGACTACGACCTGGATGCGAGCGCCATGGCCACGGGGCCGAACCAGCGGGTGCTGTCGGATGCGCACTTCGTGTTCTACAACAACCTGCGTTCGCCGGAAGGCACCATCGAGCACACCGGTGACAACCTCACCGGCGCCGGCGACGGTGATGACGAGGTGATCAATGTCGATCTGGCAGCCATGCCCCCGACGATCACCAATATCTTCTTCCCGGTATCGATTCACGAGGCAGACATCCGCCGCCAGTCCTTCGGACAGGTGCGCAATGCCTACATTCGCGTGGTGGACGCGGTCACCAGCGCCGAGCTGGCCCGCTTCGACCTCACCGAGGACGCCTCCACCGAAACCGCCATGGTCTTCGGCGAGCTCTACCGCAACGGCGCCGAATGGAAATTCCGCGCCATCGGCCAGGGCTACGCCTCCGGCCTCGCCGGCATCGCCCGCGACTACGGCGTCAACGTGTAGGACGCAATCACCTCATGTCCTGATGTCCTCAGTTTAGAGACACTCCGCAGGAATATGTCCTAAGATTGAAGACATCAGGACAGGAGGACGCGCGTGCTCTACTCCACGCCCGAGCTCGACGACACCGACACCGCGGTGCTGGCCGGCATCTACCGCCGCCGCGATGCCATCGCGTCCGAAATGCGCGTCCCCAAGCGCTGGCCGGGGCTGTTGCGACGCAATCTCATGGCCAGAGCCATTCGAGGGTCGAACAGCATAGAGGGCTATGTGGTCGAGACCGACGATGCCGCCGCGGCCGTGGACTACGAAGAAGCGCTCACCGCCGACGAACGGACCTTTGCCGAGATTCGAGGTTATCGACAGGCCCTCGGCTACGTCCTGACGATGGCCCAGGACGCCGCGACGATCGACGAATCAACGCTCAAGGCACTGCATTTCATGATGCTCGGGCACGAGTTGACCAAGAACCCGGGTCAGTACCGCACCGGTCCGATCTACGTGCGCGACGACCACAGCGGCGACACCGTGTACGAGGGCCCGGGGTCGGCGATGATTCCGGCATTGATGGCGGAACTCGTGGCAGCGCTGGCCTCGGATGCCGATCCCATTGTCGCCGGAGCGATGGCACATCTGAATCTGGTCATGATTCATCCGTTCCGTGACGGCAACGGTCGAATGGCTCGCGCCCTGCAGACGCTCACGGTATCGCGCGGAGGTCTTGCGGAGCCGACCTTCTGCAGCATCGAAGAGTGGCTCGGAGTGAACACCGACGACTATTACCGGGTGCTGGCCCGCACCGGCGCGGGAACCTGGAGCCCGCGCCGGGATGCCCGGCTGTGGATGAAGTTCAACCTGCGCGCTCACGACATCCAAGCCCAAACCGTCGAGGGACGCCTGCGCCGCACGGCGCGGGCCTGGTCACGCCTGGATGATCTGGTTGCGGCACAGCGACTTCCGGACCGGGCCACCGATATCCTCTACGACGCCCTGATCGGATTCCGGATCCGGCGGCACGGCTATCTGACCCGCGCCGGTATCGACGAACGGACAGCGTCCCGAGACCTCAAGGCGCTCACCGATATCGGGCTACTGTCCGCGCGCGGTGAAACCCGCGCCCGGCACTACGTCGCCGGCGACCAGCTGCTCGACCTCAAAATGCATCTGCGCGAGGATGTCCCGCGAACCATCGTCGACCCGTATCCGCGCCTGCGCGCGGAACTCCTCGAACCCTGAGTGCGGCTGATTCAGTTCAGTTGGCGGATTTTGGCGGCTATGCGGTCAGTGATGACGGCTGAGGTGCGGGCGTCGGCGTAGGCGCAGCTGGAGACTTCGATGATGGCGTTGCCCTGGGTGCGCATGGTGTCGGAGCAGACCCAGGTGCTCCCCGTGGAGGAGACGGTCCAGTCGGCGGAGACTGCGGTGGGGTCGCTGTTGTGGGTCACCGCATTGACGTGCAGGACGCTGGCTTTGTCCTTGGTGGCGTCTTTGGGGGTGTTGGTGACGTCCTGGTCCTTGCACTGGGCGAGCACGCCCTGGTACTGGTGCACGAGGGATTCGGCGACGAGGAAGTTCTTGAAGGTGGCCACCGTCTCGTAGATGGCGTGCTGATAGTTGTCGCCCGCCTCCTGCAGCGAACGCAGGCGGAAGCCGTTCCACTTGTCGCCGTAGGTATCGGAATCGGCGGTGTACATCATGGGTGCGCACTGGGTCGGCGCGTAGGTGAAGTTCGGGGCGGTCGGCACCGTGTTCTCGAACTTCTGCGTGAGGGTGGTGGAGGCGACGATCTTGCCGACCTCATCGGTGGTCAGCAGCACATCGGAGATCTTGTCGGGTGTCAGCCGCGGCATCTTGGCCACCACCGGATCCGGCGCGGGCACACCGCTGACCACCCGGCCACAGCCCGCGACCGCGAAAAGCACGGTCAAGCATATGGCGATAGTTCGCCCCCGCATTGGTCCTCCTCTGAACCCGAAACAGCAGAAGCATAACGGGCAGAGGCGGGGTACCGCCCGGCGTCGGTGCTGCGATCGGGTCACGACGAACGTGTCACGGGCCTGTCGGTCAGCTGCCGGGCCAGTACCGCAGCCACTCCCCCGGCGCGAGCGCGCGACGTTCGCCGCGCTCGGATTCGGCTGTGTCCTCGGCGGTTCGGATGGCGGCGGCGAAGGCGAGCGTGGCTTTGCGGAGGCGCTCCTCGGCACTGTCGGCGCCGCCGAGGTGGATGACGCGCAGGTCTTCGGGGATCAGCTCATCGGGGAGTCCGGCCTTGGCGCTGCGGGAGCGCACCTTCTCGGCCAGGGCCAGGGCGGGCTGTGCCATGGCGATGCCGTCCAGGCAGGAGCGGCGGGACTTCTCGGCGGTCTTGCGCTCCTCCCAGGCGGCTTCCTGGGCGGCGATCTTGTCGGCGAGCGCGGCGGCGGGGTCGATGCCGTTGTCGATCAGGTGCGGGCTGCGGTGCGTCAGCTTGGCGACCAGGGCGGCGGCCACCTCGGCGACGGTGAATTCGCCTGCGGCCTCGGCGATCCGGGAGTGGAAGAGCACCTGCAGCAGCAGATCGCCGAGTTCCTCCCGAATGGTTTCCCCGTCACCGGCCTGGATGGCGTCGAGCAGCTCGTAGGTCTCCTCGAGCAGATACGGGCGCAGCGAATCATGCGTCTGGGTGACCTCCCAGCCGCCGAAATTCCACAGCCGATCCATCACATCCACGGCCTCGCCCAGCGCCTCGGTCATGCGCGCGGTATCGGCCACCACATCGCGCCCGGCACCGCCCGCCACCTCGGTCGTGTGCGCGGCATCGGCCGCCACATCGCGCCCGGCACCGCCCGCCACCTCGGTCGTGTGCGCGGCATCGACCACCACATCGCGCCCGGCACCGCCCGCCACCTCGGCCGAGCGCGCAGTAGTACCCACCACTTCGGCCGAGCGCCCGGTGTCGGCGATGGCATCCCGCTCGCCCGCGGCCGGAGCTACGCCGCGCTCCGGATCTGCCACGCCATGGACCCCGGTCCCGCCCGAGGCCGGGCCGTGCGCGCTGATGTGGGGCCCGCTCATCGGGCGGCGGCCGCCTGTGGTGCAGGCCGCACATCCACTGCGCCGGGGGCTTTTCCGTCGAGGGCCAGGAGTAGATCGGCGACGAACTGCAGCACTTCGATATCTCGGACGCGGGCCGCGCCGACGCTGTCCTCCACGCGCGGCAGCGGCAGCTGGACGATGCCGGTGGCGGGGCGGTAGGTGGCGTTCGGGTACAAACGCTTGAGGCGCAACTGCTTCGAATCGGGCAGTTGCAGCGGCGCCACCTTGAGTGTGGTTCCGGTGACTGCGATTTCGGCGATCTTGTACTCGCGCGCCAGCAGGCGCAGCTTGGCGACCGACACCAGTCGCAGCACCTCCACGGGCAGCGGGCCGTACCGGTCGACCAGCTCCTCGACCACCGCGGCCAGACCCGAATCATCCTGGGCGGCAGCCAGTTTGCGGTAACCCTCCAGCCGGAGGCGATCGGAGGCGATGTAGTCCGGCGGAATGTGCGCATCCACCGGGAGATCGATGCGGACCTCGCGCACCTCCTCGTCCACGGTGATGGGCCGGCCGTCGGCGGCGGCGCGGTAGGCCTCCACCGCCTCGCCGACCAGGCGCACGTACAGGTCGAAGCCGACACCGGCGACATGTCCGGACTGTTCCGCGCCGAGCACATTGCCCGCACCGCGAATCTCCAGGTCCTTCATGGCCACCGCCATACCCGCACCCAGATCCGAGTTCTGCGAAATGGTGGCCAGGCGGTCGTAGGCCGTCTCGGTGAGCGGCTTCTCCGGCGGGTACAGGAAGTAGGCGTACCCGCGCTCGCGACTGCGGCCGACGCGGCCACGCAGCTGGTGCAGCTGCGAAAGGCCCAGGGCGTCAGCGCGTTCCACGATCAGCGTATTGGCGTTCGAGATATCGAGGCCGGTTTCGATAATGGTGGTGGAGACCAGCACATCGTATTCGCGCTCCCAGAAGCCCTGCACGGTCTTCTCGAGCACGTCCTCGTTCATCTGGCCGTGCGCGATGGCGACCCGCGCCTCCGGCACCAGATCGCGAATCCGCTTGGCGGACTTCTCGATCGAGGACACCCGGTTGTGCACGTAGAACACCTGGCCGTCGCGCAGCAGTTCGCGGCGAATGGCGGCGGCGACCTGCTTGTCGTTGTACGAACCGACATAGGTGAGCACCGGATGCCGCTCCTCCGGCGGCGTGAGAATGGTCGACATCTCACGAATGCCGGCCAGGCTCATCTCCAGGGTGCGCGGGATCGGGGTGGCGGACATGGTGAGCATGTCCACGTGCGTGCGCAGCGCCTTGATGTGCTCCTTGTGCTCGACGCCGAAGCGCTGCTCCTCGTCGATAATGGTGAGGCCCAGGTCTTTCCAGCGAATGCCGGTCTGCAGCAGCCGGTGCGTGCCGATGACGATATCCACCTCGCCGGTGGTCATGCCCTCCATGGTTTCCCGCGATTCGCCCGGATCGGTGAAGCGGGACAGACCCTTCACGGTGACCGGGAAGCCGGCGAGCCGCTCGGTGAAGGTCTGCAGATGCTGTTGTGCCAGCAGCGTTGTCGGCACCAGCACCGCGACCTGCTTACCGTCCTGCACCGCCTTGAATGCGGCGCGCACCGCGATCTCGGTCTTGCCGTAGCCGACATCGCCACAGATGACGCGGTCCATCGGGACCGCCTTCTCCATATCCGATTTCACCTCGGCAATGGCGGTGAGCTGATCGATGGTCTCGGTGAAGGCGAAGGCATCCTCCATCTCCACCTGCCACGGTGTGTCCGGGCCGAAGGCGTGACCGGGCGCGGCCTGCCGGGCGGCATAGAGCTGCACCAGCTCGGTGGCAATCTCGCGAACGGCCTTGCGCGCCTTGCGCTTGGTGTTCTGCCAGTCGGAACCGCCGAGCTTGGACAGACTCGGCAACTCGCCGCCCACGTAGCGGGAGAGCTGATCGAGCGAATCCATAGGTACGAAGAGCCGGTCACCGGGCTGCCCGCGCTTACTGGGCGCGTATTCGATGACCAGGTACTCGCGTCGGGCGCCGCCGATGGTGCGCTCGATCATCTCCACGAACCGGCCGATGCCGTGCTGATCGTGCACGACCATGTCACCGGCGCGCAGCGCCAGCGGATCGACCTGATTGCGGCGGCGGGCCGCCATCTTCTTGCCGTCGCCGGCAGTGACGCGATTTCCCGTGAGATCGGATTCGGCGATCACCACCAGTTTCGCGTCGTCGAAGACGATGCCGTCGTGCAGTGACCCGCAGAGCACGCCGACCAGCCCGCGCACCGGTTCGGCACCCGATTCCAGGGTGGCGGCGGGCACCTCGGCATCGGCGAGACGTTCCAGAATGCGTTGCGCCGTACCGTGTCCCGCGACCACGATGACCGCGCGGCCACCTGTGGTGACATGTGCGCGCAGCGACGCGAAGATGGTGGCGACCAGTTCCTCGGAGCCGCGGGCGGACGGGGCGGACAGCACCGGCAGCACGATCTCGTCCGGATGGTCGGCGACCAGCGGGCTCAGCGTCCACCAGGGCAGGCCGCGTTTGCGGGCATCGGCGTGCACCACATCCAGACCGCGATAGCCCGAGGCCGCGAGATCGAGGCCGTGCGCGCCCAGCGGCGCGGCGCCACCGAAGGAGGCCGCCGTCCAGGACGCCTCCAGGAACTCCTCGCCGGTGCGCACCAGATCGGCGGCGCGGGTGCGGACCTTCTCCGGATCACACAGCAGCACATGCGATCCCGCGGGCAGCAGCTCGGTGAGCAGCTGCAGCGAACCCGGCTGCAGGACCGGCAGCAGCGCCTCCATACCGTCCACCGGAATGCCCTCGGCGAGCTTGGCCAGCATTTCCAGCAGTGAGGCGTCGGCCGGATTCTCCTCGGCCACCTCCACCGCCCGCGCACGCAGCGCCGGGGTGAGCAGCAGTTCGCGGCAGGGCTGGGCCACCGCCAGTTCGATCGGCACCTCGTTGATCGAGCGCTGATCGGCGACCGAGAAGGCGCGCAGCTCGCTCACCTCATCGCCCCAGAACTCCACGCGCACGGGATGATCCGCGGTGGGCGGGAAGAGGTCGAGAATGCCGCCGCGCACCGCGAACTCACCGCGCTTGCCGACCATATCGACCCGCTCGTAGGCGAATTCCACCAGCCGCTCGAGCAGTTCCTCGAAGTCGAACTCGGCGCCGGCGCGCAGCACGATCGGCTCGATATCGCCGAGACCGCGCGCCATCGGCTGCATGAGCGAGCGCACCGTGGTCACCACCACTCGCAGCGGCTCCCCGTAGACCGGATCCTCCGGATGCGCCAGCCGCCGCAGCACCTGCATGCGCTTGCCGACCGTATCCGCGCCGGGCGAGAGCCGCTCGTGCGGCAGCGTCTCCCAGGACGGGAACAGCGCCACACCCGGGCCCAGCATCTCGGTGAGTTCGGCGGCCAGATCATCGGCCTCGCGACCGGTGGCCGTAACCACCACCAGCGGGCGCTGCCCGGCAATGGTCGCGGCGACGAACGGGCGGACCGCCGAGGGCGCCACCAGCATGGCCGAATCCCGCCCGATCAGCTTCTCGACCTGCTGTAGAGCTGTATCGGCACCGGCCACCGCGGCCAGTCCCGCTAGAGGTGGACGTTGGCTCGACATGAGGCGGACTCCTGGGCGCAGATCAGCGGTTCGGACAGCTCATCGAGTCTAATGGCCCGTGCCGACAGCCCAGCGCATGGACAGCCATTCCGCCGTGATCCCGCCACGATCACCCTTCCTCGTGCTTCGATGTCCTCATGTCCTTTGTGGCTGATCCGCGAGTGGATGCGTACATCGAGACCCTGCCGCCATGGCAGCAGGCTGTCTGCCGTCAGGTGCGCGACCTCGTGCACGAGGCGGATCCGGACGTCACCGAAACCGTCAAGCGGCGGGTGCGGCCGTACTTCGTGCTCGACGGAAACATCTGCGCACTGCTCGGCACCAAGCAGGCCGTCGACATCTTCCTCTACGACGGCGCGATGGTGCCCGATCCCGAGGGCATCATCACCGGCGGCCACGACAACAAGACCGCACGGATGATCGCGGTGCACGAGGGCGAAACCCTCAACGCACCAGCGCTTCTCGCCATGTTCCGGCAGATCGTCGCCGACAATCGCGCGGGCGGCTGGCGAAAACTGCAGCGCGAGGGCTCGCAACCATAGCGACGGCGCGAGTTTGCCGTGGTAACAATGGTCCCCACGGGTACGGGTTCCGGGGAGCCGATCCGTGTGCTCCGAACCGGCCCCGGGTCTAGGGGATGTTTTGAGTACACAGCCGCCGACCTTTTCGCCCAACGGGTATCAGCCCGCGTCCGGACAGCCCTACGGGCAGCCGAGCTACGCCGGGCAGCAGCCCTATGCGGGGCAGCAGCCGGAGGGCCAACTGGGTTACGCGCCACAGGGTTACGGGCCCGGCCGCGGGCTTTCGTATCCGCAGCAGCAACCCGCGGCGCAGCAGCCCGTGTCGCAGCAGCAGTTTCTGCGGCAGTTCGGGCAGCGGGGGCAGCAGTTTCCCCCGCCGCCGACGGGCCGGGACCGGTGGAAGCTGGTGGGGCTGGCCGTACTTGTCGTGGTGCTCGCGCTGGGCGCGGTGGTCGCGATCGTGGCGAGCAGCGCCGACGGCGAGAAGACCCGGGCCAGCCCGGCCACCACACCGGCGAACGTCCCCCTGGCGCCGCCCGTGACCACGGTCGCACCCACGACCACCGTCGCGCTTCCCGCGGGGCCGACCGCGGCCGACCTCATGCCGCTCGTGCTGGCCGACTCCGATGTGCCGGTCTCCTGGCAGGAGGCCACCGATAAGGAGACCGACGACGACGGCATCACCGATGCCGACAAGGTCTCCGGCGAAACGCCGGAATGCACTGCGGCGCTGCGGCAATACGTGACCCCGTCCGCGGAGAAGGCGCTGGCGAAGGTGAAGACCGTCTTCGCCCGCACCGGCCCGCACGGCGGCCCCTCGGTGAAGACCGTGGCGGAAGCGGATTCGCTCGCGAAGGCGACCTCGGATTTCGCGGCGGAGATGTCCACCTACGACAGGTGCCCGACGGTGATCTACGACGGCACCCGCATCACCTACACCCCGATCGCCGGACTGCCCGTGGTCGGTGACGAGATCCTCGGCTACAAGGTCGTCGCGACCACGCCGGGCGGCGGTCAGGCCAAGGGGCTCGAGTACGTCGCCCGCTCCGGCGGCAAGGCCTGGACGTTCGAGTACAACGCCAATGTCAACGACTACGTCGACAGCGAGGCGAACCTGCTCTACACCAAGGCGCTGGCGAAGTGGACCGCCGGGATCAAATAGCCGACACCTCCGATCCGCCTCTGCCCCTGGCGGATTGGCGCCCTCGAGACTGCCGGCGCCCAGCCGCCACCCGCGATCGCTACACGTAGCGGCGCAGGCGGCGAGCCGCGAATTCGCGGAAGTAGGCGACCTTTTCGTCCGGAACGATGGACGGGAGCAGGAAGTACCAGGCGCGTTCCATGCGGGTGGCCATCTGGTCGATGGACTCGGTGCTGACCGCGACCATATGGACGCCGGTCGTCATCTCCTGCAGCAGTAGGCCGATGGTCTCCGGATCCAGTTCCGGCTCCAGATCACCCTGTGCGATAGCACGTTCGGCGAGCAGACGATGTGTCTCGCCCCAGGTCTTGGCGATATTGTCGCCGCCCGCCCCGCGATAGTCGCCGATCTGGTGGGTCAGCTTGAGCATCGCACCGACCATGGCGTCGTTCATGGTCAGATCGGCCACCACATAGGTGATTCCGATGCACGCCTCCAGCGCGGGCACCCGCGGATCGAAGAAGCCCTGGCAGGCGCTGATCAGTCGCTCATTGCCCTGATCGACCACCGCGCGCGCCAGCTCTTCCTTCGAGCCGAAGTGAAAGTACAAGGCGCCCTTGGTTACATTCGACTGCGCGATGATCTCGCTCAGGCTCGCGTTCGCATAGCCAAGTCGCAGAAAGACATCGGCAGCGCCCGCGAGCACGGAATCGCGAGTGATCTCCGCACGCGCTTGCCTAGCCATCAGATCCGCCTGTCATCAAACCAGCCATTCCTGAAGTAGACCGACATCCCGAAGTTGACCGACATCACAGTTCGAACACCACTCGAAGGATGGGTGAACCGTACCACCCGGCTGCCGGATGCCAGTCGATTCGAGCATTCAACCCGTCCTCCTTCGCAATTCGCTAGTTAACTGTCCAGTTCCACCCCTATACGACCAATATTTCAGACCGTTAGGTCTCAGACTCCTTTGCCGCTGGGCCATTCCGACGCCAGCTTGGGTTCCGCCTCCAGATGTGTGAGGCCGTTCCAGCACAGATTCACCAGGTGCGCAGCGACCACTTCCTTGGACGGCTGACGCTCGTCCAGCCACCAGGTGGCCGCCGTCGCGACCATGCCCACCAGCGCTTGTGCGTACAGCGTCGCCAAACTCGTATCGAACCCACGGCGCTCGAAATCCCCGGCGAGTATGTGCGCCACCTGATTCACCGCCTCGTTCAGCAGACTGGAGTAGGTACCCACCGCCGCGGAGACCGGTTGATCACGCATCAGGATGCGGAACCCGTCCGTGCGCTCCTCCATATAGGTGAGCAACGCCAGCGCCACCTGCTCGAGACGCACCCGCGAACGGTTCTGCGCGAGCGATGCGGTGATCATCTCCAGCAGTGCGGACATCTCCCGGTCGACGACAACGGCGTACAAACCCTCCTTGCCGCCGAAGTGTTCGTACACCACAGGTTTCGAGACCTGCGCCCGCTGCGCGATCTCCTCCACCGAGGTGGCGTCGTACCCGCGCTCCGCGAACAGGGTCCGCCCGATCTCGATGAGCTGCTGCCGCCGTTGGGTTCCCGTCATACGCGGACGCGACACCCGGCTGCCATCACCCGAAGTCATCGATCCCGCCTTCCCCTGTATGCCGTACAACCGTCCTGTAACTCTTTCAGACCGGAGACCCACTGTGCTCGAGCGCCCCGCCGACACACGAGGTTCGATCACGTCCGGTTCACGGCATCCGCCAATGTGAAATGGAGAGGTGCAACATCAAGTTCCGGCATTCACTTGCAAAAATCGCGGAATGGCCACCCCATGTGCGAGTATCTACACGCGCATGCCATAACCAGCAGAGCGGCGTACCGTACGGTCCGCCGGGTTGCAATCCGCCGTAGTGTAATGGCAGCACCACTGATTTTGGTTCAGTTAGTTCAGGTTCGAGTCCTGGCGGCGGAGCTCGCGAACGGGGTCACTATGGTTGGCCCCGCACATCGCTGACGCAGCACAACTGTGGCCCAGCGCAACCAAAGAACTCAGCACGATGACGCGCAGCCGAGGGAGATCCATGCCACAGCAGACCGCCGTCGTCGTTCTCGCCGCCGGAGCCGGAACCCGAATGCGGTCCAAGACCCCCAAGGTGTTGCACCCACTTGCCGGCCGCAGCATGCTCGCTCACGCGTTGCATGCGGCGAACGAGATCGACCCCGCGTTCCTCATCACGGTGGTTGGCCACGACCGCGAACAGGTCGGTGCGGCCGTCGGCAAGGTCGCCGCCGACCTCGGCCGGGACATCACCCTGGCGGTCCAGGAGGAACAGCTCGGCACCGGGCACGCGGTGCAGTGCGCACTCACCGCCGTGCCGGAAGATTTCGACGGTGACCTCTTGGTCACCTCCGCGGATGTGCCTCTGCTGGACGGGCATACGGTCTCCGCACTGCTCGACGAGCACCGCAGCTATCCGGAGCGATCCGCGGTCACGGTGCTGACCTTCGAGCCCGATGATCCGAACGGCTACGGCCGCATCATCCGCGATACGCACAATCACGTGCTCGAGATCGTCGAGCACGCCGACGCGACGCCGCTGCAGGCCGCCATCACCGAGGTCAACTCCGGTGTGTACGTCTTCGACGCGACCGTGCTGCGAATCATGATCTCCCAGTTGACCACTGCGAACGCCCAGCACGAGCTGTACCTCACCGATGTGCTGAAGCTGGCCCGCGAGGCCGGGCATCCGGTGCACGGCGCGCGCCTGGTCGATTCCGCCAAGGTCACCGGCGTCAACGATCGGGTGCAGCTGGCCGGTGCGGCCGCCACGCTCAATCGCTACATCCTGGAGCGGCATATGCGCGCCGGGGTCACCATCATGGATCCGGGCACCACCTGGATCGACGGCGAGGTGCGCATCGGCCGCGACGCGATCATCCGGCCGGGCGTACAACTGTTGGGCGACACCGTGATCGGCGAGGACGCCGAGGTCGGCCCGGACTGCACACTCACCGATGTGGTGGTCGGCGACGGCGCCCACGTGGTGCGCACGCACGGCGAGCGGGCCACCATCGGACCCGGCTCCACCATCGGACCGTTCAGCTATCTGCGCCCGGGCACCGTGGTCGGCGACTCCGGCAAGCTCGGAGCGTTCGTCGAGACCAAGAACGCGAATATCGGCGCGCACTCCAAGGTCCCGCACCTCACCTATGTGGGTGACGCCACCATCGGCGAGCACAGCAATATTGGCGCGTCGAGCGTTTTCGTCAACTACGACGGCGTGAAGAAGCACCACACCGTAGTCGGCTCGCATGTGCGCACGGGCAGCGACACCATGTTCGTCGCCCCGCTCACCGTGGGTGACGGGGTATATACGGCAGCAGGTACTGTACTGCGCAGAAACGTTCCGCCAGGTGCGCTTGCGGTGTCGGGCGGAGCGCAACGAAATCTCGAGGGCTGGGTGCAGCGCAATCGCCCCGGTACCGATGCCGCCCTGGCGGCCGAGGCTGCCATCGCGGCAAGTGAGAAAGCGGCCCTGGAGGCCGATGAGATATCCGACGAGCAAAAGGATGGCGAACGTCCGTGACCGCGTTCTCTACCGAAAACCACAAGAACCTGATGCTGTTCTCGGGACGCGCTCATCCCGAGCTCGCCGAGGCGGTGGCCAAGGAACTCAATGTCCATGTGACCCCGCAGACCGCGCGCGACTTCGCGAACGGCGAGACCTTCGTCCGGTTCGAGGAATCGGTCCGCGGCTCCGATGCCTTCGTGCTGCAGAGCTTCCCGGCCCCGCTGAACCAGTGGGTCATGGAGCACCTCATCATGATCGACGCGCTCAAGCGCGGTTCGGCCAAGCGCATCACCTCGGTGCTGCCCTTCTACCCGTACGCCCGCCAGGACAAGAAGCACCGCGGTCGTGAGCCCATCTCGGCTCGCCTGATCGCGGATCTGCTCAAGACCGCGGGTGTCGATCGCATCATCACCGTCGACCTGCACACCGATCAGATCCAGGGCTTCTTCGACGGCCCGGTCGATCACATGCACGCGCAGGTGCAGCTGGCCGAGCACATTCGCAACAACTACGCGCTCGACAATATCGCCGTGGTCTCCCCGGATGCCGGTCGTGTGAAGGTCGCCGAGAAGTGGGCCAACTCGCTGCAGGACGCGCCGCTGGCGTTCATCCACAAGACGCGAGATCCGCTGGTGGCCAACCAGGTTGTGGCCAATCGTGTGGTCGGTGACGTCGAGGGACGCACCTGCATCCTGATCGACGACATGATCGACACCGGTGGCACCATCGCCGGCGCCGTCAAGGTGCTCAAGGAGGCGGGCGCGGGCGATGTGGTCATCGCCGCCACCCACGGCATCCTCAGCGCCCCGGCCGCCGAGCGGCTGGCGAACTGCGGTGCCAAGGAAGTTGTGGTCACCAATACGCTGCCCATCGACGAGGCCAAGAAGTTCCCGTCGCTGACCGTGCTGTCGATCGCGCCGCTGCTGGCGCAGACCATTCGCGAGGTCTTCGAAAACGGTTCGGTCACCGGCCTTTTCAACGGCAACGCGTAGCACCTCGGCACTTGCGCAGCGCGCCCCTTCCGATTCGGGAAGGGCGCGTTCGTATATATGGGTGGCGCAATGGGTGCTCCCTCCCGAGCACAGCGGTAGCGTTGACTCGAAGTCACGCGGGTTTGCTAAAGGTGCGCTGTAGCGCGGAGAGGTGTGGTTCCGTATGGACGACCGGCGCAACGATGATGAAGACCAGCTCATCGACGAGGTGCTCGACACCGATGACGTCGAGGATCTCGACTACGACATGGGCGACGACGATCAGGCCGACGAGGTCCGCGAATATGAGCGGGCCATTGCCGACCCACCGGAAGACCTCATCATCCGCAACCGCGAGAACGACGACACCGGGCGCCTGGGTATAGGAGAAGAGCTCGACCAGGAGTGGACCCGCCGCCGGCAGCGCGATGAATACAAGGCGGAGGACGACCGGCCCGCCGAAGTCGCCGCCATGGAAATCGTCGACGAACCCCGCGACTGACACGTTCCGCCGCGGACCGGTGCGTGTTTACGCATCGGCCCGCCATTGTGATACCCATGGGGACGGTCCGACACCACCCACCGAGAAGGGCGCGACATGAGCACGCCGCCGAACGAACCGCACGCCGGCGCCGACCCGGGCGACATGTTCAAGAAGAAGCCCGAGGGCACTTCCGGACAGGACGCCGCGGCAGCCGAGCAGCCGCAGGATCCGGCGGCGACCGAGTACAACGCGGGCGCCTGGGGACAGGATGCCGCGACCACCCGATACAACCCCGGCACGCCGGCGCAGGATGCGCCGCCGATCACCCAGTACTACCCGGGCACAGCGGGTTCGGACGTGCCGCCGCTGCAGTATCCGCCCGCGCAGGCTTATCCACAGGGTTCCGCGCAGGCCTATCCACAGGGGGAGGCCTACCCGGCGGGTGGGGTGCACAACTATCCGCCGATGGGCGGGCAGCCGCAGGGTGGTTATCCGGCCGGTGACCAGGGCGGATACCCCGGCGGGCAGCCGCCTTACGGCCAGCAGCCCTATCCGCAGCAGCAGTACGGTCAGCAGCAGCCCTATGGCCAGCAGCCCTATGCGCAGCAGCCGTACGGCCAGCCCTATGGACAGCCCGGATATCCACCGATGGGATACGCGCCGCCGACGAGCACCAACGGTCTGGCCATCGGCGGGCTCATCACCTCGCTGGTCGGATTCGTCACCTGCGGTATCGGCTCGATCATCGGGATCATCCTGGGTGTGGTGGCGCTGAACCAGATCAAGCAGTCCGGGCAGCAGGGACGCGGTATGGCGCTGGCGGCCATCTGGGTCGGCGTCGGCGTGATCGTGCTCTACCTCCTCTACGTCCTCATCATGGTCGTGGCCGTCGGCAATTCATCGACGTAGGAGCGCAACAGCAGTGCCACAGTTCACCGGATTCCCCCTGACCGGCCTCGACTTCTACGAAGATCTCGAGGCCGACAACTCCAAGGCGTTCTGGACCGCGCACAAGCAGGTCTGGGAGACGTCGGTCCGAGATCCCATGCAGGCCTTGATGTCCGAGCTGGAACCGGACTTCGGGCCGGCCAAGATGTTCCGGCCGTATCGGGATGTCAGGTTCTCGAAGGACAAGACCCCGTACAAGAATCATCAGGGTGCGGTGGTGCACACCTCGGCCGGTGCGGGGTTCTATGTGCAGATCGGCGCGGCCGGACTGTTCATCGCCGTGGGGCTCTACGGGCCGACGCCCGCGCAACTCGCCCAGTTGCGCACCGCCATCGACAACGAGGTGCGCGGCGTCGAGCTGGAAAACCTGCTGGCCGGACTGACCGCCGCCGGGTACACCCTGGGCGGCGACCGGCTGGTCACACGGCCCAAGGGGTATCCGGCCGACCATCCGCGCATCGAACTGCTGCGGCACAAATCTCTCACCCTCAGTAAGGATTTCGGCGCGCCGGCGTGGCTGGAGAAGCCGCGCGCGGCCGTCGAAATCCGCAAGGCGTGGGAGGAGCTGCGGCCCGCCGCGGAGTGGATCGCCGCCGTAACCGGTTGAGCGTCTGCCGATCCGGAGCCGAGCGCCTGCCGGTTCCGGGGTTTGAGCGCCTGCCGGTCCGGAGCCGAGCGGCTGTCAGTCCGGAGCCGATCTGCGGAGCGGCCGTCGCAGCGTGCGGCTGCTCAGCGCCAGAGTCACCAGGGCGGCGGCCGCGACCACGCCGATGGTCTCCAGGCGCGCGGTGGTATTGCGGTCGCAGTGCACATGGAAATCGGGTGCGATGCAACCGGGTTCGAAGCAGAGCTGGGAACCGTTCCATTCGTGGCGCGGGCTGATCACGGTGCCGCAGTCCACACTGCCGGCGGGGTGCGGCAGCGGCAGGAACAGCAGCGCCACCGCCCCGGTCAGCAGGAGCAGGCCGCCCAGAAACCACAGACGGTCCCGGCTCCAGCCCAGCAATGGCGGCAGCACGATACAGAAGGCCGCGACGCCAAGGACGAGGCCGAAAATTTCCCACGGCTTCACTGTTTTCTGATCCTATGACGCGAATACTGCCGCTATTGCCGGAATTGACTGTTTACGGCGACATCACGGTCTGATTATCGCGGTACCGGACATCGCTGTTATCGGCGTTCGGCCAGCCAGAGGGCGAAGCGCTCCTGCGGGTCGGTCCACCTGCGCTCGGTCGCGAAACCCGCTGCGGCGAGCTCGTTCTCGAGGCCATCACGCCGGAACTTCGCGGAGATCTCGGTGCGCAATTGCTCACCGGCCGCGAAATCCACCGACAGCTCCAGGTCCGCGATGGTGACGGACATGGCCTCGGTGGCCTCCAGGCGCATTTCGATCCACTCGTTCTCGGCATCCCAGAGCGCGACGTGCGCGAACTTCTCCGGGACGAAATTCGCGCCGAGGCGGGCGTTGAGCACATGCAGCACATTGCGATTGAATTCCGCGGTGACTCCGGCGGCATCGTCGTAGGCGGGCACCAGCACCGCCGGATCGATGACCAGACCGGCGCCGAGCAGCAGCTGCTCACCCGGTTCCAGCACATCGTGCACATCGGCCAGGAACTGCGCGCGTTCGGCCGGAACCAGATTACCGATGGTGCCGCCGAGGAAGGCGATCATGCGGCGGCCGCCGCGCGGCAGATTGTCCAGCGTGGCGGTGAAATCGCTGACCACCCCGTGCACGCTCAGCCCCGGGAACTCGGTGGCCACCTCGTTCGCCGAAGCGCTCAGTGCAGCCACCGAAACATCCTGCGGCACATAGGTTTTCAGCGGGCCTTCCGCCGTCAATGCCTCCAGCAGCAGCCGGGTCTTGGCGGCCGATCCGGCGCCCAGCTCCACCAGCACCTCGGCCTGGGCGATCTTGGCGATCTCCCCCACCACCTGCTCCAGCAGCGCGCGCTCGGTGCGCGTGGGGTAGTACTCGGGCAGCTGCGTGATCTGCTCGAAGAGTTCACTGCCCCGCGCGTCGTAAAACCACTTGGGCGGCAACCATTTCGGTTCCGCCGTCAGCCCGCGGCGCACATCCGATCGCAAACCCGCGGTCAGATCGTCGTCGGTCAAATGGATCTCCAGCGTCGCCGAAGTCATCGAGAAGTCCTTCCATTTTCGAAATCCAGCGGTTTCACCGTCAGCCGCCCGGGCCGCACCACCACCAGGTGCCGATCAGCGATCGACTGCCAGCGCGGATCATCGTCGTACGGCTCCGAGGCGACCACCGCGAAGTCATCGGCCACCAGCACCGACAGCGCGTGCTGCCACGTGGTGGCCCACACCGTTTCGCCATCCCCCAGCAGGAGGTTCAATCGCGCCCGCGGCGACAGTTCGTACACCGCGCGAACCACCGCCGTCAGCGCGATCTCCGGGTCGAATACCGTCCGAATCGCCGCTGTCAGCGCAACTTCCGGCTCGATATCCGCGCCGGACGGCGGCGTTTTGTTCTCCAGCAGGCTGCGCAGAATCACCCAGAGCAGGGCCGAATCCGTCAGCGACTCGGCATCGAGCAGCGAGGGCGAATCGAACTGGGCGGCAACGGCGGTGAGGGCATCGCGCCAGTCCGGGATCGCCCCGTTATGGCTGAAAGCCCAGCGGCCGTGGGTGAACGGCGCGCACGCCGCCTGCTCGACCGGTAGGCCGACCGTGGCCGAGCGGACCGCGGCCAGCACTGCCGATGAATGCAGTTGCGGCAGCACCTCCTCCACGGCCGGATCGGTCCAGATCGGGGCCGCATTGCGATAGCGCGACACCGTCGGCTGCTCGGCCGGGGCTGGAATCCACCAGGCGACGCCGAAGCCGTCGGCATTGATGGTTCCGCCGCCGCGCATATCGCGCGGGGCCCAGGACTGGGTGCGGAGGGAGTGCGGGCCCCGAGTGAGGATGTCTCCCACGGGAACCGGCGGGCCCAGGTAGGCGAGGTGGCGGCACATCAGAGTTCCTCCGGGCGGAGGTCTCTGGCCAGGCGGAAGCCGGCGAAGATCTGGCGGCGAATGGGATGGTCCCAATTGCGGAAGGTGGCGCGGCAGGCGACATCGTCCGCGCCGAAGGAACCGCCGCGCAGGACTCGGTAGTCGCCGCCGAAGAAGACCTCGGAGTACTCGCGATAGGGGAACGGCTGGAAGCCCGGGTACGGCGTGAAACCGGAGGAGGTCCACTCCCAGACATCGCCGATCAGCTGGTGCACACCCTGCGGTGACACACCTGCGGGATATGCGCCCGCATCCGCCGGTTCCAGGTGCCGCTGACCGAGATTCGCGGTATCGGCGGTGGGGTCGGCATCACCCCACGGGTAGCGGCGGGAGCGGCCGGTGGCCGGATCGAAGCGGGCGGCCTTCTCCCATTCCGCCTCGGTCGGCAGGCGTTTGCCCGCCCAGTTGGCGTAGGCCTCGGCCTCGAACCAGCAGACGTGCACCACCGGCTGATGCGGGCGCACGGGCTGCATGACGCCGAAAACCCTTCGCCACCACCGGCCGCCGCCGTCCCGCTCCCAGAATTGCGGGGACACCAGACCTGCCTCACGGCGGTGCGCCCAGCCCGCTTCGGACCAGAGCTCGGGGCGGTCGTAGCCGCCGTCCGCCATGAATTCGAGGTACTGCTCATTGGTGACCGGAGCGGTATCGATGGCGAAGCCGGGCACGTGGACGGGGTGCGCGGGGCGCTCATTGTCCAGCGCCCAGGGATCGCCGTCGGTGCCCATGGTGAATTCCCCTGCGGCAATGACGACTTCGCCGCGCACGGGGGTGCGCACCACCGGAGCGGCGGGCGCCGACAGCACCGCTTCGCCCTGCCGCAGCTGATGGGTCGCGAGCATGGTTTCGTCGTGCTGCTGCTCGTGCTGCGCGATCATGCCGAAGGCGAATCCGTCCGCCACCAGCGCGTCACCGCGTAAGGGGCTGTGCTCCAGCACATCCCACACCTTGCCCCGCACCTGGCCGACGTACTGCTTGGCCTGCGCCGGATTCAGCAGCGGCAGCGCGGGCCGATTGGCGCGCGCATGTTTGAACGCGTCGTACAGCTCGTCGATATCGGCGCGCACGGCCTCGCGGCCGCCCACATCCCGCACCAGCCAGAGCTCTTCCTGATTGCCGATATGCGCGAGATCCCACACCAGCGGGCTCATGATCCGCGAATGCTGCGCCACCAGCTCGGCCTCGTCCAGGCAATCGGTGAGCCCGGCGGTGCGCCGCCGCGCCCGCTCCAGCACCTGCGCGATCCGCTCCCGCAGCCGATCCGTCTCGGCCCGGTCAGTACCCGGTAGCTGAACAGTCATGAGAGAACTCCGAATTCAGGAAGTCGAACAGGCAGGGGCTTTCCGCGAAACCGGCGGCAGGCTGCGCACTCATGCGCCACCCCCGGATTCGGGAAATGCCGCGGGCGCATGTCCCTGGCGGCAACGCGCCGCGGCGGCGGCCAATTCCGCTGCGGCAACCGGAGTTGCGGCGTGCGCGGTGGCGAGCTCCAGCAGAGCCACTGCGGCCGTGCGGATTTCGGGGTCGGCCAGCCCGTAGCGAGCAGCCTCGGACCAGCGGCCGACCGTCGAACCCGCCAGCGCCGTCGCCTCGGCCACCACGGCGGGCGTGGCGAGCAGGGCGTCGATGGCATGCACCGGGACCGTCCAGGTATTGCCCGGCTGGGCGTCCAGATAGCGCACCTCGAGATGCCCCGAGGCGCGGACCGGCGGAAAGACCGTGGTCAGGTGATAGTCGAGATCGTCGCGAGTGGGCCGGCGGCCGATCTCTTCGTCGAGCGCGCCGCACAGCCAGTCCGCGAAGGTGGCGCCGGGCGGAGCCGTCCAGTCCGCCACCCCCGCGCTTTCGGGTCGCACGCACAGCAGTGGCACATCGAGCGCCCAGCGGGCGTAACCGGTGATCGGGTCGGACCAGTCGTGCACGGGCGGCCGGGTGCGCAGATGGTCCAATCGGAGCCAGGTACGCATGCGCTGGGAGGCCCAGGTGCCGGGGGGCGCGCCACTGAGGTCCGGGGAGCAGGCGAAAGCGGCCAGCAGGGCCGGGCCGATGGCATAGAGGGCGGTCCAGCGGGCCGCGATATCGGCGGCATCCACCCCGGCATCCACGCTCACCTGGGCGGCGGCGGTATTGCACATCATCAGCGCACCGAACGGGCCGATACCGGCGAACGAGGATTCCATGGCGCGATAGCGCGGCAGTTGGAGCAGGCGCTGCGGGCTGCGCACCGGATCGGCGGAAGCGGAGATGATGTGGATATCGCGGGTATCGAGTAGCTCCCGTAGGCGGCCGGTATCGGCTAGCAGGCGCTCACACAATTCGGCGGCGGTGCCGAACGGGGCGCTGGAGAGTTCGATCTGACCGCCGGGCTCGAGGGTGACCCGGCTGCCTCCCGGCAGCGGATCGGCCGGGGAATCAGGAGAAATGGACTGTGGCGCATAGGATCCCAGCGCGTCTGCCAGCACAGTCAGCTGCGGACGCGGGGCGGACGCCGACGGCTCTCCCTGCGCGGTAAGCCACTCGAGTTCGGCGCCGATAAGCATCGGTGGGCCCTGTTTGAAACAGACCTTTCCGATGTACGCCTCGGCCGCCGCCCGCGTGGAGAACTCGGTTCCCGGCCCCAGTTCGGCGCGGCCCGTCTGCACGGCGCCGGGCACAGACCCACGCCCGGCAACTCGCGGCAACTCGCTGGGGGACGTCGTGACCACCATGCCAACCTCCGCTCGACCGCTCCGGCACCGCCCGATGCGAAGGGCGATCAAACCAGAGTAGCGAGGTATACCGACAACAAATCTGACGAAATGGAGAACACACCAACCGATATGGTCGTTCCCATGGTGAACATTGCCCGGTTGCGCGCCGATACACCCGGTTGCGAAGGTCAGATTTTTCTCGACAGCGCGGGTTCCTCACTACCCCCGCGGATCGTCGTCGAGACCGCCATCGCGCATCTGCGCCGGGAGGCCGAGATCGGTGGCTATCGTGCCGCCAACGAGCGGCTCGACGATCTGCACGCCGTCAAGACCGCGATCGGGCAACTCATCGGTGCCGAGGCGAGCTCCATCGCGCTCAGCGACAGCGCCAGCCGATCGTGGAGTGATTTCTTCTACTCGGTACCGCTGCGGGCCGGAGATCGGATTCTCATCTCGGGCGCCGACTACGCCAGCAATGCCATCGCCGCCCTGCAGCGCGCCCGGCAGACGGGGGCCGTCGTGGAGACGATTCCCAGCGACAGCAGTGGGCAACTCGATCTGGACGCGCTGGAATCCATGATCGACGAACGGGTGAAACTCGTCTCGCTGGTACATGTTCCGACCAACGGCGGCCTGGTGAATCCGGTCGCCGAGGCCGCGCACATCGCCCGCCGAGAGGGTGCGCTGGTACTGCTCGACGCCTGCCAGTCGGCGGGTCAGCTGCCCCTGGACGTCGCGGAGCTCGGCGTGGACGCGCTGTCGGCGACCGGCCGCAAATGGCTGCGCGGCGCGCGCGGCACCGGCTTCCTCTACGTGCGCCCCGAACTGGCCGCCACCATGGAACCCAGCCGCCTCGATCTGCACAGCGCGGTGTGGACCGGGCCCGCCGAATACACCCTCGCCCCGGGCGCCGAGCGCTTCGAATTCTGGGAGTGCGATATCGCCGGACGCCTCGGCCTGGGCGCGGCGGTGCGCTATCTGCTCGAGGCCGGGCCCGCCGAGATCTACGCCGCGATCGCCGAGCGCGCGGAGTACCTGCGCAAGCTGCTGCAGGCGCTCCCCCGCGTCACCGTGCGCGACCGCGGCACCCAGCACGCGGGCATCGTGTCCTTCACCGTGGACGGTCTCGCGCCGCTCGAGATCCGCGATCGCCTCGCCGCCGAGTCCATCATCGTCACGGTCAGCCACGCCTCCTCCACCCTGCTCGATATGACCGCCCGCGACCTGGACTCGGTTGTCCGCGCCTCCCCCCACTCCTTCGTGAGCTTCGAAGACCTCGACCGCTTCGCCGAAGTGGTGACCGCACTTCGCTGAGCAACATCGCGAAACGGTTAACAGGGCGGCGCGGCGGCGGGATAGTTGAGGTGTTGGCCAGCGTTTGAGGAGTCGATCGTGAGCCGCTTCACCGATGAAATGTATGCAACGGCGCGAACATCCGGGCACGGGCTGGTGACCGGGGAGCCGGACTCGCCACTGCGGCAGACGTGGGGCGAGATTCACACGATCGCCCGGCAGATGGCCGGCGGGCTGGCGGACGCCGGCATCGGCCACGGGGATGCGGTGGCTGTGCTCGCCGGCATGCCGGTGGACATCGCGCCCGCCTGCCAGGCCGTGTGGATGCGCGGCGCCTCGATCACCATGCTGCATCAGCCCACACCGCGTACCGATCTGCTGATGTGGGCGCACGACACCGAAACCGTGCTGCGCATGATCGACGCGCAGGTCGTGGTGCTGGGCGCGCCGTTCGAGGCGGCGGCCCCGCTGCTGGCCGAACGCGGTATCGCGGTGGTGACCATCGATCGGATGCGCGGCGGTCGCGATATCTCGCCGCTGCCGACCGGTGAGGCCGATATCGCCCTGCAGCAGTTGACATCCGGGTCCACCGGATCACCGAAGGCGGTGCGGATCACGCACGGCAATTTCTTCGTCAATGCCTACGCCATGTTCGATCGGGTGAAGTTCCAGCTCGACGACGATGTGATGATCAGCTGGCTGCCGCTCTTCCACGATATGGGCATGATCGGATTTCTGAGCGTGCCGATGCACCTCGGTGCGGAAGTGGTGTGCGTGACGCCGCTGGACTTCCTCGTGCGCCCGATCCTGTGGGCCGAACTGATTTCGAAGTATCGCGGAACAGTCACGGCCGCACCGAATTTCGCGTATTCACTGCTCGCCCGCAGGCTGCGCAACGCCGAGGAGGGCGCGCTCGATCTGAGCAGCGTCCGGTACATGTGGAACGGTGCGGAACCGGTCGACGCCGACACCATGGAGGCGCTCGCCGAGGCCGGAAAACGGTTCGGGCTCAACCCGATGGCGCTCACCCCCGTCTACGGCATGGCCGAAACGACTCTGGCCGTGTCCATTCCGGACCCGGGGCTCGGGCAGATTCTCGATGTGGTCGATGCCGATCTGCTGGAGGCGCTCGGCAAGGCGGTGCCGGTCAAGAATCCCGATCACCATCACGGTGCGGTGCGCCGCCTGCCCACGCTCGGCTATCTGGTCGACAATCTCGAGGGCCGGATCGTCGACGCCGACCGGCACCCGCTCCCGGTACGCAGCGTCGGTGTGATCGAATTGCGCGGCCCCGCAGTGACTTCCGGCTATGTGACCGTCGAGGGCTTCCGGCCCACCCTGGATGCCGAGGGCTGGCTCGACACCGGCGATATCGGCTACTTCACCGAAGACGGACTGGTGGTGGTGTGCGGCCGCATCAAGGACGTCATCATTATGGGCGGCCGCAATATCTATCCCACCGATATCGAGCGAGCCGCCTTGCGCATCAAGGGAGTTCGCCCCGGCAATGCCGTGGCCGTGCGCTTGGACGCGGGACAGAAACGCGAAAGCTTCGCGGTCGTGGTGGAGAGCAACGACTTCCAGAACCCGGAGGAGGTGCGGCGCATCGAACACGACATCGTCCACACGGTGTTCTCCGAAGTAGGCGTCCGCCCCCGCAGTGTCACCATCCTCGGCCCCGGCGCCTTGCCGAAAACCTCGTCAGGGAAGCTCCGGCGCTCCGCCACCCAGGCCAACCTCGGTTGAAACGAACGAACCCCCGTCCGGAAATCCGAACGGGGGCACGATGTTTGCGTTGTCAATGCAGTTGGTTCTGCGCCGTTTCCAGCCCGACTCGGAGCAGCAGCTCGACCGCGTCCGCAGCCTGCTCGACGATCACCGGAACCTCTTTGCGCTCCGGTGCGGAAAAGGGCTTCAGCACATAGTCGGCGGGGTCCTGGCGGCCGGGCGGACGCCCGATGCCGAACCGGACCCGCAGATAATCCTTGGTGGTCAGCGCCTGCGACATGGAGCGCAGGCCATTGTGCCCACCCTCGCCGCCGCCCTGCTTCAACCGGATTACGCCGAACGGCAGATCCAACTCGTCGTGCACGGCGATCACCTCGGTCGGCGGCACCGAGAAGAATTTCGCCAGTGCGGCGACCGGGCGGCCGGACAGGTTCATGAAGCTGCGCGGCTTGGCGATCAGCACCTTGCGCCCGTCCAGGCGGGCCTCCAGCAGGTCCGCACCGGACTTCTTGTGCACGGTGAAACGGCCGCCGACGCGCTCCGCGAGCACATCGGCGACCATGAAACCGACATTGTGCCGGGTGCGCTCGTATTCGGGTCCGGGGTTACCCAGTCCGACCACGAGCACGGGCCCGGCCGTTGCCTCGGTCATTGAAAACCGTTAGCAGGCAGTATTACTCGGCGGCTTCGGCGGTGCCGTTGGCCTCGGCGGCGGCATCCTCGGACTCCTGCGCGGAGGCCGGGGCGGCGATGATGTTGACGATCAGCGCCTCCGGGTCACCGGCCAGGGTGACGCCCGCGGGCAGCGTGATGTCGCCGGCGTTGATCTGGGTACCGGCCTCGACGCCCTCGATGGAGACGTCGATGAATTCCGGCAGGCTCATGGCGTCGGCCTCGACGGACAGCACGGTGACGTCCGAGGTGACCAGGGTGGCCGAGGCGGCCTCGCCGACCAGGTTCACGCGCACATCGACGACGACGCGCTCGCCACGGCGGACGATCAGCAGGTCGGCGTGCTCGATGTAGCGGCGGATCGGGTGCACGACCACGGACTTGGTCATGGCCAGCGCCGGGGTGCCCGCGATGTCCAGGTTCAGGATGGCGTTGGTGCCGTGCTCACGCAGCACCGCGGCGAACGCGCGGGCGTTGATGGACAGGTGCTGCGGCTCTTCGTTGTGGCCGTACAGCACGGCGGGCACATTGCCGTCGCGGCGGGTACGACGCGCGGCACCCTTGCCGAACTCGGTGCGTACGGTGGCTTCCAGAAGGTTGGCGTCGGACATGACTGTCTACTCCTACGGCTCGGTCCGGGCTGATATCAGCGTGCTGGCCAGGGGAAACTGCCGCCCTGGCGCAATATTGGTCTGCTAGTCGGGCGAAAAACCGAACAGCGACGGCCGGGAGCCGAGCCGCGTCGATCACGGTGGACATTTTGGGGTGTCGCACCCTCGCCGAGACAACCCGAAGACTTTAACACGCGGCCCTAACCGCTTTACACAGCCCCCACCTCGAGCTATGCCGCTTCGGCATGTCTTTCGAATGTGGCTGCGTAGCAATCCACGTACTGGCGACCGGAGCGGCGCACCAGGTCGGCCATGAGCTCATCGGTTGCCTGTCGTACAGCGTACCGATCGGCCGGTACGAAGTAGCGCGGGCGGCCGATCGAAATGCGCACCTTGGCCGGACGCAGGAAGCGGCGGTCGCGCGGATTCACCCGATCGGTTCCGGACAGCACGACCGGCACCACGGGTGCGCCGGTCTGCATGGCCACGCGGATGACGCCGGTGCGGCCGCGATAGATGCGGCCGTCCGGGGATCGGGTGCCCTCCGGGTGGATTCCCCAGATGCCGCCCTGCTCCAGAATCCGGGCCGCCGCCGTGAGCGAATCGCCGCCGGCCTTGCCCGGGGTGCGATCCACCGCCACCTGACCGGTCGCGTTCATGACCCACCGGTTCAGCCTGCCGCGCCACCCGCCGGTGGTGAAGTACTCCTGCTTGGCGATGAAGGTGACCTTCCTGGGCAGCACCAGGCACAGGTACAGCGAGTCCACGACGGCCAGATGATTGGCCGCGATGATGACCGGACCGTCTGCTGGAACATGCTGCAGCCCTTCTACTTTCGGGCGGCCGAGCAGCCACAGCAGCGGGCCGATCAGCACATGTTTCAACAGCCAGTACGACATGACCTACCTCCCGGAAAAGATGCGTAGACACTGTCTACACCACGCGGGTAGACAGTGTCTATGACGAATCGCGGGTGATCTGTTGGGAGGATGTGCGGCATGAGTGTCGTTGAGCCGCTGCGTGAGCGGTTGGTGAGCGCCGGCGTGGACATGCTGGAACAGGTGGGGGCGGAACAGCTCGGCTTGCGCGCCATCGCCCGGGAAGCGGGGGTATCGCACGGCGCGCCCCGGCGCTGGTTTCCGACCCACAATGCCCTGCTCGCGGCCATCGCCGCCCGCGGCTACGTCGATCTCGGCGCCAGACTCGAAGCGGTACAGGGCAATACACCCCGGGCACGCATCGAGGACAGCTGCCTGACCTATGTCGAATTCGCCGCTCGGCGCCCGCAGATGTTCGCGCTCATGTTCCGGCACGACCTCCTGGAGGGCGCCGGCGAGAACCTTCGAGCCACCATCACCCTCCCCATGTTCCGGCGCTGGCGCGACCTGGTCGCCGCAGGTCTCACGCCCGGCAGCACCACGAGCGCAGACGAATTGGCCCTGGGCCTGTGGACCAACCTGCACGGCATCGCCTCGGTCGTGGCCAACCGCAGCATCGAAGCCATCGCCCCCGGCACCGACATCCCCCGCCTGGTAGCGCAGGCCATCGCCCGCCACCTCCCCGAATCCCGCTGACCCGACGGACGCTCGGCGGGGAACCGGCTGGTCGGGCACAGGAGGGCTTCGCGTAACCTGGACAGGTTGCCTCGTCTGCTAAGGAGTCCCCCGTTGAGTTCCCCGACCGCCAGCGCGACCAACGCACCCAGTTCCGGGCGGTTGGCCGGCGAGGTAGCCCGGCGGCGCACCTTCGCGGTGATCTCCCATCCGGATGCCGGTAAGTCGACGCTCACCGAGGCGCTCGCACTGCATGCGAAGGTCATTTCCGAGGCCGGCGCCATTCACGGCAAGGCGGGGCGCAAGTCGACCGTCTCCGACTGGATGGAGATGGAGAAGGCGCGCGGTATCTCCGTCAGCTCCACGGCGCTGCAGTTCGAGTACGGCGACTGCGTCATCAATCTTGTCGATACGCCGGGCCACTCCGATTTCTCGGAGGACACCTATCGGGTACTGACCGCGGTTGATGCGGCCGTCATGCTCATCGACGCGGCCAAGGGCCTGGAACCGCAGACGCTCAAGCTCTTTCAGGTCGCGCGCGATCGCGGCATTCCGGTGATCACCGTCATCAACAAGTGGGACCGGCCGGGCCAGGCGCCCCTGGAACTGCTGGACGAGATCACCGATCGCATCGGCCTCACCCCCACCCCGCTGTTCCTGCCCGTCGGCATCGCCGGTGATTTCCGCGGTCTGCTGCGGCGCGGCGCGGAGGGCGCACCGGTCGAATACATCCACTTCACCCGTACCGCGGGCGGTGCGACCATCGCCCCCGAGGAGCACCTGACGCCCGAGGAAGCCGCCGAGCGCGAGGGTGCTGAATGGGTGACCGCCGTCGAGGAGAGCGAACTGCTCTCCGCCGCCGGCCAGGACCACGATGAGGAACTGTTCCTGGCCGGGCACACCTCACCGGTGATCTACGGGTCCGCCATGCTGAATTTCGGTGTGCGGCAGATACTCGAGACCCTCATCGAGATCGCCCCGCCGCCGCGCGCCCGCATCGATATCAACGAGAAGCCGCGCGAGACCTCCGATCCGTTCAGCGCCGTCATCTTCAAGGTGCAGGCCGGTATGGACACCGCGCACCGCGACCGGCTGGCGTTCATGCGCATCGTGTCCGGCGAATTCGAACGCGGCATGGTCGTGACGCACGCGCAGACCGGGCGCCCGTTCGCCACCAAGTACGCGCTCACCATTTTCGGGCGCGAGCGTTCCACCGTGGACACCGCGTACCCCGGTGATGTGGTGGGCCTGGTCAATGCGACCGCCCTGGCCCCCGGCCACACCCTGTACGCGGACAAGAAGGTGCAGTTCCCGCCGATCCCGTCCTTCGCCCCGGAGCACTTCGCCACCCTGCGCGCGCAGAGCGCCGGCAAGTACAAGCAGTTCCGCAAGGCCATCGACCAGCTCGACTCCGAGGGCGTAGTCCAGGTGCTGCGCAATGACATTCGCGGCGACGCCTCCCCCGTGCTCGCCGCCGTCGGCCCCATGCAGTTCGAGGTCGTCACCGCCCGCATGCTCGGCGAGTACAACGTCGAAACCAACCTCGACAACCTGCCGTACCAGCTGGCCCGCCGCACCGACGCCGAATCGGCCGCGGAACTGAGCCGCCAGCGCGGCGTAGAGGTCTTCACCCGCACCGACGGCGTCATGCTCGCCCTCTTCGGCGACAAGTGGAAACTGGCCTACGTCCAGAAGGAACACCCGGGCCTGACCCTCGAGCCGCTGGTCGCCACCACCGACTGAGCAGCCCTATCACCGCTTGAGCAACCCTCTCCGTCGTCCCGGCGTGCTTGTGGCCGGGACCTATGGTGAGCCAGTCGAATCCAGTGGATTCCGGCCGAATACATGCCGGAATGACGGGGTGATTGTCGGGTTCAGGCTCAGCCCATTCAGGCTCAGCCCATTCAGGCTCAGCCCATAGTTCCGGTGGAATCCGGCGGCATGGGTTCGGTGCGGGGGGCGTCGGCCGGGTCGCGGGCTATCAAGCCCCAGCGGCTGGAGGTGAGCCGCAGGCTCGGGAGGTCGGAGAGGGACATGACGACCTCGTAGGTGCGCTCGTAGCCGGTGTGGGCGATGCGCCATTTGCCGTCATCGCATTTGACGTACTGGTCGGAGTAGAAGGCCGCACCGCGCAGGAGCATATTGTGGCCGGGGATCAGGACTGTGTCGGCCAGGTACCAGGTGCCGACGGCGGTATCGCCGGTGACGTCGATCTCGGGGTGGTCGCAGCGGTGTTCGGTGATGACGTGCGGGCCGAGGGTGTTGCGCATGAAGGCCAGGAAGGCATCGCGCGATTCGAATTGGAGGTACTCACTGTAGGTGGCGGTCGCCTCCGGAATCATGGTGTCGGCGAACTCCTCCCACGACTTGGTGTCGAGGGCACGCAGATACCGGAACTTCAACCGGCTGATCGCGGTGACCGCATCGGAATCCATACCTCCCACAATCCCATCAGGACTGCGGGATACCGCACCATTGGCGCAGATTTGTACCGGATCGCTATCAGTCGGACACACCCCCGCCCCCTGCGCGGCGAGGCGCGGGAGTCGCTCAGCCCTGAATGCTGAAGCAGGTGGTGCAGAAGTCCTCGCCGAATTCGGTCAGTCGCAGGCTCTTTCGCACGATCTTCGGCACGCGCCCGGCCTTCTTGAGCGCCGTCTCCACCACCGGCTGCACCTCCAGCACCATGTAGCGCGACAGCACCACCGGATCGTCGGAGGTGGTGGTGAGCCCGAGCCGGTTCAGATTGATCAGATAGTGCCGGGAGCGGTCCGGGTAGCGCACGCCCGCCTGCTCCGGCACCGAGGTGAGATCGCCCTGCACCAGTTCCGAACCGATGCCCAGCGGCCGGTTGGTGCGCACATCGACCGTCGGCTGCGGGCCGTTCAGCGCCATGAAGCGCAGGATGCGGGCCTCATCGGGCGCGAGCTGATCGAGAATGCGGTCGTAGGCCGGATGCACGTCCTCGGTGAAGTAGACGTCCGCCGAACGGGCCAGCAGTGAGTCGCCCCGGCGGCGCAGCTCCTCGCTGCTGGCCGAACGCAGCAGGCTGCCCGCCCCGATGGCATGCTGATTCGGGCCACCGACCGGCGTCGGCACATAGCTGACGATCTCGCGCACCGAACCCTCGGTGACGCCGAGTGCGCTGCGCGCGATGGACCGCAGCGCCGCACCCGTGCGCTCGGCGATATCGGCCGACGATTCGCCGTCCAGCGCGGCCTGGGTCAATTGCTTGGTGATCTCGAAGCTGGTGCCGACCGCCCACTGGCCGCTGCGGGCCGCGGTGCCGACCGCCAGCCCGGCTGCCCGGAACACGCCGCGGATCAGTCGTGCCTCATTGCTGATCTGCCGCTGCTCGGCGTCCGAACTGCGTTCCACTGCACGAGAACCCGGACGGACCACCTCCGCCGCACCCCCCGGCGCCTGCACGGTCCTGTCCTCTGCCACGTCCATCTCCGAATATCGCCAGGTGAACTATTCGTCCACGATTATTGCCGCCGACAGACCCACTGGCATGTCGAACCCGGAAAGCCATCCGAAGGTTACCGCGTTCACTTAGCACAACACGCGCCCAACATGACCCTCAACGCCCCCGCACTGCATGCAAGTTGGATGTGCTTCCCGCCATTCTCGTGGTCCCAACGTGACAGGGGAACAGCGGGGTGGAACAGTGTGACCGAGATCTCCGACCCAGACACTCCTTCGCTGGACTCGATTCCTGGACGCACAGTAAGGTCCGAGTCGCCGAGGGGTATCTATGCCGGCGGCGGTTCCGGTATGGATCGGCAGGAGGGTGAACGTTGCTAGAGAGTCTTTTCGGAGTCCACCCGACAATATTGCTGGAACTGATCACGATTCCGTTGTTCACGGGTGTCATCGGCTACATCACCAACTGGACCGGCGTGCTCATGCTGTTCAAGCCGATCAGTTTTCACGGCGTCCGGGTTCCGGGGCTCGCGGCCTTGTTTCCGTTCCTGCCCAAGCGGATTCAGGTGCTGCCGCTGCTGCAGTACGACGGCCGTATGGGCTGGCAGGGGATTGTGCCGTCGCGTGCGGACAAGATGGCGAGTATCGCGGTCGACAAAGGATTGGCGAAACTCGGAAGCGTCTCGGACTTCTATCGGGAACTCGAACCCGACAAGCTCGCCGAACATCTCACCGAAATAGCGGAACTCCAGATTCGCGACATCGTCGAAGACATCCTGAAACGCGAACATCCGCAACTCTGGTACAACCTGCCCAATGGCGTTCGCGAGATGGTGCACTCGCGCGTGGCCGAACAGCTCCCCACAATTCTGCGTGAACTGACCGATGAACTCGGCAACAACATCGACCAACTGCTCGACGTCAAGCAGATGGTGATTCGCTACTTCCAGGCGCGGCCGCAGTTGCTCAACAGCCTGTTCCAGGTGCTGGGCGCCAAGGAACTCCGGTTCATGCAGAACTTCGGTTTCTACTTCGGCGCGCCCATGGGTCTGGTACTGGTCGGCATCCTGCACTGGACCGGATGGTCGGCGCTGGCGGTGCTGCCGATCGGCGGCATCGTCATCGGCTGGGTGGTCAACTGGGTCGGCATCAATATGATCTTCGCGCCCGCCTATCCGAAGTGGTGGGTGCCGTGGCGGCAGGGGCTGCTCGTCAAGCGGCAGCCCGAGATCACCGAGGGCTATGCGGACATGGTGGCCAGCCAGATCATGACGGTCGCCAATATCGGCGACGAACTGCTCAACGGGCCGCGCTCAGACCGCACCATGCAGATGCTGGCGGACACCCTCAAGCCGGCGGCGGACCAGGCGCTCGGGCCCGCCCGCGGCGCGGTGAAGTTCCTGCTCGGCAATCGTGAATACGACGAGCTGCAGGACAGTTTCACCGCCGAGTCCATGAAGATCGCCCCGATCGCCTTCGCGGACCCGGCGTTCAACGTGCAGCAGGGCAAGCAGGTCCAGGAGTACATCGCCAAACAAATGTCGGCACTGCCCCCGCCGGACTTCGTGGACATGCTGCGATCGGCCATCAAACAAGATGAATGGCTCTTGTTTGTCCATGGCGGCGCGCTGGGGCTCATCGCCGGTTACGCTCACCTCCTGATCTTCGGAACAGGAGTGGCTACCTCATGGATATGACCGAAACCGACTCGGGCGAAGGGGAACCCGCAGATACCTCCACCGCGCTGGTGGTGCGCCCTGCCGCACCGCTGCCGGTTCCGGTACCCGGGTCCGCCTACCCCGCCGGACCGGTGCGCACCGCGACCGGCGTTGTCCGGGTTGCCATGTCGGCGGCCGTGGAGGCCGGAGTCTGGAGCCTGAGCACCGCGCTCGGCGTCACCTCGGTGGTGCTGCGGGGCAGTATGGCCGGGCACCCGCCGCGCGATATCCTCTCCGAAGCCGGTGCCCAGGTGCGGCATTCGGTGCTCCAGGTGCTGGGAGTCGCCGCCACCGATGTGGCCGAGACCGACGCCCCCGCGCCCTCCCCCACCACCGTCCTGCGGGCGCGCGGCGCCGAATTACTGCGCCGCTCAGCTGATTTCCATACCGAGGACGATAATCACCACCCCGCCTACGCCCGCATTCTCGGTGAGCTCGCTCCCGACGAAGCGCGCATAGTGCGCCACCTCTACCTGGACGGCCCGCAACCCGCCCTCGAGGTACGCGGCGGGCGCGCCGCCGCCGGTGGGCAGTTCAATCTGCTGGGTGACGATGCCGGTCTGCGCTATCCGAATCGGGTCGAGGAATACCTCATCAATCTCGATCGCCTCGGCCTCATCGACGTCACCCGCGAGCCGCTCGGCAACCCCAACCGCTATCAGCTGCTGGAAGCCCTCCCCGAGGTCCGCCGCCTGCTCAAGCGCACCAGCTTCGGCACCAAAGTCCTCTACCGCACAGTCGAACTGACCTCCTTCGGCGCCGGTTTCGTCCGGACCTGCCTCCCGGTCCCGTCCCTCGACCACCCTCCCCTAGAACACCACGGCTGACCCCGATCCGTCCGAACAGCCCGCGTCGGCACCGAACAGCACCCGTACAGGCTGTGCCGTCCGGCTGCAGGCTGCGCCATCCGGAGGCAGGCTGTGCGGTGCCGAACAGAGGCTGAGTGATACCGAACAGCCCGCGTCCAGACCGAACAGCTCCTGTGCAGGCTGTGCGATGCGGATACGGGCTGCGGCGCGCGAACTCGAGCGGTGCGGACAGTACGGGCTGTGCCGTGCGGAGTTGGGCTGAGCGGTACCGAACAGCCGGTGTCCGGACCGAACAGCTCTTGTAGAGGCTGTGTGGTCCGGATACAGGCTGTTCGGTCGAGAGGGCGGGCGGGGCCGTTAGTAGTCGGCCAGTTCGAGCCAGCGCTCTTCGGTGGATTCCTTCTCGGCTTGGACCTGCTTCAGTTCGGTGCCGAGGGCGATGAGCTTGTCGGGGGTGGTCGCGGCGTCGGCGAGGGCGGCGTGCAGTTTCGCCTCGCGTTCGTCCAGTTTTTGGATGGCACGCTCCAGCTTGGAGAGTTCCTTGCGGGCGGCGCGGTGGGCGGCGGCATCGGTGACGGGTGCGCCGGCATTCGAGGAGCTCTGGCCGCCGACCTTGGCGGCCGACATGGCGGCGCGCTTCTTCAGGTATTCGGTGATGCCGCCGGGCAGGTTGGTGAGCTTGCCGTCGCCGAACAGCGCCCAGGTGGAATCACAGATGCGCTCCACCAGGTACCGGTCGTGGGAGATGACGACCATGGTGCCGGCCCAATTGTCGAGCAGGTCCTCCAACTGCTGGAGGGTGTCGATATCCAGGTCGTTGGTGGGCTCGTCCAGGAGCAGGACATTGGGCTCGGCCATGAGGATTCGGGTCAGCTGCAGGCGGCGGCGCTCACCACCGGAGAGATCGCGGATCGGCGTGCGCTGCTTGGCGGGCGTGAAGCCCAGGCGCTCGGCCAGCTGGCTGGCGCTGATCTCCTTGCCGCCCAGCATGGTTCGCATGGCGACGTCCTGAACCGCTTCCAGCGCACGCATATCCAGCGGCAGGTCGTCGAGTTCCTGTCGCAGCCAGCCGATCTTGACGGTCTGGCCTTCGATGCGCTTGCCGACCTTCAATTCCGAATCACCGGCGAGGGCGCGCAGCAGTGTGGTCTTGCCGGAGCCGTTCACGCCGACCAGGCCGACGCGCTCACCCGGGGCGAGCCGCCAGGTCAAGTCCTGCACCAGTTCCCGGCCGTCCGGGGTGGCGAGGGTGGCGTCCTCGAGCTCGATCACCACGCGGCCCAGGCGTTTACGGGCGAACGAGGCCAGTGCGACGCTGTCGCGCGGCGCGGGCACATCGGCGATCAGCGCCTCGGCGGCCTCGATGCGGTACTTCGGCTTGGAGGTGCGCGCGGGCGCACCGCGGCGCAGCCAGGCGAGTTCCTTGCGGGCCAGGTTCTGGCGGCGCGCCTCGGTGGCATCGGCCTGCCGGGTGCGCTCGGCGCGGGCGAAGATCCAGTCGTTGTAGCCGCCCTCGTAGGTCTCCACCTTGCCGCCCTGCACCTCCCAGGTGCGGGTGGCGACGGTATCGAGGAACCAGCGATCGTGGGTGACCACGACCAGTGCGCTGCGCCGGGCCACCAGATGCTCGGCCAGCCACTGCACCCCCTCGACATCGAGGTGGTTGGTGGGCTCGTCCAGCACCAGCAGGTCCAGATCGCGGACCAGCGCGGCGGCCAGCGCGGTACGGCGGCGCTCACCACCGGAAAGATTGGAGACCAGGGCGTCCATGCCGAGGTCGGCGATGCCGATGCCCTCGACCACCGTGCGGATGCGGGTGTTCGCGGCCCATTCGTGCTCGGCGACGCCATCGGTCATCTGATCCTCGGCCAGTCCGGCGAGCACCACCTCGCCTACGGTCGCGCCGTCCGGCAGCACCCCGCGCTGGGTGACCACGGCGATGCGCAGACCGCCGACCCGGCTGACCCGTCCGCTGTCGGCCGGTTCGAGCCCGGTCAGCACCTCCAGCAGCGTCGTCTTACCGCCGCCGTTGAGCCCCACCACCCCGATACGTTCCCCGGCATGCACCCCGAGCGAGACATTGTCCAGCAGCGGCGTGATCCCGAAGCTCTTCGAGACCTGTTCCAGATTGATGAGGTTGGACATGAATCCTTCTGTATCGCGTCGACGGCGCAAACGGTGATCGCCCCGTCTAAGCCTACCGAGCCCGCCGCGACAGCCCCTGGCCAGTGCGGTGGGGCTCACAGGCTGCTGCCCTCGGTGGGGCCCTCCGACGCCGCGACCGATGCCGGGGAGATGACTCTTGCGCCGCCAAACATGTTGTGGTTGAGTCGAAACCACTTCGGATAGTGGTTCCCTAGAAGTACGTCGCAGAATGGGAGCCCCTCATCTCGTCTGATCGAGATGACGAAGGGGCGGCAGTGTATTTGCTCACCCCTTTTTTACGGAGGTCTTCTCATGCAGTTCGGTATCGGCCTGCCCATTTCCGCTCCCGCCACCCTGCTCGATTGGGCTCGGCGCGCCGAAGCGGGTCCATTCGCCAGTCTGGGCCTGCTCGATCGGCTGGTCTGGGACAACCCCGAGCCGCTCGTCGCGCTCGCCATGATCGCGGGCGCCACCAGCCGCGTCCGGGTGCAGACCGAGGTGCTGATCGCCCCGCTGCGCGATCCGGCGCTGCTGGCCAAGCAGGCCGCGACGCTCGATGTCATGTCCGGCGGCCGCCTGGTGCTCGGGCTCGGCGTCGGCGGGCGCGAGGATGACCACATCGCCTCCGGCACCGACCTGCGCACCCGCGGCAAGCGCCTCGACGAGCAGCTGGAGATCATGCGCCGCCTGTGGTCGGGCAAGTCCTTCAACGACGATTGCGGACCCATCGGCCCCGCACCGCTGCGCCCCGAAGGTCCGGAGATCCTGTTCGGCGGCTTCAGCCCCGCCGCCGTCGACCGGGTCGGCCGCTGGGGTGGCGGTTTCCTCGCCGCCGCCGCGCCGAGCTGGGCCGGCGGCCTGTTCGATACCGCCCGCAGGTCCTGGACCACGCACGGCCGCACCGGTTCCCCACGCATAGTCGCCCAGGTCAATGCCGCACTCGGCGCCCAGGACGTGATCGACGACGCCCGCGCCGCCCTCGGCGCCTACTACGAGTTCTCCGGTCGCGCCGAGTACATGCTGGACGGAATCCTCACCACCCCCGACCAAATCCACACGGCCATAACCCAATTCACAGATCTGGGCGCAGACGAGGTCATGTTCTACTGCTACGGCCGCGACGCAGACCAGATCGACCGCATCGCCGACGCGATCAGCTGAACTCAGCGTTTGACGGAATCGGCCGAGCCGCTGAGGATGCGAGCGCCGGGGACGGGGCCGTAGGCGGTGCGAACGCTGCGGCAGACGCCCGCGCCGGAGAGTTCGGCGGCTACGGCTACGGCCGCGTCTTCGCTTTCGCAGAGGAAGGCGCAGGTTGGGCCGGAACCGGAGACTATCCCCGCCAAAGCCCCGGCTGTGACGCCCGCACGCAGCGTGCGGCGGAGTTCGGGGGCGAGGGAGAGTGCGGCTGCTTGCAGGTCATTGCCCAGTAGCGGAGCGAGCTGCTGCGGGTCGCCCGAGGCGAGGGCCTGCAGCAGTGCTTCGGGGCTGCCGAGGCGGGGCGGGTCGCCCACTTCGCGCAACCGGTCGAGTTCGTGGAACACCGAGGGGGTGGACAGGCCGCCCTTGGCCAGCGCCAGCACGAAGTGGAAGGTGTTGCGGCACAGCACCGGGAGCAGTTCCTCGCCGCGACCGCGACCCAGTGCGGTCGCACCGTGCAGGGCGAACGGGACATCACTGCCGAGTTCGGCTGCGATATCGGACAATTCAGCGCGCCCGAGGCCGAGTTCCCACAGATCGTTCAGGCCGACCAGGGCCGCGGCGGCATCGGCGCTGCCGCCTGCCATACCGCCCGCCACCGGAATGCCTTTGGCGATCGCGATTTCCACCAGCGGCGCGCGCCCGCCGAGGTGGGCGAGGCGGACCGCCGCCTGCCACACCAGATTGCCGCGATCGGTGGGGACCTGGTCGGCGCCCTCGCCGCTCACCTTCACCGCGAGGGCGGCGGCCGGTGCGATCTGCAGATCGTCACCGAGTGAGAGCGCCTGGAAGACCGTGGTGAGGTCGTGATATCCGTCCTCGCGAAGATCGCCGACCCCCAGGTGCAGATTCACCTTGGAGGGCGCGCGCACGACGAGGGGACTAGGCACAACAGACAGCACGGTGCCAGAGTAGTTGGCTCTACAGGAGCGCGCCGCCGGTGGCATCGATCCACTGCCCCGTCACCCAGCGGGAGTCGTTGGACGCCAGGAAGGCAACGATGTCGGCGACATCGGCGGCTCCGGCGACCCGTTTGAGCGGCGACAGGGCGGAGACCGCGGCCCAGGCCTCGTCATTGCGCAGCCAGTCGGCGTTCATATCGGTGTCGATCACGCCGGGAGCCACCGCATTGACCGTAATACCCCGTGCCCCAACCTCTTTGGCGAGCACACCGGTCAGCGAGTCGATGGCGGCCTTGGTCATGGTGTACGCGATGAGCTCCGGCATCCGCGCACCCCGCGTCAGACCGGTGGAGACATTCACAATGCGGCCGCCGTCCCGCAGCCGCTCCAGGCCGAGCTTGGTGACGAAGAACGGGGCCTTGGCATTGACGGCGAACACGCGGTCGAAGGATTCCTCGTCGGTGCCGGCGATGGGTTCGCGGATGCCGTCGGTACCGGCATTGTTGACCAGGATGTCGAGACCGTCGGCGTGCGCGTCGAAGGCCTCCCAGAGGGCCTGCGCATCGCCGGGTACGCCGAGCGGCGCCGCAATGGCGAAGGCCGATCCGCCCGCGGCCTCGATGGCCGCGACCGTCTCCTTTGCGGCGGCGGTATTGCCGTTGTAATGCACGGCCACCCGGGCCCCGTCGCGGCCGAGGCGTTCGGCAATGGCCCGTCCGATACCGCGGCCGCCGCCGGTGACCAGGGCGGTCTTGCCTGCGAGTGCGCTCATGAGTCAGCTCCCTTTATCTAGTGATCGTTACAGAAAGGGACCGTAACACATTATCTAGCGAGCGCTATAAAATGGCAGGCATGGCCACACCGACCCGGGGCCGGCCCCGGAAATTCGATCGAGATGCCGCGCTGGACAAGGCATTACGCCTGTTCTGGCAGCAGGGCTACGAGGCCACCTCCATCAGCGACCTGACCTCCGCGCTCGGCATCGGCGCGCCCAGCCTCTACGCCGCCTTCGGCGACAAGCAGAAGCTGTTCAACGAATCCATCGCGGTCTACGGGGCCAATTACGCGGGCTTCGCGGAGCGTGCGCTCGCCGAGGAGCCGACAGCCCGGGCCGCCATGGCCCGCACGCTGCGGGAGGCGGCCGTCGAATACACCAAACCCGGCCAACCCGGCGGCTGCATGGTGATCAGCGCCGGGCTCAATACCACGAACACCGAGGTGGCAGCCGCGCTCGAGCAGATGCGCACGGCGAATGTGGACGCCTTCGCCGCGCGGATTCGCACCGATATCGACACCGGACTGCTGCCCGCCGATACCGATGCGGCCGTCCTGGCCCGCTATATCGGGACCGTCATGCAGGGCATGTCACAGGGCGCCCGCGACGGCGCGCGGTGCAGTGAACTCCAGCAGGTCGCTGAGCTGGCCCTACGCGCCTGGCCGGAGGACACGCCGGTAGATCGCTGAAATTCCACGCCGAACCGCTTGCGCCAGGTACCCATGGGGGGTATGTTTCTGGATGTCGGGGATACCCCCACACCGTATAGAGCGCGAGCCGAGGAGCAGACATGGCCACCAGCACCTACACCGTCACCGGAATGACCTGCGGGCACTGCGCCGGATCGGTCCAGAAGGAGATCGGCAAGATCGACGGCGTCACCAGTGTCGATGTCGACCTCGCCTCCGGGCTGGTCAAGGTCGAATCCGCCGCCCCGATCGCCGACGCCGATGTGACCGCCGCCGTCGACGAGGCCGGATATCAGGTGGCGAGCTGAATGAACGATCGACTGAGATTCGCAGCCTTCGGCGGCGGACTGGTCGTACTGTTCGGGGCCGCGCTCGGGATCGGCGCCCTGGTGGGCGATCCGGCCGGGCCGGCCGCCGGCGCGACCTCCGCACACGGTGCGCACACCGAGAGTGATGCGGCCCCCGGGCTGAAGGACAGCGAGTCCGGCTACACCCTCGCCGATATCACCGCCCCCGCGACCGCGAATCAGCAAGGCGCACTGCGCTTCCGGATCACCGGCCCACAGGGCCCGGTCACCCGATTCGACAGCCTGCACGAGAAGGACCTGCACCTGATCGTGGTCCGCTCGGATGCGAGCCAGTTCCGGCACGTCCATCCCCAACTCGCCGCCGACGGCACCTGGTCCATCGACTGGACCTGGGCCGCACCCGGCGCCTACCGAGTCTTCACCGACTTCTCCCCCACCGGCGGGCCCGGTGAACTGACCCTGAGCCGGACCGTGCACGTCGCCGGCAGCGCCGCGGACACACCGTTGCCGCCGGTATCCAAGACCGCCGAGGTGGACGGTTACCGGGTCACCATGACCGGCGATATGTCTACTGCCGGAAGCGAATTGATGTTCAGCGTGACCCGCGGCGGTAAGGCGGTGACCGATCTGCAGCCCTACCTGGGCGCGTACGGACACCTGGTGGCACTGCGCGCGAGCGATCTCGCCTACCTGCACGTGCACCCGGAGGGCGAGGTCGGCAAGACCGCCCCGGGACCTGACGTAGCATTCCACGCACAAGCGCCCAGTGACGGCACCTATCGCCTGTACCTGGACTTTTCACACAATGGCGCGGTACACACCGCCGAATTCACCGACGAGACCACAACCGCCGCATCCGCCTCGGATGCGACTTCGCAGCACGGAGGAGGTCACTGATGAGCGCACCGGCACCGGAGCGGTCGATCGAGCTGGAAATCGGCGGGATGACCTGCGCCTCCTGCGCGTCTCGAATCGAGAAGAAGCTCAATAGGATCGACGGCGTCACGGCCACGGTGAACTACGCCACCGAGAAGGCGAAGGTCAATTTCCCGGAGTCGGTGAGTACGGATGATCTGATCGCCAAGGTGGTCGATACCGGGTACACCGCCGCCGTGCACAGTACGGAGCCGGTGAAACCCACTGATACCGAGAGCGATTCGGCTCCCAGCGCCACCCGGCAGCTGCGGCACCGCCTGCTGGTGACACTCGCGCTGGCCGTCCCCGTGGTGGCCATGGCCATGATCCCGGCCCTGCAGTTCACCAATTGGCAGTGGCTCTCGCTGACACTGACCGCACCCATCGTGGTGTGGGGCGGCGCGCAATTCCACCGTGCCGCCTGGGTGAACGCCAAGCACGGCGCGGCCACCATGGACACGCTGATCTCGCTCGGCACCCTTGCCGCCTTCAGCTGGTCGGTGTACGCGCTGTTCTTCGGCGATGCGGGCATGGCCGGCATGAAACACCCGTTCAGCTTCGCCATTGTGCGCGGTGACTCGTCCTCCGCCCTCTACTTCGAAGTGGCGGCGACGCTGATCACGGCCATTCTGGCGGGCCGGTATTTCGAGACCCGGTCCAAGGAGAAGGCCGGATCCGCACTGCGGGCGCTGCTGGAGCTCGGCGCGAAAGATGTTGCGGTACTGCGCAATGGTGTCGAGACCCGGATTCCGGTGGGCGAACTGCGGGTCGGCGAGGAGTTCCTCGTCCGCCCCGGTGAGAAGATCGCCACCGACGGTGTTGTGGTGCACGGAAATTCGGCATTGGATATGAGCATGCTCACCGGCGAATCGGTGCCGGTCGAGGTCGGCCCCGGTGATCCGGTGGTCGGTGCGACCGTGAATGCGGGCGGTCTGCTGACCGTGCGGGCCTCCCGGGTCGGCGCGGATACCCAGCTGGCGCAGATGGCTTCGCTCGTGGAGGAGGCGCAGAACGGCAAGGCGCCCGTGCAGCGGCTCGCGGATCGGGTGGCCGGGGTTTTCGTGCCCATCGTCATCGCGATCGCCATTGCGGCACTGGGCTTCTGGCTCGGCACCGGCGCTGCGGTCTCGACCGCCTTCGGTGCGGCGGTGGCGGTGCTGATCATCGCCTGCCCGTGCGCCCTCGGCCTGGCCACGCCCACCGCACTGCTGGTGGGCACCGGCCGCGGTGCGCAGCTGGGCATTCTGATCAAGGGCCCGCAGGTGCTGGAGTCGACCCGCCGGATCGACACCGTGGTGCTGGACAAGACCGGCACCGTCACCACCGGCAGAATGAGTCTCGCCGAGGCGATTCCGAGTACCGGAGTCGATGCCGATGAGCTGCTGGCGGTCGCGGCCGCGGTGGAGCACGGCTCCGAACATCCGGTCGCCAAGGCCGTGGTGGCGGGAGCGGTCGCCCGCGGACTCGACACCGAACAGGTGCAGCAGTTCGTCAGCCACGGCGGCAAGGGTGTGCAGGGTCTGGTCGGTGACCGCGCGGTGGTCATCGGGCGCACCGAACTGCTCGACGACTGGTCGATCCGGCTGCCGGAAGCGTTGGCGGAGGCCAAGACTCGCGCCGAGCGGGCGGGCGGCACCGCCGTCGTGGTGGCCTGGGACGGGGTGGCGCGCGGGGTGCTTGTCATTACCGATGCCGTCAAACCCACCAGCGCACAGGCGATCTCGGAAATGCGGGCGCTCGGTCTCACCCCGATCATGCTGACCGGTGACAATGCCGCCACCGCCCGCACGGTCGCGGATCAGGTCGGCATCGACGAGGTCATCGCCGAGGTGCTGCCCAGTGACAAGCTGGATGTGGTGAAGCGATTGCAGGCCGAGGGCAAGGTGGTCGCCATGGTCGGCGACGGCGTCAATGACGCGGCCGCGCTCGCCCAGGCCGATCTCGGCCTGGCCATGGGCGCCGGGACGGATGTGGCCATCCAGGCCGCGGATCTGACCCTGGTGCGCGACGATCTGCGCTCGGTGCCGACGGCCATCAAACTGTCTCGGGCCACCCTGCGCACCATCAAGAGCAATCTGTTCTGGGCGTTCGGCTACAACGTGGCAGCCATCCCCCTGGCCGCCGCCGGACTGCTGAACCCCATGCTCGCCGGGGCCGCCATGGCGCTGTCCAGCGTCTTCGTGGTCAGCAACAGCCTGCGCCTGCGCCGCTTCCGCAGCTAGGCCGGAACGAACAGGCGATACCCGTTGCCGCACCGGGCCGTTCGGATCCCCGATCCGGGCGGCCCTTGCGCACGGGTAGGCGGGTGCACCGGCCGCCCGGCAACTCGTGTTCAATGGCGAAGGACTGCGGTGGGGACCGCCTCGCCCGCGTAGCCGAGGAGCAGACTTCGTGACCACCATTGCCGAGTACCTGGTCGCAGCGGATATCGAGATCGCGCCCGTGGAGCGCGGGAGCGAAGGGACGCCCGAGGTCTCCATCGCGCTGTCGGAGGATTGGCAGACGATCGACGCGGCCATGTTCCCGGGGGCCTACGGCGTCTTCACGCGGCCGCCGCAGGACGGGTGGGCCGACAATGTGGTGCTGCTGGTGGGCAAGCTGTCGAAGCCGGTGAATGCCGCGGAATTGCTGGAATCGGCGTTCACCGATGCGCGGCAATTGCCGCAGTGGCAGGAACTCGGCGCGGAAATCGGTGACTACCAGGGTTACCCGTCGGCGGCGGTGACCGGCACCTACGCCATGGACACCCTGGTGCTGTGGGTGCACACCCGCTACGTCATCGTGGCGGTCGGCACCGACGAGTTCCTCATCCAGCTCACCGTCACGGCCAAGGCCGATCAGATCAGTTCGGAGGCCGGCATTCTCGGCGGCCTGGAAATCCGCGTCTAGCCGGATCAGGCCTGCGCCGCCAGGCGCACGAACGCGGCGGTATCGAGGGTTTCACCGCGGGCGGTCGGAGCGATTCCCGCTGCGACCAAACGCCTTTCGGCCTCGACCGGAGATCCGGCCCAACCGGCCAGTGCGGCGCGCAGGGTTTTGCGGCGCTGCGCGAAGGCGGCGTCGACCACCTCGAAGACCTTCTTGCGATGGTCCTCGTCGATGGGCCAGGGAGCTTCCTCGAAGCGGTCGATGCGCACCAGCCCGGATTCGACCTGCGGTACGGGCCAGAAGATTTGGCGGCCGACGGTGCCCGCACGGCGGACGGTGCCGTAGAAGCCCGCCTTGACGCTGGGGATGCCGTAGATGCGGCCGCCCGGCTTGGCGGAGAGGCGGTCGGCGACCTCCAGCTGCACCATGATGAGAGTGGTTCGGATGCTGGGCAATTCGGCGAGCAGGTGCAGCAGGACGGGGACCGCCACGTTGTAGGGCAGGTTCGCGACCAGCGCGGTGGGGGCGGCCGGAAGATCTTCGGCCCGCACCCGCAGCGCATCGGCCTGCACAATGCTGAGGCGGTCGGCCAGTTTCGGCGCCCGATCCTGCACGGTGCCCGGCAGATGCCCGGCCAGATTCGGATCGATCTCGACGGCGATCACCCGGTCGACCACATCGAGGATGGCGAGGGTCAGCGAGCCGAGCCCGGGACCGACCTCCAGCACCACATCCTCGCGCCCCACCCCGGCGGCGGAGACGATGCGGCGCACCGTATTGCCGTCATGCACGAAGTTCTGTCCGAGCTGCTTGGTCGGGCGCACCCCGAACCGCTCGGCGAGCACCCGCACTTCGGCAGGGCCCAGTAGGGCGGCTTCTCCACGACCAGCGTTTTCGGATTCGGACACCCTGCGAAACTACCGTGTCTAATTGCCTCCGCTTCGCTCCGGCGGGTTCGCGGCCCCCTTTGTCTCGTTCTTCCCTCCCTCCGCTCCACTCGGTCCAGAGCCGAGGCGGGCCGCGAACTCGGGAGGTTTGGTGTGGTCGGCTTGGCCAGAATGCGGTCGCTATGACCGAGACCTGGTGAGCTGCGGACCTAGCTGAACCGGCGGACAGGGGTTGGTCAGGACTGGACAGGTGTGGACAGCACGCGGGCGGTGAAGTTGTCGATGGCGGCCCACATCTGTGGGTTCAGCTGGCAGTGGGTGCCGGTGCCGACGACGGTGCCGAAGTCCACGCCGTTCGCGGCGAACTGCGCGACGAGGGCGCCGTGCAGCGGTGACGGGACCGTGGTGTCGGTCGCGTTGACCAGCAACAGGATCGGCGCGTCATAGCCACGGACGGGAACGGTCATGTAGTCGTTCAGCACGCCGGGGAACGGGCCCTGCGACAGCGGGCGGGAGAGCAGATCGCCGATCGAGACACTCGCCATGCGCTTGCTGATGGCGGGCAGGCATTCGGTCCCGATGTCGTCGAGCAGCTGCCGGCCGCGGTCGGTCAGATAGCTGTCGACCTGTGCGTCCGGACGGGCGGCGCGCACACCGGCCAGAATGCTGGCGCTGAAGCTGCCGACGCCGGTGCCGATCGCACCCGGCAGTTCCGGCACCCACGGGCCCGCGATCGGCAGCGCCTTCTCCACATCGGTGGCGGGATCGATGGCGATGGTGCCGCGGAAGTCGAGATCCGGCGCATCGCTCACCTGCAGATTGGAGGCGCCGAGCGAGGCATGACCGCCCTGCGACATCCCGCTCACCGCCCAGGTGCGCGACAGTCCGGGGTTGGCGGCACGTGCGGCGCGGACCATATCGATGGTGGCGGTCGCCTCGGTGCGCAGTTCCAGATACGGATGCGGGCCGGTGTCGAAGACGCCCAGCCCGAGATGATCGGGGGCGACAACAGCGAAGCCCTTCGAGACGAAGTACTGCATCAGTTCTTCGTCGGCCTTCAGCGGTACCGCCAGCGGCGCGGTCGACGGATCGGACTGCCCGCCGCAATTCGCGCCGAGTCCGGTGGTGCCGTGGTTGTAGGCCATGATCGGCCAGCCGCCGGCGGGCGCGGGACCTTCGGGGACGAAGAAGGCGCCGCTGGCCTGAACGGCCTCACCATTGGATCGGGTCGTCCAGTAGGTGAGGACCGAACCGTTCCCGGTGTTGTGGTGCCAGCCGGCGGCTTGCGCGGTCTGGGCGATCGGCGCGCCCGCCGGGTCCGCGTGCGCGGCGCTCACGGGGACGACGAGCAGGGCGCCCGCGGCGACCGCCGTCGCGATCAGACCTCTGCCAAATGTGCTTGTAAATCCCATGATTCCTCCACCGATGCCGCCCCGACACCGGGCCGAACTTTCGAAGACATTTCCGACCAATGTATTTGCTACAAGATAGCCGTGGTCACTCGGGGCGGCGCGATGGACAAATCAGGACTTGGTCGGCGTGGCCAGAATGCGGTCGCTGAACGCCCCGATGGCATCCCACATCCGCGGATTCAATTGAGTGTGCGTGCCGGTGCCGATCACCGCCTGGAAATCGACGCCACCGGCCGCGAACTGAGCGGCCAGCGCGGCATGCAGCGGGGACGGCACCGTGATGTCATTCGTGTTGAGCAGCAACAGGATCGGCGCGTCGTAGCCACTGGTCGGCACGGTGATGTAGTCGTTGAACGCGGCCATGAAGCGGGCGTTGTTCAGCGGGCGCGAGATCATATCGCCGATCGAGGTGCCGTCGATGACTTTCGTAATGCCCTTGAAGCACAGGCTCGAGGCCTGGTCCACCACCTCACGCCCGCGCGGTGTCAGGTAATTCGCGTTCAGGTCGAGTTCCGGGTGGGTAGCGCGCAGGCCCGCGAGCATGCTGACCACAAATCCGCCGACACCGTCGCCTGCCTCGCCCGGGATGGCGGGCACGTAGGGGCCGACGAACGGAGAGACCTTCTCGATATCCGAGGCCGGGTCGACGGCGATGGTGCCGCGGAAGTCCAGATCGGGAGCGTCGGTGTGCTGCAGATTGGCAGCGCCCAGTGCCGCGTGACCGCCCTGGGAGACTCCGGTCAGCGCCCAGGTGCGCGACAGCTCCGGATCGGCGGCACGTGCGGCGCGGACCATATCGATGGTCGCGGTGGCCTCGGTGCGGATTTCCAGATACGGGTGCGGTCCGGTGTCGAAGCGGCCGAGTCCGAGGTAATCGGGGGCGACAACAGCGAAGCCCTTGCCCAGGAAGTACTGCAGCACACGGTCTTCCGCGGGACGGTTCACCTGCGTGGTATCGGTCTGGCCGCCGCAGCCGGGTCCGAGACCGGAGGTGCCGTGGTCGTAGGCCATGATCGGCCAGCCACCGGCGGGCGCCGTGCCGTTCGGGACGAAGAGCGCGCCGCTGGCCTTGACCGCTTCACCATTGGAGCGCGTGGTCCAGTAGTCGATGATGGAGCCGTTCGGCATGCCGCGGAAGCCGTCGGGTGCCGCGGTTGTCGCGATAACCGCGCCCGGCGCCTCCGCCTGGGCCGGTGCTCCCGGAATTATCAGGAACGCACCCGCGGTCACCATGGACGCGGTGAAAATCCGCGTCCGCCAACCCAAAACCCTCATCAGTCCTCCATAAAACACCGACCCACAAACTCATTGCGTGCGCGAATGAGCTTAGCTATTAGATCGACCGTCCAGTATGAGAAATCTCTGTGATCGGGCGGCCGCCGATCAGCCATTGACGCCGAGTGAAACTTGTTCTAATTTCGCGCCATGCTGAGCAGATATGAAGGACGCCGAGTAATCGTCACCGGAGCCGGTTCCGGAATCGGCCAGGGCATCGCCCTGCGCCTCCTCTCCGAAGGCGCGCAGCTGGTCGCCGCCGATATCAACGACGCCGGGCTGACCGCCACCGTCGAAGCCGCTCCCGCCGACCAGCGGGACCGGCTGCGCACCGTGCACCTGGACGTCTCCGATCCGGAGTCGGTGCACACCGCCACCGCCGACGCCTTCGAAACCCTCGGCGGCCTGGACGTTCTCGTGAATGCCGCCGGCATCATGCGCGCCGGGCACACCCACGAGATGCCCGTGGAGGTCTGGAACCAGGTGCTCGCGGTGAACCTCACCGGCACCTTCCTGATGATCCAGTCCGCTATCCCCCAGCTCATCGAATCCGCGCACGGCGGCGTGATCGTGAACTTCTCCTCCACCGCGGCCTTCGGCTCCAACCCCTACATGGCCGCGTACGCCGCATCCAAGGCCGGCGTCAACGCGCTGACCCACTCCATCGCCCTCGAATACGTGAAAAAGGGCCTGCGCGCGGTGAATATCGTCCCGGGCGGCATCAGCACCGGCATCACCTCCGGGCTCTCCCTCCCCGCCGACGCCGACTGGTCGCTCATGGCCCGCCTCCCCGGCTGGATCGACGGCGGCGCCCTGGGCAAGCCGGAAGACATCGCCGGTGTGGTGGCAATGGTCGCCTCCGATGACGGCCGCTACATGACCGGCACCGAACTCCGCGTCGACGGCGGCGCGCTGATGTAATCCCAAGCCGCCCAGCTGTAATCCCAAGCCGCACAGCTCGCGCCGCGCCAACACAGCCCGCGCCGCACCGCACAGCCCGTGTCTGCACCGCACAGCCCGAACAGAGGTTGTGCGATATGGACATGGGCTGTGCGGGTGCTACAGGTGCTGTTCGGCGGACGACAGGGTCGGAAGGCCGGCTTGGCGTGAGGCGTTCGGGCTGAACAATTCTCGGGGGCTCTAGCTGATGCCCAGGCGGCTGGTGCACGCGGGCCAGGCGCCCCAGCCCTGGCGGGCGCGGGTTACCTCGGCGATGGCGATCTGTTCTTCGCGGGTGGCGAGGTCGGCGCGGGGGGCGTAGCGGGTGCCGCCCTGGCGCTCCCAGGTGTTCTGGTCGAATTGCACGCCGCCGTAGAAACCGTTGCCGGTATTGATCGCCCAGTTGCCGGTGGATTCGCATTTGGCGAGGGCGTCCCAGGTGGCGCCGTCGCGGACGTCGGGGACCTCGGTACCGGGTTTGGCGCCCTTGCGAATGGTCTTGGGTGCGGCGGGGACGATCACGGTGGAGTGGATCGGATCCCGGCCCGCCTCTTTGCCGTTCACGATGGATACCGCGAAGGTGACGTCCTGAGTGCCTGGTGTGCCCTGGTTTTCGACAATGGTCCGGCTCATATTGAGCGTGGGGTCGTCGATGATGTTCTCGGGCGGATCCAAAGGCACGCGCTCGGTGCGGTTTTCGACGACCTTGCGGGTGACCACGATTTTCATGCCGTCGGTGAGCGGGGTATCAGCGGCCGGGACGACAAAATCCTGATTGATGAGCGGGCGGCCCTGCACCTCGAGCAGCTGCCCGACCGTGGGGGCGGCCAGACGCACCAGTGAAGCGGCACTGCCGTTGTCGGCCAGCTCCACGGTGCGCGGATTGGTGATGAGCAATTGCGCCCCCACCAGCGGCAGCGGCGTCGGGCGCGAGGGCGAGGTGAACACATCGCCGGGCAATTTCAGCTGCACGATCGCCTGCGCGACGGTGAGCGCGGTGGTCCAGGCCTTGGACGGGGTGCCGTCGGTGATGAGCGAGACCTCACGGGCCCGGTTCAGCGTGATGGTGTCGCCGTCGTGGACTCGTGAACCGGCAGAAGGGGATACGTCATCGCGCGAGCTGATGTCGTACCCGGCGTCCTTGAGCACGCCGCGCACATTCAGGTACATGGTGCTGCGGCTGGTGGATTGGCCGTCGATCACGACGGTGACCACCTTCTTGTTCATGATGGCCAGGCCCGCGCCGACAATGAGCGTGGCAAGCATCGCCGCGATGGCGCCGTACAGCAACGGCGAGCGCGACGAGTTGATCTTCGCCAAAGCGTTCACAGGAAATCCCGGCATGGTCACAGTACGATAACGAGGGGGTCAGCGATTGACAACCGATCCACCGGAACTGCGCGTATCAAAATTACGAACGGATATCGAGCCGCAGGTGAATCAAGATCACGCTGGATCATAGTGAGCCAAGCCACAAACCCAAAGCCGGGGCCGCAATCAGATTCCGTACACCCGCCGGGCATTCGCCGTGGTGATCTTGGCCAGCGTCACCGGATCCTGTTCGCGCACCCCCGCCAGCGCGCGCACCGTGTACGGCAGCACGTAGGACTCGTTCGGCGCACCCCGGAACGGATGCGGGGTGAGGAACGGCGCGTCCGTTTCGACCAGAATGTGGTCATCTGGAACGAGTTTCGCCGCCTCCCGCAATTCATGGGCATTCTTGAAACTCACGGTGCCCGAGAAACTCAGCACGTACCCCTGATCCACGCAGGCCTGCGCCATGTTCGCATCGGAGGAGAAGCAGTGGAAGATCACGGTTTCCGGCGCACCCTCGTCCAGCAGCACCGCCAGCAGATCGTGATCGGCCTCGCGATTGTGGATCATGAGCGGCTTGCCCAGCCGTTTGGCCAGGTCGATATGCCAGCGGAAACCTTCGACCTGCTCCTCGATATCGGCGCAGCCCTCCAGTTTTCCGGGCCAGTAGTAATCGAGCCCGGTCTCACCGATCGCGACCACGCGCGGGTCGGCGGCCAGGCGCTCGAGCTCCGCCTTGGCCGCATCGTCGAGTGCGTTGGCCCGGGTCGGGTGCAGGGCGACGGCCGCGTACACCCGCCGATCCCAGTGCGCGGCCCGCACCGCGAACTGTGCGGCGGCCAGATCGTCGGCCACCGTCACCACCTCGCGCACACCGACCGCTTCGGCGCGATCCATAATGGCCGCAACCGATTCCGCATCGGTCGCACCGCAGGCATCCAGATGGGTGTGCGCGTCGATGAGCGGCGCCAGCGGCTCCGGTGGTTCGGGCGCGGGCCGGCTGCTACTCATGGACGACACCTGCCACGGGGATATTCACGCGAGCGACTAGAGGCACGCAGATTAGAGTAGACACACCATGAGCGCATCCGAACGCCCCGCCTTCTATGTCACCACGGCCATCGCCTACCCGAACGGCGCGCCGCACATCGGCCACGCCTACGAGTACATCTCCACCGATGCGCTGGCTCGCTTCAAGCGGCTCGACGGGTTCGATGTCTTCTTCATGACGGGCACCGACGAGCACGGCCAGAAGGTGCAGCAGGCCGCCAAGGCCGCCGGTGTTCCGGAGCACGAATACGCCTCCGGCAACTCCGATGTGTTCGAGCGCATGGACAAGGCCCTCGACATCTCGTTCGACCGGTTCATCCGGACCACCGACGAGGACCACCTCGCCGCGTCCGCCGCCATCTGGGAGCGGATGGTCGCCAATGGCGATATCTACCCGGACACCTACTCCGGCTGGTACTCGGTGCGCGACGAGGCGTTCTACACCGAGGAGGAGACCACCCTCCAGGCGGACGGCACCCGCATCTCCACCGATACCAAGACGCCGGTGGAGTGGACCGAGGAGTCGAACTACTTCTTCCGGCTGTCCAACTACCAGGACAAGCTGCTCGAACTGTACGAGACCAAGCCGGAATTCATCGCGCCCGCGACCCGGCGCAATGAGATCGTCTCGTATGTGAAGGCCGGTCTGAAGGATCTGTCGATCTCCCGCACCACCTTCGACTGGGGTGTGCCGGTGCCCGGCGATCTGGCGCACGTCATGTACGTGTGGGTGGACGCGCTGACCAACTACCTCACCGGTGCGGGCTTCCCGAATACGGATTCGGCTGCCTTCCAGAAGTTCTGGCCCGCCGATCTGCACATCATCGGCAAGGACATCACCCGCTTCCACACCGTGTACTGGCCGGCGTTCCTGATGTCGGCCGGAATCGAGCTGCCCAAGCGCGTTTTCGTGCACGGGTTCCTCTACAACAAGGGCGAGAAGATGTCGAAGTCGACCGGCAATGTGGTCGATCCGACGGAGCTCGTCGACACCTACGGGCTCGATGCCGTGCGGTTCTTCCTGCTGCGCGAGATCTCCTACGGGCAGGACGGCTCCTACAGCCACGAGGGCATCGTCAGCCGGATCAATACCGATCTGGCCAATGAGTACGGCAATCTGGCGCAGCGCACGCTGAAGATCTCCGCGCGCGATTTCGGCCCGGTGGTGCCGGCGCCCGGTGATTTCACCGACGAGGACAAGGCGCTGCTGGAGCTCGCCAACGGGCTGCTGGAGCGGGTGCGGGCCGAATTCGACCAGCAGCAGCTCCATTTGGGCCTGGAGGAGCTGTGGATCGCGCTGCGCGAGACCAACCGCTACTTCTCCGCGCAGGCGCCGTGGACCCTCGCCAAATCCGGCACGCCGGAGGATGTGGCCCGGGAGGCCACCATTCTCTACGTGACCATGGAGGTGCTGCGCATTGTGACGATCCTGGTGCAGCCGGTGATTCCGGCCTCCGCGGAGAAGATCCTGGATCTGCTCGGCCAGACCGGGCGCACCTTCGCCGATATCGCCACCCCGATCCAGCCGGGCACCGCCCTGCCGGAGCCGGAGGTCGTCTTCCCGAAGTACGTGGAGCCCAAGGTCTAGCCACTCTCGCCAATCAACCGACGGCCCTGAGCAATTCGCTCGGGGCCGTCGTTGCTGTGCATCGGATGTTCACGCACCCCACAGCCCGCGAATTCCGGTGCGACGGTTGCCGTTCATCGATGTCCGGGGCGAAACCCGCTGCCGCTCAGACAGTTTCAAACGGAAATACACGTAACTACAGGTTACATCTTTTGTTCCCGGCGACAGAGGTGAAGTCCCTCACAGGCCCGAATGATAGGCCAATGCTCTCACCGGCGAAAACCTTTGCCGAACAAGATGTCTCAGACAATGCACGGGCGTCCGTCCGGTCGCAGCCGTGGTTACCGTCGAGTAGTCTCAGTTCGTCACCGATTCAGATTGCAATTCTTCGCACTTTCAGGAGTCCCTGTGTCGCATTCTCGATTCGAGTCGATAGGCGCCTACCTGCCATCGAAACGCGTCACCACCGAAGAGCTCGTCTCGCAATTGAAGGAGACCCCCGGCTTCGATCTCGAAAAAATCACAGGTGTTAAGGAAAGACGCTTCCGCGACACTACACCCGAAAACCACGAAGACTCGTACATTCTCGCGATGAATGCCGCCCAGGACTGTTTGTCCAGGTCACAGTATGCGGCGTCCGATCTCGACGTGATCATCTCCACCTCGATCACGCGCAGCCGCGGCACGAAGATGTACATGCAGCCCTCCTTCGCCGGCACGCTTGCCCGGGACCTCGGAGCGCGCGCCGACACCATTTCCTTCGACCTTTCCAATGCCTGCGCCGGAATGATGACCGGTACCTACATTCTCGATCGAATGATTCGTTCGGGTGCGGTGAAGCGCGGCATGGTCGTGAGTGGTGAAGCAATTACTCCGATCGCCGAAACAGCGGTCGAGGAGATCACCGAGAAATACGATCTACAATTCGCATCGCTCACCGTCGGCGATTCCGGCGCGGCCGTCATCATCGATGAGGCCGTCGACGACAACGATAAAATTCACTACATCGAACTGACCACCGCGTCGGAATTCTCGCACCTGTGCCTGGGCATGCCCAGTGAGAAATCCCAGGGCGTCTCGCTGTACACGGACAACCGGAAGATGCACAACGAGTCGCGGTTCCTGCTCTGGACCGACACCCAGGGCAACTTCATGGCCGATCGCGGCACCACGTTCGAGGACGAGGGCTTCGACTACATCATCCACCACCAGTTCGGCGCCGGCGCGATCCCGTTCATGAACGCGATTGCCGCACGCGAGTTCGGCCACCCGATGCCGCCGGACCTGAATGTGATCGAGAAGTACGGAAATACTTCCACCACTTCACATTTCATCGTGCTGCACGATCAGCTGAGCCAGCAGAACATCGCATCCGGATCCAAGGTCCTGATGGTCCCCGCCGCCTCCGGCGTCGTCGGGGGATTCCTGTCCACCACGATTTCATCTCTGAAGGTCTGACATGGGCGTGCGTATCAAATCCACCGGAATCAGCCGGGCCGGAGACACTTTCAGCATTGTGGAGCTCAGCGGGGCCGCTGCGCGCCAGAGCATGGAGCGGGCCGGGGTGCGCCCCGACCAGGTCGGCGTGCTGATCAACGCGGGCATCTTCCGTGACTCGAATACGGTCGAACCGGCCGTCTCGGCGCTCATTCAGAAGGCCGCCGGCATCGGGCTCGACTATGTGAAGGAAGACCCGCGGTCGTTCTCCTTCGACCTGATGAACGCCGGTGTGGGCGTGCTCAATGCGGTGCAGGTGGCGCAGTCCATCCTCGCGACCGGCAGTGCCGAGCATGTGCTGATCGTCTCCGGCGACACCCACCCGTCCATGAAGCGCGGTGCGGGCGATGACGAATTCCCTTACGCCACTTCGGGTGCCGCGCTGCTGCTGGAGAACACCGACGAGCCCGAGGGGTTCGGCCGGGTGCACACCGTCGCCGGTAGCGGCACTCCCGCCATCGAGTCCTACGTGGATCTGAACACCATGGGTACGCGCGGTCGCGGACTCATGACCGTGATCCGCGAACCCGATGCCGAGGACCGGCTGCTCGCCGTCGCCGCCGACGCGGCCCGGCTGGCGCTGTCGGAGGCCGATCCGGAGCAGGCCACCACCGCCCTGATCGCGTCCACCCCGAGCGGCGACTTCCCGGAGCGGCTCGCGGCCGAACTGGGTATCGCACCGAACGCGGTCTTCGGACCCGATCTGTCCCAGGGTGATCCGCACACCGCCGCGCTGCCGCTGGCGTACGACGCGGCCATCGCGGACAAGGCGCTCGACGGCTTCACCCATGTGCTGTTCGTCGCGGCCGGCGCGGGCCCCTCGGCCGCCGCCGTGCTCTACCGGCTCCCCGCCCCCGTCGGAGCCGCGGCGTGACGACCGCTACGTACTGGCAGGCCATCGACCGCTTCCGCGCGGTCGTGGCCGACCAGCCCGACCGGGAAGCGGTGATCTTCCCTGCCGGTACGGCGGCGACCGGCCTGCCGGACTACCGCCACCTCACCTACCGCGAGCTCGACACCTGGTCCGACACCATCGGCGGCCACCTGGCCGCCGCGGGTGTCGGCCGCGGTACCCGCACCATCGTGCTGGTGCTGCCCAGCCCCGAGCTGTACGCGATCATGCTGGGGCTGTTGAAGATCGGCGCGGTCCCGGTGGTCATCGACCCCGGTATGGGCCTGCGCAAAATGCTCAACTGCCTGCGCGCCGCCGACGCCGAAGCCTTCATCGGCATCCCCCAGGCGCACGCCGCCCGCGTCCTGTTCAGCCGCTACTTCCGCGATGTCCGCGTGAAGATCACCGTCGGCCCCCGCTGGTTCTGGGGCGGCGAAACCCTGCAGAGCTGGGGTACACCCTGCGGCTCGGAAGCCACTGCGGCACCACTGAATACAGTCACCCCAATATCGAGCGACAAGTCCGGCACCACGCGTGATGTGTGGACCGCCGCTGTGGCCACCCAGAGCGCGGCCGCGACCGACGCACCCGGCGCGATCGTTGACCAGCACGACGCCGAAGCGGCTGCCGGCTCGGACAGCGAGGCCGATACGCCCGCGACCGCGGACGAGGCCCGCACGGCTACGGCGAGTGTGGACGACGGACTCGGTACTCCGCATGCTCCGGACAATGTCGCCGACGGCGCGGTGGCGGCGCGAAACACCCTCGGCGGCAAGCCATCCCCTGCTGGGGCGATGAGCGTTCGACTGCACACGCTGCTCGAGTCGCTCGAGCAGAACGCGCCTGCCGGACGCGGGGGTGCGGCGATCGCCAAGGCTGCCGCGACCGCGGACCGTCTCAGCCCGGTGGTGGGTTCTCGTCTGCGTACCCTGCGCTCCACCGCAGTGGGCGCGCGCGCCCGCTGGGAGCGGCGGGCGACCGGGGCAGGCACTGCCGGCGCCGGCGCCCGGGACACCATCGCTCTCGGAACCGGTTCGCTCGCCGATCGGGTGCCCGCGCCCGATGGGGAGCTGCTGCTGATCGCGTTCACCACAGGCAGTACGGGTCCGGCCAAGGCGGTCGAGATGACGCACGGGAATCTGTCGGCCATGGTCGATCAGGTCGATGCGGCGCGGGGGCGGGTCGCACCGGACACCTCGCTGATCACGCTGCCGCTGGTGGGGATTCTGGACATGCTGCTCGGGGCGCGGTGTGTGCTGCCGCCGCTGGTGCCGAGTCAGGTCGGGTCGACCGATCCGGCGCATGTCGCCGATGCCATCAATCGGTTCGGGGTGCGGACCATGTTCGCCTCGCCCGCCGTATTGATCCCGCTGCTGCGGTATCTGGAGAGTTCGAAGACGGAACTTCCTACGCTGCACAGCATTTACTCCGGTGGCGCACCGGTGCCGGACTGGTGCATCGCCGGGCTGCGCGAGGTGCTGCCCGCGGACTCCGAGGTGCATGCCGGATACGGCTCCACCGAGGCGCTGCCCATGTCGACCATCGAATCGCGGGAACTGCTCGGCGGTTTGGTCGAACGCGCCCATCACGGTGAGGGCACCTGCATCGGCCGCCCGGCCGAGGGCGTCCGGGCGCGACTGGTGGCCATCACCGATGATCCGATCAAGCTCTGGCCCGATGCCGAGGCCCGCGAGGCCGAACTGGTCGCGACCCGCGGCATCGGCGAGCTCGTGGTGGCGGGGCCGAATGTGAGCACCCGGTACTACTGGCCGCGCGAGGCCAATCGCGCCGGCAAGATCATCGACGGCGATACCGTGTGGCATCGCACCGGCGATCTGGCCTGGATCGACCAGGAGGGCCGAATCTGGTTCTGCGGGCGCAAGAGTCAGCGTGTGCACACCGCCGCCGGGCCCATGTTCTCGGTACAGGTGGAGCAGGTCTTCAATACGCTGCCCGGCGTCGTCCGCACCGCCCTGGTGGGCGTCGGACCGCGCGGCGCGCAACAGCCGGTGCTGTGCGTGGAGGCCGAGTCCGGTGCGGACACCGTGCTGCTGGCGGCGCAATTGCGTACGCGGGCCACCGAATTCGAGGTGACCGCACCGGTGGCGACCTTCCTGTTCCATCCGAAGTTTCCGGTCGATATCCGCCACAATGCCAAGATCGGCCGCGAGCAGCTGTCCCTCTGGGCGACCCAGCAGCTCGGAGAGGACAAGTGACATGCTGAAACCGACTGCCCTCCGGGCGATTCCGATTCTCGGCTGGCTGTACCTGGCCGCCGGGCTGATCGCCGCCCTGACCGATCGCGCACCGGCCAACCGGCTGCTGCGCGCCGTCTGGTGGATCGACGTCTTCCTGAGCACCGTGGTGCACGCGGCGCAGATCCCGGCCGCACTGCGCGCCGCGGCGGGCACCGGCCGATCCCCCGTCGAAACAGCCGTACTGACCCAGGTTTTCGGAGCCACCTGGTGGAAGACGCAGGAGGCCGCCTGATGCCCGCAGCGAGCAATAATATGAAGGCGCTGGTCACCGGCGCATCCGGTTTCCTCGGCGGCGCGATCGTGCGCCGCCTGGTCCGCGACGGACAGTACAACGTGGTGATCCTGGCGCGCGCCACCAGCAATCTGCGCGATCTCGGCGATGTCATCGATCAGGTGGAGGTCGTCACCGGCGACCTCACCGACGCGGCCTCCCTGGATTCCGCGACCAAGGGCATCGATGTGGTGTTCCACAGCGCCGCCCGCGTCGACGAGCGCGGCACCCGCGCCCAGTTCGTGGCCGAGAACCTCACGGCCACCGAACATCTGCTGAAGTCCGCCCGTCGCAACGGCGCCTCCCGCTTCGTCTTCATCTCCAGCCCCAGCGCGCTCATGGATCGCGACGGCGGCGACCAGATCGATATCGACGAATCGGTGCCGTATCCGAGCCGCTACCTGAACCTCTACTCCGAGACCAAGGCCGCCGCGGAACGCGCTGTGCTGGCGGCGAATTCGCCCGGCTTCTCGACCTGCGCACTGCGGCCGCGCGCCATCTGGGGTGCGGGCGACCGGTCCGGGCCGATCGTGCGGCTGCTGAGCCGGGCCGCCGCGGGCAGCCTGCCGGATCTGTCGTTCGGCAAGGACGTCTACGCCTCGCTCTGCCATGTCGAGAATATCGCCGCGGCCTGCACCTGGGCGGCAGCATCCGAGAAGTCCGGCGGCAAGGCGTATTTCATCGCCGACGGCGAGCAGACGAATGTCTGGGGCTTCCTCGGCGAGGTCGCGACCGACCTCGGCTACGAGCCGCCCAGCCGGCAGCCCAATCCGCGGGTACTGAATGCGGCGGTAGCGATCATCGACACCATCTGGCGCATTCCGGCCGTCGCCACCCGCTGGTCGCCGCCGCTCTCGCGGTATGTGGTGGCGCTGATGACCCGTACGGCCACCTACGACACCGGCGCCGCCACCAGGGATTTCGGGTACCGGCCGGTCATGGATCGCGAGACCGGGCTCGCCACCTTCCTGGCCTGGCTCGAAACCCAGGGCGGCATTGTCGAATTGACCAAAGAACTGCGGTAATTCGCGGTCACCCCTGCAGGAGACGCACGTATGAGCACCTTCCGCCGCCCCATCTCCCCCACCGAGCTGATGTACTTCCCCATGCGGGAACTGGCTCCCCCGTTCCTCATGCAGCTGGCCATCGAGGGCACCGGCGGCCTGGACGCGGAGGAACTGCGGCGGGCCGTAGCCGTAGCGTCCGAGGCGAATCCGGGTGCGCGACTGGTCCGCGAGGGTAAGTACTGGGTGGACAGCGGGCAGGCGCCCGCCGTGCGAGCGGTGCCTCATGTGCTGGAATACCCTGCGCTGGAGGGCGATCCGGTGCTGAACAGCCCGATCGGGCCGACGTCCGCGGCCACCACCGAGGTGCTGCTGCTCACCGCCGATCCGGTCACCGTGATCTTCCGGGTGTTCCACGGCGTCATGGACGGTATGGGCATGGTCATGTGGGCCACCGATGTGCTGCGGGCGCTGCGCGGGCAGGAACCGATCGGTGCGGCCGACCCCATTGCCGACGAGGAATTGGTGCGCAAGGTCGGCGCGCCCGGCCGTCCCGCGCTCATGCTGCCGCGCTGGCGCTCCGCGCTCGGCACCGGCCGGCAGGATGCGGGTCAGCCGCGACACCTGTTGCGCCACCGCACCATCAATGCCACCGGACCCGGCGCCATGGTGCGCGTCGCGGCGATTCTGGCCGATGAGGGCGGGCCGGTCTCGCGCATCATGATCCCGGTCGATCTGCGCCGCCACGATCCGGAACTGCGCTCCACCGCCAATCTGGCGCTGCCGCTGTTCCTGGATGCGAGTCCCGGCGTCGACTGGAAGCAGCTCAACGCGGACAAGAAGATCGGCCTGCAGGAGCGCCGCGAACTCAATCAGATGGAAGCCGCGCGGCTGTCCAATGTGCCGCCCGCCGCCGGTAAGGTCCTGCTGCGCTCGCTCAATTGGGCGGGCGCCCGCCTGGGCCGGAACCTGGCCTCCGCCACCGTCTCCCATATGGGCCGCTACGACTTCGAGGACATGGCCGTCCCCGGCTTCACCCCCACCTCGGTCCGCGTGCTCCCCCAGCACAGCGTCGCCATGCCGCTGCTCTTCGGGCTCACCGAAGGCGGCGGCCGCACCGAACTCACGGTCTCCGCCCGCAGCGGCCGCGGCATCCCCGCCCGCCTCGACGCCCTCCTGGACCGCATCGTCACCACCCTGGAAACCGAATTCGCCCCCTCGGACTCCACCGCATCATGATTACGGGGTGGGCGCGGATTGTGGTGGCGCGGCCGAAGACTGTGCTGGTGGTGGCGGTGTTGTTCGCGCTGGCGTGCGGGCTGTTCGCCACCGGGCTGGCGAGCAAGGTCAGTGCGGCGGGGTATACCGATCCGGGCAGTGAATCCAGTGCGGTCGACGACTGGGTGAAACAGGCGGTGGGGCCGCAGAATCCGGATGTGGTGGCTATTTACACCGCACCGGAGGGGCAGACGCTGGCCGATATCGGGCCGCAGGTGCAGGCGGCGGTGGCGAAGGTCGATCCGAAACTGCTGGATCGGCCGGTCGAAAGCTATTGGAACAGTACGCGATCGCAGTATCTGCGCTCCGCCGATGGGCGGGAGGCGGTGGCCGTGGTGTTCGCGGCCGGTGACGAAAACCATCGCATTGCGGTGTATCCCCAGATCGCGGACGCGCTGCGGCTGCCGGGCCTGCAGACCAAGATGACCGGGTACAGCGCGCTCGCGCAGGCCATCAGCGACCAGTCCCGGCACGATCTGATTGTGGCCGAATCGATTTCGATTCCGCTGACCGCGCTGGTACTGGTGCTCGTCTTCGGCGGCATCGTGGCGGCCTCGCTGCCGGTGATCGTCGGTTCGCTCGCGGTGATCGGCGCGCTGGGCGCCGTCGGCATCATCGCCCAGTTCACCGAAGTCAGCGTGTTCGCGATGAACGTCGTCTCACTGCTCGGGCTCGGATTGGCCATCGACTACGGGCTTTTCATCGTCGGGCGATTCCGTGAGGAACTCGTGCAGGGCCGCTCCACGGAGGCGGCGGTCGCCCGCGCGCTCGATACCGCGGGCCGCACCGTGCTGTTCTCCGCGGTCCTGCTGATGTGCGCCTTCGCGGGCACCTTCGTCTTCCCGCAGGCGGTACTGCGCTCCCTCGGATTCGGCGCCATCGCGGCCGTCGGCCTGGCGGCGCTCCTGTCGGTGACCGCACTCCCCGCCGCACTCGCCCTGCTCGGTCCCCGGATCGGCAAATGGAGTTGGCGCGCAGACGCTTTCGAACGCTCCGAGGAACGCGCACACCGGTTCTGGGGCCGCGTGGTCACCGCGGTCATGCGCCGCCCCGGCGCGGTCGCCATTGCGGTCGGCGCCCTGCTGCTGGTGCTGGCCGCCCCGCTGACCGGCGTCCGGCTCGGCGATATCGACCACACCGCACTGCCCGCGGGCAATGAAACCCGCACGGCCGTAGAGGAATTGTCGGCCCGCTTCCCCGCCGCGAACAGCGGTGCGACCGTGCTCGTGCGCGAATCCGACGGCAGCGCACCGACTCCCGCCGCTATCAGCACCGCGCTGCGCGAGCTGGGCGCGGTTCAGGGCGTCAAACAGGCGCTGCATCTGGAGACCCGCGACAGTGTCGCCATCATTCACACGGTGCTGGTCGCGCCCGACCGCTCACCGGCCGCGCAGCAGACCGTGCACCGCCTGCGCGACTTACAGCTCGACGGCCTTTCCCTACAGGTCGGCGGCGAAAGCGCCGCCACCGCGGACAGTGTCACGGCGGTGCTGTCCAATCTCCCGCTGATGATCACCGTCATGGTGCTCGCCACCCTGCTCATGCTCGGCCTCGCGTTCCGGTCCGTGGTGCTGCCGGTCAAAGCGGTGCTCATGGCCTTCCTCAGCCTGGCCGCCACCTTCGGCATACTCACCTGGATCTTCGACAAGGGCCATCTGGCGGGCATTCTGGGCGTGAGCGTCGGCCCGGTCTCGGCCAGCATGATGGTGCTGATCATCGCCGTGGTCTTCGGGCTCTCCACCGACTACGAGGTCTTCCTGCTCTCCCGCATGGTGGAAGCGCACGAGGCCGGAGCCGATACCGAGGAAGCGGTCCGCACCGGCACGGTCCAGACGGCCCGCGTAATCACCGCGGCCGCAGCCCTTCTCGTCCTCATCACCGGAGCCTTCACCCTCTCGCCCCTCACCCCGATGCGCTTCCTCGGCCTCGGCATGGTGATCGCCCTGATCATCGACGCCACCCTGGTCCGCATGCTCCTGGTCCCGGCCCTCGTCAAACTCATGGGCCCCGCCAACTGGTGGACACCCCTGCGCAGCAGAGTAAAACCGCTGCCGCACAACGAAATCGACGCCGAGAGCGCTCTCCCGCAAGAATCCAGGAGCGGGTAAACCCACCCGTCATCCCGGCATCTTTGGCCGGATCCGCCTAGCGAGTGTGGATCCCGGCTAAAAGCGCACCGGGATGACGGGGTTGGGCTCGCAGACCAGCGGTACGTCAGTCGGCGGTGCGGGAGGAGAGGACCGCGTCGTAGAGTTCGCGGCGGGAGGCGCCGGTGGCCGCGGAGACCTCGGCGCAGGCGTCCTTGAGGCGCAGGCCGCCGGAGATGAGAGCCTCGACCTGGCTCACCAGATCGGCGGGTTCCTCCGAAACCGGTTGCGCGCCTTCGAGAACCACGGTGATCTCACCCCGCGCCCCATCGGCGGCCCAGGCGGCCAGCTCGGCCAGGGTGCCGCGCCGAACCTCCTCGTAGGTCTTGGTGAGTTCGCGGCAGACGGCGGCACGCCGGGTGGGCCCGAGAATCTCGACCGCATCGGCCAGGCAATCGCCCAGGCGGTGCGGGGCCTCGAAGAAGGCGACCGCGCGCTGTTCCGAGGCCAGCGTCCGGAACCACTCCTTGCGCTGACCGGATTTACGCGGGGCGAAGCCGTCGAAGCAGAAGCGCTCGACCGGGAGACCGGACAGTGCCAGCGCGGTGGTGACCGCCGAGGGACCGGGCAGGCAGGTGATGGGGAGACCGCGCTCCACACAGGCGGCGACCATGGTGTACCCCGGATCGCTGACCGAGGGCATGCCCGCATCGGTGACCAGCAGCACGGTGCGACCGGCCCCGATCTCGTCCAGCAGCATGGGAATCCGGGCCGTCTCGACATGATCGTAGAAACTCACCACGCGCCCGGTGATCTCCACCTCGAGCGCCTTGGCGAGCGAGCGGGTGCGGCGGGTGTCCTCGGCGGCGACGATATCCGCCGAGCCCAGCGCATCCCGCAGTCGCTGCGACGCGTCGCCGATATCGCCCATCGGTGTCGCCGCGAGCACCAGACGTCCGGCCGCGATCGGCTCGCCGCTCATTGCACTCCTGTTCGTAGATGGACTACATCGCCCCCGACAGTGTTGTCCTCGAGAACCCGGCCGCATCGCTCCGCGGCTGCCGCGGACGCATGCCGCGATCCGGACCGTGCCAGCATACGGGCGCAGTCACCGGGCCCCGCCGGACCGATCGACCGCCGCTGCGGTAGCCCCGGTCGGGAACACAAGCGCTGCTGCCCCGATCGGCCGGCGCCGCCGCCGACAACACGCCAGCCGGAACGGCCACGAGGTGGGCAGACGACACGTAGCGCGAGGTGGGGCGGCAGGGCCCGGGCGATGCGGCGCTTCCCGGGGCGCGACCTCAGGCCGCTTACCGCCTAACATCAACGGCGTGACCCAGGTGACCGACGCGCGACCGCCAGCTACGGAGGCGGGGGTGGCGCTGTCCAGCCCGGCGCCGCTGCGACCCTCACCGGATTTCGGGCCTACCGACCGGGCGCGCGGATGGGTGGTCACGCTCTTCCTCACCGCCGTGGCCGGACTCACCCGCTTCATCCAGCTCGGATATCCGACCGACGGCAAGACGCCCGTCTTCGACGAGAAGCATTACGCGCCGCAGGCCTGGCAGATCCTCACCGGCGGCGGCGTCGAGGACAATCCGGGCTACGGGCTGGTGGTGCACCCGCCGATCGGCAAGGACATGATCGCCCTGGGCGAGGCCCTCTTCGGCTATACCGGCTGGGGCTGGCGCTTCTCGGCCGCCGTCTGCGGAACCCTGCTGGTGTTCCTGGTGATTCGCATAACCCGGCGCATGACCCGATCCACGCTCATCGGCGCGTTCGCCGGCATTCTGCTCATTGCCGACGGCGTCAGCTTCGTCTCCTCGCGGCTCGGAATGCTCGATATCTTCCAGGCCATCTTCGTGCTCGGCGCCTTCGGCTGCCTGATCGTGGACCGCGATGAGATGCGGGCGCGCATCGCCCTGGTCTATGCCGAGGGACGCATCGACGACAGCGAGTACGGCCCGCGCTTCGGCGTGCGCTGGTGGCGCTTCGGCGCGGGCCTGCTGCTCGGCCTGGCCTGCGGAACCAAATGGTCCGGAATGTATTTCGTGGCCGCCTTCGCCGCCATGAGCCTCGCCTTCGATCTGGCCGCCCGCCGCGGCTACCGGGTGCGGCGGCCGTGGGCCGGCACCGCGGTCCGCGATCTCGGGCCCGCGTTCTGGTCGCTCACGGTGGTGCCGTTCCTGGTCTACATGGGCACCTTCTGGGCCTGGTTCGCCAATGAGACCAGCTACGACCGATACGCGGTGGGCATCCACGTGGGTCGCGGCGGCGCCTTCGACTGGGTGCCGACCGCACTGCGCTCGCTCTGGTACTACGGCGGCGAGGTGCTGACCTTCCACGAGGGCCTCACCAATTCCGCGGGCAATCACCATCCGTGGGAATCGAAGCCGTGGACCTGGCCGATGGGACTGCGGCCCATGCTCTACTACTACGCCGACAGCGGGGTGGGCGGCTGCGGGCAGGCGGTGTGCGTGAAGGCCGTCATGCTGATCGGCACGCCTGCGCTCTGGTGGGTGGCCTTCCCCATGCTGGGCTGGGCGGTGTGGCGCAGCTTCGTGCGGCGCGACTGGCGGTACGCGGCCATGCTGGTCGGCTACTGCGCCGGACTGCTGCCGTGGTTCCTGCAGCTGGACCGGCAGATGTACTTCTTCTACGCCGTCCCGATGGCGCCCTTCCTGGCCATGGGTGTCGCGCTGGTGCTCGGCGATGTCCTCGGCCACGCCCCACCGAGCGGGCGGCGACTATCGGGCGCGCCGGGCTGGCAGCAGTTCGCGCCGCAGAGCGAACGGCAGGGGCTCGGGCTTCTACTGGTCTGCCTGTACGTAGCGCTGGTCATCGCCAATTTCATCTGGCTCTGGCCGATTCTCACGGGCATGCCCATCACCACGGGCAGCTGGCACGACCACCTGTGGTTACCCAGCTGGCGCTGAGCCGATCAGTGCCGGATCTCGCCCAGCGCCGCACGTAGATAACGCACCGCCGCTTCGTCATCCAGCCCGAGCCGCCGGATCACCGCCACGTATTCGGTGGCGGCGCGACCGGCCACATCCCGGGTCGGATCACCCGACGAGGCGATGAAAGAGCCCAGGCGGCCGCGGGTTTCGAGCACACCGTCCTGTTCGAGCTCGCGGTAGGCGCGCGCCACCGTATTGGGCGCGAGCGTCAGCTGCGCCGCCAGCGCGCGCACCGTGGGGATCTTGGTCCCGGCGGCGAGCTCCCCGGACCGCACCCGGGCGACGATGCCCTGGCGCAGCTGTTCGTACGGCGGCACCGTCGAATGGTGGTCAACCGGGATGTCGAGCATGGTTTTTCACACCTCGTCACGCGACAGCGGGCAGGACAGACAGCGCGGACCGCCTCGGCCGGAACCCAATTCGGAACCCGGAATGGCCAATACCTCGATACCGGCGTCGGCGAGCCGCGCATTGGTCATCTCATTGCGTTCGTAGGCGACGACCACGCCCGGCGCGAGGGCCAGCGTGTTGTTGCCGTCGTCCCACTGTTCCCGTTCGGCGGCAACACCATCCAGGCCGGTATCGATGACCCGCAGCTCACCGATGCCCATGGCCTTCGCCGCGGCCGGCAGGAAGGGGTCCGGTCCCAGCATATGCACCGTCCCGTCCACCTCCTTGCGAATGGTGAACGCGCACAGGGAATCCTGCAGATTCGGGTACATGACCATGGCATCGGTGTCGACCATGGTGCAGACCGTGTCCAGATGCATGGTGGCCCGGGTCTGCGCGATCGGCACCGCCAGCACGGTATGCGCGAGATCGTCCTCGAAGAGGCTGCGCGCCAAGGCTTCCGCACCGGCGGGCGTGGTGCGCTCCCCCACGCCGACCGCCACCACGCCCTTGGCCAGCAGCAGCACATCGCCGCCCTCGATGGGCGCGGTATGCGATTCGTAGGCCCGCCGCACCCCCAGGAAACGCGGATGGAAGGCGTAGATGAGATCGGTCAGCGAGGTCTCCCGCGCCCGCGCGGGCAGCGCGAGCGAGGTGATGGCCACCCGCGGACCCACCCAGAATGACGAATCCCTGGTGAAGAGCAGATTCGGCAGCGGGTCGATGACAAAATCGTGCCCGTGGTGCATGCGCACCACCAGCGAGGTGTGATCGGGCCCGAAGGGCAGCTCGTCGAAGGTCATGCCCGCCATCAGCAGCTGCGCCAGATCCGGCGCGGGCACCGTGCGCAGATAGGCCGCCAGCTCGTCGGCGAGCGCATGCCCGAGCCGCCGCGCGTCCACCGCACCGGAGATGCCCTGTATCCGGGCCGCCCCGCTGACCGCGATGGTCTCGGTGAGCAGATCGGCCAGCAGCAGTACCTCGACCCCGCGCTCGCGCAACACCCCGGCGAAGAGGTCGTGCTCCTGCTGCGCCCGTTCCACCCACGGAATGGCGTCGAAGAGCAACTGATCATTGTTGCGAGGGGTGAGCCGGCGCAGTTCGTCACCCGGCCGGTGCAGCAGCACCGTGCGCAGTGCGCCGACTTCCGAGGTCACGGAAAACGGTCGCGCCGTGGGCGCAGCCTTTGTTCCCATATCCTGACGGTAGTTCCCCGCGGCACAGAAGGCATGCAATTCGCGCGCGGGAAAAACCTCGACTAACCTTCAGGTATGCAGACCGCGTCATGGCAGGCGAAGGAATTGACGCCGGGCCAGCTGGCACAACGCGCCGGAGTTACGGTGTCCGCCTTGCATTTCTACGAACGTGAGGGCTTGATCACAGCCCGCCGAACCAGCGGCAATCAACGCCGCTACCCCCGGGAAACCCTGCGCCGGGTGGCCTTCATCCGCATCTCACAGCGTGTCGGAATTCCGCTCGGCGAAATCCGCCAGGCCCTCGACAATCTGCCCGACGGCCGCAACCCCACGCGGCGCGACTGGGAGGCGCTGTCGACGGCGTGGCGATCCGATCTCGACGAGCGCATCGAACAGCTGATTCGCCTGCGCGACAGCCTCACCGGCTGCATCGGCTGCGGCTGCCTGTCCCTGGGGACCTGCAAAATCGTCAATGCGCACGATCACCTCGGCGACGAGGGTCCGGGCGCACGCGTGCTGGACGTGCACGCCGCCGAATCCTGCGGCAAGCACGAGAGCGCCGACCATGCGGGCTGCGAACTGCCGCTGGCGGAAACTTCCTGAGCTGCACCTCGGGAGAAGACCCCCGTCATCCCGGCGCGCTTTTGGCCGGGATCCATCGGACCCAGCGAGATCCCGGCCGAACGCATGCCGGGATGACGGGGTCTAGGCCTCGGGCGTGAGCTCGGGCTTCGGGGCCTTCACGGGCTCGGGCTCGGATTGGGCTTTCGGGAGTTCCGGCTTCGGCGGGATCTCCGCGACCTGCACGCGCGGCAGGAACGTCGTGAACAGCGCATTGGCGCGGCGCATGGCGAATTCGTACGGCCAGGCGAACTTGCGCACCCACCAGTAACCGAAGCGGATATCGAACTGGGTGTGAATCAGGTACCGGCCCTTCTGCACTCCCGACAGAATCGACTGCGCCACCTCGTCCGGATTCTTGGCATGCCGGCGGAAACGATTGATCCAGGCCTGGATTCGCGGATCGTCCCGATCCACGCCGACAATATCCACGCTCTGCACCAGCGGGGTGTCCACCGCACCCGGCACCACCAGGTGCACGGAGATATCGTGCCGCTCCAGATCGAACCGCAGCACCTCCGAAACCCCGCGCAGCCCGTATTTGCTCGCGCTGTACGCCGCATGCCAGGGGAAGGCCATCAGCCCGGCCGCCGAGGACACATTGACCAGCGCCCCGCCGCGTCCCGCCTTGATCATCGGCGGCACGAAGTTCTCGATCACATGGATGGGACCCATGAGGTTCACATCGACCATGCGCTTCCAGTGCTTGTGCTCGAGGTTCTCGACCGTGCCCCAGGTCGAGACACCGGCGATATTCATCACCACGTCGAGCGCGCCTACCTGCTCGTGCACCTGCCCGGCGAAGGCGGTGACGGCGTCGTAGTCGCTGATATCGAGGGCCTGCGCGAAGTCGACCACCCCGCCCGCGGCGCGGATCTCCGCGACCGCCGTATCCAGGCCGTCGGAATTCACGTCCGTCAGTATCAGCTGCGCCCCGCTACGGGCCGCGGCGAGGGCGGTGGAGCGCCCGATGCCGCTGGCAGCTCCGGTGATCAGAGTCTTCTTGCCGCTGAAGCTTCGCTCGCGCACGCCGGTCCACATCCCTTGATCGCCCCTTTAGTCCACGAACGTACTACGCGCTCAGGTGCGCTCGCGAGCAGCGCGACCCCCAATCGAGCCCCTATTTTCAGGGGGTACCCATCCGACCGGTACCCGGTAGATCCAGGTCGAGGGCGATGCGCCCGGCGGCCAGATGCTGCTCCACCTCATCGGCGGGCATGGGTCGCGCGATCAGAAATCCCTGCGCACGATAGCACCCGAGAGCCACCAGGGTGCGCGCCGCGACGGTCGTTTCCACACCCTCGCCGACCACGCCGAGACCGAACGAACCTGCCAGTCCGACAATCGATTTCACAATGGCCAGATCGTCCGCGCTGGCGCCCAGGCGCTGCACGAAACCACGGTCGATCTTGACCGCGTCGACCGGCAGCGCCTTGAGATGGGAGAGCGAGGAGTAGCCGGTGCCGAAGTCGTCGATGGCGATCTGCACGCCCATGCGCTTGAGCCCGCGCAGCGTCACCTGGGTGCGCGCGAGATCCTGCACCACCACATGTTCGGTGATCTCCAGGCAGACCGAACTGCCGTCGATGCCGTAGCGGCGCAGAATCCCCTCCATGGTCTCCACGAAGTCGAGACTCACCAGCTGCACCGGCGACACATTGATACGGATGACCACACTCGAGGCCAGGCCCCGCCGGCGCCACGACGCGAACTGCTCACACGCCGTGCGAATCACCCAGCGCCCCAGCTCACCCGCGAGATTGGTGGCCTCCGCCACGCCGACGAACGCGCCCGGAGGCAGCAGTCCGCGCGTGGGATGCTGCCAGCGCACCAGCGCTTCGAGCGCCACCACCCGGCCGGTGCGTAGGTCCACTTCCGGCTGATAGTGCAGGATCAGCGAACCATCCGACACCGCGCCGCGCAGATTCAGCTCGACATCGTCCTGCAGTTCGAACTGGGCGCGCATGGCATCGGTGAAGACCGCGACGCCATTGCCGCCGCTCGACTTCGCGGACAGCAGTGCGTGATCGGCGCGGCGCAGCACATCGGCGACCGTGGTCTCCCCCGGAATGCCCACGGCCACACCCACACTCGCGCCGCGGCTGACCGTCTCCCCGCCGACCGTCACCCGCCGGGCGATCAGCTGCTGGATCCGGGTGGCCTCGAGATCGGCCGCACCGGCGTCCATCGGCTTGGCCGGGACGATGACGAACTCGTCGCCGCCCAGCCGCGCGATCATGTCGCCGGGATCGAGGTGATCACGCAGCCGCGTGGCCAGCGTGCGAATGAAATTGTCCCCCGCCGTGTGCCCGAGGAAGTCGTTGAGCGCCTTGAGCCGGTCCAGATCCAGGAAGAACGCCGCCACCGGACCGGGAGCTCCCGTCCGCAGTCGCTCCTCCATATGCTCGAGCAGCGCGCGCCGATTGGCCAGCCCGGTCAGATCGTCGTGCATGGCGATATAGCGCAGCCGCTCCTCGGCCACCACGCGCGCCTGCAGCTGCGCGAACAGCGCGGCAATCGCCTTGAGCACATTGAGCTCTCGCGTACTCCATTCGCGATCGCCCTCCTTGACGAAACCGAGCACACCGGTCGATTCGCCGCGCGATACCAGTGGCACACACGCCATCGACACCTGCGGGATCCCGGAGGACAGATGGATGGTGTGCTGATAGTCGGCGTGTTCGGGGATCGGCCGCACGATCAGCGGTTCGGTGGCGTTCTCCAGCTTCGCGAACACCGAATCGGCGCGATCGAAGTAGGTGACGCGCAATGGGTCCGGTTCGATGGTGACCGAACGGCTCGGCCATTCCGCAATGAGCACGGAGGCACGTCGTTCCCGGTCGGTGTGGCGCAGATAGCTGAAGTCGACATCGAAGTGCTCGACGAGCCAGGACAGCACGCGCTCACTCGCCGCCACCATCGTGGTGGCGTCGACACCCATCAACTCCGAGGCAACCTGGGTTACCAGTGAGTCGAGCGTCTGCCGAGGCACCTTGTCTCCGATCCCATCAGCGGTCTTCCGCACCCGGCGTGGGAAGGCGCCGGCTCCGGACCGTGACCTCCGCCGCATAGCTCAGGCGAAGTACCAACGCCACGGTCTCGTGCTCGGGCACTCCCAGCAAGTCCAGGAAACGGCCTTGAAGTGACGTTAGTGTATCGGCGAACTCGGTGGAAACCGTGTTCAGATCAGCAGCCTGTCGGGCGTACAGAAACACGGGAGAGACCGGCTGCACCGCCAGGCCCTGCCGCTGCGCCTCGATCCACACCCGCTGCAGCGTCTCGCCCGCGCGGGCGTAGGCGGTCAATTCTTCCGGGTCGTGCAGTGGCGGGGCCGGGAAGGTGACCACCGCGAGCGCCGAGGCGGACAGCACCCGGTCGCGGGTGTACTCGCCCAGTGCGATGCCGCCGTTCCAGTCCCGAATCCGGTCCATCACATCGGCGCGCCCGGCGATATCGAGCTTGGCCAGTTCGTCGGGCGCCAGTTCCATCGTCCGCAGGTCCAGGCCGGTGCGCAGATCGCCGCTGGGCCAGCGCAGTTCGGAGAACATCTCGGCATGCAGGGTCGGGGTCAGATAGCGCGCCTGATCGGAGGCGGCGAGCAGGGTCGCGGCGGTCGCCAGATCGTCGGCCTCGGTCACCCAGCGCAGCCCGCCGCCCGCCTTGGCCGCGGTGGTGCCGAGTGTGTCGAGCACGGCCGGGTCCAGCGGTTCGCCGCTGCCCAGCCTGCGATTGGTGACGCGGTTGAGCAGATCCGGGTAGTCGCGGGCCAGCTCGGGCTCACTCCAGTCGCTCAGATGCAGGACGGCGGTGAGCGGTGCGGTGCGGCTGTGCCGTCCGGTACCGCCGGTGAACAGGTCGGACTCGCCGAGCACACCGCGCGCGGCCGCGGCGGCACGGGCGTTGTAGAGGGCCGCGCCGACCGCCACCGCACTGCCGCGGTAGCCGATGTCCATGCCCGACGAGCGCTGCACATCCAGTTCTATGACGATCGCCGAATTCTCCTGGCGCAGTGACCAGGGCTGCACATTGCCGCCCGAGGGGGCGAGCTGGGCAGCCGCGAGCACGGCTTCGGCGGCGCTGCCGGGCTGGTCCGCGAGCGCGGGCTCCGCGGGCCACCGCAGCTCGGTGACGGCCGCGGGTTCGGCGATCGCATCCAGGCTGGCGGCCAGGTCCACGCGGGTGCGGCCGGACGGCAGCACACCGCCCAGTCCGATGCGGCGGACCGCGGCGGCCACGGTGGCGCCGCCGAGTTGCACATCGCTGGCCAGCTGCGGCCAGCTGTCGAGGGTCTGATCGATTTCCACGAGGCTCGCGGCAAAGCGGTCGGAAAGGCCGTGCGCGTCCAGGATTCGCACCACGAATGGCGCTTTCTCGCGCGTGCTGAGGCCCCGGAGATCGGCGCGCGTCGCACCGCCGAGTAGTCCGTGGAAAGGCTCGCGATCGGGTTCGAGGTCATAGCGCTCGATATCGAGCAGGCCGCGATCGCTGGTCTCCATGAGCAATGGGATCCGATAGCGGCGGGCGGCCTCCCGAACGGCCAGCTTGATATCGAGGGAGTCGCACTCCTCCACCACCAGGGTGAGGCCCGCGAAGAAGTCGTCGACGTTCTCGTCGGTGAGTCCGGCCTCGAAGATCTCCACCGGTAGGTACGGGTCGATCTCGGCTATCCGGCGGGCGGTGACCACCGCCTTGTTGACGCCGATATCGAAGAGCGAGCCGGGAATCCGGTTCAGGTTGGCCAGTTCGATGGTGTCGAAATCCGCCAGCTTTATCCGCCCGCAGATGCCCTCCATGGCCAGCGTGTGCGCGATGGCGTGCCCCACGCTCTGCCCGACCACACCGATCGTCAGCTGTGCCAGCTTTTCCTGCTCCGCGCGGGTCAGCTTGTTGCGATTGCGGTCCAGCCGGACGGTCCGCAGCAATTCCGGGCCGGGCAGAGCTACCGCCGCGTGCCGCCACGGATAATAAATCCAGCGATCCGCTTCCGGACCTTCCGACAATTCCGGCGGCGCTACCAGATCATTGAATTCGGTGCGCAGCAAATCCCGCAGATCGGTGAATTCGATACCCGGTTCGGCGCGCAATTCATTTATCCGGCGCGCATCCTCCGGATCGGATTCATCGAGAAACAGCGGTCGATATTCCGCGGCCGCTTTTTTGTCGGGATTCATTGTCAGGCAAGCCCTCCGGTGCCGGTGAGGTCCGCCGGCAACTCGGTATCGCCGGCCGCGAGCGCGAGCTGCTCGGCTTCGATCAAAGTCAGCTGTGATTCTGCGGCTACCGAGCGATAGGTCCGCATATCCCACCACAGCGGAACCGTTCGATAGCGATGGTCGGGAAAGGGCACCGCGGGAATCCACCAGTCGGAGCGGGCGCCGCTGGTGCGATAACCCTCGGCAGCGTGCTCACCTGCGGTGACAAAGCCGTAGCGGGCACGCAGTAAGGAGGTGACGTGCACAACGCAGCGGTCGAGGGCGGCACCGAGAGCGCGGCGCTTGCCGCGATCCAGGCCACGATCGGCCCAGACGGCTTTCACCTCCACGACACCCTCTGGTATCCGGTCGGCCACCCGCTTACGCAGGGCCGATTCGCCTGGCCGACCAGCCCAGGCGGCGAGGGCATTGACCTCGTCCACATGGGTGTACGGACCTTGCACCCGCATACCGGCTACCACGTCTCCGAATGGATCGATGGCGGCCACGAAGAGTGCGCTGGAACGTCCGTCAGCCGTTTTGTCGTATTCGAGTACTGCATCAACTCCATAGCGTCGGTAAGCACGCAATGCGCCGGTGATGTTGCGGCGCCACAGGCCCGGGTGCGCTTGCGGTGTACCCACCCAGAAGGTGCACCCCGATGACGCATCCTGGAATCGCAGCAAGTCCTCATCAGCTGAATCCGACGGGACGACTGCGACCACTTCCACAGCCATACAGTTCCTACTCCGTTGCTGCGCGGGCTCCCGCGCGACTACCGAGCCCCCGCCCGATACGGTCGTGTATCAACCGTGCCCGGTACAGGCACCCAAGGGAGTATCCGCCAGCCGGAGAAAATTGTCCAGGCGTCCGGCAAATCTTCCGAAACCCGAATGGACGTCTAGAAATCCCCCCTGGTCAAACCATTGCTATCAGGTATGAAACACAACCACAAGACTGGTTGGTTTCCATTTAGCTAACAGATGGCTATCAGATCAAGATCGAGATGAACAACTCCAGTTCGGACGGCCCCGACCAGATCTCGATCTCCTCGCGGTAGGCCCGGGAAATCTCCGCCGAGGCGGTCGCATCGTCCACCTGAGCCCACACATCCTCGGCCGGATCGTGATAATCACCATTCGGCTGGAAGCGGGCGTAGACACCCTTGGGAACCCGGATCAGCACATCGCCGATCGGTGCCTGCTCGGGCGTCGGGTACTGGTAGGAGACGAGCACGTTGTAGTTGCCGGCCGGATCCGGCACGTACACGGTGGCCAGGGGAAGTTCGTCGCTGTCGCGGTCGCGCAGCCGGTCGCGCAGGAATTCGATGAGCTCGCTGTTGCTGACCTTGAAGCTGGGCCGCACCCGCGGCACCACCAGACCGCCGTACACACCGCCCGGCCGCACCACGATCGAATAGGTCATGAAGGCTCGACCGCCAGGTACAGCTCGATCTTGTAGGCGTGCGGGTAGCACTCGAAATCACCGCTGTGCGTGCGCCGGATGTGGTTGTGCTCCTCGGCGTACGCGATCTGGGTCCAGAGATCGGTCATCACCTGCGGAAAGCTACCGACCGAAGAGAACCTGGCATAGGTACCGCGCGGCAGCCGCGCCACCACGTGACCGCGGGTGACCTCGTCGAAGGATTCGCACTGGTATCCGACGATCTGCGTGTTGTAGGTGCCGAGTTCGGCGGCGTAATCGGTATAGGCCGAGGCGAGCGGGCCGCCGAGTTCCTGATGCAGGACCGCGGCCCAGGCCACTTCCAGATCGTGATCGCGCAGTTCACCGAGAGCACGTTTGGGGCTGCGCACCGGCAGTCCGGCGACCCACGTCTCGTCCCGCTCGACGATCTCAAACTGCATTGGTAGGAACTCTCTCTGGGTGTGATGCACAGCCCGCTGGCCAACCTTCGCCATGCTATCAACCATGTTCGGAGTGCTCGGGCAACACGACTGGGGCGCGGTCACCGCGCGCCCGGAGGTCACGCCGGATCGCGCCTGCGGTGGGGCCGGGCCAGCGGTGCGCGCCAGTGCCGCCAGAGCGCGAGGAAGCGGAGTGCCACCGCACCCGCACCCGCCAAACCGCCCGTCCAGTAGGTGTATTGGCCGTGGTGCAGCAGTACAGCGGTCGCAGCCGAGCCGAGCAGTGCGGGCACCGCGTAGAGCTCACCGTCACTCAGCACGCTGGGTGTGATTCCGGCCAGCACGTCCCGGACCACGCCGCCGCCGACCGCGGTGACCACACCCAGCGCCGCCGCCGAGGTAGCCGGAAGTCCGTGCTGAAATGCGCTGACAGTGCCGGTCACACAGAAGATCCCGAGCCCGACCCCATCGGCCAGCAGCAGCGGGGTGCGGGTGACTCGATGCGGTGGATGCCAGAAGAAGATGAGAGCAGCGGCCAGTAGGGCCGTGGCCGCATAACTGACGTGCACGAAGGCCGTCGGCGGAGTCTCACCGATAATGAGATCGCGCAGGATGCCGCCGCCCGTCGCGGTGCAGACGGCGAGCACCGCAATGCCGACCACATCGAAATTCCGGCGCACCGCGAGCAGCGCACCCGACACGCCGAATGCGAACACGCCCACCATATTTCCGACCTTCTGGGCCGTCCCGACTGCATTGCCGAGCTCGACGAGATCACTCACGGCACCGGTTCCTTTCACTGTCGCAAACAGTCGGCTACCGGGGCACAGTATGCCTCGCCGCCACGCCGCGCCGACATCTCCCGCTCGACCGGGCGATGTGGTTGAGTCACCCACGTGTGCCGGACAATTGCGGAGCTCGAAGCGCAGCTCACAGCCTGTCGCGCCTGCCCGCGACTGGTCGAATGGCGGGAACAGGTCGCGCACGACAAACGCGCCGCATTTCGTGACGAAAATTACTGGGGCAAACCGGTTCCCGGACTAGGCCCCGCCGACGCCCGAATCCTCATCGTCGGCCTGGCCCCAGCCGCCCACGGCGGCAATAGAACTGGCCGCATGTTCACCGGAGACCGCAGCGGCGACGTACTGTTCGCCGCCATGCACGCCGCCGACCTGACCAACCAGCCCCAGAGCACCCACCTCGGCGACGGCTTGGAATTGCTGGGAACCCGCGTCACCGCCCCGGTGCACTGCGCCCCACCCGACAACAAACCAACCCCCACCGAACGCGACACCTGCCGCCACTGGCTCATCACCGAACTGGGCCTGATGGCATCCACCGTCCGCTCGATCGTGGTCCTAGGCGGCTGGGGCTGGCAGGCCCTACTCCCCGCACTGTCCGAATCCGGCTGGGAAATCCCGAAACCCAAGCCGCGCTTCGGACACGGCGTGCACTACGAACTCGCACCCGCGCAGGACGATCGCGCGCCACTCCACCTGTTCGGGAGCTATCACGTAAGCCAGCAGAACACTTTCACCGGACGACTCACGCCCGCGATGCTGGAAGCCGTACTGCTCGAAGCCAAGACCGCCGCCGACCTGGATAACGACTGAAGCGCAGGCTTCCCGTACTTCAGCGGTAGCCCCGTTCGCTGACCACGAACTCACGTCGGACGAAACCGCAACGCACGAGGTATAGTGATTACTATACTCACTCCGGTGGCCGACCAGGACTGGGACATCTATGTAGTCGATGAAGTTCGGGAATGGATCGAGCAATTGGAAGGATCCGACTTCGATCGGGTGGTTCAAGCCATCGACATACTGGCCGAGTTCGGACCCGGCCTCGGGCGGCCGCTCGCGGACACCATCGCGTGTTCGAAGATCCCGAACCTGAAGGAGCTGCGCCCAGGCACCGTCCGCATCCTGTTCGTGTTCGATCCCTGGCGATCGACTGTTCTCTTGGTTGCCGGCGATAAGCACAAAAGGTGGGATTCGTGGTACCGCACAGCGATTCCGCTAGCCGAACAACGTTACGAGACATACTTGACGGAACGACGAGAGGAACTGGAGGGGCCGCGATGAGCGGACACTCGCGCTGGCAAGACATTCGCGCCGAGCTCGTCGAACGCGCGGGCGGCGAAGAAGCTGTTGCTGTCGGCAGGGAGGAATTGCTGGCCGAGATGATCGGCCATCGTCTCGCCGAGATCCGCCTGTCTCGCGGGCTGACCCAGCTGCAGATCGCCGAACGCATGGGAGTCACCAAGGGGCGGATCTCGCAAATCGAGCGCGGCAATATCGCGGGCTACGAACTGCTGGCCCGCTACGCGACTGCGCTCGGCGGCCGACTCCAACAGTCGATTCACTTCGACGATGGGGAGACAGCGGCCATCGCTTGATCCTGTATGGGCGTCGCAGACCTTGTCGCCCCGGCCTGAGCGGTCAAAGATCGGCCGGGACATGCAAAATTTGCCGCTCTGATGCGGTCTTTGACCGCTCAGGCCGGATACCCCTGTGAACCGGTGTGTGCTCGCGCCCTGCTGTATCTCGCACCGCACCCGATACGATGCGGTCGTGAGCAGGGCCGATAACTCCCCCACCGGCGATGTGGTCGGCCCACTGGTGGGCACCGCCGAGACAGCTGTGCCGGTGAATCGCCGCGAACCGTCGCGAAGCGCGGGTTCCGGCGGCGAAACGCCGGTCAAGCGGCGGCGGTCGCAGACTCGGCAGCGGTTGCTCGATGCGGCATTCGATGCTTTCGCCGAAGACGGGCTGGGTCGATGCACTGTCGAGCAGATCTGTGAGCGGGCCGGATTCACGCGCGGCGCGTTCTATTCGAACTTCACCTCATTGGAGGAGTTGTTCCTCGCCATGTGGGAACAGCGCTCGGCGGCAATGCTCGAGCAGGTGACCGCGGTGCTGGACACCGACCTCCCCGTCGATGATCCGCAGCAAGTGGTAGAGCATGTGCTGGCCGCAGTCCCCGTGGACGACAAGTGGTTTCGCATCACCTCCGAATTCACCGCCCACGCCCTCCGCAACCCACCCCTGCGCCGAGTCATGGTCGCCCGCGAGGAAGCCATCAGCGCCGCCCTCACCCCGGTCCTCACCCGCCTCCTGAAGCGCGCCGGCCGCCAAGTCCCCGACCCGGTCGCCCTGAGTCGAGCCCTGATCGCAGTCCACGACGGCACCATGGCCCAATGCCTCCTGGAACCCGACAGTCCCTCCCTCCGCACCTACCGCCTAGACCTCTTCCTCCGAGTCCTCGACTCCTACACCACCCCCACCGATCCCCCCTGAGAAATGGCCCCCAACCAGCCGATTCGGCGACACCCCCGTCCACCTGCTAAAGTTTTCCACCGCAGGCCGGTAACGGTCAGCGGCTGGGGCTATAGCGCAGTTGGTAGCGCGTCTCGTTCGCATCGAGAAGGTCAGGGGTTCGATTCCCCTTAGCTCCACTTTCACCGATCGCCGGTGATCTCAACAGAGATCACCGGCGATCGCCGTTTCCGGGCTACATGGACCCGGTCGGGCCGGGTTGGACCTGGACGGTGAAGGTATCCAGGTCGGCCCCGTTGCAGAACGCGCTCACCGTGTGGGGGCCGCCCATGATCGGGGACACTGTCTTCGAGGCGACGCCTGGATCGGCGAAGACCAGAAACTGTGAATTCGGAACGATATTGCCGTCCACTCGGACATCGCAGTTGGCGCCCGCGCCATCCGCTTGCACTGTCACCGTTATCTGCCCGACGCCGCCTTCCGCGCTGGAGCCGGTCGCCTGGGCCTGGGCCGGCTGGCCTCCGGCCATCATCATCGAGCCCGCAATCCCCACCACCACGAACGCATGGATTCGTTTCATGGCCAGGCACCCTACGCGGTGTGTGACGCCGAGGAGCGCTTGGACCGGGGTGAGCGAGGCCCTCATCGGATGGCTTCTGTAATGCGTTCTGCCATAGGCTCTCTCGCTATTGCTACGGAGGCCGTGTCGTTGCCACCGCAGCGCCAATCGGCGCTGTCGCATTTACATGGCTTGCCATGTACTCTCGAAGGCGGCTGCGCACGCAGTATCGATGGAGGGTGAGAATGGAACCATCTGAGGCACTCTCGGTCGACCGGCGCACCTCACTCGGATATGTGATCAATCATCTCGCTCGGCTCATGGAACAGGCGCTGCGCGATCGAATAGCCGAATACGGTGTGGTGCCAGGACAATTCGCGCAACTGCTCGCACTGTACGAGAAGGACGGTATTGCGCAGAACGAGCTCTGCGAGAAAGTGCGCATCGATCAGTCGACGATGGCCCACACGCTCAAGCGGATGGAACGTGACGGGTTGATTCTGCGCACTGCCGATCCCGCGGACGGGCGACGGGCGCTGATCCACCTCACCGATCGCGCCCGGGAACTGCAGGGCCCGCTGGTCGCGGCTGCGCTCGACGTGAATGCCATTGCCACTGCGGGTTTTCCGGATGCGCAGGAAGAACATTTCCTTCGCATGGCTCGACGGGCGATCGGCAATCTCGACGCCGATCGGGCCGGATGACCGCCGAAGAGAGGTGAACCATGCTCTCCCGCATTCATCCCTTCGCGGGTGCAATCGGACTGACCACCATCGCGACCTTCTGGACCTCGACCGTGGCGACGGAGATCTTCGGATCGACGCAGGATGTCACCACGCTGAAGCAGACAATTCCGTTTGGACTGCCGATTCTGATCCTCGCCCTGGCGATCACCGGAGCGAGCGGCTTCCGTATGTCCGCGGGATCGACAGCACCACTTGTCCTCGCGAAGAAACGTCGGATGCCGATCATCGCCGGCAACGGTCTGCTGGTGCTGATTCCGTCGGCGATCACACTGGACGTACTCGCCGGGCACGGTCACTTCGGTGTCGCGTTCTATTGCGTGCAGGCCCTGGAGCTCATCGCGGGCGCGACCAATATCGCATTGATGTCATTGAATATTCGCGACGGCCTCCGGCTCACCGGCCGGCTCCGCCCAGTCGCAGGTGGCCGGAGCGGTGTGAATTCACCCGCGACCGGCCCCTCCCTCGAATAGGAAGGCTGTCTGGAATCAGTGCTCGTGGTCGTCTTCGCCGTGCGGGTGGCCGTGGGCGAGCTCGTCCGCGGTGGCATCGCGGACGTCGACGACGCGGACCTGGAAGGTCAGGCGCTGACCGGCCAGCGGGTGGTTGGCGTCGACGGTCACCTCATCGCCGTCCAGTTCGCGGATGGTGATGATCTGGACGTCGCCGTCGGGGGTCTCGGCGTGCAGTTCCATACCGACCTCGAGCTCGTCGACGCCTTCGATATCGCCGCGACTGACAATGCTGACCAGCTCGGCCTCGTATTCGCCGTAGCCGTCCTCCGGCTCGATGACGACCTTCAGCTCGTCACCGACGGCCTTGCCCTCCAGCGCGCCTTCCAGCCCGGGGACGATGTTGTCGGCGCCGTGCAGGTATTCGAGCGGTTCGGCGCCGGTCGAGGTGTCGATGACGTCGCCGTCGTCGTCGGTCAGGGTGTAGTCGATGGAGACAACCTTGTTGGCAGTGATCGACATGGGGTAACCCTTTCGGAGAGGAACACTGAACGAGCAAATGTATATGGCCGCTATGCCCCCTGTGTGCTCAGGTGGAAGTCCTCGGCGTCGGGGTCGGTGAGCATGGTTTCCATGGTGTGGCGGTTGAAGGGCAGCAGGTCGATATGGCCGCCCTCGGTGAAGTACCAGGAGTTGCAGCCGGTGTTCCAGACCGTGGGCTCCAGCGCCTCGGCGACGTGCGCGCCGAAGCGGTCGGTGGCCGCTTCGGTGACCTCCATGGTGTCGAATTCGCCTGCGCTCCAGCGGTTTATCCAGGCGGCGATGTAGCGCGCGGTGACTTCCGCGGCGTGGTGCAGAGGGATGGAACCGGTGGGCGAGTTGGGGCCGAGCACGGTGAAGAAATTGGGGAAACCGGGGATCGCGGTCATGCGGTAGGCGCGGGGACCCTTGGCCCAGGCCTCGTCGATGGAGATTCCGTCGCGGCCGGTCAATCTCATCGGGCGCATATAGTCGTGCGCGCGGAAGCCGGTGGCGAAGACGATCGTATCGACCTCGTGGTGGCGGCCGTCGGAAGTGCGAATGCCCGTCGGGGTGATCGCCTCGATGCCGGTGGTGACGAGTTCCGCATTGCCGGCGCGCAATGCGCGATAGTAGCTGCCGGACAACACCTGTCGCTTGCACAGCGGCTGGTAGTCGGGGGTGAGCTGCTCGCGCAGTTCCGGATCGCCGACCTGGGTGCGCAGACTCAACCGCGCGTACTGCTGCACGGCGCGCCGCCGCCAGCTCGGGCGGGTGACCACATCGGTGAACAGCTTCGCGCCGGTCATTCCGGCCTGGTAGAGCGCCCGGTTGAGAGCCGGTAGCCGGTCCAGTACGGCGCCGACGAACGCCGGCTGCGGCAATTGCATCGGGGCCCAGATCACCCACTGCGGGCTGCGGACGAAGTGGGTGATCTGCCGCGCTTTCGGCTGCAGTGCCGAAACTACTTGCACCCCAGTGGATCCGGTGCCGATCACGGCGATCCGCCGCCCGGCGGTCGGCAGGGAATCATCCCAGCGGGCGGTGTGCACCACGGTGCCGGTGAACTCGTCCAGGCCCGCGATATCGGGCCAGGCCGGATGATGCAGGACGCCGGTGGCGGCGATCACGAAGTCGGCGTCGTAAGTCTCACCGGCACCGGTCTCGACCCGCCACCCGGAGCCGGTGAATTCCGCCGCGACCACCTCGGCATCGACCCGCAGATGCGGGCGCAGTCCGAACTGGTCGACAATATCGGCGAGATAGCGCTGGATCTCCGGGCCGGGTGCGAACACATGCGACCAGTCCGGCTTCGGCGCGAAGCCGAACTGGTACACCTGTGACGGCACATCGCAGGTCAGTCCCGGGTAGTGGTTCCAATGCCAGACCCCGCCGACGTCGGACCCCTTCTCCAGTATTAAGAAATCGTGGAAACCGTTGCGCTGCAGCGTAATCGCACTCGCGATACCGGACACACCCGCGCCGATGATCACGACGCGGGGTTGACGAGACGCAGACATGCCGCACACATCCTTCACTTTGATACCGCAAGAATTCGAATACCGACGGTATTTCGGTTTGGTGAGGATGTCAACGAAGGATCGGATCAGGCCCAGGCGCGACGGGTGCCGGGCATGCCGGTGCGGCCCTGCGGGTCGGGGACTACGCCGAGGACCTGGTGCAGCCCGATGCCGCCGTCTTCGAAGCCGAGGGCGGAGGCCGCCATGTAGATGCGCCAGATGCGGGCCCGGCCCTCGCCCGCAAGGGAAACCGCTTCGTCCCAGGCGTTTTCGAGGTTGGCCACCCATTGACGGAGGGTCAGCGCGTAGTGCTCGCGCAGGGCTTCCACATCGCGGACCTCGAATCCGGCGCGTTCCATTGCCAGGGTGACATCGCCGACGTCGAGCAGTTCGCCGTCGGGGAAGACATAGCGGCCGATGAACGAGCGGGCCGTGATCTTGGAACCGCCCTTGGACGAGATCGCGTGGTTGAGCAGGCGGCCCTCGGGATGCAGTAGTGCGCGCAGGGTTTCGAAGTACGCGGCCATGCGATTCGCGCCGACGTGTTCGAACATGCCGATCGAGGAGATCGCGTCGAACTCCTCGCCACGCAGGTCGCGGTAGTCGGAGAGGCGGATTTCGACACTGCCGGAGAGACCGGCGTCGGCGACGCGTTTACGCGCGGCCTCGGCCTGCTCCTTGCTGATCGTGACGCCCACGACCTGCGCGCCGTAGATCTCGGCCGCATGCATGGCCATGGAACCCCAGCCGCAGCCGACATCCAGCAGGCGCATACCGCGACGCTCGGACAGGCCCAGCTTGCGGCAGATCAGATCATGTTTGGCAGCCTGGGCGTCTTCCAGGGAGACGTCGGCGTCGGCAGCCCGTCGGCCGTCATCATCAGCGGCGACGAAGCGCGCACACGAGTAGGTCATGCTCGGCCCGAGCACCAGTCGGTAGAAGTCGTTGCCGACGTCGTAGTGGTGACTGATGGCCGCCGCGTCACGTCCGCGCGTATGCAGCCAGCCGCGCGGGGCCGGGGCCTCCTCGGGCGGCGGCTTCGGACGATGGCTGAGCGCGCCGAGCTGCCGCGCCGCACCGGCGGCCTTGACCGCACCGCTCAGGCCCAGCCGCGCACTGTCCGGCACCGCGGTCTGCAGCGCACGCAGAATCTTGAAGATATCGCCGTCGAGGTCGACGCTGCCGGAGACGAAAGCACGGCCCAGGCCCAGCTCACCCGGCGTCCAAACCATATGGCCCAGAGCGTCTTTCGAGCGAATGCGCATGGTGCCGGGAGACTCACCGGCGGGTTGCACCGAGCTGCCGTCCCAGAACTCGAACCGTAGCGGCAGCTGTGTGCCGAAGGCGGCCTGCAGAAGAGGTTCGAACGCGGCCGCGACTGTTGCGTTGTTGCCCATACAACCACTATTGCCTGTCACACGCGGCTGCGTGCGGAGGTCAGCGCCCGAGGGCGTTGCCGAGTTTGTCGACCGCGCGTGCGGCATTACCGCTGGCGCGGTCGAGGCCGCCCTGGTTCCGCAGGCGGGTGTCGCCGATGGCACGGCCGATGAACTGCTTGATCGTGCCGCGCGCGATCTTGGCCCTGTGGGCGATCGCCCTGCCGATGCTCATCGCGGTTGTCCCTTCCTGCGCTTGATTACTCGAGCCGGTCACGCCAACTCGGGTGGGTGCGAATATGCCGGGAGCCACCGGCGTTTTCGCGGAGGTCACGACCCGCGGCGGTGACCCCCGGGCGCGTGCGGCGGCCCAGCAACGCCATTCCGATTGCGCCGATGAGGATTCCGGCGCACAGCGCGATGATGACGATCATCGAGACTCCTCAGGGGTGCTTACGCCCGGATCGCTGTCGATCAGTAGTAGTGGCTGCGGCCGCCGACGGCGTGCCCGGTGCGGCCCGCGATCATCAGCACTGCGCCGATGATCAGCAGGATGATCCCGATGGTGACGAGGAGGTGGAAGCCCAAGAGGAATCCCACGACTAGCAGGACCAGTCCGAGAGCGATCATGAGTGGATACCTAATTTCTCTGGTGGTCTTTCCAGTACACGCCTCTGCCACCGGTATGTCAACGCTGTAGACCTACACTTGCAACCTACAGTGAATTTTCCGAGAGAAGGGCCGCTCCACCAGGGCCGCGGATTAAGCTGGCGCAGTCACCCTGCCCCGCACAGCGAGGTGTATGGAATGTCGGATCACGTCATGCGAGTCGCCCGGCTGCTCACCGCCGCGCTCGGGGTAGCCATCCTGGTGGGCGCCTGCACCGCGAGTACCCGGACCAGCACGCCCGCCACGACCTGGCCACCGGCCGCCGGGCGCGGGGACTGCGCGGTCGACAAGCAGGCCGATGTGCCCGCGACCATGCGCGACGGGACCGTCCTGCGGTCGGATGTGTACCGCCCCAGGACAACCGATCCCGTTCCGGTGATTCTCATGCGTACCCAGTACGGCAAATCGGCCCCGCAGATCCAGCCCTCGCGCTATCAGAGCCCGGACTGGTTCGCCTCGCACTGCTATCTGGTGGTCATCCAGGATGTCCGGGGGCTCGGGACGTCGGACGGCGTCTTCTCCGAGTTCGGCAATGACATCCAGGACGGGTACGACTCCGTGGAATGGGCTGCGGCACTGCCGGGTTCCAGCGGCAAGGTCGGCATGTACGGCTCGTCGTATGTCGGTGCGACCCAGTGGCTGGCCGCGGTCGGCGCTCCCCCGCATCTGACCACGATCGTGCCCGCCAATACCGCCTCCGATTACTACGACGGCTGGACCTATGAGGGCGGCGCCTTCCGGCTGGCCTTCGTGGAGCCGTGGGCGATGGGCACCATCGGCACCGAGGCGGCGCAGCATCGGCACGACGGTCCGGTGGTCACGGAGCTGACCGATGCCGTCTCGAACTTCACGTCCTGGATGAAATACCAGCCGTACAAAGACTTTCCGCCGATGCAGCCGGGCAATCCGGCGGTCGCGCCCTGGTTCTTCGACTGGATCCGGCATTCGACCCGCGACGACTACTGGAAGCAGTGGAGCATTCGAGAGCACTACCCGCAGGTGAAGATTCCGGTGCTCGACGTGGAGGGCTGGTACGACGCCTTTCTCGCCGGCGGGACCGAGAATTTCACCGGAATGGTCGCCCACGGCGGGACGCCGGAGGCACAACAGAACCAGCGCTTGGTGATCGGGCCGTGGGATCACGTCGGCTGGGGCCGGCCGGACTCACCGTTCGCGCCCCGGCTGAAGCAGATCGGACCGGCCGGGAACAGCCCGATCAATGATCTGATGCTCGATTGGTTCGACCAGTTCTTGAAGGGCAAGAGCAACGGCGTATCGGGCAGCCCCCGCGTCGACTACTTCCTGATGGGCGCGAACCGCTGGAAGTCGGCGACGAATTGGCCACTGCCGCAAACACAGTGGCACGATTACTACTTCTCGGGCAGTGGCGCGAACGGTATCGCCGGTCGCATGGGAAAGCTGACGGCGCAGGCGCCCGGCGCCGCCGATCCGGATCGCTATGTCTACGACCCCGCCGATCCGGCGCCCAGCAGCGGTGGCCATTCCTGTTGCGGCGCTTCCTCGGGACCGCAGGGACCGTTCGAACAGGGTGCGGTGGAACAGCGTTCGGATGTGCTGACCTACGACACCGATCCGCTGAGCGCCGATACCGAGGTGACCGGACCCGTCACCGTGCAGCTCTGGGCGTCCTCCACCGCGCCGGATACCGATTTCGTGGCGCGGCTGGAAGTCGTTTCGCCCGACGGCACTTCGGTCAATCTGAACAATGGCATCCTGCGCGCCGCCTTCCGCGACTCGCTGTCGGATCCCAGCCTGCTGGTCCCGGGACAGCCGTACAGGTTCACCATCAAGATCTGGCCCACCAGTTATCAGTTCAAGGCGGGTGATCGCATTCGCATCGCCGTCAGCAGCAGCGACTATCCCCAGTACGCGCCGAATCCCAATACCGGCGACCGCTTCGGCGACAATGCCCGCACCCAGCCCGCGACCCAGACCATCTACAAGGATGCCGCGCACCCGTCGTCGGTGACGCTGCCCATCATCCCGGCCGGGGCAGACGGCTCCAGCACCTTCGATCTCCGGCCGGGGAAATAGTCAGTTCCAGAGGGCCGCGATCCGGTCCGCCACGGACTTGCCTTGATCGCGACCGGCATTAGCGGACGGCACGCGGGAGACGGTGTCCAGCGGATTCGCCCCGAAGGCCGTGAACGAGGCCTCGTCGGGACTGATCACCTCGACCCGGGCGCCCTTCTCGGTGAGGGTCGAGATCTGCTGTTCCAGCTCCTCGTCCGGGAGCGGGGCGATGATCAGCACACGCTCGTAGCCGACGGCCAGGTCCGCGTTCACGGAGGTGCGCACGCCGCCATCGGTGTAGTGCACCCCGTCGATGAGGTGGCAGGGCCAGACCAGCGGGACGGCCGAGCTGGCGGTCACCGCATCCACCAGTGCGATACCCGAATCGCGGTCGAAGACCTGCGGCTCACCGGTTTCCGCGTTCACCACGGTGACCAGCAGCGCTTGCCGCGGCCATTCGTGCGCCGGCAGCCGGGATTCGATGACCGCCCGGCGGGCCGCCACGGGCACCGAATGCACGGTCCTGGCCAATGCGCAGAGCCGCCGCCGCGCCTCGGCCGGATCGCCCTCGGTCGCCGCCTGAATATCGAGAATCTCCGCCCAGACGCTCTCGACCGAATTGCCCTCCGGCACCAGCTCTTTGCTCTGCAGGGCCGGATCCACCTGGCGCGCGAACAGCTCCTCCGGTGTCAATCCGCTGCTGACCTGCGCGGCGACATTGGCGCCCGCCGAGGTGCCCACCAGCACATCGGCAGTGCGCACATCGACGCCGTTCGCGGCCAAGCCCGCGACAATCCCGTTCGCCCAGGCGATTCCGGCGACGCCACCGCCGCCGATGACCAATGCCCGTTTGTCCGCCATCTACCCGCTCCTCTGTCATACCCCTGCGCCCACTGTCCGTCCTCACACTTCCGGACAGTGGGCACAGGGGCAATGGGAGCGCTGAACCGGGTCAGAGGGCGGACCGGCCGGCTCGGGCGAGCCCGCCGCCTATGCGAGCCGCGCTCGTACCCAGACCGGTCGGTCGCAGGAAGGGCAATGCGGGGGTCGGTTCGGCCACGACGGGTGCCGCCGGTTCACCGCGGAATCGCTCCTGCAGTTTCGACTCGGTGTAGCGGCCACAACCGATGTGCCAGTTCAGGATTGCCGCCATCCAGTCCTGTAGTTCGACCGCACGCTGGTCGAGGACGCGGCGGGCGGATTCGTCGAGTTGGTACTCCTCGTACAGCGTGGGCAGTTCGTGTGCGACCACGCGCTCGAACTGCTGCAGGCGTGCGGTCATGAGGTCGTTGACGATCTCGACGGCTCGATCACGGTCGCAGCTCAGGAAATTCTGAATGACGCTGACGCCATTGTGGAAGTCGCCTTCGAACTGCGTCTCCTTCTGATAGGAGAACAGATCGTTGAGCAGGATCGCGTAGTCGGCGGCGGTGTTCTCCAGGTTCTTGAGGGTCTGGGTGCGATAGACCTCGGGCGGAACCAGATTGCCGTGCGAGAGCCGGGACAGCGCCTTGGTCAGATCCGAACCGAAGGTATCGCGGCGCATCTCCACATAGTCGATGGGATCGGGGACGCGGTGCAGCACGTGATTCAGCACCTCCCATTCGCACGCGGAGATGAAACTCCGTACGGCCGTGCGGAATTCGCGCTTCTGGGCGGCGTCCATCACGCCGGTGGTACGTGCCCAGAGATCGGCCAGGCCTATCTCGATGGGATTGGCGGCGGGCGGGATCGCCGCCGGGTCGAGCGGCATGAAGTCCAGCATCCGGCGGCCCTGGAGTTTGGCGCCGAGCAGGTTCTTGGTGGGGAAGAAGACCGCCGGATAGTAGTCGTCGACGTAGGTGCCCCAGGTCAGCCAGTGCGTCGCCAGATCCAATTCGGTTTCGGTCGCGTCCGGGTCCAAACCCGAAGAGCAGAGCGCGAAGTCGAACTCGCGCAGATCGTTTTCGCTCCACAGGGTCAGCTCGGTATCGGGCACCGCGCCGAGCATGCCCATCCCCCGGGCCCAGGCGACCGCATTCTCGCGCGCGGCGTCCAGGTGCGGATTCAACTGGAGGGTGAAGGGCATATAGATCTCGGGCAGCGGGGTGGGCCCGACCTCCGCATACGGCACATGCAGGAAGCTGTTGAATCGCTTGAGCCCCAGGCTGCTCGGGCTGATCCGCAGGGCGGACATGCCCAGACCGCTCGGCGCGAGCATGGCGAGCAGCGGATTCGCCGTGGACTTGCGCCCCTTGTTCATATAGCGGCTGGACCGCAGATGCCATTCGTGACCGCCGGCCTGCCAGTCCTGTAATCCCTTGGCGTACAACGCCACATCGGCCTGCTCCTGCGGGCTGACGCCGAATTCGGCGAAGAGCAACGGCAATTCGGTGACGGCGGTGTACTCGAACTGCTGGACCCGCGAGGTCAGCAGGTCATTGACCACCTCCGCGGCCGGCTGGGTATCGAGGCCGAGGAAACGCTCCAGTACCAGAATGCAATTGGCGTTCTCACCCTCCTCCCGCACCTCGCGCTCATAGGAGAAGATGTCGTTGCGCAGATGCACGCCGTCGGAGAAGGTGTCGCGCAGCACGCACAGCGGCCGGGTGGCGGCCAGCTCGGCGGGGACTTCCGCCTGCACGGCGTGCTCCACCAGATTCGCCGACCACGGCGCGCCGCCGACCTTGCGGCGCATCTCGATGTACTCGATCGGATTGGCGATCCGGCCCTCGGTGATATTGGCCAGCTCCCAGCGCGATTCCTCCAGCAGCGCCTGAGTGGTGACAGCGAAGCGGCGGCGCCAGTCCAGCGACATGCTCGGCACCGTGCGCGGCCACAGATCGGCCAGCCCGCGTTCGACCGGATTGGTCGGCTCGGGCATTTCGGTGCCGGTGAGCGGCATGAATTCCCGGAGGCGGTGCAGGTAGTCGCGCGCACCCTCGGAATCCTGGGTGCGCTTGTAGAGCTCCAGGAAATGGTCGTCGAAATAGAAGACCCAGACATACCAGTCGGTAATCAGATCCAGTTCCGCACCATCGCATTCGGGATGCGTATAGGCGCACAGCAGGCCGTAATCGTGACGTTCCAGGTCCGTTTCGTCCCAAATATGGTGACCCTCTTGGGTTTCGAAGAATCCCATCTCCGCGGCCCACTCCCGGGTGTGCGCCCGAGCCTGGTCGACATGGGGATTCAGCCGCGCCGGATAGGGCATATAGAAATCGGGAAGTTCGAACGGCTGCACAGCACAACCCCCTGGGACTCAACCGAAAAGACTGACGAGCGAGACAAGCCGTTATGCGGTATCTACGGTACGACCCGAACCTGGAACCATCACGAAAATCGGTGAAGGTGATCAGGATGCCCGGTGCGTCGCGCGCAGACGTGCGGCGAGTGGCACACCCGCGCCGTGCAGCACGACACTGCCGAAAACGGTGAAGACCATGGTGATCAGGGCGAAATCGGCTGGCTCGCCGGACAATCCGTTGTAGGCCAGCAGCGCGAAGACGATCGAGGTGGTGCCGCGCGGGCCCAGCAGGCCCAGCCGCAGCCGGTCGCGCCAGGAGAAGGTGGAGCCGAGCATGGCCACGAAGGTCGGCAGAATTCGCACAATGGTGAGCGCGGCCAGGCTGAAAAGCAGGGTCCTCCACATGTGCGGACCGACCAGTACATAGACCGCGACACTGCCGAAGACGAACCACATGACCACGGTGAGCAGGAAGCCGATGTCGTCCAGCAGCTCGAGCTCGTGCCGGAAGTTCGAGGAGCGACGCCAGTAGTTGAGCGCCAGCCCGCAGACGAACGCGGCGACAAAGCCATTGCCGTGGATGCCGACCGCCACGGCGTAGGACAGTATCGGCGCGGCGACCAGCAGCATCCGTTTCGACTGATGGCTCATCAGCTTTCGCTCATCGGCGGCATTGGTCGCCAGGGCCAATGCCGCACCGGCGACCAGGCCGACCAGTATCGCCTTGACGGCCTGCGGCAGCGCATCCCCGAGCGCCTCGAGCGGTGTCTTCGCATGCTCGCCGACACCCGACAGCCCGAGCGCGAAAATGAAGATCGGGGAGACCAGTCCGTCGTTGTAGCCGCCCTCGACATTGAGCACATTCCGCACCCGCAGCGGAATCCACCTGTCCCGCACCACGGATGGCGCCGGCGCGAAATCGATCGGTACGACAATGCAGGCAATCAACAGCAACACCGGCCAGGACAGCCCCGGCAACAGCCACGCCCCGAGCAGCGTCGACAATCCCAGCCCGAGCGGCAGCGCGATGAACAGCATTCGCAGAGCCGGGCGCGGGCTGGGCCCGAGCATGCCGCCGCGCACCTCGGTGGCATCGATGAACAGCAGCACCGCGAGCACGATCTCCGCACCGAACTGCGCGAAATGCGTATTGAGCGTCTCGCCGATGGTGTTCCGCGTGGTGAATCCGACGGCTATCCCGACCAGCACGACCGCAATCGGCGCACTGATATGCCACCGCTCCAACCGCGCCGCGAGCAGTGCCCACCCCGCCACCACCGCCGCGATCGCGATCAACGACTGAATCACCTGCGCATCCTCTCAGAAGCCGGATGCATGCAATAGCAACACGCAAGCGAACATTCGAGGACATCGCTTCGTCATCCCGGCGCGTTTGGCCGGGGTCCACGAGGACTCGCCACATGCTGTCTGTGTGGATCCCGGCCAAACGCATGCCGGGATGACGGGGGGTTGGTCAGGTGTGCGGATTCGCGTGGCGGTGCTGGATGGCCCACCAGACGCGGATGGCGCTGTGCGGTGCGCGCAGGTCGGTGCCGGTGAGGTCTTCGAAGCGAGCGAGACGGTAGCGAACGGTGTTCTGGTGCACTATCAGTCGCTCGGCGGTGGCCTCGATGCGCAGGCCGGATTCGAGGTAGCGCTCGAGGGTGTCGATGACCGTGCGGGCCTGCTCGCCGGCGCCCAGCGGATCGAGGTAGCGGGCGGCGAGTTCCTCGCCGAGGTCGGTGTCGGCGACGATCGCGGGCAGCAGGCCGAGGCGGTCGAGATCGGCCGCACCGGTGAGATCGAAGCGGTGCGCGGTGGCGAGCATTCGGCTGGCCAGCCGGAATGATCGCGGCAGATCGGCCAGGTGGGTCGCGGGACCGAAGCCTATGGTGCCGGCGCTCTCGATCAGATCGCTCCCGAGCACGAACCCGGCGAGGTCGCCGTCCATGGCCGTGGAAAACCCGCGTATCGCCTGCGGACCCGGCCGGAGTAGTCGACGTAGATCGGCAGCGGCGAGTGGATCGTCGCCGCGGGCGCGAAAGGCGCGGTAGACGCCCTCCACATCCAGCCCGTACCGCTGCGCCTGAATCTGAATATCCGCGGGCGCGAGCCCGCCCAGCAGCAGACCGCGCGCGAATTCGGCCCGGAACTGCTGATCGTGCCGCGCGAGCTCGATCTCCACATCGCGGTGCCCGGCGCTGTAGGCCTGATTGGCCTGATCGACAATATCGAGCAGATCGTGCGTGAGGGCCAGCACGGCGCGGTCGGCAATGCGGCCGCTGCGGCCGGAGGTGATGAGATCCGCCAGGATTTCCCGCACCGCGATGCGCCAGCCGTTCTGCACATCGGACAGTGAAACACCTTGCCGCGCACGAGTTTCCCCGAACTCACGCAGCGCGGCCAGATCGTCCGCGGTGAGTGCGCGCTCGGCGCGGAGCGCGGCGAGCAGCCGATCCACCATGAGCGCGGTCGTCGCGGCGATCTCCGCATCCGTGAGCGCGGAATAGCCGGCCATCTCCGCCCGCGCGCGGGCGACGATACGGCCGACCAGCTGGTCGGCCTGCGCGAGCACACGATTCAGCAGCCGACTGCGTGCGGTCGGCGACGCGGAGTCGCGGGAATCGGTCATCTCGGGTTCGAGGCTACGGCCGGGATTTGGAAAAACCAACAAACCCGGCGGTCGATAGTCCGGTGCCCGCTCCATGGCCCAGGTCACAGTCCCCTGCCGATACTTGTGACGTCCGACACCGCCGTTCGACAGAGGATTCGCCCCATGTACCTGACTCAGGGACTGCACCGCGCCGCACAGCAAACCCCCGACGCCGTCATGACCATTTTCGGGGACCGCACCCGGACCTTCCGGGAGGGCCTGGATCGGGTGGCCCGGCTGGCGAGCGCATTGCGTGACCTCGGGGTCGGCGACGGCGACCGGGTGGCCATCCTGGGCCTGAACTCCGATCGATATCACGAATATCTGCTGGCCGTGCCGTGGGCGAATGCCGTGCTCAATCCGGTCAATATCCGCTGGAGCCCGGCCGAGATCAGCTATTCGCTGCGCGACTCCGGCACCACGGTGCTGCTGGTCGACGATGCCTTCGCACCCATGCTGCCCGCACTGCGGCAGGAGCATCCCGAACTCGCCACGGTGATCCACTGCGGCGAGGGACCCACGCCCGAGGGCATGCTCGGCTACGAGGAGCTGATCGCCGCGGCGGCGCCGATCGCGGACGCCCGGCGCGGCGGTGACGCGCTCGCCGGAGTGTTCTACACCGGTGGCACCACGGGTTTCCCCAAGGGCGTCATGCTCAGCCACACCAATATCGCGACCTCCGCCCTGGGCGGTGTCGCCAGCGGTGAGTTGTTCACCCCCGGTGTGCGATTCCTGCACGCCGCGCCCATGTTCCACCTCGCCGATCTGGCGGGCTGGTACGGCACCCTGCTGCTGGGCGGCACCCACGTCATGATCCCTGCCTTCGATCCGGTGGCCACCATGGCCGCCATCGAAACGCACCGGGTGACCGGAACAGTATTGGTACCGGTCATGATTCAGCTGCTGGTCGATCATCCGGCGGTCGCCGAACACGATCTCTCCAGCGTCCGGCAACTCATGTACGGCGCATCACCCATTTCGGCCGCGCTGCTCGAGCGCGCCATGAAGGCTTTCAGCGCAGCGGGTTTCGTGCAGGCGTACGGCATGACCGAACTCGCGCCCATCGCCACCCTGCTCGGCGCCGCGGATCACCTTGCGGGACACCTGCGTTCGGCGGGGCGCGCGATGCCGCACAGCGAAGTGCTGATCATGGATCCGGACGGCAACGAGGTGCCGCGCGGCACGGTCGGCGAAATCGTGGTCGGCGGTGCGCATGTCATGCTCGGCTACTGGAACCGGCCGGAGGAGACCGCGGCCGCGGTGCGCGACGGCTGGATGCACACCGGCGACGGCGGGTATATGGACGAGCACGGCTACGTCTACATCGTCGACCGGATCAAGGACATGATCGTCAGCGGCGGGGAGAACGTGTACTCCGCCGAGGTCGAGAACGCGGTCGCCGCCCACCCCGCCGTCGCCGCCTGCGCGGTAATCGGTGTGCCCGACCAGGATTGGGGTGAGCGCGTGCACGCGGTCATCGTCTGTCAGCCCGGGCAGCAGGTGACCGTCGAGGAGATCCGCGCGCACGCCAAGAACCTCATCGCCGGTTACAAGGCGCCCCGCACCATCGATGTGGTGACCGCGCTCCCGGTCTCCGGGGCGGGCAAGATCCTGAAACGCGATCTCCGCAAACAGTATTGGGACGCCGACGCACGTCAGGTGAACTGATTCGGCTCACTTGAGGCTGAAGTAGGCGAGACTGCCGACGCCGACCACCAGGCAGTAGATGGCGAACGGCGTCAGCGTCTTGGTCTCGAAGTAGCTGACCAGGAACTTGACCGAAATGTAGGCGAGCACACCGGCCACCACACTGCCCGCCAGGGCGGGACCCAGAATGTCGTGGTTCTCGGGCTTGAACAGCTCCGGTGTCTTGAGCACTCCGGCCGCCAGGATCACCGGCGTGGCCAGCAGGAACGCGAAACGCGCCGCATCCTCGTGCCGCATGCCCTTGAACAGGCCCGCGACAATGGTGCTGCCGGAGCGGCTGATACCGGGGAAAAGCGCTGCGATCTGGGCGGATCCGATAATCAGCACGGACTTCACGCCGAGCCGGGACAGCCGCACATCGGAGGCGTGGTCCGGGTCGGTCGTGGGCAGCACCAGGGTGTCCTCCGCGGACAGATCCACCGTGCGGGCGGTGGGGCTGGAGAGCACCAGATTGCGCTCGGTCTCCCGCTTGCGCAGCAGTTCCGCCGACAGCAGCACCACGCCGTTGAGCGCGAGGAACGCCGAGGTGGGTATCGGCGTGCCGAGATAGTTGCGCACCGCCTTCTCCAGCACCAGCCCGGCCAGTCCGACCGGGATGGTGGCGATGATCAGCAGCACCCCCAATTGCGCCTCGGGAGAACGGATCTGACGGGTGCGCGCGACATCCCACAGCCCGCGGAAAATGCGCACCCAGTCGCGCCAGAAGAACACGACCAGCGCGATGGCGGTGGCGACGTGCATGGCGACCAGCAGTGCCAGGTACGGCGAATCCTTGGCCGACATATTCAAGTCATCGGCCCACTTTCCGCCCACCAGGGCGGGCAGCAGAATGCTGTGCCCCAGACTCGATACCGGGAACAGCTCGCTCACCCCCTGGAGCGCGCCGACGACGATCGATTCCACGTAGCTGATGGCCATACGAATTCCTGTCGGGGAGCGGCGAGCGGTCGGGCCACCTCGAAACCGGTCGAGGCTACTCGCTCCGGGAGGCTACTCGATCACCCGGGCGACTGCTCAAAGGCGGTGGATGAGGTCTGGTCAAGCCTCGGTGCGGGAGATGTTCGGCCCGGCTACCAAGCCCACCGACGACGAGATGCGGGTGCTGCTGGAAGTCCTGTTCCACAACCGCGGCCGGTTCGTCTCACACCTGGTCGGACGCTTCATCGACGAGCGTGTCACCTTCCGCGACCGCCGGGACGAACCGCTGGTGCACGCGACGGTGCCGATGCGCATGATCAACGGCTTGCTCGACCCGAACTCGGGCGCGCATATGGCGGCCCGGTACCGCGAAATCGCGCCGAACCCCGATATTGTCAGCCTCCCCGAAATCGGCCACTGGCCGCAGCTCGAAGATCCGCGTGGCGTATTCGAGGCGGCACATGCCTTCCTGCAACAGAACTCGGGTGACTGATCGGCGGTTCGCGGGCGAACGCAAACCATTCAGGCAGCATGGACGGTATATGCGTGGAATACTTCGGCAATATGCAGACCAGGGGGTCGAGCGGCCGTAAGGTCCTCCCGAACCGCATGATCCGAGGAAACCGTGTTCGATAGCTACGATTCCGCCGACGATCCGGAATTGGCGCAGGCCAGAGTCTTCTTGTCAGAGCTGGAAAAGCATGCGGTAACTCTCGCCCGAAGACTACAGACGGCGGGCACGCTGGATATGCGGCAATCGATCAATGCCGATCTTGCGGTGGTCCGCCGGTGCGTAGATCGAATTCAGCGCCGGTTCCCCGGAATTGCGGTACCGCGGATCGCGGGCGCGCCACCGGCCGGGCCGCCGCCCTGAGGTCTCACCCTCGAACAATCCCCGCGATCAAAACCATCAAAGCCGTCTGAGCCTGCTCCCGGGCCGCCTCGGGATCATCGGCATGGGCGACAATCAATGCCGCCTCACTCAACGCACTGATCAGCAATTGCGCCAACACCGCAATCGGAACCTCGGCAATCAATCCCGCCGCCCGGGCCCGCTCGAGCTGTGCGGTGATCAATCCCAGACTGTGCGCCGTCTCGAACTCCCGCCAGGCACTCCACCCGAGCACCGCCGGAGCATCGGTGAGCACGATCCGCAACATGGCCGGCCGTCGGCAGATCTCCAGAAAAACACTGAGACCGACCGCCATCCCGCCCAGAATATTGCCGGGATCGACTGTCGCGATGGAACTTTCGATTTCGTCCGTGGTCTCGTTCTCGATCTGCTCGAGCACGACCAGGAACAATCCGCGCTTATCACCGTAGTGGTGATGCAGCGCGCCCCGGGTGACGCCCGCGGCGGCGACCAGATCCTCCGCCGAGGTACCGGCAAAGCCGCGCTCGGCGAAGAGCCGGCGTCCGGCCTCCTCGAGCGCGGCCCTGGTGGCGCGCGAACGGTCCTCCTGGCTACGGCGTGGCATGCAGCCGAGTGAACTCCAGGATCGCGGCGGAGAGCAACTCGGGCTGATCTTCGGGGAGGAATGCGTAGGAATCGTCGATGAGCCGCAGCGTCGCCCCGGGCAGATCGCGGACCAATCGTTCGGCATTGGCGACCGCGAAGATCTTGTCCTCGGCGGCCCACACCACCAGGATCGGAAGGTCGATCTCGCCGAAGTGCTCGGCCGCCGCCAGGGTGTAGCTGCGGTTCAGCGTTTTCAGCACCCGCCGCACGTCCTGGCGGATGGCGGCGGAATTGCGGCTCGGCAGCAGATACGAGTCGGCGATCTCCCGGGGCACCGGGCGCTTGGCGACCCAGCCGAAGGCGATCGGCAGGCGATGCAGTGCGCGGATGCGCATGGTCTCGGTGAGCAGACGGACGGATCCGGGAATGCGCGCGATGATCGGCAGCGCGTTCAGCGGTTTCGGCAGGAAGTCCTCGTAGCTGTCGCAGGAGGTCAGCACCACCCTGCCGATGCGAGAACGGTTGCGCGCCAGCAATACCTGGGTGATCGCGCCGCCGGTGTCGTTGGCCACCAGGGTGACATCGCGCAGATCGAGTCGCTCCAGGAAGGCGGCGATCAGATCCGCCACGCCCGTCGGCGTGAGATCTGCTGCGGGAACCGGGATTTCATGGGCGCCGAGCGGCCAGTCCGGGGCCAGGCAGCGGTATCCGGCGGCGGCGACCGCCGGCACCACCTTGCGCCACAGATCGGCGTTGACGAGCAGGCCGTGCACGAAGACCACCGGCGGCCCCTCCCCCGTGTCGTGATATCTGATGCGACCGCCGGGCAGCTCCACCTCGTGGGTACGGCCGAGTGATGTGCTTGTTGCCATCGTTTCTCCAATGCCTGTGGGACCCCTCCACTTTTACATACATACCGTATGTATGTCTATGGCATCGGCGATATTCACCGGCGGCGGATCACCCCTCGAGCTGCGCCCGCCAGCGCTCGGCGGAGCGGACCATATCGAGCCCGACCTTCTCCAGGTACTCGCTCATGCCCAGCAGCCGGCTCCCCGCGGGCGTGGTCGCACCGAGGGAGTCGGCGCCGTCGCGGGCCTTCGCCGCCAGCAGCTCATTGGCCCGCGCACCGGCGAGAGTGGTTCGGTACCAGGCAGATTCATCAACGAAGTAGCGGTCGCGGCGGGTGCCGCCGTCCCGCTCGCGGCGAATGAGCTCCTGATCCTCCAGATAGCCGACGGCGGCGGAGACCGTGGCGGGGCTGACGCGCAGATGCCGTACCAACTCACCGGCGGTCACGCTGCCGGAATCCGCGGCGTACAGGCGGGCCAGGACGGCGGCCGGCATGCGGGGAAAGCCGGTGCGGGCGAAGAGCTCGGCGAACTGGGCGCTGAAATCGGCGACCAACTCCGGAGCGCGGCCGTATTCATCTGTCCCGACCGGCTTTTCGACGCGTTTGGGGCGCGGCACCCGGCGCCGCGAGCGGACAACGGTGGCAGCGTGCGCGGCCTCGGCGCGATAGCTGCCCGGGCCGCCGTTGCGCGTCACCTCCCGGCTCACCGTGGAGGTGGGCCGGCCGAGTTGGCGGGCGATCTCCGCATACCCGAGACCCTGCGCCAGACCTGCGGCAATACGCCGGCGGTCATCCGGGGTGAGTCGTCCACCAGGCATCGGGACACCTCCTTCGTCCCTGTTATTGCAACACAGGGACCACCCAATTGCATTGGGATATAACGCCACTGGCGGAGGTGTACCGAATTGCGTTGGTATTATCCAGTTTTCGAGTGCATTCGGCGATTATCCCGGTTGCGAACGCAACGTAGCGTTCGCCCCGCCCCGAATACGGCTCCGGAGCCCGGTTGCCGAGGTCACGGTGTCGGGGTCACGGCATTCGGGTCGAACCCGCCGGGAATCTCGTAGACCAGGCCGGTGAAGGTGATGCCGAACAGCCGGCCGGCCGAAAAGCCCTGGCCGCCACGGCCGTAGATGACCTCACTGGTCAATTGCGGGCCGAAGCCCAGTGCGCAGTACTGCCCGGGGGCATCGATCCGCACCACCTGCCCGGACGGATTGAACGGCACTACCGGGCGCTCCAGGGAATCGAGCGTCAGGCCGTCCGGTGCGTCGAGCGGGCCGAGATCCAGCAGGGACTGCGGCGCCCACGGGGCCGCCGTGGGTATCCGGCTCACCCCGGGATTGACGAATGTCCGCGAGACATAGAGGAACTGGTTGTCCCGGCTGAGCACCGCGCCGTTCGCACTGGGGAAGTTGCCCCAGTCCGCCTGCACCACACCGTTCGGGTAGACCCGGCCCACCAGGCTGCCGAAATCATTGGTGGCGTACACGGTTCCGTCATGAGCGACATCCATGCCGTCGGCGGCGCTCAATCCAGCGGCGAAGGGCTGCACCGCACCGGTATCCGGATCGACCTTCACGATTCCGGACTGCCGCAGCGTATCGTCGACCACCGCTCGGGCGTCGGCGCCGTATCCGACCAGGAGCTTGCCATCGGTGCTCCAGGCCAGTGCGCCGCCGCCGCCACTGGGCACCGTGGCGATCGGCACCGGTGGCGCGCCCGGTGCGTCGATCCGGAAGACCCGGCCGCTCACCAGATCGGTGACGAACGCGCGCCCGCCGCCGTCGACCGTGATGCCCTCCAGTGCCGCGCCCGGCACCGAGGCCGCCGGAACGGTCGGCTGGCCCGCGCCCGCACAGACCGGCGCGGCATTCGCTGGGGTGGCCGCGATCGTCGAGAAGGCGGAGAAGGTGAACGTCGCAAGCGCGAGCGCCGCTGACTTTCGCTTATTCATTTCGCACCTCGCATCTTCCCGCACAACGAGATTCTCCCGCCGCATTCGGGGGCATTGCCCTACATCCTATGACGTAGCACTCGCGCGACAGGTTCAATTCAGAACCTGCGGGCTCCCGTCACCGGCATATTGTCCATGGGCGAGATCTTCACGCCGGAGCCGTAGGTGCTGGCATGAATTACCTGGCCGTCGCCGACATACAGCGCGGAGTGGCCGCCGCCGTAGAAGGACACCAGATCGCCGGGCTCCAATTCATCCACCGAAACCGGGGTGCCCGCCGACAGCTGCGAATAACTCGTGCGCGGCAATTCGACACCGGCCTGACGGTAGGACCACTGCACCAGACCCGAGCAGTCGAAGGCGTCGGGGCCGACCGCGCCGGAACTGTAACCGGCGCCCAATCGCGTGCGGGCCGCATCCACTGCGCGCTGGCCGACGGACTTCTTCGGCATAGCGGCGGGCATGGGTGCGGACTGCGCGACGGCAGCATCGGTCAGGCCGGGAATGCCCGCCAGCGGGGGCAGAAAGTTCGGTACGGAGAAATCACCCAGACCGGCCAGCGTTATCTGGCGGGAATCCGCGGCGGGCGCGGGAACGGGGGCCGAAATCTCCGGGGCCTGAAGCAGTTCCGGAACCGCGGCCGGAGCGGCCGCCTGCGGAATGACGATGACGGCGGGTACCTCTGCGGTACGCACACCCGGAATCGTCACAGGACGGAATTCGAAGGTCTCGAGCACCGACTGCTCCGCGGCCGGAGCTTCGGCCGGCGCGAGCTGGGGTGCGCTTTCGGGTGCGAGTTCCGGAGCGGCGGCGGGAATTCCGAGCTGCGCGGCGAGTGCGTCGGCGATCTCGAATTGCCCGATACCGGGAACGTCCACCGGCGTTGCGTCCGCCCGGCCCGCTGTGTACAGCAGGGCCCCGCCCATAGCGGCGGCACAGAGCAAGCCTGTTGCCAAACCCTTCCACGTCAGCAGAAGGGGCCGAACCACCTGTTTGTCACCGATACTTTCCATGATGCGGTCCTCCGATCAAGCGTTAGCTATCCGGTTTCCGTCACGAACATCTCGGTACTGCGAGTGGATCCACATTGCATAGTTCGCCCGATCGACAACCGCGCAACGAATGACACGCGTGTTATTCATAACGGAATCGTAAACATCGGCCTCTGAGTCCAATTGGACACAGCCCGATTTCACGCTGTTTCCGCGTCGATTTCGCACCGTTTTCATGAAACAGCGAAACCAATCCGGGGCCTGAACAGCGACTCGTGTGAGACTGGCCGCACGAGCTCCCTCCTCATAATCCGGAGGATTGTCCATGACCGATTCCATTGCGCTGCCCCCACTTCCCGAGCCGCTGGTGGTCACCCTGGGGAATCTCAAAGGCGGCGTCGGCAAAACGACGTCGGCCTTTTTCCTCGCCTCGTATTTCGCCACCGTGCACCCACTCAGAGTCCTCGTCATCGATGCCGATCCACTGAGTCAGACCGGCTACTCCTGGTATCGGCGATTACAGAAGGAGGATGTCGACATCCCCTTCGAGCTCATCGCCTTCCCCTCCCGGCACGTCAACGACTGCATTACCGACAATGCCGCGAAATATGACGTCATCATCGTCGACGCCGGCGGGGAATCCGCCGATATCTTCAAGGCCGCCGTGCCGGAGAGCGATGAATTGATCCTGGTCACCAGCGTGAGCCCCTCCGAGGTCAAACGCGTGCCCAGTACCTATCGCGCCGCCGAGGAAGCCGCGGCGGAGAGCTCACGGGCCATTCGCGTCCGCGTGCTGATGACCAAGGTGCCGGTCACCATGAAGAACGGCGTCAATGTCTCCACCGAATACCGTTCGCAGCGCGGCAATCTCGAAGACGCGGGATACGACGTATTCGAGTCCTATGTGAGCGCCTGGAAGTGGTATCGGGAGGCCGCCGACGGCGAAGTCGGCGACGGCGCGGAGAACCCCATCGCCGATCTCGGTGAATACCGGCAGGTCGGCGAGGAACTCCTCCGGCCGTACCTGGAGGCCACGGACAGCGATCGCACCATTCCCAGCGCACTGGAGGTACCCGCCTGATGCCCCCGCAACGACGCAAGAGCTCCATCGGCGGCGGACCGGCCGCACCCACCCGCAACCCCCTGGCGGACGAGGCCGAGCACACGCCTCCGGTCTCCCCGCTGCGCGACGCCGAATGGCACAGCACCGCAGTGGGTTCGGCCCGGGCGACGAGTATGCCTCCGAAACAGGCGGTCACCGCCATGCCTGCGGCATCCGCGACGGCAGCGACCGCCGTGGCAGATCGGCCCACGGCCATGCCGGATCCTCCTGCGCCCGTGCCGGATATGGGCGCGGCCACCGCTGATTCGAGTACGGCTGCGGCGAATTCGGGTGCAGCGGCAGCAGATCCAGGTCCGGCGGCGGCGGCAGCAGCAGCAGATCCAGGTCCGGCGGCACCGGGTTCGCCTGCGGCCGCTGCGGACCCCGCGCCGCCGACCGTCACACCGGACCCTGCGCCACGTGCGGACGCTCAGAAACCGCGCGGCATCGATCCCGCATTGCGCAGTGTGGGGTCGACCCTGCGCGGGGCGGCGACCGCCTCGCCGAGTGTGCTCACCATGCCGCTGCCCGCCGCGGGTGATGGACCGCTCAATGCGGGGGAGCTCGAACAGCTCGATCTGTGCGAGTCCTCCATCGACGCACTGCGAGTGGCGTTCTGGGTGGCCGGGCGGGCACTGCAGATCGTGCGGGACGGCCGGCTCTATCGGGCCGACCACGCCACCTTCGACGAGTATGTGGAGAAGCGCTGGGATATGCAGCGGTCCTACGCGCACAAGCTGATCCGCGCCTGGCCGCTGGCCGCCCGGCTGCATCCGCTGGCGCCGTCCATCAACGAGGGGCAGATTCGCGAGCTGCTGCCCATCGTGGCCGCGCACGGGGAGGATGCGGCGGTGACCGTGTACACCACCCTCGCCGCCGATCTGAAGGTCACCGCCGGCAAACTCCGGGAGGCGGTGGCGGTGCTGCCCGCCGCCTATGACCGGAGTGCGGTCGTCGAACTGCTGCAGTCCTGGATGCGCGGCGATCTGACCGAGGAGCATCCGCACACTCCCGATGTCTTCAGCACCGCCGAATCACGACTGGCCGCGCTCACCCCGAAGGTGGTGCAGGGCTCCAGCGGTGATCCGATAGCCGCTCGCGAATTCGCGGCGAAGCTGCGCACCCTCGCCGAACTCATCGAGAAGCAGCTGCCGATAACTACGCGAATGCCTGTGAACCACTAGCGGTTCGCCCGGACGAACAGGAAGGGCCCGGCAGCTGCCGGGCCCTTCCTGTGTAACCGCGCTCGGTCTTCGGTACCGCTATTCGCCGACCGCGTGGCGGACACGCCCTGCGGCGCGTTCCCGGGCGGCCCGGGCGGTGGCGGCATCGAACAGTTCGAGATTCTCGAAGACCGGGTCTTCATCGTCCGGTTCGACCAGGACTGCGCGGCGCAATTGCGTGCGGGTCTCTTCCCGATCGGGGCGCGGGCGTTCGGGCTCCGGCGCCGCCTCCGGAACGGCCTCCTCCTCGGGCGACCGGGACAGCCGGGCCATGCGGCGGCGGCGAATGTCCTCCTCCAGGCGGACCTGCTTGCGTAGGTACGCGAGGTAGCCCACCAGCACGATGCCCGCGAGCGCGCACAGCGTCCACATGGCGGCCGAAATGGCCAGCGCGCCACCGGCGAAGATCAGTGTGCTCAGCACCAGCCCCAGCACCGCGCGCTGACGGAAGGTGTAGCGCGCGGCACGGGCGATGGCATCTGCCTCCGGGTCGTAACCACCGCGGCCACGCCGGGAGGGAACGAAATCCGGGTCGTCGGAATCGACTTCGTCGTCCCACTCCCGCAGCGCGGGGACCTTGGTGCGCTGCGGCGGCTCCGGGCGGCGGCGCTGCTTCGCGGGCGGCATGTCCTCGGCCGCGATATCCGCCGCGACCTTACGGCTCCCGGACCGAGGGGCGGCGCGCTCCGCCGTCCCGGAACCCACCGGCTCCGCATCCTTCTCGGAATCTGTTGTCTCGGAATCGAATTCAGCCTCGACGGGCTTCTCGGCACTTTCCTGCGCGGCTACCGAATCCGCCTTCGACTCGGTCTCGGCGTTCAGTTCGGTATCCGCAGGCACGGATGTGGCGCTCTCCGTATCGCGTTCGCGGTCGGTGTCGAAATCCTCGTCGTCCGATTCAGCTGTGGTGCTGTCGTCCGATCTGGTCATCCGATCCTCCGGATCATCGTGGTGATGCTTCCTGCGAACCGGCACGTAGTCCGGATCGGTGTCGTGTCCGGAAGCCGGACCTTTTCTGGTGCGTGGTTCGGCGTCCCCGCGATGCAGTACCCGAGTGGCCAGTGCGGCGTCGGTGTGCTGGCGGACCCGCGGATGGCGGTTGGCCAGCATGGGGAACAGCACGAATACCCAGAGCACGACAAGACCAATCCACAAGATCGAATTCGGCATCGCGCTCTACACCTCCGTCCCCGCCTGGCTCTCTTCCCTTCAGCACTTACCGGTGGTACGAGGACGCACCACCGACGTCCGTAGGCTAGTTCGGCACCTCAGTGATCACCGGCAGGCGCGCCGTCAACACCTGCCACAGTAGTCACACAAGTTACGGGAAAAGCGGATCTCACAGCGACCCCTCAGGTCTGAGAGGCGCGCCCCGCACGAATCAACTTGTCCACCACGGTCCCCGACACCTCTTCAACCGTCAGGCCCACCAGCAGGTGATCGCGCCACGCCCCGTCCACATCGAGGTAGCGGCGCAGCATTCCCTCCTCGCGGAAACCCACATTGCGCAGTACCGCCTGGCTCGCAAGGTTTTCCGGCCGCACGGTGGCCTCCACCCGATGCAGTCCGACCTCGCCGAAGCAGTGGTCCAGGCCCAGCGCCAGCGCGGCCGTCGCCACACCCTGACCGCTGATCTTCTCCGACACCCAGTAGCCGATCCAGGCCGACCGCAGTGCGCCGCGCACAATATTGCCGATCGTGAGCTGTCCGGCGAAATAGCCGTCCACCTCGATGACCAGCGGAATCATCGCGCCCCGACGGGCTTCCGCCTTGAGACTGGACCACAGCGAGGGCCAGTTCCCGGAATGATTGCGCGCCTCCCAGGCCCCGCGGCCGGTCGGCTCCCACTTCTCCAGATACTCCCGATCGCGGGTGCGGATCTTGCTCCACGCCCCGGCGTCCCGCAATCTGATGGGCCGCAGGGTCACCACGCCGGCGCCGACCCGTACCGGTCCGAGATGTGCGGGCCAGCCCGGATGCTGGGCCGACCGGAATACATTCATGTCCAAGGCCTCACCCTCGCTGTGCGAGGAAAGCGACCCGTACCTCGTCACCGGTGCGTACCTCGGTGATATCCGGATCGATCACGATAAGACTGTTGGCCTCCGCCATGGTGGCGAGCAGGTGCGAGGACGCCCCGTTCGGCCCGCCGAGGGGCTGCACCAGATAGTCGCCGGTCTGCTCATCGCGCATGAGCTGCGCGCGCAGATAGCCGCGACGCCCCGGAATGGAGGCGATCGGCAGAATGGTGCGGGCCCGCACCACCCGCCGCATGGGATGGCGGCGGCCCAATGCGATGCGAATCAGCGGCCGCACCATGACCTCGAAAACCACCAGTGCGCCAACGGGATTCGACGGCAGCAGGAAGGTCGGCACCTCATCGCGGCCGAGCAGGCCGAAGCCCTGCACCGACCCCGGATGCATGCCGACGCGGGTGATCTCCAGCTCGCCGAGACCCTCCAGGGCCTCCCGGATCTGCTCGGACGCCCAGCCGCCCACCGCACCCGCGATCACCACGACCTCGGAGCGAACCAGCTGGCCCTCCACCACATCTCGCAGGCGCTTGGGGTCACCGCTGACAATGCCGACCCGGTTCACATCCGCGCCCGCATCACGCGCCGCCGCCGCGAGGGCATAGGAGTTCACGTCGTAGACCTGGCCGGGGCCGGGCGTTCGGTCGATATCGACCAGTTCGCCGCCGACCGACAGCACCGACAGGCGCGGGCGCGGATGCACCAGCACCTTGTCGCGGCCGACCGCCGCCAGCAGCCCGACCTGCGCCGGGCCGATGATCGTGCCGGCGCGCACCGCGAGATCACCCGGCTGCACATCGTCGCCGATGCGGCGCACGTAATCGCCCGAGCGCACCGACTCGTACACCTTGACGCGCGCCCGGCCGCCATCGGTGAAATCAAGCGGCAGAACGGCATCCGCCAGCGTCGGCAGCGGTGCGCCGGTATCCACCCGCACCGTCTGGCGCGGCTGCAGCCGGATCGGCTGCCGGGAACCGGCCGCCACCTCGCCCACCACCGGCAGCGTCAACTCGACGGGCTCGCCGTCCTCACCGCGAATATCCGCGCCCGCACCGGACACATCCACACTGCGCACGGCATAGCCGTCGATGGCCGCCTGATCGAAGCCCGGTAGCGGGCGTTCGGTCACCACGTCCTCAGCGCACAGCAGTCCCTGGGCCTCCGAGATCGCGACCCGGACGGGCCGCGGCGCCACAGCCGCCGCGGTCACCTTGATCTGCTGATCCTCAACCGAGCGCATGCCGCCCTTCCCTGGTCTCGCGCATTGCACACCTCGTCACGGTATTGGTCACTCGTACGAGGTCAGCTGCGGATTCCAGCTCGGGCTGAGTCGCTGTTCGAGCCACTCACGCAGAGCCGGGCCGTATTCCTCTCGTTCCAAAGCGAAATCCACCGCAGCACGAAGATATCCGCCCGGGTTGCCCAGATCGTGGCGCGACCCGCGATGGACGACCACGTGCACCGGATGTCCCTCCGCGATCAGCAGCGCGATGGCGTCCGTCAACTGCAGTTCGCCGCCCGCTCCGGGCGTGATCCGGCGCAGTGCGTCGAAAATGGCGCGGTCCAACAGATATCGGCCGGCGGCCGCGAAAGTGGAGGGCGCCTCGTCCAGGGCCGGCTTCTCCACCATGCCGTTGACCTTGAGCACATCCGCGGACGCACCCGGCAGCACCTCGACATCGAAGACGCCGTACGCGCTGACGAGTTCCTTCGGCACATCGATGGCGCACAGCACCGAACCGCCGTAGATCCGCCGCACGCGGGACATGACCGTCAGCACACCGCTCGGCAGCACCAGATCGTCGGGAAGCAGCACCGCGATGGCGTCCTCATCGGCGTCCAGCACCGATTCCGCCTGTGCCACCGCATGACCCAGGCCGAGCGGCTCCTCCTGCACCACCGAGGTGACATCGAGCAGCCCCGGCGCCTTGCGCACCTTCTCCAGCAGATGGAATTTGCCGCGCTCCTCGAGCGTGCTCTCCAGCACCAGATCCTCGACGAAATGCGCTACCACACCGTCTTTTCCGGGCGAGGTGACGATCACCAGCCGAGTGGCGCCGGAATCCGCGGCCTCGGCGGCGACCAATTCGATGCCCGGGGTGTCGACCACCGGCAGCAGCTCCTTGGGGACCGTCTTGGTCGCGGGCAGGAACCTCGTGCCGAGTCCCGCCGCGGGCACCACCGCGGTGCGGAAGCACGACTCGGTTCCGCCGCCGTTAGCTGTCATGAACTCACCCTATCCATCCGTCTCATCTATCGATGCGCCCCGAACAGCGCCCCGACATCCACGAGAGCCTAAGCGTCCGCAGCGCGGGTAGCGCACCGAACGCCCGACCGAGGCCATGGCCGCGCACCCGTCACGCCGCAGCGAACCGGTTGCTATCGGCGCGAACTGCGTGAAGTACGGAACACCCCGGCGATACCGGGGCTATCAGTTCGTACCCGGTGCGGGGGCACGCAAACCGTGTACACCGCCACCCGCGCAGCGCACCGGGCCCGCCGACGTGTTCACGTATCGTTCGCCGCGCCGTGGCTTGTCGCGAACCCGGCCGAGGTTAGCTGGCAGCCATGAGCGAGCGTGAGGATTCCCACAGCAGCGGTCCCGACACTCCCGGGGGCGGTGGCACTCCCGGCGCGGCGGCGGGTGGCGTCAGCCGGCGGCGGCTCTTCGGCGCGTCCGCGGGTGCGGCGCTGGCAGGGCTCGCGGTCGGGGCGGGCGGGGCGGTCGCCCTGCGCGGCAACGGATCCGGCGCGGCGGCCTGGCCGCGGTCGGCCGAATTGGTGATCGCGCCGGATCAGGCTGCCGCGCCGCGGGTTTCGGGACTGCACCTGCAGTACGGCGCGGATGCCGCGCGCGAGGCCGTGGTGTCCTGGCATACCGCCGGCTCGGTCAGCAAGCCGGTGGTGCGGTACGGGACCGCCGCCGACGGCTTCGGCAAGACCGCGGACGCCGAGACACGCACCTATCGGGATGCCAAGGCCGGCATCGAAATTCAGGCGCACCATGCCCGCCTGACCGGACTGAGCCCGGATACCGACTACATCTACGCGGCCGGGCACGACGGTGCGCCGCCGGAGCTGGGCACGCTGCGCACCGCACCCGGCGGACGGGCGAAGTTCCGGTTCACCAGCTTCGGCGATCAGGGCACGCCGACGGTCGGCAAGGCGGTGAACGGCACCTGGGTCAACGACAATCTGGGCTCACCGTTCGCCGGTGACGTCACCGGCGGCATCGAACAGCTGGCGCCGCTGTTCAACCTCGTCAACGGCGATCTCTGCTACGCCAATCTGGCAACCGACCGGCTGCGCACCTGGAACGACTGGTGGGCCAACAACTCTCGCTCGGCCCGCTACCGGCCCTGGATGCCCGCACCCGGCAACCACGAGAACGAACTCGGCAACGGGCCTATCGGCTACGCGGCCTTCCAGACGTACTTCACCGTGCCGGACTCCGGCAGCGAGGAGCACGCGAAGGGACTCTGGTACTCCTTCACCGCCGGCGGCGTGCGCGTGATCGCGGTCGCCAATGACGACATCTGCTACCAGGACGCGGGCAACAGCTACATTCGCGGCTACTCCGGCGGCGCCCAGAAGCGCTGGCTGGAAAGCGAACTGGCGAAGGCGCGCGGCGATCGCGGCATCGACTGGGTGGTGGTGTTCATGCACCAGACCGCCATCTCCTCCGCCGACAAGTTCAACGGCGCCGACCGCGCCATCCGCGAGGACTGGCTGCCGCTGTTCGACAAATACCAGGTCGATCTGGTGCTGTGCGGGCACGAACACCATTACGAGCGTTCGCATCCCGTCCGCGGCACACTGGGCACCGAAACGCTGACACCCAAGCCCGCCGACACCCGCAAGGACGTCATCGACACCACCAAGGGCACCGTGCACCTGGTGATCGGCGGCGGCGGCACCTCGGCGCCGTCCAACGCCCTGTTCTTCCCCGGCGACAAATGCCGGGTCATCACCGCCGTGGGCGATGTCGACCCCGCCACCGGCAAGAAGACCCCCGTCTACGTCATGGAGGACGCACCCTGGTCCGCCTTCAAAGACGCCGAACACCCCTACGGCTTCTGCTCTTTCGACGTCGACCCCGGCACCCCCGGCGGCAACACCACCATCACCGCCACCTACTACGCCCTCACCGGCCCCACCAGCGACCTGAAAGCCATCGACAAGTTCACCCTCACCCGCCCCCGCTCGGATCGCTAGGCAGCACCCTCGTCGCCCCCAGCGCGCTACACCCTCGTTATCCGGCGCGCTGCACATCGTCATCCCGGCACGCTGCACATCGTCATCCCGGTGCGCTTCTTGGCCGGGATCCCACCGGCGCGTGCAGATCCCGGCCAAAAGCACGCCGGGATGACGAGGAGGCTTGCCGGGCGACCAGGGGCCGAGAGCGCGGTTGCTTCAGCGGCGGCGCTTATCGTGAGGGCGTGAGCGGTAGCGGCGGGTGGGACAAGCGGGCGTGGCGGGAGGAGATTCTCGCGCGGCGGAAGGCAGTGCCGGAAGACGTGCGGGAGCGGGAAGCCGCGGCGCTGGCCGAGGGGGTTCGGCAGCTCGGGGGGAGCGGGTGGGTGTGCGCCTATGTGGCGGTCGGGGGTGAACCGGGGTCGCTTGCCATGCTGGACGCGCTGCGGGTCGCAGGGGCGCGGGTGCTGCTGCCGGTTACCGGTGAGCCCGGTCCCCTGGAGTGGGCGGAATACACCGGGGCGGAGGGGCTGCGGCGCGGGCGGTTCGGGCTGCGGGAGCCGGAGGGCGACCTCGTGCCGGACGCCTTGGCGGGAGCCGAAGTGATTCTGGTGCCCGCCCTGGCGGTGGATCGGCGGGGTGTGCGATTGGGGCGCGGAGCGGGCTATTACGACCGCAGTCTGAGCGCGGCGCGATCGGATGTACGGTTGGTCGCGGTCGTGCGGGACGATGAACTCGTGGACCATTTGCCGGAGGAGCCACACGACCACCGAATGGGGTGGGCGCTGACTCCGTCCGGCGGGCTGTACAAGCTGGAAGAACGCGCCGGGAATTGACACCCGATTGGCAGCGTTGGCACTGCCAGCTGTAGAGTGCTAATTCGACAAAGAGCGTGGAGGATAATCCCGATGCCTACTTACTCGTATGCGTGCACCGAGTGCGACAACAAGTTCGACATCGTGCAGTCCTTCTCCGATGATGCGCTGACCACCTGCGACCGCTGCAACGGCAAGCTGCGCAAGCTCTTCAACTCGGTCGGCATCGTCTTCAAGGGCAGCGGCTTCTACCGCACCGACAGCCGCAACGGCTCCACCTCGAGCGAGCCCGCCAAGGCGCCGTCGGGTGAGAACGGCTCCGGTAGCGGAAGTACTCCGGCGAGCACCCCCGCGAGCACCGCGACGCCGTCGGCCCCCGCCAAGCCGAGCACGTCGAACAGCACGTCCGCCGCCTGATTCGCGTTCTGCACCAGGCGATTTCCACATAGTTTTCGTTATCCACAGCCGACCCTTTTCCGGGGTCGGCTGATCCTCGCGCGGCCATAGTCTGGCCGCATGATCCGATTCCGCACGGCCGGCGGCCCGGACGCCGAGCTCGGCCACGATTCCCGCTTCGAGTTCGCCGCGCGCCTGCGCCCGCCCTGGGCCGACGGCGCCCTGGTGCGCCGCATCGCGGCGGTCGCGCTGCTGGCATTCGCCGCCGTACTGGCGGTGCGCGGCGACCCGGCGGCCCGGCACACCGACGTCCTCGTGGCCACGCGGGAGCTGCCACCCGGGCATGTACTCGGCGACGACGATCTGCGCGCCGCGCCCCGCGAGAGCGCCACCCTGCCCGACGGCGTGATTCGCGAACCCGATCGATTGCGCGGCGCCACCCTCACCGGCGCGGTGACCGCGGGCGAGGTCCTCACCGAACTGCGGGTGGTCGGCCCGCGGCTGGCGGCCGTCGCCGCCCACTCCCCCGATGCCCGCATCGTTCCGATCCGGCTGGCGGACAACGGCCTTGCCGACATACTGCGCGCCGGCGACCGGGTCGATGTGGTGGCCGCCGAGGAACCGGGCGCCGGCGGGCGTCCGGCCCGGCTGCTGGCCGCCGACGCCGCGGTCGTCCTGGCTCCCGGCGCGAGCACCGTGCGGGGACGCGAGGAGCGGCTGGTGCTGGTGGCGCTGGACTCCCGGCGCGCGACCGCGGTGGCGGCGGCCTCGCTGCGTACGGCGCTCACCGTGGTTTTCCACTGACCGGCAACCGGTCCTGCAACACCGGTACGGATGTTCCACAACCTCACGTGCCCGTGAACTACCATCGCCCGATAACCGCATGGTCATGAACTACCACCGGATGAACTTCGCCCGACTCGCTATCCGGCCCGCGCTCGCGCGAGCCAATCACGTAGAGGAGTTTTCGGCAATGCTCAAGGGTTTCAAGGAGTTTCTACTTCGCGGTAATGTCGTCGACCTGGCGGTCGCCGTTGTCATGGGTACCGCATTCGTCGCGATCGTCACCGCGTTCAGCGATGGCATCATCACTCCATTGCTCGCGGTGTTCGGCAACACCGGCAACCTGGGCCTCGGCTTCCAGCTGATCGCCGATAAACCGGCGACCTTCATCGCCATCGGCCCGATCATCACGGCGGCGCTCAATTTCGTCATTATCGCGGCGCTGCTGTACTTCGTCCTGGTGATGCCGGCGAACCGGGCCAAGTCGCGCTGGGGCGCCAAAGAGACACCGCTGTCGGATAACGAACTGCTGGTACAGATTCGGGACCTGCTCGCCGAGGGCGGCAATGGCGCCGGCGGGGGCAAGCACGAAAGCTGAAGTTGCACAGAGATATTCGAAGTGTACGGAAACGAAAGCGGGCCCGGCGCGAAATGCGCCGGGCCCGTTCGTCTTACGATCACACAATCAGCCGAGGCCGAAACCCGATCAGCCGAGGCCGAATCCGATCAGCCGAGGCTGAACGGTGCGCCCCACAGCGTGGTCCAGGTGATCACATTGTCGGTCTCGATTTCGACGTTCACGAAGGCACGCGCCTGGGCGTAGCCGGCGCAACCGTTCAGGCCGATGGTCTCGTCAGCCCAGGTGACCGAGCCGCTGGAACCCTTGAAGGTGTTCTTGGTCTTGTGGGTCGGGTTGCCGAAGTCATCCGGCATTTCCCGGTCCAGGATGTAGAACGACTGAGCCTGGCCGGGGCCGAGGGTCAGGTTGCCGCCGCCGGTGGCGCCGGCGCTCGGGGTGACATTGCCCGAGCTGTCCCAGGAAGCGCCGCCGCTGACGCCGCCATTGGTGTTGGCGCCATCGATGGTGACCTGGCAACCGACCACGTAACCGGGGTAGATGTTGCCGCCGACATCGGTGTTGTTACCCGAGATCTGGACCTGCGCCGAGGCGGAAACCCAGGCATTGCGGTGCAGCGGGGTGTCACCCATGGACGGGTTGATGTTGGCGGACTCGCCGACGAGGTTCACCGTCACCACGGTGCCGTCGGAGAGGGTCTTGGTGAGAGATCCGCCCGGCAGCGGAATCACGGTATCGGCGTTGGCAGCGCCGGTCGAGGAGAGCAGGCCGAGGGCGACGGTTGCGACAGCGCCGACACCAGCCACCCGAGCCACAGTCTTACGGATGTTCATTACAATTGTCCCTCAGGGTTGAGTTCGCTTACGCGAGAAGTGATCTGGCGGGGGGTTACCACTCAGCCGACGCTGAACGGCTGGCCGTACAAGGTGGTCTTCGAGTAGTTGTCGCCGATGACCTCGACGGTTGTGTACGCCCGCGCCTGCGCATAGCCCGCGCAACCCTGGATCTGGATTTCGGCATCCTGGTACTCCACCGAGTAGGTACCCGGCTTCTTGATGTCCTTGTAGTCGATCTGTACGAACGTCACCTGACCGGGGCCGATGTTGACGCCGATCGAGCCACCCAGGTTCGCGTCGCTGAGGCTGACGCCACCGGAGATTCCGGCGGAGACGGCGTCTTCGCCGATGCTGACCTGGCAGCCGATGATGTAACCGGTGCTCAGCTGCGAGGCGCCATGGGTGGAGGAGTTGTTGGATCCCGGACTGTTCAGCGGACCGTTGTTCGGACCGACTGTGCCGTCGGGAGTGTCGGTCACATCGGCAACAGCGTTGCCCGTGACCCATACGACGCGGCCAGCGCCGTTGGCCGCCAGCGACGGCGAAATGACGGCGTGCTCACCCGTACGAGTGATGGTGACTGTCCCACTCGGAGACACCTTCTGACCGTCCGGCAACGGTGCGAAGACATCGGCAGTAGCTGCCCCAGTCGAAAAAAGGCCGATGGCCACGGCCGCGGCCGCGCCGATACCCGCAATGCGGGCACCACGACGCAGACCGTGGGTGCGGTTCTCGCTCATACTTCCCCTCATCAGGTTTCTAGCGATCAGCCTCGACCACCGAGGCTGAAAAGGGTTCCGGCGAACCCAGCATGTGGGTCCTTGCGAACCCCGGTAAGTTTGTCGCCGCATTGTTGCCACTGTGTTACTGCTTACAATTTCTTTCATGCTGCGACGCTGGGCACTTTACATCACCGTTGTGAGCCATGAGGTGTGAGAGAAGAGGATCCAGTGCAACTACACAAGATGGAGTACCTATGTCGAGAATGCTATCGATAGCAAAAAGGGCCCGGCGCTAATCGCGCCGGGCCCCTGGGGTTCTGCTGAAACGAACGAATCAGCCGAGGCTGAAGGGCTGTCCCCACAGGGTGACAGCGGTGATGACGTTCGGAGTCTCGATCTGCACGGCCACGAAGGCGCGGGCCTGAGCGTATCCGCCGCAACCGTTCAGATTGACGGTCTCGTCGGACCAGGTCACCGAGCCGTTCGAACCCTTGAAGACATTGCGGGTGTAGTGGTCCTCGTTGCCGTAGTCATCGGGCGCCTCCTCGTCGAGGAGGTAGTAGGCCTTCGCCTGCCCGGGGCCGAGCGTCAGGTTGCCGCCCGCGGTGCCGCCGGTGTTGCCGCCGTTCACGGTCGGTCCGTTCGCACCGAAGTCGGCGCCGCCGGTCGCGCCGCCATTGGCGCCGCCACCTGCGATATTCACCTGGCAGCCGACAACGTAGCCGGGGACGATCTTGCCGCCCACGCTGCCGTTGGTGCCGGACAGCTCGACCTGCGCGCTACCGGAGACCCACGCATTGCGGTGCAGCGGAGTGGCGCCCATCGACGGGTTGATGTTCGCGGACTCGCCGACGAGGCGGACCGTCACCACGGTGCCGTCGGACAGGGTCTGGGTGAGTGTGCCGCCCGCGAGGGGGACGAAGGTGTCGGCATTGGCCGCGCCGGTGGACAGCAAACCCAGAGCGGCGGTAGCGGCGACGCCGATACCGGCGGCCCGGGCCATGGTCTTTCGAAGGTTCATCGTTCTTTCCCTCTAGGGTCGAATTCGCTTATGCGAGGAATGAATTGGCGTTCACGGCGCGGTGCCGCGACATGCAGCGTCAGCCGAGGCTGAACGGCTGCCCGTAGAGGGTGGTCTTCGAGTAGTTGTCGCCGATGATCTCGACAACGGAGTAGGCACGTGCCTGGGCATAACCGGCGCAACCCTGGATCTCGATCGGCACATCCTGGTACTCGACCGAGTAGGTGCCCGGCTTCAGGATGTCCTTGGAGTTGATCTGAACGAGCTTGACCTCACCCGGGCCGACATTCAGGCCGACCGAACCGCCCAGACTGCCGCCGGACAGATTCACGCCGCCGGAGACGCCGGCCGAAATGGCATTGTCGGCGAGACTGACCTGGCAGCCGATGACGTACCCGGTGTTCAGCTGCGAGGCGCCGTGGGTGGAGGAGTTGTTGCTGCCCTGGCCATTCGCAGGTCCGTTGTTCGGGCCGACGGTGCCGTCCGGGGTCGCGGTGACGTCGGCGAAGGTCTTGCCCGAAAGCCACGCGGTACGGCCTGCGCCATTGCCCGCCATCGAGGGCGAGATGACGGCGTGCTCGCCGATCCGGGTGATGGTCACGCCCGCCGGACTCGTCTTCTGACCGTCCGGCAACGGTACGAAGGTGTCGGCACTGGCGGCGCCGGTCGACAGCAGACCGAGCGCTAGGGCGGTGGCTGCGCCGAAGCCCGCGATGCGGACGGCGCGACGGACACCGCTGGTGCGGTTCTCGCTCATTCTTTCCCTCATCAGGTTGTCTCGCATTCAGCTCCGACCACCGGAACCGACTTGGTCGCCGCATGCCCAATCTCCCAAAGCGAGCAAAACTCAAGCAGCCTGCTCAAACTTCTTGGACACGTGGTTTTATCGACCCGCGGGAGACAATAGCCACAGTGGTTACTATTTGGCAACACAGCTGCGGCATGCGAATACCACGATGATTTGTCGCAAATGTGATTTATGCCGCCGAGCGGCGAGAGGCCGCCGAAAAGAGTTGCGAATGCGATTATGAGCGCACTCAGCGCTGAGCGAACTCAGCTGTGACGCCGGGCGAACTCAGCTGTGATGCCGCGCCGACTCAGCCGTGATGCGGGGGCACCTGGGAGCGCAGCCAGTCATCCCCCGACTGCCCCGAATCCGGTTCGGGTGTGCGCTCGTCACCGGTGGTGCTGGGCAGCGCGTCACCGAAGACGGCCGCCAGTTTGGCGGCCTCGGCCGCCGATAAACGACGAGACCCCGCTCGGCGCGCTGCCGGGCGGGGTTCGTCGGAAGAACGGTCGGACTCGGAAGTCATTCCGCCAGACCGGAGAGCTCGTCGATGACCTTGCTCGCCAGCGGGCCCAGGGTCGCCATGCCGTCGCGGATCGCGGCGCGCGAACCAGGCAGGTTCACCACCAGCGTGCTGCCCGAGACGCCGGCCAGACCGCGCGACAGGCCGGCCTCCAGCGAACCCGACGACAACCCGGACGCGCGCAGCGCCTCGCTGATGCCCGGGAGCAGCCGGTCCAGCACCTCCTCGGTGGCCTCGGGCGTGACATCGCGCGGCGACATACCCGTGCCGCCGACCGAGATCACCAGATCCACACCGCCGATGACGGCGGTATTGAGCGCATTGCGAATCTCCACCTCATCGGCCTGCACCGATACCGAAGCGTCGACCAGGAACCCCGCCTCGGTGAGTAGTTCGGTGACCAGCGGACCGAAGGAGTCCTCGCCACCGTGGGCGGTTCGGTCGTCGACGACCACGACAAGAGCACGGCCCGCCACTGCGGCATCGATTTCCATGGTGCTCACCGTAGCGTCCCCGCCCGACAACACGTCGCCCGTGCCCGACAACAGAGCGCCCTTGTCGGACAACAGCTCCCAGCCGCCCTCCGCGGTCACTCGAATCGCGGGCATCGGGGTCGGTCCGGTCTCGTGCTGCATCAGGATGCCGCCTCTCCCAGGGTCACGTCGACGGTCTTGGCATTGTTGCCCTGATCGTCGGTGTAGGTCAGCTTGACCTTGTCGCCGGGCCGGTGCGAGCGCACCGCGGCGATCAGCGCATTGCCCGAATCGATAAGCTGGTCATCGAGTTTCGTGACGATCACATTGTTCGGGACGGCGGCCTTGGCGGCCGGACCGTCGGCGGTGACCTCGAGGATGCGAGCCCCGTTGGCATCGTCCTGCGCGCGGACCTTCACACCGAGCTGCGCGTAGGTGGCCTTGCCGTTCTTGATCAGCTCATCGGCCACCCGGCGCGCGGTATCGACCGGAATGGCGAATCCGAGACCGATGGACCCGCTCTGCGCACCCGCGGCCTCCGACGTCCCGAGGGTGGCGATGGCGGTATTGATGCCGATCAGCTTGCCGTTCATATCGACCAGCGCGCCACCGGAGTTGCCCGGATTGATCGCCGCGTCGGTCTGGATGGCATCGATGACCGTGCCCTGCGAACCCGGCTCACCGCTGGTCGACACCGGGCGGTTGAGCGAGGAGACGATGCCCGTGGTCACCGTGCCCGCCAGTCCGAGCGGCGAACCGACCGCCACCACCGACTGACCGACCTGCAGGCCCGCGGACGCGCCGAGGTCGATCGGGGTCAGGCCCTGCTTACCGTCGACCTTGACGACCGCCAGATCCGAGACCGGATCCGCGCCGACCAGCTTCGCGGGCACCATGCTGCCGTCGCTGAACGCCACCTGCATCTGGGCGTTCGGCCCGGCGCCGCTGACCACGTGATTATTGGTGAGGATCAGGCCGTCGGTGGACAGGATCACACCGGACCCCTCCCCCTCGGCCTTACTGCTCGCGACCTTGATCATGACGACACTCGGCAGCACCTTCTGCGCGACGGCCTGCACCGAACCGGCGGGCGCATTAGCCACCGTGTTCACCTTCGGCTGCGGAGCGTCGAGCGCATTGGTCAGCGAGGAACCGTTGTTGTCATGGGTGGCCAGCGCACCGACCGCGCCGCCGATGCCACCGCTCAGCAGTGCCAGCGCCACCGCGCCCACGACCAGGCCGGTGCGGACGGGCCGCTTGGGCGCGGGGCCACCGGGCGCACCGGGGTAGCCGGGACCTCCCGGCGGACCACCCGGGCCGACCGGCCCGCCGAAGATCGGCTCGGTGGGCGGATGCCCGCCCGCGTACCCGGACGCCGCGTACGACTGCCCGTAGGCGCCGGCCGGGAGCTGTTCGGTGCCGGAGGCCGGAAACTGTTCTGTGGCATGCACTCCCGAGGGATCCACACCGCCGTAGCCGGCCGGAGCCGCACCGTAGGGCTGACCGCCGAAGCCCTGGGCGGGATAACCCTGGGGCGCGGACGCGCCGGGCCCGTAGCCCGGACCGCTCGAGCCCGGACCGCCCGGGGCGCTCGGAGCGCCGTAGCCGGGAGCGGACTGGCCCGCCTGATAGCCCGAGTAGGGCGCGCCGGAGCTCTGGCCGCCGCGCGCCCAGGCCGAATCCTGATGCTGCGGTGCCGAGGCTCCCGGATACGGCTGTGCCGGTGCTTCCGGATTGGGCTGTGCCGGTGCTTCCTGATTCGGCTGTGCGGGTGCGCCGGGGGCCGCGGCAGGCTCCGCGGCGGAACTCTCGGCGGAAGCGCCGGTCGGTGTGGCCGATTCGACGGGCTGTGCGGAGGCGCCGGAATCGGATCCACCATGAGCCGGGGACGCGGGAGAGGCGGACGGGTCGACGAACGACCGATCGGCATCGCGGGGGTCGGGCTGCACATCGCGGTGGTCGGGCTGCGCAGAGGAGGCGCCTGGTTCGGTGCCCCGCTTCGAATCCTCGGTCATGTTTCTCGTTTCTCCTCGAGTCTCGTAGCCAAGAGTGGCGGTGACGACTGAGAGCGGACTGAGACCGTGCTGGTTTTTTCCGGAGGCTTTCCGGAAATCAGGTCTCGGGGACCGCGAAGGGTGTGCCTTCTCCAGGCAGCACGATACGGATCAAAGCGCCGCCGCGTTCGGAAGTATCGATGCTGATGGTGCCGCCGTGCTTGGTCACCACCTGTTTCACGATGGCCAGGCCCAGGCCGGAGCCGGGCATGGAGCGCGAGGTCATGGTCCGATAGAAGCGTTCGAACACCAGCTCGCGCTCGGCCGGCGGAATACCGGGACCGGCATCGTCGACGGCCAGCTCCAGCAGTCCGCGTCCGGCCTCACGCATGGTGACCCGCACCGTGCCGCCCGCCGGACTCCATTTGGCGGCATTGTCGAGCACATTGAGGATGGCACGCTCGAGCCCCGCCTCGTGGCCGAAGACGAACCAGGGCAGCAGCTGGGCATCGAATTCGACGCCGCTGCGCCGCCGCCGCGCCCGCTCCAGTGCGCGCTCGGCCACCTCGCCGATGTCGACCTGCTCGTAGACGAGATCGGGGGCGTCCTCGCGAGCCAGATCCACCAGATCGCCCACCAGCGTGGACAATTCCTCGATCTGCGCCATCACATCCGAACGCAATTCGACCATGTCCTCATCCGGAATACGCGGTGCGCCCGGACGCGAGGAGGCGATCAACAACTCCATATTGGTGCGCAAAGACGTCAGTGGCGTCTTCAGCTCATGACCGGCATCGGCCACCAAACGCCGCTGCCGCTCACGGGATTCGGTGAGCGCGCGCAGCATGGTGTTGAAACTCTCAGTGAGCCTGGCGAGTTCATCATCACCCGTCACCGGAATGGGAGTGAGGTCATCGGTGCGAGCGACTCGTTCGGTGGCCGCGGTCAGCCGGGCGATGGGTCGCAAACCGGTGCGGCCCACCGCGGTTCCCGCGGCCGCGGCGAGCATGACCCCGCAACCGCCGACGACGAACAGCAGCCACGCCAGCCGGTCCAGCACCTCCCGGGTGGGCTGCAGTCGCTGCGAAACCACCAGCGTGGAACCGGAATGCGTGCGCCGGGCCAGCACCCGCTGATTGTCGACGGTGCGCAGCGAGAAGCCGATCTCCCCGCGCGCCACCGCCAATTCCTGTTTGCCCACCGGCGGATTGGTGGTCTGCGGCGGCACATACGGGGACAGGTCCGGAAAGATCAGCGCCACACCGACATCATTCGAATACAGCCCTGCCAGCACAATCGACTGGAAGCCGAGCGAATCGAAGTTGTTGTCGATCATCAGCGAAGCCCGCGCGCGCAGTTGCGAATCCACATCCGCGTACAGCGAACGCGCCACCATCGCATAGGCGGCGATGGAGGTGAATGCGACCGCGACGGCCACCACCGAGGCGGCCAGCAGCGTCACCCGCCAGCGCAGTGATACCGAACGCGTCAGCGGCATCGGCGGGCGCATATCGGGTTCCGGCGAATTGCCGAGTCCGGCGACCAGCGGCCGCCGCGGAATACTCCTGCCCACGTACCCGGCCCCTACGGCGGCGTCTCGCGCAGCACGTACCCGACGCCGCGCACGGTGTGGATGAGTCGAGGCTCACCCTCGGCTTCGGTTTTGCGGCGCAGATATCCGATATAGACCTCCAGCGCATTGCCGGAGGTCGGAAAGTCGTAGCCCCACACCTCTTCGAGAATTCGACTGCGGGTGAGCACCCGGCGCGGATTGGCCATCAGCATTTCCAGCAGTGAGAACTCGGTGCGGGTCAGGCTGATCGACCGTTCGCCGCGCAGCACCTCGCGGGTGACCGGATCCAGCGACAGGTCGGCGAACTGCATGGCCTCCGACCCCTCCATCTGGTCGACGGTGGTGCGGCGCAGCAGCGCCCGCAGCCGGGCCAGCAGCTCTTCCAGGGCGAACGGCTTGGGCAGGTAGTCGTCGGCGCCGGCATCGAGTCCGGCTACCCGCTCGGAGACCGAATCCCGTGCCGTGAGTACCAGAATCGGCAGATCATCGCCGGTGCTGCGGAGCCGGCGACACACCTCGAGCCCGTCCATGCGGGGCATCATCACGTCGAGTACCAGCGCATCGGGTCGCGAGCTGGTGGTCTTCTCGAGGGCGTCCACACCGTCGACCGCGAGGTCGACGGTATAGCCGTTGAAGGTCAGCGAGCGACGCAGCGATTCCCGGACCGCGCGGTCGTCGTCGACTACCAGAATGCGCATGGCCTCCAGTCTGCCCACAGCGACTGAGAGGCGACTGAGAGGGCCCCTTCGACACGCCGGACAGGATCAGCCGGTGACCAGCGAGTTTCACCGGGCCCGAGGGATACGGGCTCCGCGGCCCGCTTTCGGTATTCGAAAAACGTTGCGCGCGGCTGTATTCGGAGTCATGTACAGCGAGTTGCTCGAATTGCCGATACACAGCCCGCGCGGTATGTTGCAGGCCGGAAAAGAAGACCTCTAGTTGGTTCCGCGCGGGGTTCTGCCCTACGTCGCACAACCGCATACGACCTGGGGGTCACTCGTGAAAAGCGGAGGCGACGGAAGCGGGATGGAAGCGACACCCCGGTCCTGGCAATTGAGCCTGTCCAACTGGCCCGTCACACGCAAGGTCGGCATCGTTCTGGTGCTCCCGGTGTTGCTCGCCTCGACCTTCGCGGTCTTGCGCATCAACTCAGAGCTGCAAACGATCAACAACCTGAGCGCCGGTACGGAACAGGCCGCCGTAATGGGCCCAACAATCAAATTCGAGTCCGCAACACAGGAACTCGCCGTACAGACGATCGACGGCTGGGGAAACCCGGACGCTGATCCCGCCATCGACGCCGCCGCCGGAAAGTTCGATCAGGCCGCCGCCGACCTCGATACGCTGCTGCGCGCCTCCAAGGTGGACGTCAGCATCGTGCAGCAGCTCGATCAGGCCATCACGATGGCCAAGACCATGCGCAACAATCGGCACAGCGGCTCCGCGCAGGCGATGGCCGATCAGTCCGAGGCGGTCTCGCAGAAGATCCAGGCCGCGCTCTCGACCTCGCAGTCGGTCTCGGATCTGCGTGTGCAGCAGCTGTTCCTGCAGCAGGGCACCCTGATGACCGCGGGACGCCTGCTCACGCAGGAACGCACCATGCTCGCCACCCCGGGGCTCGGCACGAACCAGGGTCTGCGGGTCCGGCTGCTCACCTCCATCGGCGCCGAGATGACGCTGCTGCAGGTGTATCAGAGCCTGTACGCGAATTCGGCGCAGGGCGACGGCGGACTCCGGGACGCCGCGAACGTCCGTATCGGCATCCTCGCTCAGGGTGTGCCCGATCCGGCCGCGGTCCCGGCCATGAACGACGCGGTCAATACCAGCCTCAACGGCTACCACTCGGTGATGGCCGATATCGGAGTCGCGCTGGACGCCAAGCTCGCTCAGCTCAGCACCGATGCCCGCAATACGGTGCTGCGCGATACCTCCATCGTTATCGGCATGCTGCTGGCCGGTCTGGCGCTCGCCCTGGTGGTGGCGCGCTCACTGGTCGTGCCGGTCCGGCGCCTGCGCCGCGACGCGCTCCAGGTCGCGCACATCGATCTGCCGCAGGAACTCGAAGTGGTGCGCGCCGGTGGCGCCACCCCCGAGATCACCCCGGTCGACGTGCACACCACCGAGGAGATCGGGCAGCTGGCTCGCGCCGTCGACGATATCCACACCCAGGCGCTGCACCTCGCCGCCGAACAGGCCCGACTGCGATTGCAGATCGGCAATATGTTCGAGACCCTTTCCCGCCGTAGCCAATCGCTCGTCGAACAGCAGTTGACGCTGATCGAGGAGCTGGAGCGCGACGAGGACGACTCCGAGCGACTGCAGAGCCTGTTCCGCCTCGATCACCTTGCCACCCGCATGCGCCGCAACGGCGACAACCTGCTGGTGCTGGCCGGAACCGCGCTGCGCCGTGGACATCTCACGCCGGTGCCGCTCTCCGACATGCTGTGGTCCTCGGTCTCGCAGGTGGAGGACTATCAGCGCGCCGAGATCGGCACCGTGCCCGACGGCATCGTCGCCGGTGAGCCGGCCGTCGATATCGAGCACCTGCTGGCCGAGTTGATCGACAACGCACTGCGCTACTCGCCGCCGTCCACTCCGGTGGCGGTGTCCGTGGCGCGCGCCGTGGACGGGGGCTACCTCATCGAGATCACCGACCGGGGTCTCGGCATGAATGCCGAAGACCTGCAGTCCATCAACGACCGGCTCGCCTCCGGTGGTGAGGTCAATGTCGAGACCGCCCGCCGCATGGGCCTGTTCGTCGTGGGCCGGCTCGCCAAGCGGCACAACATCACCGTGAGCCTGCGCCGCACCTCCGCCATGGTGCAGCAGCCGGGCATCACCGCCAGCGTCCACCTGCCGGGCACCCTCGTCTCGCCCGCGCCGGAACGTGGCGGCGACAGCGGCAATACCGGTCAGTTCCCGGTCACCGCGGCACTGCCCGTGGCGCCCGGCGCGGTGGCTCCGGTCGCCACGGTCTCGACGCTGCCGCAGTCTCCGGCGTCCGCACCGCAGCCGGTGGTCACACCGCCGCGGCTGATGCCGGTGCCGAACGCACCGGAGGTTGTGACCACCGGCCGGTTCGGGGTCACCAGTTCCGGCCTGCCGCAGCGCAAGACGCCCGGCGGCGATACCGGCGAACAGCCCGCCCTCACCGGGTTCGGTGCGGAGCAGCCGTATACGGACAACTTCGTCGATGCCTTCGCGGGCGCCGGCGATCCCACCGCGACCTACAACGTGGTGGGTCCGCAGACCCAGCCGCCGGTCGACTTCTGGGGCGATACCGGACAGCACGAGGTCCAGCAGCCCGAACCGGCTGCCCTCGTGAGCCCGGCCGTACCGGTGGGCAACGGCGGCAATGGGAACGGCGGCAACGGCTATGACGCCGGCGCTACCGGCGACGACGATACGGGCAGCTACTTCCCGAACGGGTACAGCGCGTTCGGGAACGACAGCGGCAACCCGGCAGGCAGCGGTCCGGCCGGGCCGAATGCCAACGTGCCCAACGGAAACGGTCTGACCAGCGGCGATACCTACCGCGAACCGGTCGGCAATGGCAACGGCGCCACTGTGAACGGCCTCGGAAGCAATTTCGGCAACGGCAACAGCCACGGTTTCGGCAATGCGCCCGTGGCCGCCCCGCTCCCGCAGCGCGGGCAGGCTCCGCAACAGCAGCAGCCGCAACAGCAACCGCAGCCCGCGCAGCGCCCGGCCGGTGACTCCGTCATGTCGGGCAGCCCGATCTATCAGCGCATGGTCTCGGAATGGCTGGTGGAACCCGCCTCCGGTGCACAGGACGACAGTGCGGAATGGTCGTCGACCTCGGACGCCGGCTGGGCCGCCGCCGCGGAAGCCGCCAATCCGACCTCCAGTTCCAAGACGCAGGGCGGGTTGCCGATCCGGCGGCCGGGGGCGCAGTTGGTGCCCGGCGCGGTGGCGCAGGAGGACGAGACCGGTGCCCGCAATCCGGATGAGATCCGTAACAGCTTGACGAGGCACCTCAGCGGCGTTCGCTCTGGACGCGCAGACTCGCAGTACACAGACGGAGGGCATGCATGACCGACTCCCAGCGCACCACCACCGATGAGAATCTGAACTGGCTGGTCACCCGCTTCACCCGCGAAGTGCCCGGTGTCTCGCATGCGGTCCTGGTTTCGGCCGACGGACTTATGCAGGCGACCAGTCCGCATCTGCCGGCCGATCGGGGCGAGCAACTCGCCGCGGTCACCGCCGGTCTGGCCAGCCTCTCGGCCGGTGCGGCACAGCTTTTCGACGGCGGCAAGGTCATGCAGTCCATCGTCGAAATGCAGCGCGGCTACCTGCTCGTCATGACCGTCGGCAACGGCTCGCACCTGGCGGTGCTGGCCAATAAGCAGCACGACATCGGCCGTATCGGCTACGAGATGGCGCTGCTGGTCGACCGGGTCGGGTCGGTGGTGCAGGCCACTGCCCGAACGGCCTGATGAGCCGCCGATGACATCTCCGAACGGGGGAGTCGGAGGCACTCGGCCCACCAGCCGTGTCCGGCCCTATGCGTTGACCTCCGGTCGCACCGAACCGGCAGTTGATCTGCCACTCGAGGCGGTCGTCGAAACACTGTCCTACACCGCCCATTTCGACTGGCCCGCGGGTGACATCCGCACCGAGATCCTGCGGCTGGGCACGGCCCGGCTGTCGGTCGCCGAGATCGCCGCGCATCTGCAGCGACCTCTGGGAATGGTCCGGGTGGTGATCGGTGATCTCGTCGTCGCCGGGACCCTCCGCGTGCATTCGACTCTGAGCGACCAGGCGACTTTCGACGAGCGCCGCTCTTTGATGGAGAGGACCCTGCATGGACTCCGCGCCCTTTGACGGCGGGAGCTACAACGGGGGTGCGCCGCAGTACCCCAACGGCGGGCCCCAGTATCCCGGTCAGCAGTTCGCGAATCCGGGTGTAGCGCAGCAGCAGTACCCGCCCCGTCCGGGCGAGGAGTTCCGGGCCGTCGCCTCCACCAAGATCGTGGTGGCGGGCGGCTTCGGCGCGGGCAAGACCACCTTCGTCGGCGCGGTCTCGGAGATCGTGCCACTGCGCACCGAGGCCATGGTGACCGCCATGTCGGACGGGGTCGACGACCTCGCCGCCACGCCGGGCAAGGAAACCACCACGGTGGCCATGGATTTCGGGCGCATCATCCTGCCCGGGAACATGGTGCTGTACCTCTTCGGCACGCCCGGCCAGCGCAGGTTCTGGTTCATGTGGGACGACCTCATCAAGGGCGCCATCGGCGCGGTGGTGCTGGTCGACACCCGTCGCATCGAGGACAGTTTCGCCGCGGTCGATTTCTTCGAGGCCAAATCGCTGCCGTTCCTCATTGCGGTGAACCGCTTTCCGAACGCGCCGCGTTTCCCGGTGGCCGAACTGCGCGAGGCCCTCAGCGTGCGCGAGGGGGTGCCGATCGTCGATATCGACGCGCGGGACGCGGGCGAGGTCCGGCGGACACTGGCGGCGGTCACCGAGTACGCGATCGAACGGCTGATGAACGCACAGCGCGAAACAGCGCGCCGCGGCTAGACATTCACGTTCACAGCTGGAGATTACGCAGGTAGGCAAGGGGTTTCGGGTGATCTATTTCTCGATGGGCTACTGGGTCATCGGCTTGGCACTGATCGTGTCGGTGGCCGGTGCCTCATGTGGGCTGGCATGTATTCGCCAGTCCACCAAATCGGTCACGCTCCGATTCCGGTTGCTGTGGCTGTTCGTGGCCGCCAGTTCCATCGGCGGCGTGGGCATGGCCATGCCGGTGTTCGTATCGATGCTCGGCTTCAGTGTGAAGGGCAGTCAGGTCCGCTATGACAGCCTGCTGACCACACTGTTCTCGGCACTGTCGGGTTTGACGGTGTTCGCGGGTCTGGTGATCGCGGGCAAGGTCCTGAACTGGTGGCGACTGACCGCCGCCTCGCTGGTCACGGCGGGCGGACTGGGATCGGTGCACCTGCTGCTGCTTTCGGCGGTGCGCGTACAGGGCACCACCGATCGCAGCCTGGTATCGGTGATCGCGGTGTACGTGATCGCGGCCCTGCTGTCGGCGCTGCTGCTGTGGTTCAGCCTGTGGGCGAAGTCGGTGCCGGTGCTCATGGCCGGATCGCTGGCCTACGCCATTCTGGTGACCGGTATGCACTACGCCGGGCTCACCGGACTGCAGGTGCATGTGGACACGACCGCACCGCTGCCCAAGGGTGACGACCTCTTCAACTTCTTCGTGCCGTTCTTCATCATCGGCTCACTGTCGCTTGCCGTTCCGATCACGGCGATCCTCGTCGCGCCGGACCGGCGGGAAGCCCGGCAGGCGCCGCTGGGCTCCGATATCGATCTGTCGCACAGCGCTTCGCTGGCGGTCTCGTCACGAAAGAGCGGTCGCGCCAAGGTGTCCGCGCGCTGACGCCCGCCACCACCGTCCTTCGGGCCGGGTCGCCTCGTTTCCGACGAGGGACCCGGCCCGAGGCGTTCGGCGCGGTTCAGCCCTCGGGTGCGGACAGCTCCCCCACCGTCACCGGTTCGAGCAGTGCGAACATCTCCCCCTGCGGCGCGGCCAGAATCGCCATGCGGCCGAACGGTCCGTCCTGGGCGGGCACGAGCACGGTGGCGCCCAGTTCCGCGGCGCGGCGCAAACCCTCGTCGAGTCCGTCGAATTGGAACCAGGTGAGCCAGTAGGGCTGCTCGGGTGCGGCGCCGTCGACGGTGTCGTCATTGATGCCGGCGACCGGCTCGGTCGCACCCGGCGGCACCAGCGTCCCGTAACGCATTGCACCGTCCCCGAATTCGGTGACGGTGAAGCCGAAGACGCTGGAGTAGAAGGCCTTTGCGGCCTCGTAGTCGCCGGTGTGCAGATCGTTCCAGACGTAGGCCCCGTGCTCGTTGTGCACGGCCGCGCCATTGTGCGCTCGCGCCTCCCACACCGCGAAGGGTGCGCCGGAGACGTCGGCGGCCACGAACATGCGGCCGAATTCCATGACGTCGAAGGGCGGCACCAGTATTCGACCGCCCGCGGCGGTGATCCGCTCCGCCGTGGCGTCGGCGTCCGCGACGGCGAAGTAGGTGGTCCATACCGAGGGCACGCCCCCTTCGGGTTTGGGCCCGACGCCGGCGATGGCCTGTCCCTCCCGCAGGGCCATCAGATACCCCCCGGCATCTTCCCCGGCGCCGCGGACGTCCCAGCCGAACAGTTCCGCGTAGAACTCACCGGCCTTGGCCGGATCGTCGACCTGGCAGTCGATCCAGCACGGTGTACCCGGGGACCACGCCTCGTTGCGAACAGGCATCGGTTATCTCCGTTTCTGAAGCAATGCAAAGACATTTGTAAGTGCAAACGACAAGGATGACGTGACGCCGCTCACACAACCGCACCCAGTCAACCACTCCGTCTCGACAAATTCAGAGAGTTCGGCCGGGTCGATGACCCCCGACTTCGGGAATGCGGCACCCGCGGCACGGCTCGCGAATTACAGTGACTGTCATGCGTTTCGGGTTGGATTACGCCGCAGGACGGCCCCCCGCGAGCGCCATCCGGGCGGCCGGTTTCGATTTCGTCATCCGCTATCTCTCCGATGGCGGGCCCACGCTGCCGGGCAAGCTGCTCACCCCCGCCGAGGCCGACGATCTACGCGCGCACCAGGTGTCGATCGTGTCCAACTGGGAGACCACCGCCGCCCGCATGCTCGACGGATTCGGCGCGGGCGTCACCGATGCGCGCGCCGGTCTGGCCGTGGTGCTGCGCTGCGGCGGACGGCCGGATCGGCCCATCTACTTCTCCGCGGACTTCGACGCGTCACCGCAGCAGCAGGCCGCCATCAATGCCTATCTCGATGGGGCGGCCAGCGTGCTGGGGCGGGCGAATGTCGGTATCTACGGCGGGTATTGGCCGGTGAGCCGGGCCTTGGATGCCGGGTCGGCGACCTGGGCGTGGCAGACGGTGGCGTGGTCGGGCAGTAATCGGGAGTCGCGCGCGCAGCTGCTGCAGACCGGGGCGCAGGTCACGGTCGCCGAGGTGCAGTGCGATGTGAACGAATCCGACGACGTGGATTTCGGCCAATGGGACTTCGAACCGGAGGAACAGGACTTGACGCCCGAACAGGACCAAATACTGCGCGATATCCAGACCCAGCTGCGCGGCCCCGGACTGGCCGGCTGGCCGCAGCTCGGCAACGATCCGGCAGGACAGCACAATACGGTGGTGGACGGCCTGGCGGCCGCACTCGCCAAGATCGATGAACTGCGCACGGAGATCAGCGATCTGGAGGCGACGACCCACGAGCTGACCAGTGAGGTGACCCGGCTGTCCGGGAATCACTGGCCTTTCCCGCTCTCGCTCATCGAGGGACCGGCCCTGGCGGTCGCCGATCAGCTGGCGCGACTGGAACAGCTGCTGCCGGCGCTACCGCTGCCCGGATGGGGTGAAAGCCCGAAGAACGGACAAAACACCACAGCGGCCAGTCCTGTTGCCACAGTGGACAACCGAATTGGTTGATTTGTCGGAATTTCTCCGGCAAGTAATGCGGTAGAACTCCCCCAGAAGTGGCGATGAGCGGGTTCTTCTGTTGTCAGAAGAACCCGCCCTCGGCCACGAGGATACCGTCGCAACAGCACGAATTCACAACTTTGAGAAGACTTTTTCGACCCACCGCACAAAGGCAGCCCACCTGCCCTTACGCAACACGTGAGCAGATCTATGGTGGCGCAGCGACATTCCCACTATCGTCGGCTGGGTCCGAACGTGCTCTATCGAAGGAGGCTCAAGTGGCCGTCAACGTGGTACTCGACAAAGCTCTCGACAAGGCGTACGAAAACAAGACTCTCGCGGAGATCCTCGCGGCCCCGCCGTCGGCGCTGGCCGGACTCACCGAGAAGCACGATGTGCAGCTGCTCGAGGCCCTCGGTGTGAAGACCATCGCCGACCTGGCCAAGAACAAGTACTTCCAGCTCGCATCCACCCTCGCGGACCTGGCAGCCAAGGAGGGCTAACCCCTCCACGCGGGCGCCGGGTGCACGCGCGTGCACCCGGCGCCGCGGCGTCGTCCCTGCTCGGGACCGCTCAGAGTTTGTCGAGATCGATCACTCCGCGCTGCACCGCGCGCACCAGTTTGCGCGGTACGCGATGCACCACACCGGCCACCGTGACCGGAACAAGATCGGGCGGAGTGGCCTTCCATTGCGCGCGGCGACTTCGGGTATTGGAACGCGACATCCGCCGCTTCGGAACAGCCATGTCAGTTCTCCTGTCCGGCAGTCGAATTACTCGCGCCGCGTATGCGTTTGCCGTATCGGCGTTCGAACTTCTCGACGCGGCCCGCCGTATCGAGGGCTCGCTGCGAACCCGTCCAGAACGGATGGGAATCGGAAGTCACATCGACGATCATGTGCGGATAGGAATTGCCGTCCTCCCATTCCACCGACCGGTCCGAAGTTGCGGTCGAGTGGGTCAGGAAACGCTTTCCGGTACTCGCGTCCTCGAAGATCACCGGATGGTAATCGGGGTGGATTCCTGCTTTCATCGCATCACCTTTCGTGCTGTCGGGAACCGCCGTCGCCGGTCGCCGGCGTGGATCGGGTTGTGTCGCAAGGTTCCTCGTGCTGTTCGCCGAACGGGTCCGCCCAGCCGGCCACCCGATCGGGCGCGAAACGCACCTGCCGCAGTTCGTCGTCGTCCACCAGCGCCCAGTGCAGGGCATGCCGGATCTCCTCGGTATCGGCCTCGTGGACCAGGATCACCAGCGAGGTATGACGGTCGCCGAAATGCTCGTGCCAGCGCAGCGCGGCCATGAGATCACGTTCGGGGTCGACCCCGGCGCGCTCCTCGGAAGTCATGGCGGCCAGCCACTTTCCGGCGCCGCCGACGCGCATGCCGCCGCCCGCCGACTCCAGCCACACCACCTCCTCGGGCTGGGTGGCCAGCCACACTCGGCCGCGCGCGCTCACCACACCGTCCAGCAGCACATCGATGGCCGAGTGCAGGCGGTCGGGATGAAAGGGGCGGTCGGTGTCGAATTCCATTAGTGCCACACCGCAATCCGGCTCCAACGGCGGTTGACCACGCAGCAGGGACATGTGCGGATCGAAACCCGCGCCCCGGCGCGCATCCGGGGGAATTCGGTCGAGCAGTCCGAAAAGCGCATCCGCGCGCAGCATTTCGGAGGGTGCGTACCCGGCGAGCGAGGCGGGCTCGTCCAGCCACGCGATCGGCGCGCCCGGCGCCAGGCGGGCCAGCACCGCGGCCGTCCGCATGCGCTCGTCCGGATCCGCGCCACCGTCGAAACCCAGTAGGGCATCGGCGTATTCGACCTGGCCGACCGCCAGCTGCGCCATGGTGCGATCGTCGTCGACGGTGGCATGGCCGCGCTCGGCGAGGGTTTCGTCGCCGGTGGCGTCGGCGAGCCAGTCCCGGGCGTCCAGACAGGTGAGCACGGCTTCGATGCGCACATTGCGGGCGGCCGGTCCGTCGACCCGGCCGATCACGCCGGTGACCACCACATCGCGGATGGCCTGGCAGACGGCCTCGGCTTCGAAGGCCGGATCCAGCGCAAGCACTATGCGCCGCACCGAATCCCGCTGCGCGAGCACGCACAGGTAGGGCAGCAGATCGGCGCGCAGCGTGCAGGAGACGCAGCCGTGCGCCAGCTCGAGCACGGTCACATCCTCGCGTCCGTTCAGCTGCACCGTGCGGCGCACCACGCCTTCGCGCAGTTCGGTCAGATCGTGACGGACCACGACGGTGCCGGGCTCCGCGCCCAGCCGGCGGGCCGCCTGCCGCACGCCGTCCGCGGCCCGGCCGGGGAGTCCCGCAATGACCAGCACGGGTGTGGGAGATGGCACCGGTACCCCTTTCGACAATGATTTTCATTTACCGAGGGCTCAGCGTACATTGGAATAAACCCGTTGTCGAAAACGATTGTCATCATCAGGAAGGGGCGTCCATGTCGGCCATCTGCCAGGTCACCGGTCGCAAGCCGGGGTTCGGCAAGTCCGTATCGCACTCGCACACCCGGACCAACCGGCGCTGGGACCCCAATATCCAGCGCAAGACCTACTACCTGCCCAGCGAAGGCCGCCGCATCACGCTCACCGTCTCCGCCAAGGGCATCAAAACCATCGACCGCGACGGCATCGAAGCGGTCGTGGCCCGGCTGCGTGCTCGCGGCCAGAAGATCTGAGGAGAGACCGATGGCATCGAAATCGACCGAACTCCGGCCGATCGTCAAACTCGTATCCACCGCCGGGACCGGGTACACCTACGTCACCCGCAAGAACCGGCGCAACAACCCGGACCGCATGACGCTGCGCAAGTACGACCCCGTCGTCCGCAAGCACGTCGAATTCCGTGAGGGCCGGTGACGTGGCCAAGAGATCCAAGATCGCCAAAAACGAAGAGCGCAAACAGATCGTGGCCCGCTACGCCGAGCGGCGCGCGGAACTGAAGGAGATCATCCGCAAACCCACCAGCTCAGCGGAAGATCGGGCGGCCGCACAGGCCGCCCTCGCCCGGCAGCCGCGCGATGCCAGTCCGGTACGATTGCGCAATCGGGACGCCACGGACGGTCGCCCCCGTGGTCACCTCCGGAAGTTCGGCCTCTCACGAATACGCGTACGCGAGATGGCCCACCGCGGAGAATTGCCCGGTGTACACAAATCGAGCTGGTAAGCATCCACAGATCTCGTGAGTAAGGAACCGCTGATATGGCAGTGAAGCGAGCACCGTCGAAGAAGGTCCGGGCCGAAGCGGGCCGCAAGCCCAAGAAGAACCCCCTCATCGCGGCCGGCATCGAAGTCGTCGACTACAAGGATGTGAACCTGCTCCGCACGTTCATCTCCGACCGCGGCAAGATCCGCAGCCGCCGCGTGACGGGCCTGACCCCGCAGCAGCAGCGCCAGGTCGCCATCGCGGTGAAGAACGCTCGCGAAATGGCACTGCTGCCGTTCACGAGCCGGTAGCGGCTCGCCTCGCTGGACGAAAAATGAAGCGCCCCAGATGCTTTCGCATCCGGGGCGCTCTGTTCAGCTGGTGTGACGCATCCGCGATTTACGGGATGGTCAGGACCTGGCCGACGTCGATGGCGTCGGGGTTGGCGATACCGCTGGCATTGGCGATGTCCTGGAAGCGGTTGCCGTCGCCGTAGAAGCGCTCGGCAATGGCCCAGAGGGTGTCGCCCGGCTCAACCGTGTAGGTCTGCGCGGCCGGCGGAGCCTCGACCGGAGCGGGAGCCGGCTCCTCGGCCGCGGCGGCGACCGTCTCGGCCTCGGCCTGGATCGGGCTGTCGGTATTGGTGCCGGTCGACCAGACGCCGCTGCCGTCAGTGCCGTAGAGCACCACATTGCGGTCCGGCTGCACGACGAGGCGCTCGACGCCCTTGCCGTCGGTGCTGGTGGACCACTCGGCGCCGCCGTCTTCCTTGTACAGGACGAAGTTGCCGTCGGCCTGCAGCGTGGCGCGGGTGACACCCTTGCCGTTGGTGCCCGAGGCCCACTCGACCTTGCCGCTGGGGTCCGACAACACCAGGTTGCCATCATCTTGCAGAGTCAGGGAATAAGCGCCGCCCTTGAGCGACTGTCCGAGACCGAGTTCTTCGCCAACCTTCAATGCGTCGCCCACGGTGTGTCCTTTCCGGAAGGGGAGATCATGAGATAAGTCGATGGCGCGTAAGTGCATTCGCACATCTGATACCGAGGTTACTGGTCCGCCCCCGGTCCTCGTGGTGATTACGCGCCGAGTCCTCGGATAATTTGGCTCACTGTCGCTGGGTGTTCGCCACGCGGACATATCCGCCCCGACCGGTCGGACCGTTAGGGTGGTGGCCATGTACGGGACCTGGGGCCGCCGCGCCCTGATCGCCACCACCGCCGCCGCACTCCTGAGCGGGACCGTGGCCGCCTGCGGAGACACCGGAAAGACTGCCGACCAGCCGAAAACGAGCACCGAGACCTCGGCCGTCCCCGACCCGGTGGAAGCCCCGCAGGGCCAGCCGGGCCGCCCCTTCACCGCCGATCCGACCATTGTGAACACGCACCCCCTGCAGTTCGACAGCTGGACCCGGGTCGGCGACAACAAGGTCGCGGTCAACTTCACCACCGGCTCCCCCGAGTGCTACGGCGTGGACGCCACCACCACCGAGACCGACAAGACCGTCACCGTCAACCTGCGCTCGGGCACCCTCCCCGACGCGGTCGGCCGCATGTGCACCATGATCGCCGTCTTCGGCACCCTGGAAGTCCAGCTCAAAGCCCCGCTGGCGGACCGGAAAGTACTGAGCGGCAAATAGTTCCGTACCGGTAGTCCCGAAAACAACGGAGCCGGTTGCCGATCGCAGCAGCGACCGGCAACCGGCTCCGAAATTCTTTGTGCCGCAGTGCGCGACGCGCCTCAGTGGGCGAAGTGGCGCGAACCCGTCAGGTACAGCGTGACACCGGCCTCGCGGCACAGCTCGATGGTGTCCTTGTCGCGAATCGACCCGCCCGGGTGCACGATGGCGCGCACGCCCGCGTTCACCAGAATCTGCGGACCGTCCGAGAACGGGAAGAACGCATCAGAGGCGGCCACCGAACCGGCGGCGCGCTCACCGGCCCGCTCCACCGCCAGCTTGCACGAGTCGACCCGGTTGACCTGCCCCATACCGACGCCGACGGCAGCGCCGTCGTGAGCCAGCAGAATGGCATTCGACTTCACGGCACGGCAAGCGCGCCAGGCGAATTCGAGATCGGCCAGGGTCTGCGCATCGGCGGCTTCACCGGCCGCGAGCGTCCAATTGGCCGCGCTGTCGCCCTCGGCGTGCAGGATATCGCGATCCTGCAGCAGCAGGCCGCCGCTGATCGGGCGCAGCTCCGCACCCCGCCGCTGCGCGGGGGTGGCGACGAGCACGCGCACATTCTTCTTGCGCTGCAACACTTCCACCGCGCCATTGGCATAGCCGGGCGCGACGATGACCTCGGTGAAGATCTCGGCAACCTGCTCGGCCATCTCCACACTCACCTCGCGGTTGGCCGCGATGACGCCGCCGTACGCGCTGACCGGATCGGTGGCGTGCGCCTTGCGGTGCGCCTCGGCGATATCCGCGGCCACGGCCACGCCACACGGGTTGGCGTGCTTGATGATCGCCACGGCGGGCTCGTCGAAGTCGTACGCGGCACGCCAGGCGGCATCGGCGTCGGTGTAGTTGTTGTACGACATTTCCTTGCCGTGCAATTGCTCCGCCTGCGCCAGACCCGCGGGACCGGCCTCGCTGGTGTACAGCGCGGCGCCCTGGTGCGGGTTCTCGCCGTAGCGCAGCACCGAGTCACGGTTCCAGGTCGCGCCGACCCACTCCGGGAAGTGCTGTGCCGCATTGGATTCCACGCCCTCGGCGACCTGCGCGGCCGGAACGGCCACACTGGTCATCCAGCTCGCGACGGCCACATCGTAGGTGGCGGTGTGCTGGAAAGCCTTGGCCGCCAGCGCGGTCCGCTCGGCGAAGGTGAAGCCGCCGTCCTGCACGGACTTCAGCACGCGGTCGTACTCGCCCGTATCGACGACCACCGCGACCGACGGGTGGTTCTTGGCGGCGGCGCGCACCATGGAGGGCCCGCCGATATCGATCTGCTCGACCGACGCGTCGATGCTCGCGCCACTGGCGACGGTCTGCGTGAACGGGTACAGGTTCACCACGACCAGCTGGAAGGCCTCGACACCGAGCTCGACGAGCTGATCGAGGTGCTCATCCTTGCGGGTGTCGGCGAGGATGCCGGCGTGCACGCGCGGGTGCAGGGTCTTGACCCGGCCGTCCAGGGTCTCCGGAAAACCGGTCAGGTCTTCCACTTTCGTGACCGGGATACCGGCATCGGCGATCTTGCCCGCGGTCGAGCCGGTCGACACCAGCTCCACACCCGCGGCGTGCAGACCCGATGCCAGTTCGATCAGACCGGTCTTGTCGTAGACGCTGACCAGGGCCCGCTTGATGGATTTACGCTCACTCACCGGAGAACCTCATCTGGGATAACTGCCTTTCGTCCATCGGAGACAATGCCTCGATTCGCGACCGCGGCGACAACCTCCGCCAGCAGCCGCCGCTCCACAACCTTGATGCGCTCGTGCAGGGTTGCCTCGTCATCGGAGGGCAGCACCGCCACCGCCTCCTGCGCGAGGATGGCACCGGTATCGATACCCGAATCCACCAGATGCACGGTGGAACCGGTCACCCGGACCCCGTAGGCCAGCGCGTCCCGCACCCCGTGCGCGCCCGGGAAAGCCGGCAGCAGCGCGGGATGGGTATTGATGATGCGACCGTCGAACCGCTTCAGGAAACGCGGACCGAGGATCTTCATGAAACCGGCGGACACCACCAGATCCGGCGCGAAGGCATCGACGATCTCGGTCAGCGCCTGATCCCAGGCATCACGATCCTCGAAATCGCTCAGCTCGACCATGAACGACGAAATATCGAAGGCCTCGGCATGATCCATGGCCGCGCACTCGCGATCCACTCCGACGGCGACGACCCGGGCCGGATAACCGGGCTTCCGAGTGGCTTCGAGCAGTGAACGCAGCAGCGAACCGGTACCGGAGGCGAGCACGACAACCGTCGCGGGCGCGCTCGGCGGTAGCAGCTGGGCAGGCGAGGAACTCAGCGCACTACTCCCTGTGTATCGGGCGGAAAGGGGACGGCGGGATGCGGCCCCGCTTCCCTGAAGCCTAACGACCGTCCACTTCGGATCTGTCAGTGGTCGCCCTCTACTACTTCGGCGTCGAGAATTTCGGAGTCGTCGTCGGGTGCCCGATGTAGTTCCGGGGTGGGTTCGGGGTCGTCGTCGAGGAGTTCACCGTCGAGCTCGACCACCTGGCCGGGGTCGTCGTCGTCGTAGTAGTCGTCGTACTCGTCGTCCTCGTAGTAGTCCTGTTCGTATTCGGTGTCGTCGTAGGTGTCGTCCTCGTACTCGGCGCTGTAGTCGGGCTCGTCGTAGTCGTATTCGGCGGGCGGGGCGGGCGCGAACCAGCGGGCGGCCAGGACGCCGGCGTAGCCGGGCACCGCGAGCCAGAGGAAGGCCAGCGCGGCCGCGACGGCGACGTTCGGGCCGATCCAGCCGAAGGTGCCCAGGTCTCCCCCGGCGACCATGCCGAGGATCGTGAGCAGTACGGCGGCGACGCCGGCGGAGGTCAGGGTCGCCCAGGGGGCGCGGGGGTGATCGCCGGCATTGCGGCCGCAGTCCAGGCCGCCGAGCACGCCCACCGCGGCGGGAGCCACCAGCAGTACGAACCACCACGCGGCGGCCGGGCCGGACGGTACGGCCGCGACCAGCGGCACCGCGGGCACGGGCGCACCGTCGACACCGAAGACGCCCAGTGATCCGGCGCCGATGTGGACCTCACCGCCGAGCAGCACGCTCACCGCGCCGACCAGGGCGTTCGGCAGGTAGGCCAGCGACAGCAGCGTCAAACCCAGTGCGCCCCAGAAATTTCCGGCATTGTGATAGGTATCGCCGATCCGCGACCAGTGCACCAGGAACGACACCAGCGTGAGCGCCGCCGCGACGGCGAGCAGTCGCCACACCGCGCGCAGTCCGGCCCGCACGCCCGGAACCACCCAGTGCGGCAGCGGAATCGGCAGCAGATCGGTGTAATCCCGCCAGTGCCGCAGGCCCACACCCGCGATCACGGCCAGCAGTTGCAGGCCGATCACCCAGGCGAAGGCGACCGAGGTATTCGGCGGCTGCAGGGCCACCACCGCCGACGCGTCATCGGCCACGGCCAGGCATACCGCCGTCACCAGCAGCGGACCACCGACCGCCGCACCCGCGATCCAGGCCAGATCGGTCGGCGTGCAATCCCCGTCGGCCGCACAGTGATCCGCGGCCCGCGCACAATCGCGCGCCACCAGCCACAGCATCAACCCGGTGGGCAGCAGCGGCCACAGTCCGATGGCCGTCCGGCCGATCGTCAGCGGAACCTGATGCACCGCAAGCCAGCTCGCCGCAATGGCTCCGGACGCCCCGGACAGCCCACTCCCCGCCGCGAACAGCGTCCCGAACACCACCGCGAAAATCAGCAGCAGCGTAATGGCCGACGCGCGCGCCGCCACGAAGAACAACACCCGGGCCCGCTCGGGTGTGAGCGACCCGAACCCGCCCCCACCCGCCGAGACCGGACCACGCGGCACATCCCGCAGATCGTCAGTCACGCGAGCCAGGGTAGTTCTCGGGGCACTCATGGAAAACCAGCGTGGCAGCTCACACTGGCCGAGAGTGGCAGGCGCGCCGGATAACTCACACGGTAATCGCAGGTCAGCCACGCCCAGTCAACAAAAGCAGCACCTCGTCATCCCGGCGCGCTTTCGGCCGGGATCAGGCTGCGAGATGCGAAACGGCCCCCGGTGTGTCCGGGGGCCGTTGTCGTATTCGTCTGTCGAGCGCTACTGCTTGTCGTCCTGACCCGGGCGGAACGAACGGGTCGCGTCCGCGGACGGGTCGGCGGCCTGCTCGCCGCCGAACGGCTGCGCCGGACGCGCGGCCGGCTGGGCGCCGAAGTGCTGCGTCGGAGCGGCGTCGCCACCGGCGGGCTGCTGCTGGCCGTACTGCTGCTGGCCGTAACCACCGCTCGGCTGCTGACCGTAGGACGGCTGCTGCTGGCCATAGGTCGGCTGCTGCTGTGAACCGGTGCCGTATCCGGCGGGCTGCTGCCCGTAGGACGGCTGCTGCGGGTACTGGCCACCCGTGCCGTAGCCCGGCTGCTGACCACCCTGCTGCGCCGGCTGCCCGAACGCGGGCGGCTGACCCGGCTGGCCGTAACCGGCCTGCTGGCCGTAACCGGGGTACTGCTGCCCACCGGTCTGTCCGAACTGCTGCTGACCGTAACCCTGCGGCGCGGCCGGCTTCGGCGCCGGCGGCTTGACGATGCCCGCCTCGAAAAGCACTGCCAGCACGGCGATCACGGCCTGCACGAAGGACAGGAACACGATCACCCAGCCACCCCACTTGGTGGCCAGATCACCGGTGAAGGAGTTGAACAGGATCGACAGGAAGCCCGCCACCGAGGCGGCCGCGATCACTGCGTTCAAGTTCTGCTTGGGCAGAATCAGCGACAGACCCGCGAGCAGACCCGCGAAGAGCAGGATGCCGACGAGCAGCGGATCCGATTCGAAAAGGCTGTAGGTGAGGCTGAGTTCCTTGCTGCCCTTGTAGGGCGCCCACCCGAGCAGGAAGTTGATGACACCGAGGGCGGCGATGCCGACGGTGAGGAAAAAGGGAAGTCCCTTGCCTGGTGCGGCCGTCGTACTCGACCCTGCTGCGGGACCACCCGTGGGCTGCGAGCCATATCCAGGCGTGTTGGAAGGCGTCTGCGCGGGCCCGTTGTATCCCGAGCCCCCGGTCGGGTATGACATGTCGTCGTCTCCTATCGAGTCGTTCACGAACTCCCACCGACGCTACTGCACCGCACCGCCGAGAGCACCACCTACCACCGGCCGTGCCCATTCCGCAATAGCCGAAACCCCCTGTCCGCACAGTCGGATTCGCCCCCCGCCGCCCCCACAACCCGAATACGACGAGGGCCGCCTCCCCAGCGGGGAGGCGGCCCTCGATGCTCATATAGCGATGGCGACACCTGATTTCGCGAGTTCGGGGTAACTCCCCGGGTACCCCCGAAATCGGTGTCGCACCGGAACCGCACCACGCGTCCCCAACCCCAACGGCTCCCAGCCGGGCGCCAAAGGTCCGGAGAGGCGGACAGCCAGCTCAGGCGGTGATGCTGGCCTTCTCCAGGATTTCGCGCGCCAGGGCGGCGGTCTCGGACGGGGTCTTGCCGACCTTCACGCCCGCGGCCTCGAGGGCCTCCTTCTTGCCCTGCGCGGTGCCCGCACCGTCGGAGACGATGGCGCCGGCGTGGCCCATGGTCTTGCCCTCGGGAGCGGTGAAGCCCGCGACGTAGCCGACGACCGGCTTGGTGACATTGGCCTTGATGTAGGCCGCGGCCCGCTCCTCGGCGTCGCCGCCGATCTCGCCGATCATGACGATGAGCTTGGTCTCGGGGTCCTTCTCGAACGCCTCGATGGCGTCGATGTGGGTGGTGCCGATGACCGGGTCGCCGCCGATGCCGATGGCGGTGGAGAAACCGAAGTCCCGCAGCTCGAACATCATCTGGTAGGTCAGGGTGCCGGACTTGGAGACCAGGCCGATCGGGCCCTTGCCCGCGATGGTGGCCGGGGTGATGCCGACCAGCGACTCACCCGGGGTGATGATGCCGGGGCAGTTCGGGCCGATGATGCGGGTCTTGTTGCCCTTCTCCACGTTGTAGGCCCACGCGTACGCGGAGTCCTGCACCGGGATGCCCTCGGTGATGACCACGAGCAGCGGGATCTCCGCGTCGATGGCCTCGAGGATGGCGTCCTTGGAGAACGCGGGCGGCACGAAGGCGATCGAGGTGTCGGCCCCGGTCTTCTCCATGGCCTCGGCGACGGTCGCGAACACCGGCAGCTCGACGGGGTTGCCGTCCTTGTCGGTGTGCGACACGGTGGTGCCGGCCTTACGGGCGTTGACGCCGCCGACGACCTGGGTGCCGGCCTTCAGCATCAGTGCGGTGTGCTTGGTGCCCTCGCCGCCGGTGATGCCCTGGACGATGACCTTGTTGTCCTTGTTGAGGAAGATCGACATGTTGGTTCGTGTCCTTACTTGGCGGCGGCCAGTTCGGCAGCCTTGTCGGCGCCTTCGTCCATGGTCTGAGCAAGCGTCACCAGCGGGTGAGCAAAGTCGGCGAGGATCTGGCGACCCTCTTCGACCTTATTGCCGTCGAGCCGGACGACCAGCGGCTTGTTGGCCTCGGCGCCCAGGGTGTTCAGCGCGCCGACAATGCCGTTCGCGACCGCGTCACAGGCGGTGATGCCACCGAAGACGTTCACGAACACGGACTTGACCTGGGCGTCGTTCAGGATGACGTCCAGACCGGCGGCCATGACGGCAGCCGAGGCGCCGCCGCCGATGTCCAGGAAGTTGGCGGGCTTGACGCCGCCGTGGTTCTCACCGGCGTACGCGACGACGTCGAGGGTCGACATGACCAGACCCGCGCCGTTGCCGATGATGCCGACCTCACCGTCGAGCTTCACGTAGTTGAGGTCGTTCTGCTTGGCCTTGAGCTCCAGCGGATCGGTCGCGTCGATATCCGCGAACTCCGCATGGTCGGGGTGGCGGAACTCGGCGTTCTCGTCCAGCGTGACCTTGCCGTCGAGGGCCAGGATCTGGTTGTCGGGGGTGCGGACCAGCGGGTTGACCTCGACCAGGGTGGCGTCTTCCTTGACGAAGACCTCCCACAGCGCCTGGATGGTCACGGCCGCGGCGTCGAGGATGTCGGCGGGCAGGTGGCCCTGCTCGGCGATGGAGCGAGCGAACGCCAGATCCACGCCCTTGACGGCGTCGACCGGAATCTTGGCCAGCATCTCGGGCTTCTGAACGGCGACCTCTTCGATCTCCATGCCGCCCTCGACCGAGCACATGGCCAGGTAGCTGCGGTTGGAACGATCGAGCAGGAAGGAGATGTAGTACTCCGAAGCGATGTCCTTGGCCTCGGCGACCAGGACCTTCTTGGTGATGTGTCCCTTGATGTCCAGGCCCAGGATGTTCGTGGCGTGGGTGAAGGCGTCATCGGGGGTGGCGGCGTACTTCACGCCACCGGCCTTGCCGCGTCCACCGGCCTTGACCTGTGCCTTGATCATGACAGGCTTGCCGATTTCTTCCGCGATCGCGCGCGCGTCCTCGGCCGTGTCGGTGACGCGGCCCTCCGACGAAGGCACTCCGTGCTTCACGAAGAGTTCCTTCGCCTGATATTCGAAGAGATCCATGTACTCACCGTCTCGTCTGCGTTGTTGTGACAACGTCTGTGTTGGTGGCCCGTGGTCGGCCCGTAGCGACTTGCTTGCATGTCACTCGAAAGGGCCAGGGGGTCGGGTCGGACTCTAATCAGTCACACGGAGCCGAAATCAGCCGCATACAGCCTAAGTGGCGCAGGTCACGGTACTGTCTCTGTGCTTACAAAACGCCTTGTCAATGCTACTCGCGGGTAGCTTGTTGACGGTGCGCCAGGTAGGACACTCGAATCCCGGAGAGTGACCGGGAGTACTACGTGTTGTCGTTGACAAGGCGCACTTGGTTACCCAAAGCACAGTGTGGAAATTCCGACCCGTAAGGTGATGAATGTCACACACGCGCGCCGAACCATGTCCATCGCTTGCTGACCCGCAATCGTTTCGTTACCGTCGATGCGGTCGATGTCACAACCCGGTCACGACAGGAGGACGGCAGGCTTGACGCAGCACAGCGCTCCGCAGGTAGAGCTTCGCTCCGCAGGCACTCCGTCAGCACCGCGGCTTCACCAGGGTCAGCTCCGATGAGCGACGGCCCGTTCCCCGAAACTCTGCGCGCCAACCGCGGCCACCGCTATCGCGATGAGGCCGAGAACATCGGCGGCGCAACACATTCCGCCACAGCCCAGGCCACTCGCGGGCAGGTCTCGCACGGCGACTGGGAGGCCACCCGCTCCTGGCACGCGCCCGCGGTGAGCCGGCAGCCCCAGCCTGATTGGCAGGCGGCGCAAGCCAAATGGGAGCCCCGCGCCGATACCGGCACCGCCGACAATTGGTCGGCTCCCGCCGCCGACGGCTGGGCCGCGCCCGAGCCGGCCGGGCAGTCCCGGGCCGAGTGGGATGCGCCGGCCGATCCGGCGCCCTCCGCCGATTACCGGCCGGTCTACAGCTTCCGCACCGCCTCCGGCGCCCGCCTCGATTTCTCCGGTGACGGCGCCCGTGTCGATCAGCCCGCCCCCGAGAACGATTCGGCCGAGCCGGCCGCGGCCCGCTCCGGCGGTCGCCGCCGCGCGACCGGTACGCACCGCGTTCCCAGCCCGCCGCACTCGCTCAAGGGTCGCGCCGCAGTGGTGGCCGTGGCCGCCGGCGCGGTTGTCGCCGCCGGGCAGAGCGGTCTGGAGACCAGCGCACCGCACGCCGACAATGTCGAATACCAGGCTGCCTCCCAGGTTCGCGATCTCGCCGCCACCCAGAACCTCGCCTCCGACGCACCGAGCGGCGCCCCGCAGGTCCTGAATGTCGGCACCGCGGCGGATATCAACCAGTTCAACGACATTCTGCAGAAGGGCCAGAAGTACGCGGCCGATCTGACCGCGGCCGCGGACTCCAAACTCCGCCCGCTGTTCACCAAGTTCGCCAGCGGCACCTTCACCTCCGGCTTCGGTACCCGCTGGGGCGTAGAACATCTCGGCGTGGACGTGGCCGCCCCCATCGGCACCCCCATCTACGCCGTAGCCGACGGCACCGTCCTCGACGCCGGTCCCGCCTCCGGTTTCGGTATGTGGGTGCGCCTGATGCACGATGACGGCACCATCACCGTCTACGGCCACGTCGACACGGCCGTCGTCTCGGTCGGCCAGCGCGTCCTGGCAGGCGACCAGATCGCCACCGTAGGCAACCGCGGCTTCTCCACCGGCCCCCACTGCCACTTCGAAGTCTGGCTCAACGGCTCCAACAAAATCGACCCCCTCCCCTGGCTCGCCTCCCGGGGCATCTCCCTCGGCATCGAGCGGGACTAGAGACAACAAAGCGAACTGCCCACCAGATTGAATTCTGGTGGGCAGTTCGCGTTTCCAGGGCACGTCCCCCTTGCCATCCCGGCCACGTCCCCCGACATCCGACACTCCGTCATCCGGGCCCATCCTCCGTCACCCGGGCGCATCCTCCGTCATCCCGGCGCATCCTCAGTCATCCCGGCGCGCTTTTGGCCGGGATCCACAGAAGTGGTTGCAGCACTGCCCATGTCGCATCCCGGCCCAAAGCATGCCGGGATGACAGGGGCGACCGCATTGGCAGCCGACCCGAATTCCGGTGCTGTCCTTGGCAGCCGACCCGAATTCCGGTGCTGTCCTCAGAGTTTGACGATGGTGCGGCTGTAGCTGGGGATGAGGCGGATTTTGCCGGCGGTGCCGAAGTCGATGGTGACGGTGGCGAGGGCGCCGAAGCCTTCGGCGGCCACTACTCGGCCGAGGCCGTATTTGTCGTCGCTGACGCGGTCGCCTACGGCGAGGACCAGGCCGGAGTTATTGCGTTTGCCGGTGCCGCCCGCGGCCGAAGGGGCGGGGCGGCGTTCGCCGCGGACGCCGGGGCGCGGTTCCCAGCCGTCGCCACGGGTCCAGTCGCGGTCGAGGCCGTCGTCGTCACCGCGGCGGCGCAGGCTGCGGCCGGTTTGGGAGACGACGGGCTCGAGGCGGCGCCAGTCCATCAGGTGGCCCGGGATTTCCTGCAGGAAGCGGGATTCGGGGTTGGAGACGGGCTGGCCCCAGCCGGAGCGGACCACGGCGCGGGTGAGGTAGAGGCGCTTGCGGGCACGGGTGATGCCGACGTAGGCGAGGCGGCGTTCCTCGGCGAGTTCGGTGGGGTCGCCGAGCGCGCGCATATGCGGGAACTGGCCGTCCTCCCAGCCGGTGACGAAGACGACGGGGAATTCCAGCCCCTTGGCGGTGTGCAGGGTCATCATGGTGACCACGCCGGTGCCCTCGTCCGGAATCTGGTCACTGTCGGCGACCAGGGACACGCGCTCGAGGAACGCGGCGAGCGTTCCCGGATCGGGCTCGCCCTCGGCCTGCTCGGGCACGATGCCCTCGGCCGCGGCGGCCTCCACATTGTTGCGGGCCTCGGAGCTGAACTCGCGTGCCACACTGACCAATTCATTGAGGTTGTCGAGCCGCGCGCCGTCCTGCGGATCGTCGGAGGCCTCGAGTTCGCGGCGGTACCCGGTGCGGTCGAGCACGGCTTCGACGATATTGCCCACATCCGGGAAGTCGAGGTCGTCCTGCGCACCCGCGGCCCGGATCTCGTCGAGCAGTTCCACGAACCCGGCGATGGCCCGCTGCGCGCGGGTATTGAGCAGCGCCACCGTGCCGCCGGCGGCATCCCGAAGCGCCTGTGCGAAGCCGATATTGCGCTGTTCGGCATGCACGGCGACACAGGCTTCGGCGCGATCACCGATGCCGCGGCGCGGCGTATTGAGAATGCGGCGCAGGCTCACCGCATCGTCCGGATTCTGCAGCACGCGCAGGTAGGCGACGATATCGCGGACCTCTTTGCGCTCATAGAAGCGCACGCCGCCGACAACCTTGTACGGCAACCCCATTCGAATGAAGATCTCTTCGAGCGCACGGGAGTTGTTGTTGGTGCGATAGAAAACCGCGACATCGTTGTAGTTGGCGTCGCCCGCATCCACCAGCCGGTCGATCTCGCGCGCCACGAACGAGGCCTCGTCGTGCTCGTTGTCCGCGACGTAGCCGACGATCAGGTCGCCGTCACCGGCATCGGTCCAGAGCTTCTTGTCGCGCCGGTTCTCGTTGCGCGAGATGACCGCGTTGGCGGCGGCCAGAATATGCTGGGTGGAGCGGTAATTCTGTTCCAGCAGAATGGTTTCCGCATCGGGGAAGTCACGTTCGAACTCCTCGATATTGCGAATGGTCGCGCCGCGGAACGCGTAGATGGACTGGTCCGCGTCACCGACAACACAGAGTTCGCTGGGCGGCACCGCATCCGGCCCGTCCTGGGTCAGGGTGTCATCGTCACCCCATGCGGTCCGGTGATGCCCGACCAGTTCGCGCACGAGGGTGTACTGCGCGTGGTTGGTGTCCTGGTACTCGTCGACGAGCACGTGCCGGAACCGCCGCCGGTAGTACTCGGCCACCTGCGGATGCCGCTGCAGCATGCCGACCGTCTCGCCGATGAGGTCGTCGAAGTCCATGGCATTGGCCGCGCGCAGCCGCCGCTGATACTCGTCGTAGACGCGGGCGACCAGGCGCGGCAGTTCGGCCTCTTCGCTCTCGGCGTCGGAGGCGGCCTGGGCCGGGTCGATGAGCTCGTTCTTGAGGTTGGAGATGGCGGTGGCGAGCAGGCGCGGCGTGTACTTCTTGGCGTCGAGATCGAAGTCGCGGCTGACCATGGCCAGCAGCCTGCGCGAGTCGTCGGCGTCGTAGATGGAGAAGTTGGAGTTGAGCCCGGCCACCAGCGAGGCCTGGGTGCGCAGAATGCGGACGCAGCTGGAGTGGAAGGTGGAGACCCACATTCCGGCCGCGCGCGGACCCACCAGCCCGGCCACGCGCTCCCGCATTTCGGCCGCGGCCTTGTTGGTGAAGGTGATCGCCAGGATTTCGCCCGGGCGGACGCCGCGGGCGTCCAGTAGGTAGGCGATGCGGCGGGTGAGGACAGCCGTTTTGCCGGATCCGGCGCCCGCCACGATGAGCAGCGGAGTTCCGGTGTGCACCACCGCCGCGCGCTGTTGCGGATTCAAACCTTCGAGCAATTGCTCGGTCTTCTGCTCGTCCTGCGCCACCGTCGTCTTCATCGCCCAACCACGCTACCGGCGACCACCGACAGGTACGCAGTCCGGCGGCAGAAGGTGTCCGATAAGTGCCGGTGCGGCGAACTCCAGGAGAACCGCGGGGGCTGAAAAACTCAGGAGATTCACAAACGATCATGTTTTGGTTTGCCTGCCCCACATGGCACACTGGCCTCATGACCGGCGCTTTGGCGACTGAATACACCTGAGCGCGCCCCGCGGGGGACAATGTAGGGCGCAAGAGGTCACATTCTTGGTGAAGAACCGATCGGTAACGGGTCGGGGCCGCCTGCCGATCGACGTTCTGGACCACGAGGAGTTGAAAGTATGAGCATCTCGACGACGGGGCAATCCGAACCTGCCACCGGAGCGGACTCCGCCAAGCCCGCCGAAGCCGCGCCCACCCCTACTACGGCGCTGCTCCCGGAAGCGGAGATCGACAAGCTGCGCAAGGAAATCGACAAGCTCGACGCCGAGATTCTCGCGGCAATCAAGCGCCGTACGGAGGTCTCCCGCATTATCGGGCGGACCCGCATGGCCAATGGCGGCACCAAGCTCGTGCACTCTCGCGAGATGAAGGTGCTGGAGCGTTTCAGCGAGCTGGGCCAGGAGGGTCACACCCTCGCCATGCTGCTGCTGAGACTCGGCCGCGGCAGACTGGGCCACTGACAGCCCAATCCGCTCATCGCGTTCTCCGTGGCGGAACCACCGGTTCGCCACAGACCCAACGCTGAGAATTCGCCGGTCGGCCACCAGTTCGGCACTCGGTGCTAACGCCGGGCACCTCTCGTGCCGATACAACGGTCGGTGTGCCGTACAGGCCACCACACAAACCACGCGACACTCGTGCGAGCGAGTCGAGCTTCCCAAGAGGCCGCCCCGGGTGTCATACCCCGGGGCGGTTCTTCATTTTCCGGTCAGGACGGCTTCCGGTCAGGGCAGCGCGATGTACTTGGTGCTGAGGTACTCCTCGATGCCTTCGGAGCCGCCTTCGCGCCCGAAGCCCGATTCCTTCACACCGCCGAAGGGCGCGGCCGGATCGGAGATCACGCCGCGATTGACACCGACCATGCCGGTCTCGAGTCCCTCGGCCACGCGGAGCGCGCGGTCCAGACTCTGCGTGTAAACGTATGCGACCAGCCCGAATTCGGTGTCGTTCGCCGCGGCCAGGCCTTCCTCCTCGGTATCGAAACCGATAATCGGGGCAACCGGCCCGAACACCTCTTCGCGCAGGATGCGGGCCTGCGGCGGCAGCTCCGTGAGCACGGTGGCCGGATAGAACCAGCCGGGTCCACCAGGCGCTTTGCCGCCCAACTCGATTCGCGCACCGACCGAAACGGCATCGTCGACCAGTGCGGTGACGGTCTCCAACTGGTCCTGATTGATGAGGGGCCCGAGCGTCGTGGCCGGATCGGTGCCCGGTCCGAGCTGGTATTCGCCCATGGCGGACACCAGTTTCCGAGTGAACTCCGCGCGCACCGAGTTGTGCACATGGAAGCGATTGGCCGCCGTGCACGCCTCGCCGCCGTTGCGCAGCTTGGCCAGCACCGCGCCCTGCACGGCCGCATCGATATCGGCATCGTCGAAAACCACGAAGGGCGCGTTGCCGCCGAGTTCCATGGAGGTGCGCAGCAGCCCGTGCGCGGACTGCTCAACGAGCTTCTTACCGACCGGAGTGGACCCGGTGAAGGTGAGCTTGCGCAGCCGCGGATCGTTCAGCAGCGGGCCGGTGACGGCACCGGAACGACTGGTTGTGATCACCGACAGCACACCGTCCGGCAGTCCGGCGTCACGGCAGAGCTGTGCGAGCAGCAGCATGGTGAGCGGCGTCTCGCCGGCAGGCTTGACGATCATGGTGCAACCGGCCGCGAGGGCGGGCCCGATCTTGCGGGTGCCCATGGCCAGCGGAAAGTTCCACGGGGTGATGGCCAGACACGGCCCGACCGGCTGTTTGGTCACCAGAATGCGGCCGGTGCCGCCCGGCGCGGACTGATAGCGGCCGTGGATGCGGCTGGCCTCCTCGCTGAACCAGCGGAAGAATTCCGCGCCGTAGCGGACCTCATTGCGACTTTCGGGCAGCGCCTTGCCCATTTCGAGCGTCATGAGGAGCGCGAATTCCTCGGCGCGCGCGGTGATGGCCTCGAAGACGGCGCGCAGGATCTCCCCGCGCTGCCGGGCCGGGGTGGCGGCCCATTCGGCCTGCACGGCGACGGCCGCGTCGAGGGCTCGAACCGCGTCCTCGGGACTGGCGTCGGCGATCTCGACGAGGATCTCCCCCGTCGCCGGATTGCGCACCGGGAACCTCGCGCCGCCGGTCGCGTCGACCGGCCCGCCGATCCAGAGCTGGGTGGGTATGGAGTCGAGTAGTTCGCGTTCGGAAACCATGCCTGCCAGCGTAAGCCCGGTAGATCCCCGATGAGCCCACCGCGAGTTACCTGGCTTACCTGCGCGTAGCGACGGCGGGTTGTAACCTCGGCGGACGTGAGCAGCGACATCACCGCATCGGCGGCCTGGCGGAAACTGCACGACCATCATGCGTCCGTCGCCGGACGTCATCTGCGCGAATTCTTCGCCGAGGACCCAGCGCGCGGGCGTGAGCTGACCGTGCAGGCTGCCGACCTGCACATCGACTACTCCAAGCACCGGGTCACCCGCGAGACGCTCGATCTGCTGATCGAATTGGCGGAAACCGCTGGGGTGCAGGGCCATCGCGATGCCATGTTCGCCGGTGCGCACATCAATACCTCCGAGGACCGCGCGGTCGAGCATGTGGCGCTGCGGGTTCCGGCCGGGCAGGTGGTGCCGGTGGACGGCGCCGATGCCGGTGCACAGGTACACGAGGTGCTGGACCGCATGGGTACGTTCACCGATGCGGTGCGCTCCGGGCAGTGGCGCGGTGCGACCGGTGCACGCATCACGACCGTGGTGAATATCGGTATCGGCGGTTCGGATCTGGGTCCGGCCATGGTGTATCTGGCGCTGCGGCACTATGCCGATGCCGGGATCTCGGCGCGCTTCGTCTCGAATGTCGATCCGGCGGACCTGGTTTCGAAGCTGGCCGGTCTGGATCCGGCGACCACGCTGTTCATCGTGGCGTCCAAGACCTTCTCCACGCTGGAGACGCTGACCAATGCCACCGCGGCGCGCCGCTGGCTGGTCGCGAGCCTCGGCGAGGAGGCGGTGGCCAAGCATTTCGTCGCGGTCTCCACCCATGAGCAGCGGGTGTCGGAGTTCGGTATCGATACCGCGAATATGTTCGGGTTCTGGGATTGGGTCGGCGGCCGCTATTCGGTGGATTCGGCCATCGGCCTGTCGGTGATGACGGTGATCGGCAAGGAGCGGTTCGCCGAATTCCTCGATGGCATGCACCGGATGGACGAGCACTTCCGCACCGCGCCGCCGGCCGAGAACGCGCCGCTGCTGCTGGGCCTGCTGGGCGTCTGGTACTCGAACTTCTTCGGCGCGCAGTCGCGGGCGGTGCTGCCGTATTCCAATGATCTGGCACGCTTTCCGGCGTATCTGCAGCAGTTGACCATGGAGTCCAACGGCAAATCGGTGCGCTCGGACGGCACCCCGGTGACCACGTCGACCGGTGAAATCTTCTGGGGCGAGCCGGGAACCAACGGCCAGCACGCGTTCTATCAACTGCTGCACCAGGGTACGCGGCTGGTGCCCGCCGATTTCATCGGATTCGCCCAGCCCACAGACGATCTGCCGACCATCGACGGCACCGGCAGCATGCACGACATCCTGGTCAGCAATCTGGTCGCGCAGACGAAGGTGCTGGCATTCGGCAAGACGGCCGAGGAGATCACCGCCGAGGGCACCGATCCGAAGCTGGTGCCGCACAAGGTGATGCCGGGCAATCGCCCCTCCACCGCCATTCTGGCGCCGAAGCTCACACCGTCCACGCTGGGCCAGCTCATCGCGCTCTACGAGCACCAGGTGTTCGTGGAGGGCGCCATCTGGGGCATCGACAGTTTCGATCAGTGGGGCGTGGAGCTGGGCAAGCAGCAGGCGCTCGCCGTGGCGCCGCTGCTGACGTCGGCCGAAGAGCCTGCTCCGCAATCGGATTCGTCCACCGATGAGCTGATCCGCTGGTACCGCGCTCGCCGGCTCACCTAGCCGTCGGCCCACCAGGTGCGATCAGACCGCGATCGCCAGCCCCAGCGAGGCGATCGCGAAGGCCAGGAACAGCACCGGGAAGGCGATATTGTGGACCACCCGGGTCCACAGGTGCACGATCACCGCGCACACGAAGAACACGGTCAGACCCGCCGCCGCGGCGATTCCCAGCGGCCGCAGGCCCAGCAGTCCGGCCAGCAGGCCGAGCGCCCCGGCGGCCTTGGCCGCGCCGAGCATCGGCAGCCAGGAGACGGGCACCCGGACCTCGGCGATGTTCTGTTTGACGAAGTCGGCCTTGATGATGGTCGCGACACCCTCGAAGGCATTGGCCACGAGGGTGACGAGTGTGACGACGATGTAGGCGATAAACATGCCCACAGCCTGGTCAACCTCACAGAAACCCGCCAATACCTGTTGCCATAACCAGGGGTTATGACTACTTCGCCTTCTTCGCCCGCTCCGGAAGCAGATCGGTCAGCGCCTCGTCGAGGGTCGGGTACCGGAAGCGGAATCCCGCCTGGCGCAATACCTCCGAGGTGGCGTGGCGTCCGGTGAGACCCAGCGCCGCATCGGTGCGCAGGAAGACCGCGCCGATGGCGAGCGCCGCCGCGGGTGTGGGCGGTGACCAGGGGCGGCGCAACTGACGGCGCAGGGCCGCCATGAGCTCCCGATTGCGCACCGGGAAGTCGGTGGCCGCCACCACGATTCCGTTCGGCAGCGCGACGGCCGGGTCGAGGCCGAGGGCCGCGCGGACGATGCCGAGCCAGTCCCCGAGGTGAATCCAGCTGAACCACTGCGTGCCCGGGCCGACGCTGCCGCCCATACCCGCCTTGGTCAAGGTCACCAGCCGCTTCATGGCCGGTGCGTCCGGATCGAGCACGATCGAGGTGCGCAGGATCGTCCAGTGCGTGGCATTCGCGGCCACCTTGCCGCCCGCTCCCACAGCGCCGCCCGCGCCGGCGCCGCGACTCTCGACCTCGCCGGCGGTCTCGATGGCGGTACCGCTCTCGCCCGCAGCGGAGTTCATGCTCCCCCGCTCGCCGGAGAACGCGCGCTCCCAAGGCTCGGCGACCCCCGTCATCTGCGGCAGCCCCGGGTCCGGCAGCGGAGTGGTTTCGGTGCAACGGATTTCGCCGGCATCGGCCCAGATGGCGGTGGTGCTGGCCTGCACCCAGTAGTCGACGGGCCGCTCCAGGGTCTTCGAGGCCTCGACGAGCGCCTGCGTGGAATCGACTCGGCTGCGGCGCAATTCGGCGACATTGCGGGCGGTGGGCCGACAGTCGACCAGCTTGCCCGCGAGATTGATCACCGCGGTGCGCCCCGGATTCCGCAGTGCGGTAACCCATTCGCCGACGGTGCGGCCATCCCATTCGAACTGCGCATAGGGCAGCTCCGGCACCGCGTGGCGGGTGAGTATGCGCACCCGCTGCCCGCGGCAGGTCAGATCGGCGGCCAGGGTACGCCCCAATGCCCCGGTGCCACCGGCGATTACAACGGTGAGCGCATCCTCGACCGGCCGCAGTCCGGCGAGCCGCGCCAGCCGGGCGAAGCAGGTGTGCGCATCGGTCTGCAGCAGCTGACCGACCACCTTGCGCGCGACCGCCGCCGACCCGCCGCTGAAGGTGAGCCGCTGCACCAGTTCGGTGCCGCCGTCGCGCGGAGTCAGGGTCCAGCGCAGTCGCATGAGACCCGCGGGTTCGGGCTGTTCGAGGGTGAGTTCGCGTTCGGGCACGAAGGTGGCGATGGTGAAGGGTGCGGCGAGCCGCCCGTGCACCGCCTCGTTGACGCGCCCGCGCGGCAGGTAGTCACCGGTGACGCCGGCACCCGGTGCGGCATGCAGGGTCACCGCCGTGACGGCCGGATTCCAGTCGGGCCAGCGGGCCGGATCGCCGAGCACCGCCCAGAGCCGCTCGGGCGGGAGGGCGATCCATTGGGTGTACGTCGTTGTACGAGGCATGCAGTGACGCTATAACCGCTCCGCCCCGACCGGAACGTGGGCTTGGTCGCACCCGCCCGCTCCCACCCCGGATATGAACCGCGACACCGCGTAGCACGGAGCCCTCGTGCATCGATAATTCGCACTTCTCAATGGCGGGGAATTCTCCCGTTGACAGTGTGGGAGCGTGCGGCGGATGCTCGGCACGACCAGGTGACTGGCCGGGTCCTGTGCGAGCGAAGAGAGATACCCATGACCGCGAAAACCCGTGTCGAAGCAGTGATTACGGTTCACAAGTACGAGCCGTCCGTCTACGAGGAGCCCGCCGCGGGCCCGGTGCTGAGCAAGATCCACGTGGAGGAGAGCTTCAGCGGCGGCATCGAGGGCGACGGCGTTGTCGAATTCCTGCAGTCCGGCAATGCCGACGGGACCGCCAGTTTCGTCGGCATCGAGCGCATCACCGGCTCGGTCGACGGCAAGTCCGGCACATTCCTGCTGCAGGACAATGGAACCGTCGCCGACAACATCGTGAGCGGCGACTGGTTCGTGGTGCCGGGTTCGGGCACCGGCGATCTGACCGGACTGCGTGGCACGGGCGGCTTCCGCGCCAATCTCGGTGAGGGCGCACAGGTGTGGCTCGAGTACTGGTTCGAGGGATGAGCCTTGTCCTCTGACGCGGTGTCGCCCCAGAAAACCGCACTGATCACCGGCGCCGCCACCGGAATCGGTCGCTCCATCGCGGAAACTCTTGCGGCACAGGGTGTCCGGGTAGCCATCAATCACCCGCACACGCCCGAGCTCGCCGACGAAGCGGTCGCGAAGATCGTGGCGGACGGCGGGCAGGCGCTCGCGCTGGCCGCGGATGTGCGCGATCGGGACGAGTACACGGCCATGATCGACCAGCTGCTCGGGACCTGGGGGCAGTGGGACATCCTGGTCAACAATGCGGCGGTGGCCATTACCAAGCCGTTCGCCCAGATCACCTCCGAAGAGTTCGATCTGAGCTACGCCGTGAACGTCAAGGGCGTCTTTCACGGTATGCAGCTGGCCTGGCAGCATATGGCCGACCGGGGCCGGATCATCACCATCTCCAGCTCCACCACCGCGCTCATGCTGCCCGGTTATGCCGTGTACGACTCCACCAAGGGTGCGGTCGAGCAGCTCACGCACATTCTGGCCCGGGAGTTCGGGCCGCGCGGGATCACCGTGAACGCGGTCAGCCCGGGCGCCACCGAGACCGAAACCTATCGCCTCGGCAAGAGCGATGAGTTCCTGTCCCGGCTCGAGGACATGAGCGTCTTCGGACGGCTCGGGCAGCCGAGCGAAATCGCCGCCGTTGTAGCGTTTCTCGCCACCGATGCCGCGGGTTGGGTTACCGCGCAGAACATTCGGGTCAACGGCGGTACCGCCTAGCGATCGTGCCCGCTTCCGCTACGCCCAGACCTCGCTTATCGGGGTGAGGTCGGTCGGCGCGGGGGCGGGGACGGCCGCGGGCGTGCGCGAGAAGCGGGGCGCGGGGGCGGGCTGGCGGATGCCGTCCACGTCGACGAGGGAACCGCGGGCGTGCAGGTGCTCGTCCTCGGCGGCGTCGGTCCAGCTGCGCACCGGCGTGACGCAGGCGTCGACCTCGTCGAAGAGTGCACACCACTGCGCCTGGGTCTTCGACGCGAACTTATCGGTGAAGGTCTTGCGCAGCATCTCCTGCCCGGCCGGATCCATCTGCTGCGGAAGCGATTCCGGGTCCAGCTCGAGCACCCGCAGCAGCTCCGCGAAGAACTGGGGCTCGAAGGCGCCGACCGCCATATGCTTGCCGTCGGCGGTGGAATAGGTGTCGTACCAAGCCATTCCGGTATCGAGCAGATTGGTGCCGCGCTCATCGGACCAGTGCCCGCCCTGATGCAGGCTCCAGATGGAGTGCGCCAGCGTCAGTACGCCGTCCACCATGGCGGCATCCACCACCTGACCCTGGCCCGAGCGCTGCCGCTCGAGCAGTGCGGCCATGATGCCGAGGACCAGGAAGACCGAGCCGCCGCCGTAGTCACCGAGCAGATTGATCGGCGGCACCGGCCGCTCACCCTTGCGCCCGATGCCGTGCAGCGCGCCCGTCAGTCCGATGTAGTTGATGTCGTGCCCGGCTCGCGCCGAGCGCGGACCCTCCTGGCCCCACCCGGTCATCCGGCCATACACCACGCGCGGATTGCGTGCGTGCACCTGCTCCGGCCCGAGTCCGAGCCGCTCGGCCACGCCCGGCCGGAAGCCCTCGATCAGCACATCGGCCTTGTCGATGAGCCCGAGCACCTCCTCGACCGCGGCAGGATCCTTGAAATCGGCTGCCACGAAACGGCGTCCGCGCATCTGCGCCCGCATGGGCCCGAATCCCGACCGATCCCCCGGCCGCTGCACCCGGACCACGTCCGCGCCCAGATCGGCCAGCATCATCCCAGCATGCGGACCGGGCCCGATGCTCGCCAGCTCGACGACCCGAATTCCCTCCAGCGGACCCCGCGATGCACTCAACGTCTACCCCTCTGCGGTTCTACGACGAACATCCCTGGAGTAGAACACGTGACAGATTTATCTGCCACCCCCGACCACTCCGGCTGGTAGAGCCACCAAATATCCGACTGAACACACAGCAGTCAGCACAACCGGCGCGGTGGTCCGGCCCGCACCTGCCCGGACGCGGATAGGCTCCCGGCATGAGTGATTCGAACCTCCCGCGCGGCATCGGAGCCCCCGCGACCCGAGCCCTCACCGCCGCCGGATATCTCCAGCTCGAACAGCTCGCCGGAGTCTCCGCCGACACACTGCTCGCCCTGCACGGCGTGGGACCGAAGGCGATTCGCCTCCTGAAGGAGGCGCTGTCAGCCCAGGGACTCGACCTGAGCTGACGGCGACCTACCCGCGTCAGTCGACGTACGCGCGCTCGAGGATCGCCTCGGTGTCGATTCCGGTCGGCAGGGTACCGAAGGCAATGCCCCAGTCGCCGCCGAATCGAGTGGCGCAGAAGGCATCTGCGACGGCCTGGTTGCCGTGCCGGACCAGCTGTGAGCCCTGCAGCACCAGTGCCATGAGCTCCACGACGCGGCGGGACCGGTATTCGATATCGCTCAGATCGGTGAGTTCCTTGCCGATCCGGTCGATGGCGGTATCCAGATGCGCGTTCGCACCACGCGCCAGCGACACCTCGTCGAAGTACGCCTGCACGCTTTCGGGCTGACGGGCCATGGCGCGCAAGGCATCCAGCGCCGCCACATTGCCAGAGCCTTCCCAGATGGACATGAGCGGCGCCTCGCGGTACAGCCGCGGCATGCCGGACTCCTCCACATAACCGTTGCCGCCCAGGCATTCCAGGGCTTCGGCGGCATGCGCGGGCGCGCGCTTGCACACCCAGTACTTGGTGACCGCCAAGGCAATTCGGCGCAGTGCCGCCTCGGCCGGATCGGTGGCCGCGCGATCGGTGGCGCCTGCCAGCCGCATCATGACGGTGGTGGCGGCCTCCGATTCGACCACCAGATCGGCCAGCACATTGCGCATGGCGGGCTGGTCGATCAGGGTGGCGCCGAAGACATTTCGATGCCGGGCGTGATGCACGGCGTGCACCACTCCGGCCCGCATGCCGGTGGCCGAGCCGATGACGCAGTCCAGCCGGGTCATATTGACCATTTCGATAATGGTCTTCACGCCCGCGCCCTCGGCGCCGACCAGCCAGCCGATCGCGTTCTCGTACTCGATCTCCGAGGAGGCATTGGACTTGTTGCCCAGCTTGTCCTTGAGCCGTTGCAGCCGAAGGGCATTGCGCGATCCGTCCGGCAGCACGCGCGGCAGCAGGAAGCAGGACAGGCCGCCGGGGGCCTGCGCGAGGGTCAGGAACATATCCGACATGGGCGCGGAGGTGAACCACTTGTGGCCCACGATCCGGTACGTCCCGTCGGGAAGCGGTGTGGCCGTGGTGGTATTGGCCCGAACGTCGGAGCCGCCCTGCTTCTCCGTCATCGACATGCCGGCGATCAGACCGGCCTTGGTCGACGGTTCCCGCAGCCCGTAGTCGTAGACGCGAGAGGCCAGCAACGGCTCGAACCGAGCCGAGAGCTCCGGATTGTGCCGCAGCGCAGGCACTACCGCGTAGGTCATGGAGATCGGGCACATATGCCCGGCATCGGAGGAACCCCAGACGGAGAACTTGGCCGCCCGCGCCGTATGCGCGCCCGACCGCTCCTCCTGCCACGGCGAACCGTGCAGCCCGTGTGTCACAGCCACATTCATCAGCTCGTGCCAGTACGGATGGAATTCGACCTCGTCGATGCGATTGCCGTAGCGGTCGTGGGTGTGCAGGATCGGCGGGTTCTCATTGGCCACCCGCCCCCACTCCTGCGCCTCGACTCCGCCTGCGAGAACGCCGAGTTCGCGCACCTCCCCCTCGGCCCAGCCCGCGCCTTCCCGGTGCAGCCCCTCGAGCAGTGCGGGATTGCGGGAATTGTCGAAGGGCACCAGGTTCGGCACCTGATTGAACACATCATGCGTATGCATGCGAGGGACTCCTTATTCCTGGGGCACGCCGAGCGCACGCAGCGCGAAGGCGACAAGTTCGGGGACCACCGATTCACTCTCCAGCTGTTCGGCGAGCGGGCCGACCAGCACCTCACCGATGGCGCCGACCAAGGCGGTGGCACTGGTACGCGGATCCTGCGGGGGTAGTTGGCCGGTGGCCACGCCTTCGGCGACGGCGGATTCGAAGGTTTCGGCGAAGGCCCGCCGGAACCGCAGGCGCTCCGTGTCGACGGCGGCGTCCACCGGTTCCGCGAGCAGTACATAGGCCAGTTTGGGGTTCTTGAGCGCGCGCCCGGCGAAGGTCTCCACCGCCGCCGTGACCCGCTCCCGCGCGGTCTTGCCCGCGCCGTCGGTATTGCCCGCCGCGGCGACGGCGGCGACCTCACCGGTGACGACCTCGCGGAACACCGCGGTCACCAATTCGGCTTTGCCACTGAAGGTTTTGTACACCGTGCCGGTGGCAACAGCGGCCTCGGCGGCGACGGCCGCCATGGAGAGTCCGGCGAAGCCGTCGCGAGAAAGCACAGTCATGGCGGCCCGCACGATCGACCCGGCCTGGGCGTCGAGGCGGGCCTGTACAGCAGGGGTTCTGCGATAGGCCACGCAAGAAGTGAACCACTAATTCATTTCTTGACGCAAGGCCCAATATACGGCGTATGGTCGAGCCCGTGAGCGTACGAGTCGAACGCAATGGCCCCGTGACCACCGTGATCCTGCATCGCCCCCAGGCCCGCAATGCCGTCGACGGCCCCACCGCCCAGGCCCTCGCCGACGCCTTCCGCGAATTCGATGCCGACCCCACCGCAGCGGTCGCCGTGCTCTGGGGCGACGGCGGCACCTTCTGCGCCGGCGCCGACCTCAAGGCCCTCGGCACCGAGAACTCCAATCACGCGGCCGAGGACGGCGACGGCCCCATGGGCCCGACCCGCATGCAGCTGTCCAAACCGGTGATCGCCGCCGTCTCGGGCTACGCGGTCGCGGGCGGCCTGGAACTCGCCCTGTGGTGTGATCTGCGAGTTGCCGAGCAGGACAGTACCTTCGGCGTCTTCTGCCGCCGCTGGGGCGTCCCCCTCATCGACGGCGGCACCGTCCGCCTGCCGCGCATAATCGGCACCGGCCGCGCCATGGATCTGATCCTCACCGGCCGCGCCGTAGGAGCCCCCGAGGCGCTACAGATCGGCCTGGTCACCCAGGTCGTTCCCAACGGCGAATCTCGCAGGGCCGCAGAGGAACTCGCCGCCCAGCTCGCGGCACTCCCGCAAACCTGCCTGCGCTCGGATCGCATGTCGGTCCTGGAACAGGACGGCCGCACCGAAACCGCGGCCATCACCAACGAATTCCAGCACGGCCTGAAGGCCCTGATGGACGGCGCCCTCGACGGCGCCCAGCGCTTCGCCTCCGGCGCGGGCCGCCACGGTCAGGCCACGTAGGTAGCCGGCGTAGGCGCGCCGACCGCCGGCCGATCGCCGATCAGCGGTTGATCGATCCGATTCAGGACCGGTCGGCCGCGACACCACCGAGCACAAACCCGAAGCGGACCCTGCCCTCGCTCACGGCCTGCGCGGCGCACAGGCGCGGCCGGTAGTCTGCCCTGCAATGAATCGGCTGAGTGTGGTGGACGAAATGTTCCTGCGGGCGCATCGGGGCATGGGTACCCCGATCGCTCTGCAGGGGCTGTGGCGTACCGCCGATCCGGTCGATACGGAGCTGGTCGAGCGGATTCACGAGGCTTTGCGAGTCGGGCCGCTGGGGCGGCGGGTCCTCAGGGCCAGGGTGCCCGGGGCGCGACCGCGCTGGCAGCAGACGGCGTGGGCGCATCCGCTCCGTATTTCGGAACAGCCGATTCCGGCTGCCGCGCTGCCGGATTGGGCCGATGCGCAGGGCGGCGATCTCGATCCGGCGCTGGGCCCCGGCTGGCGATTGTCGGCCACGGCCCTGCTGGATGGCGGCTCCGTGCTGTCACTGACGTGTTCGCACGCGCTGGCGGACGGCCGCGCGCTGACCCTGGCCATCGACCATGCGCTGGCGGGCACACCGCTGGCGGCGCCGACTGCGGGGCAGTCGGATTGGGCCGATGCCCGGCGGCAGTGGGCGACCGTGCTCGGCGGTACGGCCCGCGCGCTGCGCCGCGGTCTGCCCGCGCGCCCGGCCCCGGCCACCGAGCGGAACGTCGTGCTCGCAGCCGATTACACCGGCCCGGCCACCCGCAGCGCCATCCTGCAGGTCCCGGCCCGGGAATGGAACCGGGTGGCGGTCGCCCACGACGGCACCGCCAACAGCCTCTTCGTCCACCTGATCGCGAATATGCTGTGGGACAGCGGATTCCCGTCCCCCACCCTGGCCGCCAGCCTGCCGGTGGACACCCGCGACGAACCGCGTGTCGACAATGACATGGCCATGACGGAGATCGCGATCACCCGCGCCGACACGCCCTCCACCCTGCGGCGCAAGGCCCGTGCCGCCTATGAGCACCGCATGACCAGCCCCGGCGGCATCCCGGAGGAACTCCTGCAGGTCCTCCCCGACCGCTGGGCGCATGCCCTGGCCAAGGGCGCGGGCGAGCGAGACATCCTGTGCTCCAATATAGGAACACTCCCGGACTCCCTGCTCTCCCTCGGCCCGCACCCCTGCACCGGCGTGGCCGCCCGAGCCATCCACCCCGGCCTGCGCGCCGACACCCTCCCCCGCACCCGCCTCTCCGGCTACCTCACCCGTATAGCCGACACCTACACCCTGTCCCTGGTGAGCCTCGACCCCGAAGCCATCCCGACCGCAGCCGCCCTCACCGGCCTGGCCCACAAGTCCCTGGCAGAACTCGGCCTCGACGCCACCAACTGGTAAGCGCTACCGGGCCGTCGCAGTTTCGGTACACCGTGCCAGAACATGTTCGGGCACTTCAATTCCCGCTTCCAGATCCGCCGAGGAGATCGGCGCATCCCACACCTGCCGCAGCGGCAGCACACCCGCCCACACGCCACCGGCATCGATGTCGGCGGCATCGTCGCGCGGATCACCGGTGCGGATCTTCACCGACGCTTCGGTGAGGTCGAGCGCCAGCACCATCGTCGCGGCCATTTCCTTCTTATTGGGCGACCGCACCGCATCCCAGGCGCCGGGAGCGGAGTGCTCGACAATGATGCGCAGCGCGCGCATGCGTTCCGCCTCATCGGTGAGTTCCACCGGGCGCGCGTGGATTACGGCCGATCGGTAGTTCATGGAGAAGTGCATGGCCGCACGGGCGTAGACCAATCCATCCACCTGTGTGACGGCGATCGACACCGCACCGGTCATGGCGGCACGGAGATTGCCGGCGCCGGTGGAGCCGTGCAGGTACAGGGTGTCACCGTCGCGGCCGTAGATCGTGGGAATGACGACCGGGCTGCCGTGCAGCACAACGCCCAGGTGGCAGAGCATTCCGGCATCGAGGATCGCATCCAGCTCGGCGCGGTCGGTGGCTCCGCGCTCCTTCGCACGGGTGAGCGCACTGCGCGAGGTGGGCGACAATGGGGTCCGTTCGACGGATGAATCGGTCATACGACCAGCTTTGTCGGCACAATGGCATTACTGAATAGCCAATTCCACACAAGTTTCACAGACCACTTCTCCGGGGGAATATTTCGGTGCCATTCACACTCGCCCACCCCGCCGCCGTACTCCCGCTCCGCCGAGCGCTCTGGTTTCCCGGGCTGGTCGCAGGCAGTATTGCACCGGATATTCCGTACTACATCCCGATCGGAGTCGACGCCGAGCGCACCCACTCCCTCCTGGGATTGCCCATCGATCTGGCACTCGGAGCAGCCCTGCTGATACTCGCCTGGCTGGTCCACCGCCCGCTGCTGGCCCTCCTCGGCAGGTCCGCGACAATCCCGGGAACCACCCTCCCGCGCGCAGCACTGGCCACCACGGTCGGCGCCCTCACCCACCTCGCCTGGGATTCCTTCACCCACACGGACGGTATTGCGGTGCAGCACTGGGAAATACTGCGGGAGTCCGTCACCGGACCACACCGCGTCTACAACGTATTCGGCTACCTCTCCTCCGCCGGCGGAGTTCTCATCCTCGCCTGGTACGCCATCCGCTGGTACCGCACCGCCACCCCGACTCCACCAGCCCCACAGCGCAATTGGATCCTGATCGCCCTCCTCCTGGCAGCCGTGATCAGCGCCCTGCTCGCAAGCACCGACCCCATCGTCCACACCAGCCTCTACGACTGCGTCCGCCACCTACTGGTCGCCGCCACCCAGGGCGCCCTCCTGACCTTCACCGCCTGGGCAGCAGTGCATACCGCCGTCGAGCGCACCCGCTGACAATCTCAACACCAGCGATCGCTGTGTCGCAGGGCCATGAAAACGCTGCAATATCATGCGTTTTGAACATTGCCGGGAGAATTGTTCACAAGACCCCTCGAACCCACCCACCCGCACGAGCTCATACTGTCGGGTTTCCACCCGGCGAACGAATGGCCAATACGTCGGAGCCACAATCGATCCGGGCGATCGGATGGATGGGGACCAGGCTCGCGGTCCGCAATCTTCGCCCACACCTACAGTGCCGCGATATTCGATGAGTTCCTTCGCGATCACGTCGGCAGCCCGGCCGGCAGAACCCGGCCGAACCGGAAATCAGCGGACCGAGCCGGTTTCCGCTTCGGCCGCGTGAGGCCGGAAAGGTCCGGATCGAGTGGCAAGCTGTATATGTCCAGTTTCCGGACTTGAAGGAGGCCACTTCGATGGAAACCGGCTCGAAAAACTGGGGGGCCCGCGCCGATTCTGCCGCGCGGGCCTCGAACGGACCGGCGGTCCTGGTCGACGATTTGCCGTTCGGGGTCGATCGGGAGTCCGTGGTGCCGTTGGCCGTGCAGGTGGCGGACGGGCTGCGGGGGGCGGCTACGACGGGGACGCTGCGGGGTGGGGACAGGTTGCCTTCGTCTCGGGAGTTGGCCACCCGGCTGGGGGTGAGCCGGACGGTGGTCACTGCCGCGTATGACCAATTGCATGCGGAGGGGTGGTTGCGCGGGCGGCACGGGTCGGGGACGTATCTGACGGCTTCGCCGCAGCCGGTGGCCGAGCGGGCGACGGCTGGTCAGCGGGCGAATCCGCTCAGTGGGCTGCTGGATCTGGGTGCGGGGGCGCCGTGTATCGAGACGATCGATCGGGCGGCCTGGCGGCGGGCGTGGCGTACGGCCTCGGATCGAACTCCCCTGGTGCGCAAGGATCGCGCCGGTGAGCCCGACTATCGGGAGGCGGTGGCCGAGCATCTGCTGCGGCATCGCGGGCTGGGCGCGGGCGGCAGTAGCGCGGTACTGACCACCTCCGGAACCAGTTCCGCGGTAGCCGAACTCGCGGCGGCCATGCTGCGGCCGGGAGATGTGGTGGCCTTCGAGGATCCGGGGTACACCCGCGCCGCGGGCGCCTTCACCGCGGCGGGAGTGCGGCTGGTCCCCATTCCCGTCGATGCGGACGGACTGCGGGTGGATCTACTGCCACCCGATACCAAAGCGGTGTATTGCACTCCAGCACACCAGTTCCCACTCGGCGCGCGTATGCCCGCCGCCCGCCGCATCGAGCTCATCGAATTCGCCCGCCGCACCGGCGCTCTCGTCATCGAGGACGACTACGACGGCGAATTGCGTTACGACACCGCCCCTTTGCCGCTGCTCGCGACCCTCGCGCCGGAGTACGTCGTACATCTGGGCACCACCAGCAAGATCCTCACCCCGACCCTGGGCATCGGCTGGCTGGTCGCCGCCCCGAACGTGGTCGATGCCGTGCTCACCCATCGTGAACTCACCGGCACCGGCCCAGCCCCCGCGGGTCAGCAGGTGGTCGCCGCCCTCGCCCGGCACGGCGATCTGGCTCGCCACCTGCGCCGGCTGCGCCGGGAGATGCCACTCCGCCGCGCCCTCGTCGTCGAGGAACTGCGCAGCCACGGCCTGCGGGTGAGCGGCGATGACGCGGGCTCGCACCTGGTGGTCCCGCTGGCCTCGGCCACCCAGGAGGACCGGGCCATCGCCGCCGCCCGCGAGGCGGGCGTCTATCTGGACGGCCTGGGCCGCCACCACCTCGGCACCCGACACACCTTCGGCATCGCGCTCGGTTATGCCGCCCTGTCCAGGGCAGACCTGCCGGTCGCGGTGCGCTCGGCGGGGGCAGCGCTGGCGCGGGTCGTACACTCGAGCCCATGAGCGAACAGGACATCCTCGCGCGTATCAAAACCCTGGTAGATCAGGAGCATGAGCTCCGTTCCCAGAGCAGTCAGGGCGAGATCGACCCGGAGACCGAGCGTCGCCAGCTCGCCGAACTCGAGGTCATGCTGGACCAGTGCTGGGATCTGCTGCGCCAGCGCCGCGCCCGCCTCGACCAGGGCCGCAACCCCAACGAGGCGCAGCCCAACTCGGCGCATCAGGTCGAGGGGTACCTGCAGTAGGCAGCGCACGGCCGCCCGGCCGGGCCGAATTTGTCATATTGCCCGGCCGCACGCACCGCTACCATCGGTAAATGGTGGCAACGACAGACATCACGACCGCTGACGGTGTCGTCCGCGGTTCCGAGGGCCGCCGCGTTTCACGCTGGCGGTCCATTCCTTTCGCGGCGCCCCCGGTGGGCGATCTCCGATTCCGGGCGCCGCAGCCCGTCCAGCCGTGGAGCGGGGTGCGCGATGCCACCGAATTCGGTTTCGCCGCAATGCAGCATCGCCGCGGCGCGCAGATCGGCCCGCGGCAGCAGCAGCCGACCGGCGAGGATTGCCTGACCCTCAATATCACCGCGCCCAAGACGCCCTCGGCCAAACCGCGACCGGTCATGGTGTTCATTCACGGCGGCGGATATTTCATCGGCACCTCCGCGCTGGGCTTGTATTCCGGCTCCCGGCTGGCGCTGCGCGGCGATGTGATCGTGGTGTCGATGAACTATCGGCTCGGCGCGTTCGGATATGTCGATTTCAGCGAATTCGCCACGGCCACACACCCATTCGACACCAATCTGGGCTTGCGGGATCAGGTCGCGGCGCTGGAGTGGGTGCAGCGCAATATCGCGGCCTTCGGCGGCGATCCGGCCAATGTGACGATCTTCGGCGAATCCGCCGGTGCGCACGCGGTACTCGCGCTCATGGCCGCGCCCGCCGCCGCGGGACTCTTCCACCGGGGCATCTCGCAGAGTCCGCCCGCCGATTGGGGCCCCTCGCAGGCCGATGCGAAACTCTTCGCACGCCGCTGCCTCGACAAGCTCGGGGCGGCCCCCGGCGATGCCGCCGATGCCCTGATTTCGGCCCGCCCCAACGATATTCGCCGTGCGGTCGATACCGCCCTCAACGAGGTGATGCACACCCAGCCCGGCCTGTTCCCCGCCGCGCCGCAGGTCGACGGCGACTTCCTGCCGCAATCGATCACCGACGCGTTCACCAGCGGCAGCGCACATTCGGTGCCGTTGATCATCGGCACCAATCGCGACGAGGCCACGCTCTTCATCCGCTTCGACGACACCCTCCCCACCACCCCCGACCGCATGCGCTGGCTGCTCCGACAGGCGGGCGACGGCGCCGAATCCCGGGTCACCGCGGCCTATCCCGGCTTCCCCGGCCGTAAGGTCACCGTCCGCATGGGCGGCGATTTCACCTTCTGGCGGCCCTCGCTCGCGATCATGGAGGGTCACAGCCGCTACGCCCCGACCTACGCCTACCGCTTCGACTTCGCCCCGCGCGCAATGCAACTCGCGGGTTTCGGGGCCACCCACGCCCTCGATCTGCTCCCCGTCTTCGGCGCCACCGACACTCCGGTCGGCCGGGCGCTCACGGCGGCCGGCGGCGGCCGCGGCTTCCGCGCGGTCACCCGGCAATTCCAGGACAACTGGCTCTCCTTCGCCCGCACCGGAGCGCCCCTGTCGAACTGGCCCGCGTACACCGAGGACCGGCGCGCCACCATGATCATCGACAGCCCGCAGCGCGTGGAGAACGACCCCGAGAAGGCGAAACGCCTTGCCTGGCAGGGAGTTCACGTCCCCGCACTGGTCTGAACCACTCGAGGCCGGTCCGAACTACTTGAGCAGCCGCGACATCCGGCGGTCGGCGAGGATCTTGCCGCCGGTCTGGCAGGTCGCGCAGTACTGGAACGACTTGTCCGCGTAGGCGACCTCCCGGACGGTGTCGCCGCAGACCGGGCAGGGTAGGCCGGTGCGCCCGTGCACCTGCATACCGGAACGCTTCTCGCCCTTGAGCCGAGCCGCATCCTGCCCGACCGAGCGTGCGATGGCATCGGAGAGCGCGGCGCGCATGGCCGAGTACAGCCGGACCACCTGCTCCGGATCCAATCCCGAGGATGTCGCGAACGGCGAGAGTTTGGCGGTGTGCAGAATCTCGTCGGAGTAGGCATTGCCGATGCCCGCCAGCACCGTCTGATCGGTGAGCGCGTTCTTGATCCGCTGTGAGGTTCCCTTCAGCAGCTCCGCGAATTCGGGCTCGCTCACCGCCATGGCATCGGGCCCGAGCCGCGCGATGCTGGGCACCGACTGCGGATCGGCAACGATCCACACCGCCAGCCGCTTCTTGGTCCCCGCCTCGGTGAGATCGAATGCCGGGGTATCCCCCTCCGGCGTGAAGAAGTGCACCCGCAGCGCCAGCGGGCCCTTGCCCGGCTTCGGCGGCGCGGCGCTGGGCTGATCGATCCACCGCAACCACCCGCCCCGCGACAGATGGGTGATCAACCAGAGCCCGTCACAATCCAACCCGAGATGCTTGCCCCAGTGCCCCGCCCCCGTGACGTCACGGCCCGACAGCGCGGTCACCGGCGGATCGAAAGTCTTCAGCACACTGAGCGCCGACACATCGACCCGTCCCACAACCGCGCCCACCGCATGCTCGGCCAAGAACTGCTCGAGCGCCACGATCTCCGGTAATTCGGGCACCCCCGCAGCCTACCCACGCCCCCCGACAACCTCGATCAGCCACAGCGCGACGTGTTCGTGAAATCGCGGTCGCCGCACGCTGCGGAACGTGTGCTCGAAACTGTGGCAGCCCGCCTGATCCGGCAGCCCTACCCGTTGCGCCGCAGCAGGTAGGTATCCATGATCCAGCCCTTGGCCTCCCGCAGCGCGGCGCGCCGACGCGTGATGCGTCCCTCGACGATTCGCAGCGGGCCCTCGATGACGGTCTCGTCGGGCATCCCGAGGTAGGCGCCCCACCAGATATAGATGTCATCACCCGGCACCTGCGTGAAAGAGCAGTCGCTGTCCAGCATTACGAGCGTCGACTGTCCCGAGGCCAGCCCCTCGTCGCGCAGCCGCCGCCCGGTGGTGATGTGCAGCGGCTCGCCGATCTCGTGCAGCACCATGCGATGTGCGGCGGCCAGCGCCTGCACGCTGGTAATCCCCGGAATCACCTCGTAGTCGAAGCCGACCCGCCCGCGTTCGAGCACCCGCTCGACCACCCGCAGCGTGCTGTCGTACAGCGACGGGTCGCCCCAGACGAGAATCGCGCCCGCCCCGTCGGTTTCGGCGAAGGCCTGTTCGAGCAGCGCGGCGCGCGCCTCGTGCCAGTCCTCGACCACACCCCGGTAGGCCGTATCGGCTCCGGTCCCCGGCACGCTCCGATCCCGTGGTGGATCGGGGATCTGCACCATCCGGTGGGGTTGGTCCGCGTACTCGGCCACGATGGTGGCGCGCACATCGGCCAGTTCCTGTTTCCCGGCGCCCTTGCCGATGAGAAAGAACACGTCCGTCCGGCGCATGGCCTTGACGGCCTGCACCGTCACCTGGTCCGGATCGCCGGCGCCGATTCCGATCACATAGAGCTTCCGCACAGCGCCTCAGCATGCCAGGCGCGGTGATGCGTAAGCTTGTCAGGCGTGAGCAGCGACCCTCGAGACCCGCAGAGCACGGCCCCCCGTGACACCCAGTACGAGGATCTTCTGAAACTGGTGCTGGAATCCGGCACCCCGAAGGCGGATCGGACCGGTACCGGCACCCGCAGCATTTTCGGGCACCAGCTGCGGTACGACCTGTCGCGGGGTTTCCCGCTGATCACCACCAAGAAGGTGCATCTGAAATCCATCGTCTACGAGTTGCTGTGGTTCCTGCGCGGCGATTCGAATGTGGGCTGGCTGCAGGAGCACGGGGTTTCCATCTGGGACGAATGGGCCGACGCCGACGGCGATCTGGGCCCGGTCTACGGCGTGCAGTGGCGGTCCTGGCCGACGCCGGACGGCACCCATATCGACCAGATCTCGCAGGTGCTGCAAACGCTGCGCACCGATCCAGATTCCCGCCGCATGATCGTATCCGCCTGGAATGTGGCCGAATTGAATCGGATGGCACTGGCCCCGTGCCACGCCTTCTTCCAGTTCTATGTGGCCGACGGCAAGCTGTCCTGCCAGCTGTATCAGCGCAGCGCGGACCTGTTCCTGGGTGTGCCGTTCAATATCGCGAGTTATGCGCTGCTGACGCATATGGTGGCGCAGCAAACCGGGCTGCTGCCCGGCGATTTCGTGTGGACCGGCGGCGATGTGCACATCTACGACAATCATGTGGCGCAGGTTCGCGAACAGTTGACCCGTGACCCGTACCCGTTCCCGAAACTGGAACTGCGCCCGGCGCCGACCCTCTTCGATTACGCCTACGAGGACGTGGAAATCCAGGATTACCAGCATCATCCGGCCATCAAGGCCGCGGTGGCGGTGTGAGCCGGACGATCGGGCTGATCTGGGCCCAGACCCCGGACGGGGTGATCGGTCTGGACAACACCATTCCCTGGCGGGTGCCGGAGGATATGGCGCATTTCAAGGAAGTCACCTGGGGCCATCCGGTGGTCATGGGCCGGCGCACCTGGGATTCCCTGCCCACCAGATTCCGCCCGCTGGACGGCCGCCGAAATATTGTCGTGACCAGACAAACAGACTGGTCCGATGAGGGCGCTGACCGGGCGGGCTCCCTCGAGGATGCGCTCGAGACCAGCGGAACCGGCACGGTGTGGATCATGGGCGGCGGCGAAATCTACCGCGCCGCAATGCCGTTCGCCACCGAACTCATGGTCACCGAGGTCGATTCGAATGTGGCCGGTGATTGCTATGCGCCCGGCATCGGCCCGGAATGGTCGGCCGGCGAAGACCTGTGGCGCGAGTCCTCGACAGGTCTGCGATTTCGCTTCCGCCGTTATACGCGGCACAGCGGATAACGCGAACATCCCGCGTCCAGTAATTCCTCGGCACGAACGGCGAATCTGCCGATCACGCCGGAAGGTGTCCGGCATACTCACGGATACCCCGGCGAAAGGCAGTCCATGGACAAGAAATCGCTGACCGCGGTCGCGCGCCAGCAGCTGAAGCTGGCCGCAACCGCCTCGAGCGGACGCAGTTCGGTGACCATCTACGGGGGCCACGCACACAGCCTCCGCCAGACGGTGATCGCCATGACGGCGGGGCAGAGCCTCGCGGAACATGAGAATCCGGGCGAGGCGACCATGGTCGTGCTCAGTGGCGTGCTGGCTCTGATCAGCGGCACCAACGAATGGAAAGGCTCGGCGGGAGATCTTCTGGTGATCCCCGACGCGCGGCACAGCGTGAAGGCCATCGACGATGTCGCCTTCCTGCTCACGGTGGCCAAATAGCGCACATCACGCGCCGAATAGCAGACACAGGGCTACCGGGCGACCGGTATGTCCGGTGCGGCCTCTAGGCTGGAGCCCATGGGTGAGCCGCAGCCGCTTCTCGATCCGCTTACGCCCGCCGCGCTCTTCCTCGTCGCGACAATCGATGAGGGCGGCGAGGCGGCGGTACGCGATCTACTCGCAGAACTACCCGGTCTGCGCCGCTCCGTCGGCTTCCGGGTACCCGGCGCGGGGCTCGGGTGTATCACGAGCATCGGTTCCGCTGCCTGGGATCGACTCTTCGCCGGGCCCAAACCCGCTGAGCTGCACGAGTTTCCGGGGTACGTCGGGGACAGGCATCAGGCTCCGGTCACACCGGGCGATCTGCTGTTCCATATCAAGGCCCAGAACCAGGACGCGTGCTTCGAACTGGCGATGGCTGTGGCAGACCGGCTTTCCGGCGCCGTCACCATTGTCGATCAGACCGTCGGCTTCCGATATTTCGAACAGCGCGATCTGCTCGGATTCGTGGACGGCACCGAGAATCCCGAGGGCCGGCTCGCGGTGTCGGCCGCGCTGATCGGCGAGGCGGATGCCGAGTTCGCCGGTGGCAGTTATGTGATCGTGCAGAAGTACCTGCACAATCTCGCCGACTGGAAGGCCCTGTCCGTCGAGGAGCAGGAGCGGGTGATCGGCCGCACCAAGGCCGATGACTTCGAACTCTCCGATGCGGCCAAACCGGCGAATTCCCATGTGGCCGTGAATGATCAAGATGACAATGGAACCATCCTGCGCGCGAATATGCCGTTCGGCAGTGTGATGGACGGCGAGTTCGGCACCTACTACGTCGCCTACGCCGCCACCCCGGCCGTGACCGAGCTGATGCTCGAGCGCATGTTCCTGGGCACGCCCGACGCCGCGTACGACCGCATCCTGGATTTCTCCACCGCCGTCACCGGCACGCTGTTCTTCACCCCGCCCGCGGGGTTCTTCGACGCGCTGCCGGACGCACCCGCGCCGGCGGCCGTGCAGGTCCCGGCATCCGTGGCAACCAATGGCGTTGTTTCCCAGGCTGGTTCCCTGGGTATCGGCACGTTGAAAAGGAGCTGAAATATGAATAATCTGCACCGCGAACTCGCGCCGATCACCGCCGCCGCCTGGACGGCGATCGAGCAGGAGGCGACACGCACCTTCAAGCGGCACATCGCCGGTCGCCGCGTGGTCGATGTCTCCGGCCCGCACGGCACCGACTACTCCGCGGTCGGCCTGGGACGCACCACCGCCATCGGCTCACCCGGTGAGGGGGTGCAGGCCCGCCAGCGCGTGGTGCTGCCGCTGGTGGAACTGCGTGTCCCCTTCAAGCTTTCGCGTGCGGAGCTCGACGATGTGGAGCGCGGCGCGCAGGACACCGATCTGGAGGCCGTGAAGGACGCGGCCAAGAAGATCGCCTTCGCCGAGGACCATGCCATTTTCGAGGCCTACCCGGCCGCGGGCATTGTCGGCGTCCGCGCCGCCACCTCCAATGAGCCGGTCAAGCTGCCGACCGATCCGCGCCTGGTTCCGGAAGCCGTGGCGCAGGCCCTGAGCGAGCTGCGGCTCGCGGGTGTGGACGGCCCGTATTCGGCGCTGCTGTCGGCCGATCTCTACACCGCGGTCAGCGAGACCTCCGATCACGGCCACCCGATCCGCACGCATATCGAGCGGCTGATCGACGGCGACATCATCTGGGCCCCGGCGATCGACGGCGCCTTTGTGCTCTCCACCCGCGGTGGCGATTTCGATCTGCAGATCGGCCAGGATCTGTCCATCGGCTACCTGTCGCACGATGCCGAATCGGTCGAGCTGTACTTCCAGGAGAGCCTGACCTTCGTGGTCTACACCGCCGAAGCCGCAGTCGCACTGGAGGCATGAGCGCCGGTACATCCGCCGGTAACCCGTATCGCTGGAGGCAAGACCACACCGAGAGGTACGGTGACGCGCAGCAACGTGCGGGAGGCGGGTCGACGATGGTGCGCGGGGAATGACGATGGTGCGGGCCGGCGTGGTGCCCGGGCGTCGTGCCATGTTCTACGGAATCGCGGGACTGCTGGTGACGTCCGGGATCGTGGCGGCCACCGTCGGGGTATTCGGGCTGAACCGGCTGTTCACCGGGATTCTGCTGGGCGTCGCGGCCGGAGTGGGACTGCTGTTCCTGCTGTTCGCGCGGGACGGGGTGGTGCTGACCGATCAGTCGATCGTGCGGCGGACGCCGTGGGGCGCGGCCACCATCGACTGGGATCGGGTGGTGGCGGGCCGCTTCGCGCTGGACGAAAAGTCGCGCTGGTCCCTGGCTTTGGATCTCAACGGCGGCGACGAACAGCACGGTGAACTGGTACTGCTGTCCATTCCGCCGGTGCAGCGGCCCATTGCGAATGCCTACGACATGCGGAAACGCGAGCAGGTCAATGAGATTCGGAGCATTCTGCGCCGCAAGCAGATTCCGGTGATCCTGCTCCCGGAGATCGCCGAGGCGCTCACCCAGCATTGGCGGCTGGCTCCGCCCACCCGCTGAGGCGCCGCGCAACGGCTGGGTAGGGTGTTGGCCGTGATTCGCACAGCGGCACTGGCACATATCCGGGATCGTCGTCTGCTGCAGACCAGGTCCACCGGCAAGGATGTCTTCTACATGGCGGGCGGCAAGATCGATCCGGGCGAGACCCCGGAATCGGCGCTGCACCGCGAGATTCGCGAGGAGCTCGGCGTCGGCGCCACCGAGGTCGCCGAACTCGGCGTCTTCGAGGCGGAGGCCTTCGGCCATGCGCCCGGCACCCGGCTGCACATGACCTGCTTCCTCGGTGAGCTCACCGCAGACCCGTTCCCCTCCGGCGAGATCGCCGAGCTCCGCTACTTCACGCTCGCCGAATACGCGGCCATGCCGCACGTCGCGCCCGGTTCGCTGCTGGTGTTCCAGCGCCTGCACACGCTGGGCCTCATCGACGCCTAGTCGTTCCTGATCGACGCAGAGCAACCACGCATCTACGCAGAGCCGGCCCGCCGACGCAGAGTCGTTGCGGCGCAGCCACTTACTCGTCCGAGGGCACGACCTCCGAGTCGGTGATCGCGGAAGCTTCCGGAGCCCGGTAGGGGATGCGGGTGGCGGCGGCCAGCCCGAGCATGAGGAAGATCGCCGCGGCCAGCAGGGTGGTGCGCGTGGCATCGGTGAAGCCACGGGCCAGCGCGTCCACGACCGCCGTCGCGCCTTCGTGATCGCGCAGGCCGGAGATGGTGCCACCGGCGGATTCGCGGGTGGCCGTCGAGAGGGTGTCGGCGGATTTGGCGGGCAGATCCTTGACCTCGGCCAGCCGCTTGGGCATTTCGTGGCCGAGTCCGACCGAGAGCAGCGCGCCGACCACGGCGATACCGAAGGCCGAGCCGATCTGCCGGACCGTGCTCTGGGTGGCCGAACCCTGCCCGGAGTTCTCCGGCGGCACATCGGCCAGCACCACACCGGTCAGCTGCGCGGAGGCCAGGCCCAATCCGACGCCGTAGACGGCCAGCAGCAGCGCGAGCCACCAGGCGGAGATGTGCGGGGTCACGAACAGCGCTGTGAGCGCCACAGCGACGGCCTCGAAGCCCAGACCGAGTTGCACGATCCGCACCGCGCCGAGCCGCCGTACCAGGCCCTCCGCGATCCCGGCGGCGAGGAAGGCGCCCGCGGCCATGGCCGCCAGCACATAACCGGCCCCGAGGGTCGAGAGTCCGAGCACGTTGACCAGGAACAGCGGCAGTACGAACAGCAGCCCGAATTCGCCGAGGGCCACCGCGAATGCGGTCACATTGCCCCACCGGAAGCTGGGGATCCGGAACAGTCCTGGATCCAGCAGCGCCGAGCGCCGGATCAGATTGCGGTGCTGCTCCCACTGCAGGAAGAGCACCAGCGCCAGCACCGCGAGCGCCAGAATGACCGGGATCGGCGAGATGATCGCGGTCTTCGACCAGGTGAAGCCGGCCAGCGGGAATTCCCGCAGCGGCCGCCACCAGCCGTAGGTCGAGCCCTCGATGAGCGCGAACACCAGCAGGGCGAAACCGACCGCGCTGAGCAGGAATCCGTCCACATCGAGTCCGGGCGCGGTCTTGCCCATCTTGGTCTCGGGCACGAACAGCAGCAGTCCGATGAGCACCACCGCGCCCAGCGGCAAGTTGACCAGGAAGATCCACGGCCAGGTGTAGTAGGTGGTGAGCCAGCCGCCGAGCAGCGGACCGATGGCGGCGACGCCGGAGATGACCGAGCCCCACACCGCGAAGGCGATGATCCGATCGCGCCCGCGGAACAGGGCGTTCATGGTGGCGAGCGTGCCGGGCATGACCGCGGCCGCGCCGACACCCTGCACGATCCGGCCCCACAGCAGCGGCCAGGCGCTGGTGGCGGACGCGGCGAGCACGCTGCCCACGAGGAATACCAGCACGCCGAGCGCGAACATCTTGCGCCGTCCCAGCCGATCGCCCAGCCGCCCGGCGGTGATCAGCAGGGCCGCGAGCACCACCGCGTAAATGCTGGTAACCCATTGCGCCTGAGTGAAATTGAGGCTCAGGTCGGCAATGATGACCGGCAGTGAGACGGAGACGATGGTGCCGTCGAGCACCACCATGGACAGGCCCAGAGCCAGTACGCCGAGCGCGAGCCATTTCTTACGACCCAGGTCGAGCTGCACTTCCGTCATCCGTCGCTCCTGCCGCACAGGGACAGCTGTCCGAAGAATCCGGTCTCTCTAGATAGCCGTTCGGGTGCCGAACAACCGTTACTCAGTGTAGGTCGAAGGGTGTGGGCAGCGACTCGAGGTAGCCGAACCGGCCGGAGAATCGCAGATACCCCCAGGTCTGAATGAGGATATTAACTCAGCCAGACCTACCCGATACGGCGCGTCTACACAGCCCTGCCCTGCCGCTGAATATTTGCTGAACAAGAGAAGGGGTGAGCGGCGAACAACTGGCACAATTCTCCGCGTCGCAGTCGGCACGGCAACGAGGTCCCGTCCCCCACAGGTCCGGCGACCACTCGGGACGGCCGTTCCACGCCGTATTGCGAGTTGCTCTCACCGGTATCGAAGCGGGACAGCCGATGTCCGAATCGGATACGTTTGAAGCTGTGTCGATGATGAAGGGTTCCAACGTTCCGGTGGCGGCCACCGCGGTACGGGTCGAGCTGGGGTGGCAGTCGGGTCCCGGCGTTCCGGACGCCGATGCGTCAGCATTGCTGCTGGCCGGAGGCCGGGTGCGGTCGGACAGCGATTTCGTCTTCTACAACCAGCCGATGCACGGATCGGGGGCGGTGCGGCACGAGGGGAAGCAGCAGGGCCCGCAGGTCACCGATGCGCTCTCGGTGAATCTGGCGCAGGTCGAGCCGCAGATCGAAACCATCGTCATCGCCGCCTCCTCGGACGGCGGCACCTTCGCCCAATTGCCCGGACTGCACGTGCGTTTGGTCGATGCCGGCAGCGGCGCGGAGCTCGCCCGCTTCGACAGCACCGACGCCTCCTCGGAAACTGCCTTCGTCCTCGGCGAGCTCTACCGCCGCCAGGGCGCCTGGAAGTTCCGCACCGTAGGCCAGGGCTACGCCACCGGACTGGCAGGCCTCGCAAGCGATTTCGGCATCACCGTCGACGACGGCCCAGCCCCGCAATCATCGACGTCCCAGCCCGCACCCCGCACTCCCCCACCGCCCGCCGCACCGCAGACCACACCCCCCGCATTCCCGCCCGCCGCACCCCCGCTGCCGCCGCCGACCGGTTCGCCGTCCTACGGCACTCCCCAACCCACCGGTTCGCCGTCGCACGCCGCGCCGCCGTCAACCGGTTCGTCACCGTATGCCGCTCCGCCCCAACCGAATTACGCAGCGCCGCAGGGCCACAACCCGCAGCAGCCCACGCCGCCGACCCAATTCGGCCAGCCCGCCCCAGGCCAATACCCACCGCCTCCCGGACACTACGACTCACCGCCGCCCGGCCAATACGCGGATCCTGCAGGACAATACGGTTCGCCGCCGCCCGCCGGGCAATATCCGGACCCCGCGGCACAGTACGGTTCCCCTCCTCCGGTAGGGCCGCCCGCCGGGCAATATCCTCCGCCTCCCGGGCAGTACCCGGATCCACCTGCCGGTCAGTACGGATCGCCCGCCGGTCAGTACTCGCCACCGCCGGGGCAGCACCAGGACCTCGCACCGGGGCAGTTCCCACCCCCTCCAGGGCAGTTCCCGGACCCGTCCGCCGCGCAGTACCCAGCACCTCCCGCCGGGCAGTACGGGGCAGCCGGAGGGCAGTACCCGCTCCCTCCCGGGTACTCGGAACAGCCTGCGGGCCAGTACCCGCCCGCTGGTCAGTACCCACCGCCGGCCGGGCAATATCCACCACCGACCGGGTACGCGGATCCGTCGTATTCGCCTGCGCCGGGCGGCTATCCGGCTCCGCCGCCGTACGCGCCACCGCCGAATCAGTCGGGCGCGAATCCCATTCCGCCGCAGCCTTATCAGCAGGGTGGGGGGCAGCCGCCTTATCAGCAGGGTGCGAATCCGGTTCCACCGCAGCAGTTTCAGCAGCCACAGGGGCCCGGCGCGGCGCCGCGGGTGAATCTGGGCAAGATTTCGCTGACGAAGGACGCGCCGGCGGTCTCGCTGACCAAGCAGGGTGCGACCGGCGGGATTATGCGGATCAATTTGAATTGGTCGGTGCCGGGCGCGACGAGCGGGTTGTTCGGGCGTAAGCGCGGCGGCAATGGCGGGCTGGATCTGGATCTGTGCTGCTTCTGGGAGCTGACCGACGGTTCCAAGGGCTGCATCAGCCCGCTCGACACCATGGGCAAACTGCAGCGCGCCCCGTTCATCGAGCTGGATCAGGACGATAGGACCGGGGCGAGCGCGACCGGTGAGAACCTGTCCATCAATCTCGATCACACCACCCAGTTCCGCCGCATTCTGGTCTTCGCCTCGCTGTACGAGGGCGCAGAGGATTTCCGGGGCGTGCACGCCACCGCAACCCTCTACCCGCGCAATTCCCCGCCCATCGAAATCGAGGTCAGCGGCTGCGTCGACGACTCCCGCGAGATGGTGCTGGCGCTGATCGAGAACATCAACGGCGAGTTGGTGGTTCGGCGCGAGGGCACCTTCGTGCGCCCGCCGGACGGCCACCGCTTCTGGGGCAAGATCGCTGTGGATCAGGCTTACCGCTGGGAGCTGAAGTGGGGCACGTCGAAGGGCAAGTCCTAGCTGCTGTGCATCCCGGCCGAAAACATGCCGGGATGACAGGCCCGCCCCGGGATGCAGGCGTGGCCCAGGATGCAGGCCCGGCCCGGGATGATGGGTCTAGCCCGGAATGGCAGACCAGGTCACATCAAATGGGCTGCGGCGGTGCGGGTTTCGGCGAGGTCACCCTTCCAGCCGAGGAGCGGGAGTACCGCGTCGGGGATGAGCTGTTCGGCGTACTCCGGCGGCGTGCCCTCGTCCGAGCGGATATTGATGACGGATTCGACCAGCCGGAACGGCAGCAGTTCGGCACCGGGCACCGCCGTCGCCCCCGCCTCGGCAATGACTGCGACAGCGAGGGTTTCGTAGTGCCCGCGCAATTCGTCGCGCCGGGCGCGGAAGGCCGCGAAGCGCTCACTGCGCAGCTCCGGTAGCAGGTAGAGCGCGCCCAGATTCCAGCGCGCCGCGCAGAGCTGGCTCACATCGAATCGCGCCAGCGCGTAGAGCCGCACGGCCGCCGATTCCGGCGCCGCGGCCAGTCGCTCCGCCAATTCCAGTGGTGCGGTGATGGTTCCCGCGAGCAGTGCGTCCAGGATGTCGTCCTTGGACGCGAAGTGGTGGTACAGCGAGGCCTGCCGAATGCCGACGGCATCCGCGATCCCCCGGGTGGAGGTGCTGCCGTACCCATTGGTGGTGAAGAGTTCGGCGGCGGCGTCGAGGATCTCGGCGCGCGGCGTCTGCCCCTGCCGGCGGCGGGGTTCGAGGCGGGGACGTCCGGGTCCGAGTTGGGTCACGGGATTCATTCTGCACTGCCGATCCCCATGACCCGCTGGTCTATCAACGCTGCTGACAGCCGCTGACCACGCCGGGTGAGGTTTCTGTCATTCGATAGAAATACCGGCAATGCAGAAGTTACGGCGCGCCATCTGACGGATACATCGACGTCATCGCGCGAGCGATCGCACTGGGAAAACTTTCAAGCGATAGATATTCACCGCTCGCGAAGGATTAGCCATGGTTGCCTCCGCCGATTCCATCGTCCCCAACCACCCGCCGAACAGCGCCCTGAGCACTGTCAATGCCGACAGCGCCGATCTGGAGGGCTTCGGCTACCAGCCCGTTCTGCATCGCAAGCTCGGCCGGTACGCCTCCTTCGCCGCGGGCTTCTCCTTCGTGTCGATCCTCACCACGATCTTCCAGTTCTTCGGCTTCGGCTACTCGTTCGGCGGCGCCGCCTTCTTCTGGACCTGGCCGATCGTCTTCGCCGGCCAGTTCCTGGTGGCACTGAATTTCGCCGAACTGGCTGCCCGCTACCCGATTTCGGGCTGCATCTACCAGTGGTCGCGACGCCTGGCCGGTGAGCTGGTGGGCTGGTTCGCGGGCTGGATGATGATCATCGCGCAGATCGTCACCGCCGCCGCGGCCGCCATCGCACTGCAGGTGGTGCTGCCCTCGATCTGGAGCGGCTTCCAGATGGTGGGCACCGACAGCGCGCTGACCTCGCACGACGGCGCGGTGAACGCCGTCCTGCTGGGCAGCATTCTGCTGGCGCTGACCACGCTGATCAATGTGGTCGGCATCGACTGGATGTCGCGCATCAATTCGCTCGGCGTCACCATCGAGATCATCGGCGTCATCGCGGTGATCGCGGTCTTCTTCACCCATGCCGATCGGGGACCGGGTGTTGTCATGCACACCGATCAGGCCGCGGCCGGGCCGTACTGGGGCGCCTTCCTGGTCTCCGGACTCATGGCCGCCTACGTCATGGTCGGATTCGATTCCGCCGGTGAGCTTTCCGAGGAGACCAAGAATCCGCGGCAGGTGGCGCCGCGCACCATTCTGACGGCGCTGGCGGTCTCGGCCCTGGGCGGCGGACTGATTCTGCTGGGCGCGCTCATGGCCGCACCGAGTCTCACGGACGGTTCGCTGAGCAGCGGCGGCCTCGCCTATGTCATCGAAGCCAAGCTGGACAGCCCGGCCGGCAAGGTCGTACTGGCCTGCGTCGCATGCGCTATCACGGTGTGCACCTTGGCGATTCAGACCGCCGGTTCGCGCCTGATGTTCTCCATGGCCCGGGACGGCCGTCTGCCCTTCTCCGAGCGCCTCGCCGCCGTGCACCCCCGCTTCGGCACTCCAGTGCTGCCGTCCGTGGTGATCGGCGTCCTCGGCATCGGCCTGCTGGTGCTGAACCTCGGCAATGCCGCCATCTTCGCGACCCTGGCCAGCGTCTGCATTGTGACGCTCTACCTCGCCTACCTGCTGGTGACGGTGCCGCTGCTGGTGCGCCGCATCAAGGGCTGGCCCGCCGAGGACCGCACCAGCGAGTCCGGCGCCCCGCTGTTCGCCCTGGGCCGCTACGGAATTCCGATCAATGCCCTGGCGGTGGTGTGGGGCATCGCGATGGCGGTGAACCTGGCGTGGCCGCGTCCGGAGGTGTACACCCCCGCCGGCGGCAGCTGGTGGATGCTCTGGGCCGCACCGCTTTTCGTCCTCGTGACCATCGGTGCGGGCGCGGTCGTACACCGCTTCGTCACCCCCGCGACGCCGAGGGAGAGCGCCGGTCCGCTGGCCCAACCCGCCTGAACCACAAGCCATCCGAGATACCCATCGGCCGCTGGCAGGCGGCGCATGGAAGGAGTAGCAATGACGAACACCGCGGATACCTCGAGCGCGCGGGCGCACGCACGATCACAGGCTGCGGGGGCGGCCATCAGCGGCCCCGAGCTGCCGGAAGGCGTGGATTCGGCGAAAATCACCTTCGCACAGCGGATTCCCGCCGGCGGGTATGCCAATATCGTGCTCGCTCGCGGCACCCGGGTGCGCCTGTCCGATCCGAGGGGTGCGGCGTGTGCGCATCTGCTGCTGCTGCGCGCCGAATCACCTTGGGAGCGGCTGAATGTCGCCGATACCGTGAAGGTTCCGTGGCAGGCGTACCTGGGCGCCGGGCATCCGCTGCTGTCGGATCAGGGCCGCGTGCTCGCCACCGTCGTCGCCGATTCCTCCGGTCATCACGACACCCTCTGCGGGACCTCGGCACATGCGCGGGACCGGCTGCGGATGGCGGGAGTCAAACAGGGCCTGGAGCCCCGCGATATCGGGCCGACCGTGTCCTTCTTCCGCGGTGTGCGAGTGGATTCGGACGGCGGGCTCGTCTCCACGGGCAGCGCCGGACCGGGCGGCGCGGTCGAGCTGCTCATCCAGCTCCCGGTCACGGTGCTGGTCGCCAATGCCGCGCATCCCCTCGATCCCACTCCCACCACGGATCTCGATCTGGTGGCGTGGTCCGCCCCCGAAGAGCTGGCGCAGCAGCTCGGCACCGACCCGGAATACCTGCGCGCGGTGCAGAACACCGAACTGGATTGGCACGCCCGCACTCTGGAGGCCCTCGCATGATCACCTCGTCCCGCACCATCGTCCTCGACGAGACCGTCCCCGCCCGCGCACCCTGGTCGACCGTGGTGCGCGCCGGTGAGCAGCTGGAGATCATCGATCTGCACGGCAATCAGGCGGTGGACTGCCTGCTCTACGCGGCCGATGATCACACCGAGCGCTACAGCGCGCAGGCCACCGTCGCGGCGCAGCGCAATATCTTCCTCACTACGGGCAGTGTGCTGCGCACCGATGCCGGAACCGCGCTCATGACCGTTGTCGCCGATGAGGTCGGCAATCACGACACCGTCGCCGGTGCGTGCTCGCAGGAGTCCAATACGCTCCGCTACGGCCACCACACCCGGCACCAGCACGCCTGCGTGGAGAACTTCCTCGCCGAGGGCATGAAGTGGGGCCTCGGCAAGCGCGACCTGGTCTCGAATATCAACTGGTTCATGAATGTCCCGGTCGAGGCTGACGGCACCCTCGGCATTGTCGACGGCCTCTCCGCGCCCGGCAAGAAGATCACCCTGCGCGCCGATATCGACACCCTCGTCCTGGTCTCGAACTGCCCGCAGATCAACAACCCCTGCAATGGTTTCGACCCGACCCCGGTGCGAATGGTGGTGACACGATGACGACAACGCTCCCGGAGAACACGGTCGCCGCACCGGCACCGCAGCAAGGCCCCGCAGTCGACGCCGCGTTGCGCGGCCTCACCCCCGCGGAACACGCTGCGGTAGTGAGCGTCTCCGGCACAGCGCACACCCCCGCCACGGCAGGCACTTCCGGCGCGGTGAGCGGCTCCGGCACGGCGCAAGCCCCAGCCGCAGCAGGCATTTCCGGCGCGGTGAGCGGCCTCGGCGCGGAGGGCATTCTCAGGTCGGTCGGTCATTCCCCCACCGCGGATCTCGCCGCAGTGGACCGCACCGCCACGGTGCTCGAGGACGAGCCGGTCTCGCCGACCGACGGCGCGCCCGCCGCCCGGACGGTTCATGTCGTTCGCCCCGGTATGCAGACGACCGTGCAGGATTGGCCCGGCCGCGTCGGGTATTGGCATGTGGGAGTGCCGCCCTCAGGTCCGATGGATGATCTGTCGTTCCGCCTGGGCAATCGCGCGCTGGGGAATCCGGAGGGTGCGGCCGGGCTGGAATGCACGCTCGGCGGACCGGCGCTGCGGTTCGACGCACCGACCTGGGTGTGTGTCACCGGTGCTCCGGTACCCGTCACCGTGAACGGCCGTCCGGTGCGGCAGTGGCGCAGCGTGCTGGTTCCGGCCGGCGGCGTACTGGATGTCGGCGCGGTGCGCGGACCGGGAATGCGCAGCTACATCCTGGTGGCCGGTGGCATCGATGTGCCCGAATACCTGGGTAGCCGTGCGACTTTCACACTCGGCAAGTTCGGCGGCGGTACCGGTCGGGCGCTCGCGGTCGACGATGGGCTGGCGCTCGGCCTGCCCGGAAAGGTGAGCGCGGGCGTGCCCGGCGATGATCAGCCGGTGCTCACCCGGCGCTGGGAGCTGGCCGTCACCGAGGGCCCGCACGGTGCGCCGGAGTTCTTCACCCGCAGCGACTTCGACACCATTGTCGGCACCGATTACGAGGTGCACTTCAACTCCGATCGGACCGGTGTCCGCCTCGTCGGCCCGAAACCGCAGTGGGCGCGACAGGACGGCGGCGAGGCGGGCCTGCACCCGTCGAATATCCACGACACCGCGTATTCGATTGGTGCACTGGACTTCACCGGCGACACCCCGATCCTGCTCGGCCCCGACGGCCCGAGTCTGGGCGGCTTCGTCTGCCCCGTCACCGTGGTGGCCGCCGATCGCTGGAAGCTGGGCCAGCTCACCCCCGGTGACAGCGTGCGCTTCGTCCCGGTCCGCGCGGACCGCGCGGCCTCGCTGCGAGAGCTGGGCGCCGCACGCCGGGCCGCCTGGCCGATCGTGCTGTCCTCCGGCGGCGACGGGGACGACGGCATCGTGGCCCGGCGCGAGGGCACGGAAACCGCCGTCACCTATCGCCGCGCGGGCAATGACGGCCTGCTCGTCGAATACGGCGATATGACACTGGATCTGGAGCTGCGCGCCCGCGTGCACGCCCTGCACCAGGCGCTGCTCGAACGCGCGGAGCCGGGTGTCACCGAGCTCACCCCGGGCGTGCGCTCGCTGCAGGTGCGCACCGATCCCGATCGCCTGCCCACCGGCAAGCTGCTGGACCTGCTCGGTGAGGTGGAGGCCGAACTGCCCTCCGCCGACGAACTGGTGGTGCCCAGCCGCACCGTGCGCCTGCCGCTGTCCTGGGACGATCCGTCGACGCGGGAGGCCATCACCCGCTACATGCACGGTGTGCGCGCCGATGCCCCCTGGTGCCCGTGGAATATCGAGTTCATCCGCCGCATGAACGGATTGCCCTCGGTGGACGATGTTTTCGATACCGTCTTCGCCGCCGAGTACCTCGTTCTCGGCCTCGGCGACGTCTATCTCGGCGCTCCCGTCGCTACCCCCACCGACCCTCGGCACCGCCTGGTGACCACAAAATACAATCCGGCCCGCACCTGGACGCCGGAGAATGCGGTCGGCATCGGCGGCGCGTACCTGTGCATCTACGGCATGGAGGGTCCCGGCGGTTACCAGTTCGTCGGCCGCACCACCCAGGTGTGGAATCACCGCTCCACCGGTGTGGGCGAAGATCCTTGGCTGCTGCGGTATTTCGACCGCATCAGCTGGTATCCGGTGAGCGGCGAGGAGCTGCTGGATCTGCGCTCCGATGTGGCCGCCGGTCGCGGTGAACTGCTCGCGGCGGACGGTGAGTTCCGGCTGGCCGACTACCGCCGCTTCCTCACCGACAATGCCGATTCCATCGAGGAATTCCGCGCCAAGCAATCGGATGCCTTTACCGCCGAACGTAATTCGTGGCGAGAAGCCGGCGAGCTGACCGAAACGCCGTGAAGTCGAACCACTGACAGGAGACCCGAGCATGACTGTGTGGATCCACCGCCGCCCCGAGGCCGAGGTGATCGCCGAAACCGCCGACGCGACAGGACCGTTGGCGGGTCTGCGGCTGGCGGTCAAGGACAATGTGGATGTCGCCGGAGTGCCGACCACCGCGGGCTGCCCCGATTACGCCTATCTTCCGGACCGGGATGCGGCCGTCGTTGCCGCCCTGCGGGCCGCCGGTGCGGTGGTGGCGGGCAAGACCAATCTGGATCAATTCGCCACCGGCCTGGTCGGCACCCGCTCGCCGTACGGCGCGGTCGAGAATGCGCTGCGTCCCGAATACATCTCCGGCGGTTCGAGTTCCGGGTCCGCGGCGACCGTGGCGCGCGGCGAGGCCGATATCGCCATCGGTACCGACACCGCCGGTTCCGGCCGGGTCCCGGCGGCGCTGCACGGCCTCGTCGGCATCAAACCGACGATCGGCGTGGTCTCCACGGACGGTGTGGTTCCCGCCTGCCGCTCCTACGACTGCGTGACCATTTTCGCGGCCGACCTGGCACTGGCGAACCGCGCCATGGGTGTCATGGCGGCGGGGGCACCGCACCGCCCGTGGCCCGCCGATACGCGATTGGCCGCCCCGCCCGCGCCCGTCGTGGCGGTCTTCAACGCTCTCCCCGATCTGGATCCCCTGTGGCACAGCGCTTTCGAACGCACCGTCGCCGCTCTTCGGGAGAGCGGCGCGACCATCGTCGAGATCGATCCCGAACCGTTCCTCGCCGCAGCCAAACTCCTGTACAACGGCGCACTGGTTGCCGAGAGATACGCCGCGGTAGGCGATTTCGTCGACGCCCATCCCGGCTCCACCGACCCCACCGTGGGTTCGATCATTCGCGCCGCCCGCACCATCCCCGCCCACCGATTGGTCACGGACCTGGCCGAATTGGAGCGCCTGCGCACGCTGGCCATGGCGAGTCTGGCAGGCGCCGATGCCCTGCTGACCCCCACCGCCCCCACCCATCCCACCCTCGCCGAGGTGGCGGCCGACCCCATCGGCGTGAATTCCCGCATGGGCACCTACACCAACTTCTGCAACCTCTTCGACATGTGCGCCGTCGCCGTCCCCGCGGGCACCGCCGGCGATTCCCCCTTCGGCGTCACCGTCCTGGCCCGAGCCTTCGAAGACGCCGTCGCCTACGACATCGCCACCCTCATTGCCGCAGCACCGAATTCATCCACAGCCGTCCCCAACCCTCTCGGCCCGAACAGTCACGAGGCATCCGCACCGGCTACCGAATCAGCTCCACTCGAGGATCCGGCCTGGCCCCTCCGCGTCGCGCCGCACATGGACCTGATCGTCTTCGGCGCACACCTGCGCGGCCAGCCCCTCGAACACCAACTCACCACCCTCGGCGCCCGCTGGGCGGGTGAGGTCCACACCTCCCCCAACTACCGCCTGGCAGCCCTCACCACCATCCCACCCAAACCAGCCGTAACCCGCCTCCCCGAAGGCACCCCCGGCGCAACCATCACCGCCGAACGCTGGCTCCTCTCCCCCGCCGCCCTCGGCCAATTCCTCGCCAACCTCCCCACCCCCATGCAACTGGGCTCCATAGAACTCTCCGACGGCACCTGGCACCCCGGCTTCAGCTGCACCGGCGCCGCCGCCGAATCCGCCAAAGACCTCAGCGAATACCCCGGCTGGAAAGCCGCCCTAGCCGCCGACGCCGTCGGCTGACAGGTCACCCCGCAAAGCACCCACCAGCGGTATGCCGCCACAATAGGTCAACATCCGAGGTAGTGTGGATGTCATGAGTGCTGCCTACGATGTCGTCCCTTTCAGCGAGCTGCTACACAAGCCCGCCGTCACCACAGGTCGCCTCGACCAGGTGCGCGCTCTGCGCCTGCGCCGCCGCGACGCCGGAGATCTGGCCCTGATGCGGGTTGAGCAACTGGACGCAGAGGGCGCGGTGGTCGATTTCACCGCGCGCCTGCTCGCCGGCGTCGTCCGCAAATTCGGGGCCGGCGCGGTACGGGAAGTACTCCCCGACGCCGTCCCGTGGATCACCTTCCTGCCCGATAAGGACGTCGATCAGTTCGTCACCGAACTCGTCGAAGTAGCAAGGGGCGCAGCCGCACTCGAAAACCTCGCCCCGCTGGCCACACTCCTCACCCAGTGGCGCAACACCGCCGAAATCCATGCCGATCCCGCATTGCTGAAACTGGTCACCCAGGATCCTGAGGGCGATCTCGGCCCGGCATCACCACCGGGAGCCGACGAGTGAGCCCGAAGCGCGGCGACCGCGCCGCACCACCACCCCTGCACACGGAGTTCGAAATCCGCTTCGCCACAACGGAAGCCGCCACCGGCTGGGACCAGCTCGCCCAGCAGGCCCCCGCCAACCTCCGCCGGGCCTTCGACACAATCCGCGCCGACCCGAGAGATGCAACCAACCCGGACCGCCACCACCGCCTGAAAGGCTCCCTCGGATCAGCCAACTGGAAGGGAGCCGCACTGGAACGCTGGCAATACGAGGTAACCAGCGGCGGCCGGATCTGGTACCTCGTTGATGACGAGAGGCGAACTGCGTGGATCGTTTACGCCGGTACCGGACATCCCAAGTCGACAGAGTGATGACAGTTGCGCACAGTCGGCCGATTACGGCTCATGGAGCCTGCTTGGTCCAGGTGATCGAGCAGCGCCAGTAGACGTGGCGGCGGTAGCAGGAGCCGGGGAGGGTGCGGTGGGTCACGGAGCGGATTTCGGAGTAGGTGTGGAGTGGGAGCAAGGAGGGCGAGTGCGCCTCCTGGGGTGAGTAGTTCGGCCATTCGGATGGGGGCGGGCTCCCTGCGTGTTGGAGGGCCGCTACCGAGACGACGGCGTCGAAGGAGGCGGGCAGGAAGGGGCAGGTCAGTCCGTGGTGTGGGTGGCTTCCGGATTGGCGGTGTCGCGGACGATGCGCAGTGCGGAGGTGAGGGCGTCCAATTGCTCGGGGGCGAGCAAGCCGGTGAACCAGCGCTCGACGCCGTCGAGGTAGGCGGGGAGGACGCGGGCCACCCGGGTCGCGCCGGCGGCGGTGAGCACAGTGTAGGAGCTGCGGCGGTCGCCCGGATCGGCCTCGCGGCGGACGAATCCATTGCGCTCCAAGCGATCCACCAGTCTGGTGACACCGCTGGTGGACAGATTGGTCTGGGTCGCCAGATCGGTCATCCGCAGCTTGCGCCCGGGCGAACGACTCAGCCGCATAAGCGCATTCAGGTCGAGCGCGGAGAGCCCGCTGGCCTTCCAGGTCGGCCCGAGCCGGGCGATCACGCCGTCGTGGGCCTCGAACAGCAGGCCGACGGCGGTCAGGCGCGGGTCATCGAAGAGATGCTTGGGATCCACGGGGACCAACCTAGACCAGACCATTGCCTTGCGGATAGTTGACACGCGGAACAAATCGAGTAGATTCTTGTCAACGCAATATTCCGCACCGCAACTAAATCGAGGTTCCCATGAGCACAGCACGCTGGGTGGCCGTTTTCCGTGCGCCACTGGTGAATCCGGCCGAGCAGATCCGGCTGGCCGAACCCCGGAGCTTCGCCGACGAGACCCTGCGGCAGGTGCTGCGGGTGGCCGGCGGCGGCACTCGACTGCGGGTACACCTGACCAATCGCTACTCCGAAAACGAGCTGGTGATCGGTGCCGCGCGCCTCGCGCGGCACAAGACCGCGGATGAAATCGTCGCCGAGACCGATACCGCCGTGCGCTTCGCCGGATCCACACAGGTGCGTATTCCCGCTGGAGCCACCGCAATCAGCGACCCCGTCGACCTGCCGGTGACAGCGGGCGCGGAACTGGCACTGAGCCTGTACCTGCCCGAGGACACCGGCTTGGCCGCCTTCGCCCACATTCCGGCACAACCGGGCTGGGTAGTCGCAGGCGATCGGACGAGCGCCGCCGCCCTGCCGGCCCCCGAGGAGATCGGCTCACGCTTCTTCCTCACGGGTGTCGATGTGCTCACCACCGCTGACGCCCCCGTGCTCGTGGCCTTCGGCGACTCCTGGTTCGAAGGCGTCGGTTCCACGCCCGGCGCCAACCGCCGCTCGGTGGATGCGCTCAATGCGCGACTCCCCCGCGGGTGGGCAGTGAACCAGGGCATCGGCGGAACCCGTTTGCTCACCGATGAAATCGGCGAGCACGGCCTGTCCCGATTCGAGCGCGATGTGCTGTCGGTGCCCGGGGTCACGGGCGTGTGGGTCAACTTCGGTATCAATGACCTGATCCTGTCGGGAACCGCGACGGCCGAGCAGCTGATCGCCGGCTTCACCGAGCTGGCACGGCTGGCACACCAGGCGGGCCTGCCCATCTACGCCGATACCATCGGACCGTTCGCCGGGGCCATCTACCCGGGTCTCAGTGTGGCCGAAGGCATTCCGGTGCGCCGTGCGGTGAACGAATGGCTGCGCGGCACTCCGGTCTTCGATGCGGTATTCGATATCGCTGCGGCAGTGCAGGATCCGGATCGCCCCGACTTCATTCGCGCCGAATTCGACAGCGGCGACGGCATGCACCTCAATGACGCGGGTGCACAGGCCATGGCGAAGACGGTGGATCTCACCGCGCTCGCGGCGCACTCCTGACTCAGGGCAGCCGCGGCCCGGCGGCTCGGTCCTGCTTCAACCCACCGGTCCAGAGATTGTCCGCCACATCCCGCCCGAGCCGCACACCGCCGATGTTCTGCGACAGATCCATCATGCCGCGGGCATCGGTGGCGTATGCGTCGAAAGCCCAATGCACACCGAGGAATACGCGACTGCGCGCATTTTCCTGCATCATCTGCCAGAGTCCGTCGAGGAACATGCGCACGTGCCGGGCGCGCACCACACCGCGATTGTCGGTGCTGACGCCGTCGAGTTCATCGGAGATGAAACCCGTACCGTCGGTGAGAGAGTCGGGCCCGGCACCCACAGCGCCGTAGCAGCGCCGCAGCATCTGGAAGGCCGCTCCCCCGAACGCGGCATGCCCGGAGGGATAGGACGGGAACGGCGGCGTGAAGTTGACGGCCGTCTCATTACTGCGCGGCGCGCCGTGCGGCTGCCAGAACGGATCGCAGTCCGGGTCGAGATCGTGGCCGGGGACGGCCTCGGGTCCGATGGCCGGATCGTACTCCCGGATACCGAGTATCGGCCGCCACAGATTGTGCCGGTATTTCTCGTCCCAGCACAGGATTCCGGCATCGGCAAGCGCCGTATTGACCAGCGCGAACAGGCGGGCATTCTGTTCGACGGTGTTTTCCCGCGCGGCGGCCAGCGTCCGGGCGATCTGGTTGTAGAACCGCGGCGGAGTTCCGATCTGCCGGGCCCCGTCATAGGCCCAGAACACCGCGATGAGAGTCTCGTCCGGCGTGCGGGCCGCGGAGCGAGGTGGCCCGGCCGCGGCCGATTCCAGCGTGATGCCCTTGGCCCGCACATCCCGCAGCGCCGCCAGATAGCGCGGATCACTGCGCTTCGGCGGCGCATCCAAGGTGTACCGCCGCGATACCGCGAAGCACCGCGACCGCGCGCCGTAATGCGGTGCGTAGTAACCCTGTTTCGGGTTGACCGGATCGGGCCGATGATTGGGCGGCACGATATCGGACAGATAATCACCGTCAAACAGGCTCGGATCCCCGGCGCGGGCTTTGAGCACCGCGCGCCCGACGGCCTGCCCGTGCGCACCGCCGCGCCCCGTACCGGGCCCGCGCAATCCCGCCTCCCGCAGTGCGCGGTCCAGGCGCGCGTGCTGCGCCGGATACAGCGCGGTCAGCGTGGTATGCGCGGCTACCGCAACGGCGGATTCGACGGCGGACCCATTGGCCGCCACCGGCGGCTCCGTCAGCCAGGTCCCGTGCGCCGCACCGAAAATGCTGAAGTAGGCGTCGTGCATGGCAAGGTGCACGATCGCGAGCGCCCGCGAACTGCCCACCGGCCCGCGTGACCCGCGTTCCGCGGCGGCGATGTCGGTGTGCGCAATGCGGTCCGACTCCAGCGCCACCGCGTTCCAATACAGGATTTGATCCACTTCCGCTGTCTCCCAATGCCGTTCGAGCTGTACGCGAGCGGCTTGGGGCGCCAGACGCCCCGGCGTACCGCCCGCCGGCTCCAGAGTGCGGGATCGCGGAGCGAATATCGGCAGTAGTGGGCTACCCGATTCGCGGCGCACAAGCGATTTCGGTGCAAGTAGCGGCGAGTCCTCCTGCCGGGAAAGGGAAATCGCGGTTCAACGAGGCTTGACAGCCACCAGAATCTCCGGCCCCTTGCTCTCCAGCCTGGTCGTCGCGAGGCGGATTCCGATGCTTGCGGCTAACCCGCCCAGCACCAGACCCAGCGGCAGCGCCAGCCATTGCACCCAGGGATTGTCCAGCGCCGTACCGACACCCAGAATCACCAGCACCGGCACCGATATCAGCAACTGTCCGAGACCGACGGACAGCTGCATGAGTAGCTTCGCGCAGCCGGGATTCCCGGAGCCGGAGAAAGGGTTACCACGTTGCGGCGGAAGGGAAAACGCCGCATAGGCGGAGAGGAAGACCACCGCGCCGATGCCGACGCCCAGTAGCACCGGCAGCGTGGACAGCGCCCACGGATACAGGCGCGTCTGCCCGAGTATGCCCGGCAGAATCAGCGTCGCCAGGAGGGCCACCGGTGCGACCAGCATTGCCCACGCGATGGCCCGCCCGCGCACATCGGCCCGCGCCGCACCCGGCGTGACAATCGTCTGCCAGATCGCGGTGCCGTCGAATCCGTACAGATTGGTGCCGCCCATGGTTGCCAGCCATACGACGAAAGCGCCTGCGAACGGGATGGTTCCGGTATTCCCGTTCTTGATGGCCAGAAAGACCGGCAGCGCGAATCCGATGAGCAGCAGCGGCAGCAGCGAGGCCCGCCGGCGACTGTCCCGCCACCAGGTGCGCAGCTCCTTGGTGACTACCGCGCCGACGGGTGTCGCCGGTATGAAGCGTTCGAGCAGGCCGTTCTCGCCGTCGAGCACCTGCCCGGCGGAGACGGGCGGCAGGGTGAGACGCCGGTGCAGCAGTACCGCCCACCCCTGCCACAGCACCAGCGACAGCGCTGCCAGTCCGAGCAGCGGCAGCACCGTCCACAGCACGTCCCCGCGAGCGGCGGCCTCCACGGCGGCGGGCGCCCACCCCGAGGGCACGGCGCGCAGTGGAGTGGCGAACCCGCTCGACGCCTTCTCCAGTGTCGGACCGAGATTCGAGACGAGCAGGTTGATCGGGTAGTACGCCAGACCGAGCAGCGCCGCCAGCAGCACGCCCAGATCCTTACCGCGCCGCGAGCGCATGGCCGCGCCGAGCCAGGCCATCACCACACGGGACAGCAGCACCACGAAGATCAGTTGCAGTACCACCCCGACGATCGCGACCAGTGCGGGTGCGATGCCGTGCGGCGCGGCCAGGATGATCAATCCCGCGAACGCCACCAGGTTGATCACCGCCGCGGGCCCGGCAAAGGCGGCCGCCGCCAGCCCGTATGCCAGCTGCCGATCGGTCAGCGGGAGTAGCCGGAACTGCTCCGGCTGCAGCGTCTCGTCACTGCTGCCGGTGAGTATCGGCCCGCAGATCCAGCCGAGCGTCCAGGCGCCGAACAGCGCGGCCGCAATCGTCACGCCGGAGTGCAGGGTGTCGTGCCCGAACCCGATGATGCCGGCCGTCACCAGCGCGGCGGCCAGGCCGAACAGGCTGCCGATCCAGAAGTTGAGCGCGGCCCGGCCCTCGCGCATGGCTCTCGCGGTGAGCCGCAGGCGCATTCGAATCAGGACGCCAACCATGACAGCCCCTCTTCCCCGCCGACATGCCCGCCGACAAGTCGCACGAATGCCTCTTCCAGCGTCCCCGCCCCGCGCACCTCCGCGACTGTCCCGCCCGCGACGACCTTTCCTTTATCGATGACCGCCACCCGGTCGCAGATGTTCTCCACCAGCGCCATGACATGACTGGACAGCACCACCGCGCCTCCGGCGGCCACGAAGCGCTGCAGGATTGTGCGAATAGTGCTGGCGGACACCGGATCCACCGCCTCGAACGGCTCGTCCAGCACCAGTAGTTTCGGCGCGTGCAGCAGCGCGGTGGCCAGGCCGATCTTCTTCCGCATACCTGCCGAATAGTCCACCACCACAGTGTTTTCCGCGCCGGTCAGCTCGAGCACGCTGAGCAATTCCGCCGCCCGCTCCCCCACGGTGGTCTTGTCCATTCCGCGCAGTAATCCCGTGTAGGTCAACAACTCCCGCCCGGTGAGCCGCTCCGGCAAGGCCAATCCATCCGGCAGCACCCCGACCACAGTCTTGGCCCGCACCGGATCTGCCCACACATCGGTTCCGAATATCCGAGCCGCCCCGTGATCCGGCCGCAGCAGACCCACTGCCATCGACAGCGTGGTCGTTTTTCCCGCCCCATTGGGCCCGACCAGCCCGAAGAACGATCCGGGCGGCACCGCCAGGCTCACTCCCTCGACCACCCAGGGTCCCCCGAAAGCCTTGAACAGCCCATCCAATTCGAGCGCCAACTGCCCACCAGCCGTCATAACCCCTCCAAGCAGCGCCAGAGTCGATGTCCTCAACCACGATACGTACGGCAGTCCCATCCGGTTCGACGGTGATTCCGGGCCGGGCATCGTGTCAGCGGGCGTATCAGGCCGGCGTCAGGTCGGCATCAGCCGTGCCCGCGAAAGTAGTTCCTGTCAGCAAACAGCAGCCGCGGCCCCCGGGTCGCGAATACCGCAGGAGTACAGGTCATGACTACTTTCCAGACCCAGGAACCGATCGCCATCACCGTCGACACGCTGTCCGGCAATGTCACGGTCATCGCCTCCGACCGCACCGATACCGTCGTGGAGGTCCGGCCGGCCGATGCCTCCAAGAAGGCCGATGTGCACGCCGCCGAGCAGACTCGGGTCGATTTCGCCGCGGGCGCGCTGACGGTGCAGGCCCCGAAGGGGTGGCGCACGCACTCCCCATTCGGCAGCAACCAGTCGATCGAGGTGATCATCAAGGCGCCCAGCGGATCCCGATTCACAGCGACCGCCGGAGAAGGCAAGCTGCGGGGCACCGGCGAACTCGGCGAGTGCGATCTGGCGGTGTCGGCCGGCGATATCGACATCGCCAGCACGCGTGGTTCGGTGACCGCGAAGACCGCCAAGGGCGACATCCGCATCGGTGCGGCCTCGCACGGCGTGGTCCGCTTGGAGACCTCCATGGGCAATCTGGAGGTGGGCATCCGCCCGGGCAGCGCGGCGCGGCTGCAGACCAATACCCAGAACGGCACCGTGCAGAATCAGCTGGGGCCGGTCGGCGGAGCGGACGAGGACATCGTGCAGGTATTCGCGCGAACCTCGTTCGGCAATATCACCATCGGGCACTCCACCGCTGTGTGACGCGTCTTGCCTTCGAGGTGGCGACAGCTCCGATCCGAAGGCCCCGAATCCTCGGGGCCTTCGGCGATTCGGTCTTCGCGGCTATTCGATTGCGGTGAGCCGCACGTTCACCAGGTCGACGACCCGATCCGTGGGCATGATCTCGACCATGGCGTTCGTGTCCGTACCCGATGCGATCATGCCGTCGATGAAATTCGCCAGTGCCGAACACGGCCGGGCCGAACACCGTGCCACTGTTCCGGGAGTTGCCGGGTGGATCACCTGCACGCGATAGCGGCCCGGTGGAATCGAATGCTCGGCTTCGGTGCCGGCGGCATCGACGGTCAGTACGTCGTCACCCGACCAACTCGCCTCCGGTAGCGCGGTGACCACGCTCCCCGAGCGTCGCCCATCCGGCACGGTGTGCGGATCATGCCCGCCGCGCACGACGCCGGTCGCAACTCCCAGCGTTGCGGCAATGCCGGCGCAGGCGACTCCGGCGATCTTCAGCCCGCGTTTCACTGATCGACCGCCCCCTGCGAATTCGGGCGGCGGTGTCGAGACTCATGCGATTCGGTCATGTTTCCCTCACTGGAATTCGTTGCCGCCGTGACCATACGGCCACAATTCCGCGATTGTCAGACTCTGACCAGAATTCGCACGAATCGTCAGTAGGACATTTCGGTCAATTCCGAAAATTACTCCGCCTGTTGCAGGCCGGAGGAGTGTGCGAGCGCGTTGTACACCCAGTTGTGGGCCTGTCCGACGGTGATGCGCGCTCCGAGGAACTGCCCGGTCAGAGCCCAGTAGCGATGAATCCGGCGGTCGGCGTCGGTGGCGTCGAGCAGCAATTGCTCGCGGAAATTCGGAGAATCGCACTGCCCTCGCGCACCGGCATGGGCATTGACAAATCGATCGAGCTCTTTGCCACCGTGCGGCCGTACGCCTTCCGATACGAGTGGCACCACATCCGTCATCAATTCGCCCACATCGACATACAATTCGCGAGGGTTCCGGATCAGCTCCGGCTGATTCCGCCAGAGTTGCTGTCGCACAGCCCGGTTGAATTCGGGATCAGCGGCAAGCGCGGCCAATTCGGCGTAGGCGACAACCTCGTCGACGGACGGATCGGCGGGCGGCTCCGGGACATTCCAGCCCACATAGATATCGATATCGGACCGAGGTATCGGTGCGAGCATGCGCCACCAGAACCGCTGCAGGCAACCATGTGCCGCACCACCGTCCTGCGCGGCGGCCAGCAGGGCCAGTCGCCCGGCCCGCTGCGCCGGAACAGCCGTCTCGACCGCCCGCAGTGCCGCCCGCCGCCACCCCAGCGACCTGAATTCGATATCGAGCCGCGCACTTTCGGCAGCGACGGCCTCATCGATCGACCGTTCCCCCTGCAGCACACCGATAATCGAGTCCAGCCCGAGTCCGAGCGCCCGCAACCGCCGCACCAGCAGCAGCCGTTCAGTGGCGCTGTCGGCCTCGAACATCCGATGCCCGCCCGCACTGCGCCGCGACTCCACAATGCCTTCGTCGCAATAGAACCGGATCGACCGTCTGGCGCGCGCTGACGGAGCCGGATCTGCTGGAGCGCTGGCTGCTTCGTCCGACCGGATTCGCCGCAAGGGCCGGAACCCGCTTCCGATTCACCACCCCGGACTCATCGATCGATGAAATCGCCTGCGAAGTGCTGGCGGCCCGGCCTGGCGACCAGTTGACCTACAGCTGGATGTACTCGCGGGCCGAATACCCCGCCAGGTGGATCGTCGACTGGACGATGCGTCCACAAGGCCGCGGTACCCGGCTTCTCTTGACGCAGACAGGTTTCGACATCACAGACCGTCGGCAGAAGATGGCCCGCAACGCCATGGAGCGAAGCTGGAAGCGTCTCATCCTGCCGCGCCTCGGCGAGGTGATCCACCTCTGAAGGAATCGAGAACTATATGTCTCACACGAAAAGGCTGATCCCGTTCGTGTTGTGAACCCCGCCGAAATCAACTGCGCCCCTTCTCATCCCGCACCAGCACCCCTCTTATGCCAAGACGTCGGCGGGCGCCGAACGTTCGCCTCGTCGTGGCGGACTGCTCGCCTCGTCGTGGCGATGGGGGCCGTCGGCGCGGGTCAGCCGCTGACGTGGGCGGTGTTGTCGAGCCAGTGCTGGGCGAGGTCGATGTCGCCGTCGACGCTGATGTCGGCGGCTTCGCGGTCGGTGAGAGGGAGTCGGCGGGTCAGGGTCAGCAGCAGCGATTGTGCTGGGCCGCTCACGGTCACATCGGCCGGCTGGGTGCCGTGCTGCCAGGTCGGACCGTCCGGCTGCCGTTCGATGATCCATGCGCCCTTGTCATCGGCGATGTCGGTGGCCAGCCACTGCAGAGTCTGCCCGGTCCCCCGAATGGCGTCTGCGGACTCGGCCCGCTGCATCTTCCACGTGGGCGAGATGAGCATCGCGAAGTGGTTACCGATCAGCGCGGCTGCGATATCGGCGTCGATATCGACCGGCCGGTTCGCCGTGACGGCAGCATCGAAGCCGTGCACGACCGCCTCGTTGAGGAGGCTGGAAATCCAGAATCGCACCCCGGACCGCTCGTCCCCGGCGGGATTGAACACCGGCGCGTCGAGCGCCTCATCGGAGCATGCGCTCACCACCCGCTGCGCGGACTCCGACAGCCACGCCGACCACTGCTCAGGGTCCGCGGGAAGCACAGCCATCTCCATCGGCAGCTGCATAGGATCGGTAATCCGCTGCTCGATGATCGACGCAACCCAGTTCTGGGTCTGACCCACATGCTCGACCAAGTCTCTGATGGTCCACTTCGAGGCAGTCGGCACCGCAGCGTCCGGCCCTGCCGCAGCAGCCGATTCCGCCAGTCCCCGAGTATGTTCGACGATCGCCCGCCGCACAGATTCAGTATTCAGCTCGGTCATTGGATTACCCCTTCCGCAGGTTCGTTTCGCTGGATATGACCGGCCATGACGATCAAACTCATCGGTGCCCCACCAACTTCTCATCGGCAAACACCCGCACCGTCACTGAACCCGCCTCCGACAACACCCTTTCGGATCTCCCGCCGAATGCACAAGGGACACCAGAACCAGGCCGGGAACGACCCGATCGACCACTGCCGATACCCGGCGCGGCCCGACTGCGGTGCGTCGGGCCTTCGCCAGATCGAAACTGTGGATGTCGCGCTGGTCAGCCGGGTTGGGGTGGGTCTTCTGGGGTGCGCTCATCGAGGGCGTGTTGGAGGTTGGCGTTGATGCGCTGGGCTTCGGCGAGTTGGTCTTCGAGGATGACTATGCGGCAGGACGCCTCGAGGGTGTTGCCGGCATCGACGAGTTCGCGGACGCGGGAGGCGATTCGGAGTTGGTAGCGGGAGTAGCGGCGGTGGCCGCCTGCGGACCGCTGCGGGGTCAGTAGGTGGGCGGCGTCGAGGCCGCGCAGGAAGGATTGGGTGACGCCGAGGATTTCGGCGGCCCGGCCCATGCTGTAGGCGGGGTAGTCATCGTCGTCTAGCTTGTCGTCGGCGCTGGCGCCATCGGCGGGGTTCGGGTTCGGTTGCTGCACAGCACCTCTCATGATTCAACGCCGTCAGGCCCCGGCGCACTGTGCGCCGGGGCCTGGAGATTTACGTATCGGAAATTGACTGCTCACCGACCCATAGGGCCGATCTCGTACACCGCCCCCGATGCTTTCCGGGACGCGGAACCGGTATGGGACTACTCAGTGACCACCACCTCCTGAAACGCCGGTCTTGCGAGCTACTGGATCTTTCAATTCGAACGACAGTGAATGTATACCGCCTCGCGACGAATGTCTACACCCGTCACCGCAGATTTTGTTCGTCACTTGAACGCGTTTACCTCTTGTCGCTGCTGTCGAAGAGCCCCATAATCTCCCCCGTGACCGACACCGTTTCGCACACTGGCGCCCGCCAGCCGAGCCTGGCGCAGATCGCCGCGGGCAGTCCGTACCTGATCGGAAGCTTCTGGTTCAGGTTCGCCGACCAATGCTGGGCATGGTCCGATCAGGTCGCCGCCCTGCACGGCTACGAACCCGGCACGGTGGTCCCGACCACGGAACTGCTGCTCGCACACAAGCATCCCGATGACCGTGACACGGTCGCCGAAACCCTGGCCGCCGCGGTCCGTCACGGCGAGGCGTTCTGCTCCCGGCACCGCATCATCGACACCGCCGGCGTTGTGCACCACGTCCTTGTCGTCGGCGACCGCATGCACGACGACACCGGCGCCACCGTCGGAACGACCGGCTACTACATCGACCTGACGGTCCCGCTGGATCAGAGCAGACGCGATGCCCTCACCGACGCCCTACCCGACGTGGTCGAGGCCCGCTCGGTGATCGATCAGGCCAAGGGCGTGCTGATGTTCGTCTACGGCATCGACGCCGAACAGGCATTCCGAGTGCTGCAGTGGCGCTCCCAGGAGACCAACACCAAATTGCGCACCCTGGCAACCAAACTCATCGCCGCGGTCAACGCCTTCGACGGTGCCCCGGTCAAGGTCCGCACCCAGTTCGACCACCTGCTGCTCACCGTGCACGAACAACCCGACCCACCAACCGATCTCGCCGATCCAAGCAGGTAGCCCACTCCACAGCGCGGGCCTGGCAAGGGCCCGGCCGACTACGGCAACAGTGCCCCTGGATCGCCGGTGACGCACAAATTCTGCGACGCCACCGGCGGGGTTGCGGCTAGTCGGGGATGATGCGGACTTCTTCGGGAGCCTCATCCGTCTGATCTGCGGCGGTGGTGAACCAGTGGGTTACTTCACCCTCGTCGAGATCGGTGGCGAGGTCCTCGGTCGGGAGGACCGAGAGGGCGCCGGCGGTGGCGGAGGTGAGGAATTCGTCCACGGCGGGCAGGCCCGCTGTCGCGGTGGTGAACGTCGTCGATTCGTAGTCGATTTCATGATCGGCGCGCAGGGTGGTGGCGCGGTCGAGGGCTTCGGTCTGGGTGAGGGTGGCCCAGGCGCCGGAGGGAGCGCGGTAGACGAAGGCCGGGTCGGATTCGGCGAGGGGGCGGACCCGGTCGGTGTAGGTGACCGGGTGCGCGGGGAGAGCGGTCAGATCGGCCTGGACCTTGGGGTCGGAGGGGACCAGCCAGCGGACCGAACTGGCCGCCGGTTCCTTGGCTATGCCGAAGTTGGCGCCCGCCGCGAGGATATCGCCGAAGGACATGCCGTCGGCGAACAGCGCTGCGGCGCCGGACTTCTGGATCGCCCACACCGCGACCACCGCATCGACCGAGCGCGGCAGCGCGACGGCGACAATGTCACCGGGGCCCGCCCCGCGGTCGATGAGCAGTCGTGCCAGCTGGGAGGAGCGGCGGTCGAGGACGTGGTACGCGGTTTCCTGACCGTCCCGCAGGAGAGCGGGGGCCTGCGGATCCTCTTCCACCACTTCGGCCAGCACATTGGCCACGGTGCGCGCACCGACCCGAGCCGGTTCCACCGCGGAATCCGGTGCGGTGACCGCACTTTCGGCGAGGATGCGAGCGCGCTCGGTCTCATCGAGGATATCGATGTCACCGACCAGCGCCGACGGCTCGCCCAGCAGCGAGTCCAGCACCCGATTCAACCGCGCCGCAAGGGTTTCGACCTCATCGGCGGTGAAGCGGGTATCGAGATAGCGCATGGAGATCTCGATGGTCTCGCTGGCCATGACCACCAGCGTCATCGGGTAGTGGGTGTCGTCGTTCATGCCGACACCGTTCACCGACATACCGTCGATGGAGCTGGCCGCGGCGATCGCGTCCTTGTCCACCGGATAGGACTCGAACACCACGAGAGTATCGAATTCCGCTCCGGCACCGGCCAATTGCTGAATCTCGGTCAACCCGATGTAGTGGTGATCCAGCAGATCTGCCTGCTCGACCTGCACCCGCTCCAGCATGCCGCCGAGGGTGAGGCGGTCATCGATGCGAATGCGCACGGGCACCGTGTTGATGAACAGCCCCACCATGGATTCCACGCCCGCCAGATCGGCCGGACGTCCGGAAACGGTGGCGCCGAACACCACATCGCCACGCCCGGTGAGGCGTCCGATGAGAATGGCCCACGCCGTCTGCACCAGCGTATTGACGGTGACGCTGAGTTCCGCGGCCCGCTTGCTGAGCTGACGGGTGCGTTCGGCATCGACCTCGAGGACGTGCCGCCCGATCTCGTACTGCTCATCGGCACGACCGGCGGGTGCGAGCTGGGTCGGCTCGGACACACCGGCGAGCGCGCGGGTCCACGCCCGCAATGATTCCTGACGATCCCGCCCGGCCAGCCAGGCCAGGTAGTTCCGGTAGGACGCCACCCGCGGCAGCGCGGACAGATCCCCGCGCACCGCGTACAGCACCAGCAGATCGCGCATGAGCAGCGGCATGGACCAGCCGTCCACCAGAATGTGGTGGGTGGTGATCACAAGGTTCCACTGATCATCCGCGGTGCGGAACAGCGTGAACCGCATGAGCGGCGCGGCCGCCAGATCGAAGTGCTCGGCGCGATCGGCGTCGATCAGCTCCCGCATCCGCGAAACGCGTTCCACCTCCGGCATATCGGTGAGATCGACAATCCGCCACGGCGCCTCGACCCGATCCATCACGACCTGATGCGCCTGACCCGCGGCATCGGTGACGAACGCCGTCCGCAGGCTCGGGTACCGGTCGACGATGGCCTGTGCGGCCGCGTGCAGTCGCTCGGTATCGACAACGCCGTTCAGATCCAGGACCGCCTGCATGGTGTAGACGTCCACGGCCTGCCGGCTCTGCGACATCATGGCCTGGAACAGCAGACCGGACTGCAGCGGCGAGAGCGGCCACACCTCGGTCATGGCCGGATAGGTCCGCTCCCAGCCTTCGATATCGCTCTGAGTCACCTTGACCAGCGCCATATCCGACGGTGTGAAGCCACCGGCGTCGGGCCGCCGGGCATGCTCGGCCAGCGCCGTCAGCGCCGCCACGAACAGATCGGCGAACTCCTGCACCCGCTCGCGGGTCAGCAGTCCGGTCGGGAAGGCGAAGGCCGCGCCCAGCTGCGGGCCGTCCTCGCCGTCGGTGACGATGGCATTGATATCGAGGGTGGCATTGGCGGGCATGTCCAGATCCATCTCCGCGTCCAGCTGCCCGAGATCGGCCACCGGCACCCAGCCCAGCTCCGAAAGCTGTTCGGGCACTTCACCGGTGGATACGCGACCCAGGTAGTTGAAACTGATCTGGCCGACACTGCGCAGCTGCGGCGCCGTCTCCGGGTTCAGATAGCGCAGCAGACCGTAGCCGAGACCCTTGTCGGGCACGGCGAGCAGCTGCTCCTTCACCGATTTCACAATGTCGCCCAGGGCATTTCCACCCGCGAAGGCGTCATCGAGATCGGCCCCGGCCAGATCTAACCGCACCGGATAGGCACTGGTGAACCAGCCGACCGTGCGCGAAAGATCCGCGCCCGCGACAACTTCCTCTTCACGGCCGTGACCCTCGAGCTTGATCAGCGCGGCATCATTGCCGTTGCCACGCCAGCGCGCGACCGCCATGGCCAGCGCCGACAGCAGACCGTCATTGACGCCACCCCGGTACCGACCCGGAATCGAGGTGAGCACCGCATCGGTGACCGCGGCGGGCACCGTGACCTCGACGCGTTCGACGGTGGCGAAGGTATCCACCGCCGCATCGAACTCGCGAGCGCCCAGCAGCGGATCCGCGGTCTCCACCACGCCCTGCCAGAACGACAGTTCCGCAACACGTTCCGGCGCGACGGCCGCATCGACGAGGGCATGCGCCCAGCGCCGCATGGAGGTGCCGTTGGCGGGCAGCGCGACCGGCTGATCGAACGCCAGCTGCGACCACGCCACCGCGAGGTCCGGAATCAGAATGCGCCAGGAGACGCCGTCGACCACGAAGTGGTGCGCGGCGACGAGCAGCACATCCGGCCGGCCCGCGCCGAACGCGAACCAGACGAACTGCATCATGGAGGCCTGCGCCGGATCGAGACGACCCAGAGCCGCATCGAGTTCGAGGCTGGCAACGCGAGACAGCTCGGCATCGGTGATATCGGCGGCGACCTCGACGCGGTGCACCAGGGCATCCACATCGACGCCACCGCGCGGCAGCGCCTCGAATTCCCAACCGGCGCTTTCGCTTCCGCGCAGTCGCGACCGCAGCACATCGTGGTGATCGAAGACCGCCGCGAGCGTGCCGACCAGCACCTTGCGATCGATGCCGTCGGGCAGGCGCAGCGCCATGGACTGCGAGAACCGCTGGTACGTCGAACCACTCGACAGAATCGCCGTCATGATCGGCGTCAGCGGAATATCGCCGACCCCGCCGCCGGGCAGCTCTGCCAGCCGCTCCTGCTCGTTATCCCCGCCCAGCACAGCGACTTCGGCCAGCCCGGCCACACTGCGCTTCTCGAAGACCTCACGAGGCGTGAACAGGATGCCGCGTGCCTTGGCCCGCGACACCAGCTGGATCGAGAGAATGGAGTCGCCGCCGAGCGCGAAGAACGAATCGTCCGCGCCGACCTGATCCACACCCAGGACCTCGGCGAACACCTCGGCGATCAGGGCCTCGATATCGCTGACCGGAGCCCGGAATTCGCGCGGTGCGAGCACCGGTTCCGGCAGTGCGCGCCGGTCCAGCTTGCCCGCCGGGGTCAGCGGAATCTGGTCCAGCACCGTAATGGCGGTCGGCACCATGTATTCCGGCAACCGCGCCGCGGCATGCTCGGTCAGCGCCGCGATATCGATGACCGCACCGTCGACCGGCCGCACATAGGCCGCCAGCATGGTAGTGCCGATATCGGTCTTGTGCCCGACCGTGACCGCGAAGTCCACACTCTCGTGCGACATGAGCGCCGCGTCGATCTCGCCCAGTTCGATACGGAAACCGCGCACCTTGACCTGGAAGTCATTGCGGCCCACGTACTCCACCACGGCGCTGCCCTTGGCGTCACGACGCCAGCGCACCACGTCACCGGTGCGGTACAGGCGCTGACCCGGCTCACCGTACGGATCGGCGACAAACCGCTCCGAGGTCAGACCCGGCCGGGCGTGGTAGCCCCGCGCCAGTTGCAGACCGGCCACGTACAGCTCGCCCGCGACACCCTCGGACACCGGGTGCAGGCGTGCGTCCAGCACCATGGCCCGCATACCGCGCACCGGACCACCGATGACAACGGTGTCCCCGGGCGCCAGCGCCGCACTGATATTGGTGGCGATGGTGGCCTCGGTCGGACCGTAGGCATTGTGGAAACGGCGCGGCCCGGCCGGATTCACCGACCACTTGGCGACGAGGTCCGCCGAGACGGCCTCGCCACCGGCGATGATGACCTCCATGCTCGCCAGCTGCGACGGCTCCAGCGAAGCCAGGACCGACGGCGTGATGAGGCCGACCGTGACCCGCTCGCGGGCGATCAGCTCACCGAGCTCGTCGCCGCCGTAGGTACCCGGCGGGACCACCACCAGCGTGCCGCCCGCGCCGAGCGCCAGCAGCAGCTCGAGCACCGAGGCGTCGAAGGACGGTGACGCGAATGCCAGTGCGCGCGAAGTGGAGTCGAGGCGATAGCGCTCGACCTGTTCGCGGCTGAAGTTGGCCAGACCCGCATGGGTCACCACAACACCCTTGGGCAGACCCGTCGAACCCGAGGTGTAGATGACGTACGCCGCATGTGCGGGCCGGATCGGGGCCCACCGCTCGGCATCGGTCACGGCCGCAGGCGAATGCGATTCGATCTCGGCGATGACCAGCGGGTCGTCGAGCGAGATCCACCCGGCCAGGCTGACCACCGGCGGCAGCGCCGCCAGCTCGTCACTCAGCGTAAGACCCAGTACCGCACCGGAATCGGAGATCATATGCGCGATGCGATCGGCCGGATAGGCCGGATCGACCGGTACGAACGCCGCACCCGACTTGGCCACGGCCCACACCGCGAGCACCGATTCGAACGAGCGCGGAATGGCCACGGCCACCCGCACATCCGGTCCGGCGCCCCGCTCGATGAGCATGCGCGCCAGGCGGGAGGAGGCCGCGTCGAGTTCGGCGTAACCGAGCACCTGACCGTCGAAGACCACGGCCTCGCCGACCGGGTTGGCGGCGACCGCATTGCCCATGATCTCGGGCAGGGTCAGCGGCTGCACGGCCGGTCCGCCATTGCGCGACAGCAGATCCGCGCGCTCGGCGGCCGACAGCAGCTGCAGATCGCCGACCGGCAGCTGCGGCCGCGCGGTGATCTGCTCCAGCAGCCTGGTGAAGCGCTGTGCGAAGCGTTCGACGGTGGCGTCGTCGAACAGGTCACGGGCGAAGGCGAATTCGGCGTACATGCCCTCGCCGGCCGCGCCCGCCTCGGTAATCGTCAGCGACAGATCGAACTTGGCCGTCTCGTTCTCGAAATCGACGGCGGCGACCCGCAATCCGGGCAGTTCGAAGGTGCTGTCCGGCAGGTTCTCGAACGACAGCACCACCTGGAACAGCGGGTGGCGCGCGGTCGAGCGCTCCGGATTGATGACCTCCACAAGCCGCTCGAACGGAATATCCGCGTGTGCGAAGGCCTGCAGATCCGCATCCTTGGCACGCGCCAGCAGCTGCGCGAAGGTCAGATCCGCGTCCACCTCGGTGCGCAGCACCAGGGTATTGACGAACATGCCGATCACATTGTCGAGTTCGGCCTCGCCGCGACCCGCGATCGGGGTGCCGATGGCGATGTCCTCGGTGCCCGACAGGCGCGAGAGGAATACCGCCAGCGCGGCGTGCACCACCATGAACATGGTCGCGCCCTGTTCGCGGGCAATGCTCTGCAGGCCGCGGTGCAGTCCGGCCCCGATGGGGAAGTGCACCTTGCCGCCGCGGAAGGACTGCGCGTTCGGCCGCGGACGGTCGGACGGCAGATTGAGCTCATCGGGCAGATCCGCCAGCGCGGTGCGCCAGTAGTCGGCCTGCGCGGAGATGAGGCTCTCGGGATCCTGTTCGGAACCGAGCACCGCCCGCTGCCAGATCGAGTAGTCGGCGTACTGCACCGGCATCGGCGCCCAGCCGGGCGTGACGCCATTGGCGCGCGCCGCGTACGCGATCATCACATCGCGGGTGAGCGGGCCCATGGACCAGCCGTCCGCGCTGATGTGATGCGCCACGAACACCAGGACGTGCTCGATGACCGGCTCGGCCGGGACCGGAGTCCGGACCATGCCCAGCGCGACGGCCGCATGTGCGCCGACGGCCCGCAGGGTGGCGGCCTCGAAGGCGTCCGCCACGTCCAGGAACGCGGCCTCGTGCGCACCGAGCGACTCCGCGACAGCGGGGGTCTCGACGCGGAACAGCTTGGCGCGCAACGGCACCTCCGCCGTCACGTCGAAGCCGGTGGAGATGAGCTCGGCAATCCGGTCACGCACCGATTCGGCGGTCACCGTGATCGGCGTGAGATCCGGAATCGCCTGTGCGGCGGTCACGATCACCTGGGTGGCGGCGCCGTCGGCCTGCGGGTAGATGGTCCGCAGCGTCTCGTGGCGGCCGATCACATCGGCGACGGCCTGCTGCAGCGCGTCCGTATCCAGTTCGCCGGTGAGGCGGACTGCGACCGGAATGTTGTAGGCCGCCGAGGTGATGTCGAACTGGTTGAGGAACCACATGCGCTGCTGTGCCAGCGACAGCGGCACCGAGGCCGGGCGCTCCTGCGCGACCAGCGGACGGCGATCACCGGAACCGGCGTGCAGTTCCAGCTTGATGGCCAGTCCGGCGACCGTGGAGGCCTCGAACAGGGTCCGGACCGGAACCCGGCTGTCCAGCGCCGCGCCGAGGCGAGCGGCGACCTGCGTTGCCAGCAGCGAGTTTCCGCCGAGGGCGAAGAAGTCGTCGTCCGCGCCGACCCGTTCGGCGCCGAGGACCTCGGTGAACACGCCGGCCACGATCTCTTCGATCGGGGTGGACGGGGCACGGAAGGCCTGGGTCTCGAACTCGGGCTCCGGCAGGGCCTTTCGATCCAGCTTGCCGTTGACGTTCAGCGGCAGGGCGTCCAGGACCACGAACGCCGACGGCACCATGTACGACGGCAGCGCCGCCGACAGGACAGACTTCGCCTGTGTCACTTCCACGCTCGCGGCGAGGTCGGACGGTACCAGGTAGGCGACCAGGCGATCGCCGGTGCGCTGATCCGACTTGGCCAGCACCGCAACCTGCGCGATCTCCGGCATGGCCAGCAAAGCCGCCTCGATCTCACCGAGCTCGATACGGAAGCCGCGGATCTTCACCTGGAAGTCGGTACGACCGCGATATTCGAGCTCACCGTTCGCTGCCCAGGCGACGAGGTCACCGGTGCGGTACATGCGCTCGCCGTTGCCGAACGGGTTGGCCACGAAGCGATCAGCTGTCAGATCCGCACGGCCGAAGTAACCGCGCGCCAGCTGCGCACCCGCCAGATACAGCTCACCCGAGACACCTGCGGCAACCGGGTGCAGGCGTGAATCGAGCACGTAGACCTGGCTGTTCCACTCCGGCGCACCGATGGAGACCGAGCCCTGATCGGCATCGGTGACCAGGTGCGAGGTGATGGACACCGCGGCCTCGGTCGGGCCGTACAGATTGAACAGCTGCGCGGACGGGTTGGCCCTGCGGAAGCGCTGGGCCACGGTCGCGGGCAGCGCCTCACCGATCGCCAGCACCCGCCGCAACGAACGCGTCAGCGCACCACCGGATTCGGTCAGCAGCGCGTCCAGCATCGACGGCACCGCATGCAATGTGGTCACCAGCTCACGAGCCATCAACTCGTTCAGATACGCCGGATCCCGATGACCATCGGGAGAGGCGATGACCAGACGACCGCCACACACGGCGGCCGACCAGAACTCCCAGACCGAAAGGTCGAAGGTGGCGGCAGTCTTCAACAAGACCGCGTCGTCGGCGCCGAGGCCGAATTCGGCGGTCTTCCACTGCAACTGGTTCGCCACCGCAGCATGCGGCAACGCCACACCCTTCGGTCGACCGGTCGAACCGGACGTGAAGATCACGTACGCGGTATGCGACGGCAACAGCGGCGACACCCGCTCCGCATCGGTAATAGGCTCGACCGCAAGCGATTCCAACGCCAGCTGATCCAAGCGCACCAGCGGCGCGGCCTCGGTACTGAAGCGGGCTTCGGCATTGGTCAGCACACACACCGGAGCAGCGGTCTCGAGAATGTAGTCCGTGCGCTCGGCAGGCTGGTCGGGATCCACCGGCACATACGCACCACCGGCAGCCGACACCGCGTACATCGCGACAACCAGATCCACCGAACGCCGCAGCGCCAGCGCGACCCGCGACTCCGGGCCGACACCGATCGAGATCAGGTGCCGGGCAAGACGATTCACCCGGATACCGAGCTCGGCGTAGGTGAGCACCTCACCATCGGGCCCGATCAGCGCAACAGCGGTCGGAATGGCCGCCACCGTCGCATCGAGCAGCGATACCAGCGTCGCGGCCGAATCCGTCTCGTGCGCAGTCGCATTGCGATCGCTCAGCAGATCGGTGCGCTCGGCCGCGGCCAGCAGCTCGATATCGCCCACCGCCGTATGCGGCGCGGCGGTGATCGCACCGAGCAGTCGCACGAAGCGGTCGACGAAGCCCTGCACGGTCGCATGGTCGAAAAGATCGGTCGCGTAGGTGAACAGACCGGTGATACCCACCGGCGTGCCCGCCTCTTCGTACCGGTCGGTGGCGATCAGATGCAGATCGAACTGCGAGATCTGGGTATCGATATCCAGACCGGAGACGGTCAGACCAGGCAGTTCGAGGTTGGACTGCGCCAGGTTCTGGAACGACAGGCCCACCTGGAACAGCGGATGCCGTGCCGTGGAACGCACCGGATTGAGCACCTCGACCAGGCGCTCGAACGGCACATCGGCATTGGCGAACGCCTGGATGTCGGTCTCGCGCTGGCGGGCCAGCAGCTGGGTGAACGCGGCATCGGTGTCGACCCGGGTGCGGAAGACCAGGGTATTGACGAACATGCCGATGAGGTCGTCGAGCACGGCCTCGCCGCGACCGGCCATCGGGGTGCCGATGGCGATGTCGTCGGTGCCGGACAGCCGGGCCAGCAGCACCGCGAGCGCGGTGTGCACGACCATGAACAGCGTCGCACCCTCGGCCCGGGCCAGATCGACCAGCGCACGGTGCATTTCGGCATCGATGCGCAGTTCGACCTTGCCACCGGCGAAGGACTGCACCGCCGGGCGCGGACGATCGGACGGCAGATCCAGCTGATCCGGCAGCTCGGCCAGCGCCGACTTCCAGTAGGCGACCTGCTTGGTCGACAGCGATTCCGGATCGTCCTCGCTGCCCAGCAGATCGCGCTGCCAGATGGAGTAGTCGGCGTACTGCACCGCGAGCTTGGACCAGCCCGGACGCTGCCCGATGGAGCGGGCGGCGTAGGCCATCATCAGATCGCGGGTCAGCGGGCCGACCGAGGAGCCGTCACCGGAGATGTGGTGAATCGCCAGGGCCAGAACGTACTCGGTGGATTCGTCATCGCCGATGCGGAACAGCGCCACCTTCAGCGGCACCTCGGTGGTGACGTCGAAGACCGTGGAGGTCAAAGCCACCACGGCGGCGGCGACCTCGTCGGCGCCGACGGTGCGCACCTCGAGCTCGGGCACGGCCTGTGCGGTCGACAGGATGACCTGCACCGGACCGGTCTCGGTCTGCGGGTACACGGTCCGCAGAATCTCGTGGCGGGCAACAACATCCACAATCGCGGCGCGCAGCGCGTCCACATCGAGGGCGCCGGACAGGCGCACCGCGACCGGCACGTTGTAGGCCGCCGACTGATTGTCGAAGCGGTTGAGGAACCACATGCGCTGCTGCGCCAGCGAGAGCGGAATGCTGTCGGGGCGCGGCCCGGCGGTGAGCGCCTTGCGGCCGCCCGCACCGGCATCGTGCTCCACCCGCGCCGCCAGGGCGGATACGGTGGTCGCCTCGAACATCAGGCGCACCGGCACCCGGGTGTTCAGCGCCTCGCCGAGGCGGGCCGCGACCTGGGTGGCCAGCAGTGAGTTACCGCCCCAGGCGAAGAAGTCGTCATCGAGACCGATGCGACCACCCTCGATGTGCAGCACGTCCGCGAACACGCCGGCCACGATCTGCTCGATCGGGGTGACGGGTGCGCGGAAGACCGCCTTCTCGAAGCTGGGCGCGGGCAGCGCCTTGCGATCGAGCTTGCCATTGGCGTTCAGCGGCAGCGCGTCGATCTGCATGAAGACCGACGGCACCATGTACGACGGCAGCTCCGCCGACAGCGCCGATTGCATTGCCTGCTTGTCGATTTCGCCGCCGGCGGGAGCGACGGGCCCGGAGGCGGCAGCCTGCGTAACCATGGAGGGACCCGTGGACGCCGTATTAGGCGCAGCGGCGACGACGTAGGCGACGAGGCGGTCACCGAGCGCCGGATCCTGGTGTGCGACAACGGCAGCGGAGGCGATGGCCGACTGGCGCAGCAGCGCCGATTCGATATCGCCGAGCTCGATGCGGAAGCCGCGGATCTTCACCTGGAAGTCGGTGCGGCCCCGGTACTCCAGCTCACCGGCGGCATTCCAGGCCACCAGGTCACCGGTGCGGTACATACGAGCACCGCCGGTACCGAACGGGTTCGCCACGAACCGATCCGAGGTCAGATCGGCGCGGCCGTAGTAACCGCGCGCCAGCTGCGCACCGGCCAGGTAGAGCTCACCGGACACGCCCACCGGCACCGGCCGCAGGCGCGAATCCAGTACGTACACCTGGCTGTTCCACTCGGGCGAACCGATAGATACCGACATCTCGTCGGCATCGGTCACCCGGTGGCTGGTGATCGAGACCGCGGCCTCGGTCGGGCCGTACAGGTTGAACAGCTCGGTACGCGGCCGCTCGGCACGGACCCGCTGTGCCAGCGGAGCGGGCAGCGCCTCACCGATGGCGAGAATGCGCCACAGCGAATCCGGCAGGCCGTCGGCCAGCAGTGCGTCCAGCATGGACGGCACCACGTGCAGCGTGGTCACCCATTCCCGGGCGATGAGCTCGTTCAGGTACGCCGGATCCCGATGCCCGTGCGGCTGCGCGATGACCAGGCGGCCACCGCAGGCGGCGGCGGACCAGAATTCCCACACCGAGAGGTCGAAGGTCGCAGCGGTCTTGAGCAGCACCGCATCGGCCGGATCGAGGCCGAATTCGGTGGTCTTCCACAGCAACTGGTTGACCACGGCGCCGTGCGGCAGCGCCACACCCTTCGGGCGACCGGTCGAACCGGACGTGAAGATGATGTACGCCGTATTGGCGGCCGTCAGCTCCCGCACCCGCTCGGCGGTGGCGATCGGCTTATCGGAGTAACCCGACAGCTCCAGCTCGTCGATGGCCAGCACCTCGATCGCGCCGATACCGGCGGCGTCACCCTCGGCAGCGATGACGAACCCGTCACGGCTGGTGGTGAGCACGCAGGCGGGGGCGGCGATTTCGAGAATGTAGTTGGTGCGGTCGGCCGGCTGATCTGGATCGATCGGCACATACGCCGCGCCGGACTTGGCAATGGCGTACATGGCGACGACCAGGTCCGCGGAGCGCCGGATGGCAAGGCCCACACGGTCTTCCGCGCCGATGCCGCGGACGATGAGCTCGCGGGCCAGGCGGTTGACTCGCGCGTCGAGCTCGCGGTAGGTCAGCGTTTCGACCCCGTCGGCGGTGTCCGCCACCAGGGCGACGGCCTTCGGGTCGGCGGCGACGGCGGCGTCGAGCAGCGTGACCAGGGTGGCGGTCGCGCCGTCCGGGAACACCTCGGCGACATCCTGTGCGGTGTTGTTCCACTGCAGCAGGATTCGGTCGTTCTCCGCGGCATCGAGAATATCGATCTCGCCGACCGTGGCGGTGGCGTCCTCGAGGACGGCATCGAGCACCCGCAGGAACCGGTCGGCGAATCCGCGCACGGTGGATTCGTCGAACAGGTCGGTGGCATAACCGAATTCGGTGAGGATCTCGGCCGGCGCGCCGTCATCGGTGTACCGGTCGTAGAGCGTCACATGCAGATCGGTCTTGGCCAGCTGCGATTCGAACTGCACCGCGCTGACGTGCAGGCCCGGCAGTTCGAAGGCGGTCTCGGCCAGGTTCTGGAACGAAAGACCCACCTGGAACAGCGGATTGCGCGCATTGGAGCGCACCGGGTTGAGCACCTCGACCAGGCGCTCGAATGGCACCTCACCATTGGCGAAGGCTTCCAGATCGCGTTCGCGCACCTCGGCGAGCACATCGGCGAAGGTCACCGCGCGATCGATGCGGGTGCGGAACACCAGCGTGTTCACGAACATGCCGATGAGATCGTCGAGTTCGCGCTCACCACGGCCCGCGATCGGGGTGCCGACGGCAATATCGTCACTGCCGGACAGGCGCGACAGCAGTACCGCCAGCGCCGCGTGCACCACCATGAACAGCGACGCGTTATTGGCGCGCGCCAACTCGTGCAGCCTGGCGTGCCGTCCGGCGTCGATGTCGAAGCGCAGCGCCTTGCCGTGGAACGACTGCGCGGGCGGGCGCGGCCGATCGGTCGGCAGTTCCAGCTGATCGGGCAGTTCGGCGAGCGCCCGGGTCCAGTAGCCGACCTGCTGTGCGGCAAGCGATTCCGGATCCTCTTCCGAACCCAGCACCGTGCGCTGCCACAGCGCGTAGTCGCCGTACTGCACCGGCAGCGGAGCCCACTGCGGGGCTTCGCCATTGGCGCGCGCCACATAGGCGGCCATGACATCGCGCGCCATCGGGCCCATGGAGGAACCGTCGGCGGAGACGTGATGGATGGTGAAGGCCAGCACATGCTCTTCGGTATCGCTGTCGGAAGCGCCGAGAGGGGGAGCGATGCGGAACAGCTTCACCGCGAGCGGCACCTCGACGGTGACGTCGAAGGTGGTCATGGCGAATTCGATGACCTTGCCCAGCAGATCGTCCTCGGCGACCGCCTCGGGAACCAGCGACAGATCGGTCTGCGTCGCGGGCAGGATGACCTGGTGCGGGCCGTCGGCCGAACGCGGGTAGACGGTGCGCAGCACCTCGTGCCGGTTGATCACATCGCCGATGGCCAGCTTCATGGCGGTGAGATCGAGCGCGCCGATGAGCCGCACCGCGAGCGGAATGTTGTCCACCGCTGAGGTACTGGTGTCGAACTGGTTCAGGAACCAGTAGCGCTGCTGCGCCGGGGAGAGCGGCAGATTGTCCGGACGCTCACCGGCGACCAGGCGCGGACGGGCCCGGCCGGAACCGGCGGCCCGCTCCACCCGGGCGGCCAGCGCCGCCACCGTGGAGGCTTCGAACAGATCGCGCACGGCCAGCTGGATGTCCAGGGCCGCGCCGAGGCGCGCGGTCACCTGGGTGGCGATGAGCGAGTTGCCGCCGAGCTCGAAGAAGTCGTCGTCGACACCGACGCGGCCGACGCCGAGCACATCGGAGAAGGTGCCGGCCACGATCTCTTCGATCGGGGTGGACGGGGCCCGGAAGACCTTGGCCTCGAAGACCGGCGCGGGCAGCTTCTTGCGATCGAGCTTGCCGGAGGCATTGAGCGGGAAGGCCTCCAGCACTACGAAGGCGTTCGGCACCATATAGCCGGGCAGGGCATCGCCGAGTTCGGCGCGCACGCCCTCCACGTCCACCGCCAGACCCGCGGCGGGGATGACATAGGCGACAAGCTGATCGCCGAGACGATCGTCGCTGCGCACCACGACCACCGACTGGGCAATGGAGTCGACGGCGGTGAGGGCGGCTTCGATCTCGCCGAGCTCGATGCGCAGACCGCGCAGCTTCACCTGGAAGTCGGTGCGGCCCAGGTATTCCAGCTCGCCCGCGCCGGTCCACTTCACTAGGTCGCCGGTGCGGTACATGCGCGCGGCGTGGTGGAACGGATCGGCGACGAAGCGGTCGGCGGTCAGTTCCGGACGCGCGACATAGCCGCGCGCCAGCTGGACGCCCGCGAGGTACAGCTCACCCGCGACACCCGGCGCGACCGGGTGCAGGCGCGCATCCAGCACGTAGACACGGGTATTGAAGACCGGGCGGCCGATCGGCACCGAGACGGTGTCGGCCGCCGTCACCTCGTGATAGGTGACGTCGACGGCGGCTTCGGTCGGGCCGTACAGGTTGTGCAGTTGCGCGCCGGTCAGCTCGAGCAGCTTGTGCGCGGTCGGTGCGGGCAGCGCCTCACCCGAGGCGAAAACCTGTCGCAGCGACACACATTCGGCGGCCTTGGGTTCAGCCACGAAGACCGACATCATCGACGGCACGAAATGCGCTGTGGTGACGTCGTATTCGGCGATGAGATCGGCCAGGTAGGCCGGATCGCGGTGACCGTCCGGCTTGGCGACGACCAGCTGCGCACCGACCTGCAAGGGCCAGAAGAACTCCCAGACCGACACGTCGAACGTCGCCGGGGTCTTCTGCAGGATCACATCGTCGTCGAACAGCCCGTACTCGGTCTGCATCCAGACCAGGCGGTTGACGATGGCGGCATGGGTGACCGCCACCCCCTTCGGGCGCCCGGTCGAGCCGGAGGTGAAGATCACGTACGCGGTATGCGATTCCCGCAGCGGCGCAGTGCGATCCGCGTCGGTGATCGGCGCGTCCGAGTACTCCGACAGGTCGATCTCGTCGATACGCAGTGTGCGCGTACCGGATTCGAAACCGTCGCGGGTGGTGGTGAGCACGCACACCGGCTGGGCGGTGTCGAGCACATACCCGTTGCGCTCCTCCGGATGATCCGGATCCAGCGGCACGTACGCGCCACCGGCGGCGATGACGGCGTACATGCCGATCACCAGATCGAGCGAACGGCGCATGCCCAGGGCGACAAACGAATCCGGTCCGACACCCTCGGCGATCAAGTGCCGCGCCAGCTGGTTGACGCGGGAGGCGAACTCACCGTACGAGAGGGCCGTCCCCTCGAACACCACGGCGGTGGCCTTCGGCGTCTGCGCGGCCTGGGTCGCGAACATGGACGCCAGGGTCACATCGGCCTCGGACTTGCGTCCGGCCAGAGCCACCCGGGTCACGTCGTACTCGGTGGCGTTCCAGGACCGCAGCACCTTGCGGCGCTCGGCATCGTCGAGCACCTCGATATCGCCGACCAGCGTGCTCGGCTCCGCGACCACGGCGGTCAGCGTGCGCACCAGGCGAGCCGCGAAGGCGGCAATGGTGGAGGCGTCGAAAATATCGGTGGCATAGGCGAATTCGGCGGTCATACCGTCGATGACGCCGTCCGCGCCGAGCCGCTCGGTAAGGTTCAGGTGCAGATCGAACTTGGCGGTGACCACATCCAGCGGTACGCCCGCCACTTCCAGACCCGGCAGCGTGAAGCTGGCTTCGCCGGTGTTCTGGAACGACAGCATGACCTGGAACAGCGGATGCCGGGCCTGCGAGCGGGCCGGGTTGAGAATCTCCACCAGGCGCTCGAACGGCAGATCGGCATGGCCGAAGGCCGACAGGTCGGTGTCCTTGGTCCGGGCCAGCAGTTCGGTGAACTTCTCCCCCGAATCGATCGGCGTCCGCAGCACCAGGGTATTGACGAACATGCCGATGGCATCGTCGAGCGCGGCCTCACCACGGCCGGCGACCGCGGTGCCGATGGCGATATCGTCGCCGCCGGACAGGCGGGCCAGCAGTGCCGCGAAGGCGGCGTGCACCACCATGAACAGGCTCGCGCCGTGCTCACGGGCGAGGTTGTTCAGTCCGTTGAGCAGTTCGGCGTCGACCGAGAACTCGTGCACGCCACCGCGGTTGGAGGCCACGGCGGGGCGCGGGCGATCCGAAGGCAGGTCGATCTGGTCCGGCAGACCGGCCAGCGCATCCGACCAGTAGCCGACCTGCTGGGAGATCAGCGAGCCGGAATCCTCTTCCGAACCCAGGGTCTCGCGCTGCCACAGTGCGAAGTCGGCGTACTGCACCGGCAGCGGAGTCCACTGCGGTGCGGCACCGTTCGCGCGGGAGGCGTAGGCGAGCATGACGTCGCGGGCCAGCGGACGCACCGACCAGCCGTCACCGGAGATGTGGTGCACCACGAAAACCAGGACGTGCGTGGGCTGTTCGGCGTCTTCGACCTGGAACAGTCCGGCGCGCACCGGAGGCGCGACGGTGACGTCGAAGCCGGTGAGCACCAGTTCGGCAATGCGTTCGCGCAGTTCCGATTCGGTGACAGCGATGGACGCGAGGCCATTACCCGCGACGGCCGGGAGGGCCGAAGCGCTCTCGGTCTCGCCCGATTCGGCGTTGCCGGTCTCCTCCGCGGTGGTCGCATCGCTACGCAGCAGGGTGTCGAGGCGAACCTGGTCGGCGGGCAGGATGACCTGCACGCCACGGCCTTCGGTGTTCTCCGGGTAAACGGTGCGCAGCACCTCGTGCCGCTCCAGCACATCGCCGACGGCGTCCAGCAGCGCATCCACGTCGAGGTCGCCGGTGAGGCGGACCGCGAGCGGGATGTTGTTCACAGCCGAAGCCGTGTCGAAACGGTTCAGGAACCACATGCGCTGCTGCGCCAACGACAGCGGAATCTCGTCCGGACGCTCCTGCGCCACAAGTTCGCTGCGGCTACCGGTGCCCGCCTGCGCCTGCACACGGGCCGCCAAAGCGGCCACAGTCGGGGCATCGAACAGCGTGCGCACCGGCACACGGGTATCAAGAGCCGCACCGAGTCGAGCGACAACCTGAGTCGCGATGAGCGAGTTGCCACCCAGCTCGAAGAAGTCGTCCTCGGCACCCACCGGGAGCTCGAGACCGAGCACCTCGGTGAAGACCGCAGCGACAATCTCCTCGGCACGGGTGGCCGGAGCACGGAACTCGCGAGCAGCGAACTCCGGCTCGGGCAGAGCACGACGATCGAGCTTGCCGTTCGCATTGAGCGGGAACGCATCCACGGCCACGAACGCAGCCGGAACCATATACGAGGGCAGCTGCTCCGACAGGTGGGCGCGCAAGGCATCCACCTCCACCGAACCATCGGCCGGAACGACATAGCCGACCAGCTGATCACCGGTACGAGCATCCGAACGCAACACCACAACGGCCTGCGCGACCGACTCATGGGCCGTGAGCGCCGACTCGATCTCACCGAGCTCGATCCGCAGACCACGCAACTTCACCTGGAAATCGGTGCGGCCCAAGTACTCCAGCTCACCGGCGGCGGTCCAGACCACCAGGTCACCAGTGCGGTACATCCGCTCACCCGGGGTGAACGGGTTCGCCACGAAACGATCCGAGCTCAGATCCGCACGCGCCACATAACCACGGGCCAACTGCACACCCGCGAGGTACAGCTCACCCGCCATACCCGGCGCCACCGGGTGCAGACGCGAATCCAACACGTAAACCTGGGTATTGAACACCGGACGACCGATCGGCACCGTCTCGGTATCGGCATCGACGACCTGGTGGTACGTCACATCGACGGCAGCCTCGGTCGGACCGTACAGGTTGTGCAACGCCGCACCGGTCACCGCACGCAACTGCTGAGCAGTGGTCGCCGGCAACGCCTCACCGGAAGCGAAAACCAGACGCAGACTCGTGCACCGGGCCGCAGTCGGCTCGGCAACGAATACGGCCAGCATCGACGGCACGAAGTGCGTGGTCGTGACACCTTCTGCGGCAATGACCTCCGCCAGGTACACCGGGTCGCCATGACCGTCGGGCTTAGCCACGACCAGGCGCGCACCGACCTGCAAGGGCCAGAAGAACTCCCACACCGACACATCGAAAGTGGCCGGAGTCTTCTGCAACACCACATCATCAGCGGTCAGCCCGTACTCGGACTGCATCCACACCAGGCGGTTGACGATGGCTTGGTGGGTGACCGCCACACCCTTCGGGCGACCGGTCGAACCTGACGTGAAGATGACGTACGCGATATTCGACGACCGCAGCGGCGCACGACGATCCGCATCCGTCACCGGAGCATCGGAGTAGCCGGACACATCGAGCGCATCGACCGCGAGCACCGAGACACCCTCGTGGGTGAACCCGTCGCGCTCGGTGGTCAGCACGCACACCGGATCGGCGGTATCGAGCACATACGCAATGCGATCAGCCGGCTGATCCGGATCCAGCGGCACGTACGCGCCACCGGCCTCCAGCACCGCGTACATGGCGACCACCAGGTCCAGCGACCGGCGAATACCCAGTGCGACCAGGCTGTCCGGGCCGACACCGGCCTCGATCAGCTTGCGCGCCAACTGATGCACACGACCGGCGAACTCGCCGTAGGAGAGCTCTGCCCGTGCCTCGCTGCGCTCGGGTGTCCCCTCGAACGAGAGAGCTGTGGCGTCCGGAGTACGCGCGGCCTGGGCCTCGAACAGCGCGACCAGCGTATTCGCCGCATCGCCGGTCCAGGCCACCCGCATAATGTCGCCGCGCGCCTTCTCGGCGTCCTCGGAGGCAATGGCGTCGGCCCGATCGGCGAGCACATCGCCGACCCGGAAGCCGGTGCGGTTCCAGGTGGAGGTGACCAGGGACCGCTCGGCATTGTCGAGCAGATCGATATCGCCGACCGCGCGATCCGGCTGTGCCGTTATGGCTTCCAGCAGGCGGCCGAAGCGCTTGGCGAAACGCGCCATGGTCGCGTTGTCGAACAGGTCGGTGGCGTAGATGAGTTCGGCGGTGATGCCGGACGGAGTGCCGCCGAAACCGTTGCCGGACACATTGTGTGCGGCGTTCTGTTCGGTGAGCACCAGCTGCAGGTCGAACTTGGCGGTGTCGAGCGGCAGATCGACGCCGCTGACGGTCAGGCCGGGCAGCTCCAGTTCGGCCGGGCCGGTGTTCTGGAACGACAGCATGACCTGGAACAGCGGATGCCGCGCCTGCGAACGGGCCGGGTTGAGGATCTCCACCAGGCGCTCGAACGGCAGGTCGGAGTGCCCGAAGGCCGCGATATCGGTGGCGCGCACCGATTCCAGCAGGGTGTTGAAGCCCGCGCCGCTGTCGATCGGGGTGCGCAGCACGAGGGTATTGACGAACATGCCGATGAGGTCGTCGAGCGCACGCTCACCACGACCGGCCACCGGGGTGCCGATCGCGATATCCGATTCACCGGACAGGCGCGCGAGCAGGGTGGCGAGTGCCGCGTGCGCCACCATGAACAGTGTGGCGCCGCGACGGCGGGCCAGCTCCAGCAGCTTGCCGTGCACCTCGGCGTCGATGGTGAAGACGTGTGTGCCACCGCGGCCGGAGGCGACCGCCGGGCGCGGCCGGTCGGACGGCAGCTCCAGCTGATCCGGCAGCCCGCGCAGCGTCCGGTCCCAGTACGAGATCTGCTGTGCGATCACCGATTCCGCATCGGCCTCATCGCCGAGGACCGCGCGCTGCCACAGTGCGTAGTCGGCGTACTGCACTTCCAGTGGCCGCCAGGCGGGTTCGCCGCCCTCGACCCGAGCGCCGTAGGCGGTCATGACATCCCGGGTGAGCGGGCCCATGGAGAACCCGTCGGCGGAGATGTGGTGCACCACCAGCGCGAGCACATGCTCGGTGGGGCTGACCTCGAACAGGCGGGCCCGGAACGGCACATCGACGGTGACGTCGAAGCCGGTCAGCACCAGCTCCGAAAGGGCCTGCGGCAGTTCGGCTTCGGTGACGTCCACCGGGGTCAGATCGGGGATGACCTGGCCGGTGGGGACGATCTCCTGGTACGCGGTCCCGTCGACCTCCGGGTAGCGGGTGCGCAGTGATTCGTGGCGCGCCAGCACATCGGCGACGGCGATCTGCAGGGCCTGGCGATCCACCAGACCCGAAAGCCGCACGGCCGCGGGGATATTGTCCACAGCCGATTCGGGATCGAACCGGTTGAGGAACCACATGCGCTGCTGTGCCAGCGACAGCGGGAGCCGGTCGGGGCGCTCCTGTGCGGTCAGGGCCTGACGCGCACCCGCACCGGAGTGCGATTCACCGCGCGCCGCCAGTGCGGCGACGCTGGAGGCCTCGAAGATCTCGCGCACACCCAGCTGGGTGTCCAGCGCGACGGACAGGCGTGCCGCCACCTGGGTGGCGATGAGCGAATTGCCGCCGAGGGCGAAGAAGTCATCGTCCAGGCCGACCCGGTCCAGGCCGAGGACCTCGGCGAAGATACCCGCCACGATCTGCTCGATCGGGGTGGTCGGGGCGCGGAACACCGCGGCCTCGAAGACCGGAGCGGGCAGGGCGCGGCGGTCCAGCTTGCCGGAGGCATTGAGCGGGAACTCGTCGAGCACCATGACCACCGACGGGACCATGTACGCGGGCAGCCGCTCGGCGAGCTCGGCCCGCGCGGACTCGATCTCCACGGTGCGACCGGGGGCGGCGACGACATACGCGACGAGCTGATCGCCGGTGTGCTGATCACCGCGCACCACGACCACCGACTGCGCGACCGAACCCAGTGCGGTGAGCTCGGCTTCGATCTCACCGAGCTCGATGCGCAGACCGCGCAGCTTCACCTGGAAGTCGGTGCGGCCGAGGTATTCGATCTCACCGCCGGCATTCCAGACGACGAGGTCGCCGGTGCGGTACATGCGCTCGGACGCGCCGAACGGGTTGGCCACGAAGCGATCCGAGGTCAGATCCACCCGGGACACATAGCCGGTGGCCAGCTGATCGCCCGCGAGGTAGAGCTCACCCGCGACACCCACCGGAACGGGGCGCAGGCGCGAATCCAGCACGTAGACCTGGGTATTGAAGACCGGGCGCCCGATCGGCACCGTATCGACGTCGAGGGCGGTCACATGGTGGTACGTGACGTCGACGGCGGCCTCGGTCGGGCCGTACAGGTTGTGCAGCTCGGCGCCGGTGATCTCGCGCAGGCGATGGGAGGGCTTGGGCGAGAGCGCTTCACCGGAGGCGAAGACCATGCGCAGGCTGGTGCACTGCACGGCCGCGGCCTCGGCGACGAAGACCGCGAGCATGGACGGCACGAAGTGCGTGACCGTCACACCCTCGCGGGCAATGAGTTCCGCCAGGTAGGCCGGATCGCGGTGACCGTCGGGCTTGGCGACGACCAGCTTCGCGCCGATCTGCAAGGGCCAGAAGAACTCCCACACCGACACGTCGAAGGTGGCCGGAGTCTTCTGCAGCACGATGTCTTCGGTGGTCAGCCCGTACTCGGACTGCATCCACACCAGACGATTCACGATCGCCGAATGCGGTACGGCCACACCCTTGGGACGACCGGTCGAACCCGAGGTGAAGATGACGTACGCGGTATTCGATTCCCGCAGCGGCGCAATGCGTTCCGCGTCGGAGATCGGCGCTGCCGAGTAGCTGGACAGCTCCAGCAGATCGATGCGGACCTGCGCGGTGTCCACGGGCAGATCCGCGCCCGAGGTCAGCACGGTCACCGGATCGGCGGTGGCCAGAATGTATTCGGTGCGCTCGGCCGGGTGCTCCGGGTCCAGCGGCACGTACGCGCCACCGGCCGCGGCGACGGCGTACATGCCGACCACCAGATCGATGGAACGCCGCATACCCAGCGCCACAAAGGATTCGGCTCCCACGCCGCGTTCGATGAGCCAGCGCGCCAGCCGGTGCACCCGCTCGGCGAACTCGCCGTAGGTCAGACTCGCCCCCTCGAAACTGAGAGCTGTCGCGTCGGGAGTACGCGCGGCCTGCGCCTCGAACAGCGCGACCAGCGTGGCTGCCGCATCGCCCGAGACGGTCCGCACCACGCTGCGCGGCGCGACGGCGACAGCACCACTCCCCGCGACGACGTCGGCGGTGGCCACCTCGTCATCGATCAGTGTTCCGTCGGTGAGCACGGCAAGCACCGTGTCCACGTCATAGCCGGTGTCGTTCCACTCGGTGACCACGAGCTCGCGCTCGGCGGCTTCGAGCAGTTCGATATCGCCCACTGCCGCAGCGGGTTCGGTGGTGATGGCGGTCAGCACCCGTACCAGGCGGTCCGCGATATGCCGCACCGAATGCTCGTCGAACAGGTCGCGCAGGTAGCCGGCGCGAATGCGCAGGCGGCTGTCGAGTTGGGCGATGAGGGTGAGCGGGTAGTGGGTGGCGTCGGCGGCCTCGAGGTCGGTGACGCCCATGCCGTCGATATCGGCGGCCTGGGCCCGAATGCCGTCGGCGTCGACCGGGTAGGACTCGAACACCACGAGGGTGTCGAAGAGTCCGCCGATGCGCGCCGCCGACTGGATATCCGCGAGCCCGATGTAGTGGTGATCCAGCAGATCCGCCTGCTCGCCCTGGGTGCGGGTGAGCAGCGACTGCGCCGATTCGGCCGGATCGAAGGCGACCCGCACCGGCACGGTGTTGATGAACAGGCCGACCATGGATTCGACGCCGGACAGCTGCGCCGGACGGCCGGAGACCGTCGTGCCGAACAGCACGTCCTCACGACCGGTGAGGCGGCCGAGCAGAATGCCCCACGCCACCTGCAGCACGGTATTGGGCGTGACGCCGAGGTCGGCGGCGACGCGGGTCAGGCGCGCGGTCGCCGCCTCGTCCAGCTCGAAGAAGTACTCGCCGGACAGCGCGGTGATCTCATGGCTCGGATCCGGGCGGGTGAGCAGGGTCGGCTCGGAGACCCCGCGCAGCGAGGTCTTCCAGGCCTCCAGCGATGCCGTACGGTCCTGCTGCGCAACCCATTCCAGGAAGTAACGGTAGGAACGCACCGGCGGCAGCACGCTGGTATCGGAGTGCGTGGCGTACAGCACCAGCAGGTCCTGCATGAGCAGCGGCATGGACCAGCCGTCGAGCAGGATGTGGTGATTGGCCACGGCCAGCTGCCAGCGATCGGCGGCCACCTGCACCAGGGTGTAGCGAATGAGCGGCGGCTCGGTCAGGTCGAACCGCTGGACGCGATCGGCCTCGAGAATATCGCTCGCATCACCCGTCTGCGTGCGGTCGTACTGCGACCAGGCCACGTGGATACCGTCGAGCACCAGCTGTACCGGAACGCCATTGGCGTCGGAAACATATGCGGTGCGCAGGATTTCGTGCCGCTCCAGCAGCGCCTGCGCGGCGGCGCGCAGGCGATCGGCATCCACTCGGCCGGTGAGGGTGAGCACCGCCTGCGCGGTGTACACATCCACCGAGGTGGCAGCCAGTTGCGCGTGGAAGAGCAGACCGGACTGCAGCGCCGAGAGCGGCCACACCTGGTCGACTCCGCCGAAACGCTGTTCCCAGCCGTCGATATCAGCCTGGGTGATATTCACCAGCCCGAAGTCGGATGGGGTGTGCCCGCCCGCCTCGGCCGATTCGGCATGGTGCGCAACGGCTTCCAGCGCAGTGGTCCACAGTGCGCCGAATTCGGCGACCGCCGCGGCGTCGAGCAGCGTGCTCGGGTAACCGATATTGGCGGTCAGCTTGTCGCCGGTCACGATGGCATTGATATCGATCGGCGCCATGGCGGGCATATCGGCGTCGTACGCACCGCCCAGATCGCCCAGCTCCGCCGCGGGAATCCAGCCGAAACCGCGCAGCGCCTCGGGCACATCGCCCTCGTTCACGCGGCCCAGATAGTTGAAGCTGACCTGGCCGGGCTGCTGCTTGGGCAGCTGATCGGCGGTGGCCTGGTTCACATAGCGCAGCAGGCCGTAGCCGAGGCCCTTGTCCGGCACCGCCAGCAACTGCTCCTTGACCGCCTTGATGGCGTGACCCATGGCAGGTCCGCCGGTGAGCGCGGCATTCACATCGAGCTGCGAGAGATCGAAGCGGACCGGGAAGATGGCGGTGAACCAGCCGACGGTGCGCGAGAGATCCGCGCCGGGCACGACCTCTTCCTCACGACCGTGGCCTTCGAGCCGGACCAGGGCGGACTTCTCCCCGGCAATCCCCCGGTCCGAGCGCCACTTCGCGACAGCGAGTGCCAGCGCGGTCAGGAGACCGTCATTGACGCCGCCGTGGAAGAGCGCGGGCACGGTGGTGAGCAGCGATTTGGTGACCTCGGCCGAGACCTCGACCCGGTGCACCTCGATCACGGCGGTGACATCCACCGCCGGGTCCAAGGGCCGCTCGGTGAGCAGCGGATCCGGACCGTCGACGACACCTCGCCAGAAGTCGAGTTCGGCGACCCGCTCCGGGGTTGCCGCCGCACGCTCGAGGGCGTGCGCCCAGGTGCGCATACTGGTCGCGGGGGCGACCAGTTCGGGAGTCTGACCGGCGGAGAGCTGACCCCAGGCGGTGACGAAGTCCGGCACCAGGATTCGCCAGGTGACACCGTCGACCACGAGGTGATGTGCGGCCACGATGAGGCGACCGGCGCGGGATGCGGTGTCCGACGCACGGCTCGCCGCGGCAGGCTCCAGCCAGACGAACCGAATCACCACGCCCGCTATGGGATCGAGCTTGTCGAGCGTGGCATCCAGTGCGGCCGAGGCGATTTCGAGGAATTCCTCGGGACCGACGGCCGGGTCGAACTCGGTGCGGTCGATGAGCGCGTCCACATCGATGGCGCCGGCGGCGGCCGTCTCCACGACCGGATCCGCACCCGGCACCCGCCGCAGGCGCGCCCGCAACATGTCGTGGCGGTCGATGACCGCGCCGACCGTGGCGGCGATACCCGCACGGTCGATGCCGATCGGCAGTTCCAGCGCCATGGTCTGGTTGAAACGCCCGATGCCGCCCGGCCGTTCGACCATGAACCGCACCACGGGGGTGAGCGGCATGACGCCGACTCCCCCGCCGGGCAGTTCGGTCAGCTGCGGCGCCGAATCACCCTGTCCGTCAGCGGTTTGCGCGACGGCGGCGAGTCCGGAGACAGTGCGCTGTTCGAAGACGTCACGCGGGCTGAAGATGATGCCGCGCGCCTTGGCCCGCGATACCAGCTGGATGGAGACGATGGAATCGCCGCCCAGCGCGAAGAACGAATCGTCGATGCCGACCCGCTCCAGGCCGAGCACCTCGGCGAAGACCTCGGCAATGGTGTGCTCCACCGTATTGCGCGCGGCCCGGAACACCACCTCGGTGGCGAAGACCGGTTCGGGCAGCGCCCGGCGATCCAGCTTGCCGACCGGCGTCAGCGGGACGCGGTCGATGATCATGACCGAGGACGGCACCATGTACGCGGGCAGCTGCCGTTCGACGTGCGCGGTGACGGCGGCGATATCCACCGAATGCCCCGGTGTCGCAACCACATACGACACCAGCGAGACCGCGCCGGCGGCATTCTTGTGGCCGACGGTGACGGCGAAGTCGACACTCTCGTGCGAGGCCAGGGCCGCGTCGATCTCACCGAGCTCGATACGGAAACCGCGCACCTTGACCTGGAAGTCGGAGCGGCCCACGTACTCGACCTCCCCGGTACGGGTCCAGCGGACCACATCACCGGTGCGGTACATGCGCTGACCCGCGACATACGGGTTGGCGACAAAGCGGTCCGTGGTCAGACCCGGCCGGGCGTGGTAACCACGGGCCAGCTGGATGCCCGACAGATAGAGCTCACCCGCGACGCCCACCGGAACGGGCCGCAGGCGGTTGTCGAGAATCAGCGACTGCATGCCCCGGATCGGGCCGCCGATGGTGACCAGATCGCCCGCGACCAGCGCATCGCTGATATTGGTCATGATGGTGGTCTCGGTCGGGCCGTAACCATTGTGGAAGGCCCGAATACTGCCGTCCGGCCCTGTCCCCTCTCCAATGGGCATCGCCCACTTGGCGACCAGATCGGCCGGCACCGCCTCACCACCGGCGACCAGGACGCGCAGGGAGTCCAGACCGCTCGGATCGAAGGTGGCCAGGGCGGCCGGGGTGATGAACGCGTGCGTGACGCCCTCGGAGCGGATCAGCTCGGAGAGCTCGTCACCGCCGTAGACACCCGGCGGGACCACCACGAGGGTGCCGCCCGCGCCGATGGCCAGCAGGAATTCCAGGATGGACGCGTCGAAGGACGGCGAGGCGAAATGCAGTGCGCGCGAGAAGGAATCGAGCCGGTAGCGCTCGGCCTGCTCGGCACTGAAGTTGGCCAGACCGGCGTGCGTGACCACGACGCCCTTCGGCACGCCGGTGGAACCGGAGGTGTAGATGACGTACGCCGGATGCTCCGGGCGCAGCGGGCGCACCCGATCCGCATCGGCGATCGCGTTGTCCGCGAACGCATTCAGGTCCAGCTCGTCGAGAACCAGCCACTCCACCGAATCCGGCAGATCGCCGCGCACCGCGGCCACGGTCAGGCCGATCGGCGAACCGGAGTCGGTGACCATGTGGGCAATACGATCGGCCGGGTAGTTCGGATCGACCGGAACGAACGCCGCACCGGTCTTGGAGACGGCCCATTCGGCGAAGTACGAGTCCGCCGAACGCGGTACGGCGATGGCGACCAGATCCTCGGTGCCGAGGCCGCGCTCGATGAGCAGGCGCGCCAGGCGATTCGAGCGCTCGTCGAGGTCGCCGTAGGACAGACCGGTCCCCTGGAAGCGGACGGCTGTGGCCTGCGGATCGCGGGCCACCGCCTCGGCCAGCAGCTCCGGCAGCGTGCGACCCGCAATGGCCGGGGCGCCGAAACGGGCTACCAGATCGGCCCTTTCGGACTGATCGAGAATATCGATGGCACCGACGCGGATCTCCGGATCGGCGGCAATCGCCTCCAGCACCCGCATCCAGCGCTGCGCGAATCCGGCGGCGGTGTCCGCGTCGAAGAGATCCACGGCGTAGGTCAGCGCGAGCGCCATACCCGCGTCGGAACCCGGCCGGGTCTCGCCGGCGTCCGTCCCGGCCTGTTCCGACAGCGTGAACTGCAGGTCGAAGCGGGAGATGTTCTCGTCGAGATCCAGTGCGGCGACGGTCAGGCCGGGCAGTTCGAGGGTGGTGCGATCCAGGTTCTGGAAGGCCAGCATGACCTGGAACAGCGGATTGCGAGCCTGCGAACGCTCCGGTGCGAGCAGTTCCACCAGTCGCTCGAACGGCACATCGGCATTGCCGAACGCGTCCAGATCGGTGTGCCGGGCACGATCGAGCAGATCCGAGAAGGACTCCGCCGGATCGATCCCGGTGCGCAGCACCAGGGTATTGACGAACATGCCGACCAGATCGTCGAGCGCGGCCTCGCCACGACCGGCGACCGGTGTGCCGACGGCGATGTCATCACTGCCGGACAGCCGGGCCAGCAGCACCGCGAGCGCGCTGTGCATGACCATGAACAGCGATGAGCCACGCTGGCGCGCAACATCTTCCAGCGCACCGATGAGTTCGGGACGCAGGGTGCGCTGCAGGGTCGCGCCGCGATGCGAGGCCACGGCCGGGCGCGGGCGATCGGTGGGCAGTGCCAGCTCGTCCGACACACCCTCCAGTGCGCGCTGCCAGTACCCGACCTGACGGGCCATGAGCGAGCCCGAATCCTCCTCGGACCCCAGCACTTCCCGCTGCCAGACGGCGAAGTCCGCGTACTGCACGGCCATCGGCGCCCAGCCCGGCACCGCACCCTGGGTGCGCGCCGAGTAGGCGACCATGACATCCCGGGTCAGCGGCGCCATCGAGAAGCCGTCGCCCGCAATGTGATGCACCACGACGACGAGCACATGCTCGCGGGCGGAGACGGAATCGGAGACATCCGCCGTCGTCTCCGATGCGACCCGGAACAACCGGGCGCGCAGCGGAACCTGGTCCGCCACATTGAATCCCAGCGTGGCGAAGGCGGTGACCGTGCCGGTGAGATCGTCGGCCGCGACCGTGACCGGGCGCAGATCGAGGGCGATCTCCTCGGCGGGCACGACCACCTGCATCGGGGTGCCACCGTGCTCCGGGTAGCGGGTGCGCAGCGACTCGTGCCGGCGCACCACATCGGCGACGGCCAGTTCCAGTGCGGCGGTGTCGAGTTCACCGGTGAGGCGAATCGCCAGCGGCAGGTTGTAGGCCGCCGACGAGGTGTCGTACTGGTTGAGGAACCACATGCGCTGCTGTGCGAAGGACAGCGGCACCAGTTCCCCGGCCGGGCGCGGGCGGGCGACCAGCTTGGCGCGGGACGCGCCGTCGGCATGCGATTCGATACGGGCCGCCAGGGCCTCGACCGTGCTCGCCTCGAAGAGCGTGCGCACCGCGACCGTGGTATCCAGGGCCGCGCCGATGCGCGATACCACCCGGGTCGCGATGAGCGAATTGCCGCCCAGATCGAAGAAGTCGTCGTCGAGTCCGGCCCGCGGCAGGTCCAGGACCTCCGCGAAGACGGCGGCGACGGTCTCCTGGGTGGGCGTCTCCGGCGCGCGGAAGGCGCGCGCCTGCACCGCCGGCGCGGGCAGCGCGCGACGATCCAGTTTGCCGTTGACGGTCAAGGGGATTCGGTCCAGCACGACCATGGCGGCGGGCACCATGTACGACGGCAGGCGCTCGCCCGCACCGTCGCGGATATCCAGCAGCCACGCGTCCGAGCCGGTGGCCGGGCCGGAGGCGTCCACGCTCCCACCGGGAGCGGTGTTGTCCGGCACCACATAGGCGACGATGCGCTGATCACCCGGCAGGTCTTCGCGCACGATGACGGCGGCCTGGGCGACGCCCGGCTGCGCCAGCACGGCGGCCTCGATCTCGCCGAGCTCGATGCGGAAACCACGCACCTTCACCTGATCATCGGCGCGACCCAGGTATTCGAGCTCGCCGAAGCGGTTCCAGCGCGCCACGTCGCCGGAGCGGTACAGGCGACTGCCCTGCGCGCCGAACGGGCTGGCCACGAAACGGGCCGCGGTGAGGTCGGGGCGGCCGAGGTAACCGCGCGCCAATTGCGCACCGGCCACATACATTTCACCCGCGACGCCGACCGGGACCGGGTGCAGGCGCTCATCGAGCACGTACACGCGCAGGCCCGCGATGGCGCGGCCGACCACGCTGCCGGTGGCGGCGGTAATCGTGCCGGCATCGAGCACGCGATGCGAGACGTGCACCGTGGTCTCGGTGATGCCGTACATATTCACCAGGTACGGCGCGGAATCACCGTGCCGGGCAACCCAATCCGACAGGCGGCGCAGCTCGAGCGCCTCACCGCCGAAGATCACGTAGCGCAGCGCCAGCGCCTGCTCATCGGCATCGGCGATACCTGGTTCGCGGCTCGCCGCGGCAATACGCTCGGCCTCGGCCAGCTGGTAGAAGGCCGACGGCGTCTGGTTGAGCACCGTAACCCGTTCGCGGCGCAGCAGTTCCAGGAACTGCTCCGGCGAGCGGGATACGTAGTAGTCGACGACCACCAGGGTGCCGCCGTAGAGCAGCGGTCCCCACAGCTCCCACACCGAGAAGTCGAAGGCGTAGGAGTGGAACAGTGTCCACACATCGTCGGCGCCGAACCCGAACTCACGATCGGTATTCGCCATGAGCCGCACCACATTCCGGTGCGCCACGGCCACGCCCTTGGGGCGGCCGGTGGAACCGGAGGTGTAGATGACGTACGCGACGTGGTCGGGATGCAGCGGCGCGGTGCGGTCGGCGTCGGTGATCGGGGAATCGTCGGCGTCCTCGATATCGCCGGCCTCGACGGTGTAGCCGTCGAGCATGACGGTCGGCAGTCCGGCGGGCAGCTCCACCTGCACGGTCGAATCGATGACCACACTGGTCGGCTGGGCGTCCGCGAGCACGAAGGCAATGCGATCGGCCGGGTAGGTCGGATCCACCGGTACATAGCCCGCACCGGTCTTGATCACCGCGAGCAGGGCGACAACCAGATCCAGCGAACGCGGCAGCAGCACGGCCACCAGTGACTCCGGACCCGCGCCGTCCTCGATCAACCTGCGCGCCACCACATTCGCGCGCCGGTCCAGATCGTTGTAGGTCAGTTCGTCATCGCCGAAGCGGGCCGCGACCCGATTCGGATCGGCGGCGACCACCAGGTCGAACAGCCCCGACAGGGTGGCGTTCGGGTCCACGAACGGGCTCGACAGCGTGGCCACCGGATCGATGAACAGCTCGGCGAGCGCGCCGAGGGCGCCGCCCGGAGACAGCACCTCCGCGATTCCGCCGCCGTTCGCCTGCGCCGCGGTGCGTGCGGACGCCGCGAGCTCGACAATGTCATCGCCCGCGGAAACCCAGCGCTCGGATACCTCGTGCCGCTCGACCCCGCCGAGCAGATCGATATCGCCCAGCAGCACGGCCGGATCCTCGGCGACGGTGCGCAGAATGCGGACCAGGCGCTCGGCGAAGGAGGCGACGGTTTCCGGATCGAACAGATCGGTGGCGTAATTCCAGGACAGGCCCAGCGCACCGTCGGCGCGCTCGCCCACGGTCAGCTGCACATCGAATTTGGCGGTGCCCGCATCGAATTCGACGGCTTCCAGCTCCAGACCGGGCAGCGCGACCGCACCCGCGTCCGCGGCGCCCGCGGCCTCGAAGGTCAGCGCCACCTGGAACAGCGGGTGGTGCGCCTGCGAGCGGACCGGGCTGAGCACGTCGACCAGGCGCTCGAACGGCACCTCGGCGTGTGCGAAGGCGGCCAGATCGGTGCGCCGGACCTGCGAGAGCAGATCGCGGAAGGCGGCATCGGGCAGGACCGCGGTGCGCAGCACCAGGGTATTGACGAACATGCCGACCAGATCGTCGAGCGCGCGGTCACCGCGACCGGCGATCGGCGTGCCGATGGCGATATCGATGGAGCGCGACAGGCGGGCCGACCAGGTGGCCAGCGCGGCGTGCACCACCATGAACAGCGTGACATCGTGCTCACGGGCCAGGGTATTGAGCGCCCGGTGCAGCTCGGCGTCGATCGAGAAGTCGTACGTGCCACCGGCATTGGTGGCGATTTCCGGTCGCGGCCGGTCCGCGGGCAGCTCGATCTGCTCGGGCAGATCGCGCAGCTGCTCGGTCCAGTACGACACCTGCTGTGCGGCAACCGATTCCGGATCGTGTTCCTCGCCCAGCACATCGCGCTGCCACAGCGCGTAGTCGGCGTACTGCACCGGCAGCGGCGTCCAGGCGGGGGCTTCGCCGCCACTGCGGGCCAGGTACGCGCCCACCACATCACGCAGCAGCGGACGCAGCGAGACGCCGTCCGAGCTGATGTGGTGCAGCACCAGCACCAGGACATGCTCGGTGGCGCTCAGGCTCAGCACCGTGGCGCGGAACGGCAGTTCCCGGGTGACGTCGAAGAACACGCTCGCGAGTTGGGTGATGCGCGTGGGCAGTTCGTCGGCGGTCACCGATTCGGCGCGCACCTCGAACTCGATCTCCGCGAGCGACAGCACCCGCTGGAAGCCGTCGCCGGCGATCTCCGGGTAGATGGTCCGCAGCGCTTCGTGCCGCGCCAGCACATCGCCGAGGGCGGCGGCAAAGGCCTCGATATCCACCACACCGGTGAGCTTCAGCGCCACCGGAATGTTGTTGACCGCGGTGCGATTGTCGAAGCGGTTGAGGAACCACATGCGCTGCTGCGCCGGGGACAGCGGCACCAGCTGGGCGGTCTCCCCCGTCGGCAGCGTCACCGGCGCGGGACGCTCCTGCGCCACCAGCGGCGCGCGACCACCGGTGCCGACACGCGATTCCAATTGCGCCGCGAGGGCGGCCACGGTGGTGGCCTCGAAGATCGCGCGCAGCGGGATATCGGCGTCCAGGGCGGCGGACAGGCGCGATACCACCTGGGTGGCGATGAGCGAGTTGCCGCCGAGCTCGAAGAAGTCGTCGTCCAGGCCGATGCCGTCGCCGCCGAGCACATCGGCGAACACGCCGGCGACCGTCTGCTGCACGGGGGTGGCCGGGGCGCGGTACACCTTGGCCGCGAAAGACGGTGCGGGCAGCGCCCGGCGATCCAGCTTGCCGGAGGCATTGAGCGGGAAGGCGTCCAGCACCACGAAGGCGGCCGGGACCATATAGGCCGGAAGCTGCTGCGACAGTGTGGCCTTCACGGCCTCCAGGTCTATCCGGCCGTCGGCGGCGACAACATACGCGACCAGCTGATCACCGGTGCGCTCATCGTGGCGGACCACGACGACGGACTGCGCGACGTCTGTCAGCCCGGTCAGCGCGGCTTCGATCTCGCCGAGCTCGATGCGCAGACCGCGCAGCTTCACCTGGAAGTCGGTGCGGCCCAGGTATTCCAGTTCACCCTGGCCGGTCCAGACCACGAGGTCACCGGTGCGGTACATGCGTGCGCCGGAGCCGAAGGGGTTGGCCACGAAGCGATCCGCGGTCAGATCGGGGCGCGCGACGTAGGCGGTGGCGAGCTGATCGCCCGCGAGATAGAGCTCACCCGCGACACCCACCGGAACGGGGCGGAGCCGCGAATCCAGCACGTACACCTGGGTATTGAAGACCGGGGCGCCGATCGGCACCGAGGTGATGTCCGCGTCGGTGACCTCGTGATAGGTGACGTCGACGGCGGCTTCGGTGGGGCCGTACAGGTTGTGCAGGCGCGCACCGGTCAGCTCGCGCAGCTGCTGCGCGGTCGGGCCGGGCAGGCCCTCACCGGAGGCGAAGACATTGCGCAGACTCGCGGACGACACCGCCGAACCAGCGGGCTCGCTCGCGAGCGCGGCCACGAATACGGCCAGCATGGACGGCACGAAGTGCACCGTGGTGACCTGCTCGGCGGCAATGAGCCGCACCAGGTACGCCGGATCGCGATGGCCGTCCGGCTTGGCGATCACCAGGCGGGCGCCGACCTGCAACGGCCAGAAGAACTCCCACACCGAGACGTCGAAGGTGGCGGGGGTCTTCTGCAGCACCACGTCGTAGGCGGCCAGCCCGTACTGGGCGTGCATCCACACCAGGCGGTTGACAATGGCGGCGTGCGAGACCGCGACACCCTTGGGGCGACCGGTGGAGCCGGACGTGAAGATCACGTACGCGGTGTTCTCCGGAAGCAGCGGGCTGCGGCGATCGGCATCGGTGAGCGGGGTATCGGCGAAGGCCGACAGGTCCAGCTCATCGATCCGAACCTGGCGAGCAGTAATGCCTTCCAGATCCGCGACGCCGTCCAGATCGTCACCGGAGGTCAGCACGCAGACCGGTTGCGCCGTCTCCAGGATGTACCGGGTGCGCTCGGCCGGATGATCGGGGTCCAGCGGCACATACGCGCCACCGGCGACGGTGACGGCGTACATGCCCGCCACCAGATCTATGGAGCGGCGCATACCCAGCGCCACAAACGATTCCGGTCCGACGCCCTCGGCGATGAGCCAGCGGGCGAGTTTGCGCACCCGAGCGGCGAACTCGGAATAGGAGAGACCTGTCCCCTCGAACGTGACAGCGGTGGCGTCGGGAGTCAGGGCGACCTGCGCCTCGAACAGCGAAACCAGCGTTGCCGCAGCGCCTTCCGAGACCTCCGGCAGTGCCGCGTCCAGCTCGAAGGCGGTGTCGTTCCAGCCGGTCAGCACGCGCCAGCGCTCGCTGTCGCCGAGCAGTTCGATATCACCGACACGCACCGACGGATCGGTGACCACAGCGGTGAGCACGCGAACGAACCGGCGCGCGAAGAGCTCCGCGAAGCGACCGTCGAAAAGGTCGGTGGCGAAGACGAGTTCGGCATCCATGGCCGCGGCCTCGGCGCCGGGGCCCGCCACCGCGGCGGCGCCGCCGGCGACCTCACTCAGCGTCAGTTGCAGATCGAACTTCGCCGACTGCTGATCGATGCCCAGCTCGGATACGCGCAGCCCCGGCAGCTCCAGCGCGGTGCGGCCCAGATTCTGGAACGACAGCATGACCTGGAACAGCGGATGGCGCGCCTGCGAACGGGCCGGATTCAGCACGTCGACAAGGCGTTCGAAGGGCACATCGGCGTGCGCGAAGGCCTGCAGATCGCGTTCGCGCACCTTCTTCAGGAGCTCGGCGAACGTCTCGCCGGTATCGACCGGTGAACGCAGCACCAGGGTATTGACGAACATGCCGACCAGATCGTCGAGCGCCTGCTCGCCACGACCGGCCACCGGAATACCGACGGCAATGTCATCGGTACCGCTCAGGCGCGCCAGCAGCGCGGCAAAAGCGCTGTGCACCACCATGAACAGCGTGGTGCCCTGCTGCTTCGCGACCCGCTGCAGGCCGGTGATGAGCTCACCCGGCACCTCGAAGCGGTGTGTGCCCGCCTCGTAGGAGGCGACGGCGGGACGCGGCCTGGTGGACAGGCGCAGCTCGTCCGGCAGACCGCCGAGCGTCCGGCGCCAGTAGTCCAGCTGCTCGGTGATGAGCGAGCGCGGATCTTCCTCGGCGCCGAGGGTCTCGCGCTGCCACAGCGCGTAGTCCGCGTACTGCACCGGCAGTTCCGGCCAGCCCGGGGCCTCGCCACTACTGCGCGCCACGTACCCGGTCATCAGGTCGCGCACGAGCGGGTTCATCGAGAAGCCGTCGGCGGCAATGTGATGCGCCACCAGCACCAGCACGTGGTCGTCGTCCGCGAGCCGGAAGGCGCGCAGGCGCACCGGCGGCTCCGCGGTGACATCGAAACCGCGCCCGGCGAAGTCGTAGACCGCGGCGAAGAGTTCGCCCTCGGCCACATCCCGCACCTCGAGCTGCGGAATGGCGCGCGCCGTCGGCAGCACCTTCTGGTACGCGACGCCCTCGTAGGACGGGTAGATGGTGCGCAGCGGTTCGTGCCGCGCCATCACATCGGCGACCGCACCGCGCAGGGCGTCGAGATCCAGTGCGCCGGTGAGCCTTACGGCAGCCGGGATATTGTTCGCGGCCGAATCGGTGTCGAAGCGGTTGAGGAACCACATGCGCTGCTGCGCGAGCGACAGCGGCGGATACTCCGGCCGGGTGCGCACCGTAAGCGCCTGGCGCACACCGGTTCCGGCATGCGATTCGACTCGCGCGGCCAGGGCCGCCACGGTCGGCGCCTCGAAGAGGGCGCGCACGCCGATCTCGGCGCTGAGCGCGGCGGACAGTCGTGCGACCACCTGGGTGGCCACCAGCGAGTTGCCGCCGAGCTCGAAGAAGTCGTCGTCCACACCGACGCGCTCGGCGCCGAGCAGTTCGCCGAAGATCGCGGCGATGATCTCTTCGATCGGGGTGGCGGGCGCCCGGAAGCGCTTGGTCTCGAAAACCGGTGCGGGCAGCGCCTTCCGGTCCAGCTTGCCGGAGGCGTTGACCGGGAAGGAGTCCAGCACCACGATCGCGGACGGGACCATATAGGCGGGCAGCGAGCGACCCAGCGCGGCCTTGACCGCGTCGACATCGACACCGGCAGCACCTGATTCGCGGCCCGCCGCGGCCGGCTCACGAACCACATAGCCGACCAGCTGATCGCCCGCGTGGGCATCGGCCCGCACGACAACGACCGATTGACCGATACCCTGCTGCGCCAGCAGTGCGGCCTCGATCTCGCCGAGTTCGATACGCAGACCGCGCAGCTTCACCTGGAAGTCGGTGCGGCCCAGGTATTCCAGCTCGCCCGCGGTGGTCCACTTCACCAGGTCGCCGGTGCGGTACATACGCGCACCGGAGGCATCGAACGGGTTGGCCACGAAGCGATCCGCGGACAGGTCGGGGCGGCTGAGGTAGCCGCGAGCCAGCTGATCGCCCGCGAGATAGAGCTCACCCGCGACACCCGGCGCGACCGGGTGCAGGCGGGCATCCAGCACGTAGGTCTGGGTGTTCCACACGGGGCGGCCGATGGGCACGAAGGCGGTATCGGCGTCGACCACCTCGTGATAGGTGACATCGACCGCGGCTTCGGTGGGGCCGTACAGATTGTGCAGACGGGCGCCGGTCAGCTCGCGCAGCTTCTGCGCGGTCGGGGCGGGCAGCGCCTCACCGGAGGCGAACACCTGGCGCAGCCGCGGTGCGGCGACGGCGGAGTCGGCGCCCTCATTGCCGAGCGTGGCGACGAAGACCGAGAGCATGGACGGCACGAAGTGCGCGGTGGTGATGCCCTCCTCGGCGATGATCTGCGCGAGGTACACCGGGTCACGGTGGCCGTCATGCTTGGCGACCACCAGACGCGCACCGGTCTGCAAGGGCCAGAAGAACTCCCAGACCGAGACGTCGAACGTGGCCGGAGTCTTCTGCAGCACAGCGTCATCCGGGCCGATCGGATACTCGTGCTGCATCCACAGCAGCCGGTTCACGATCGCACCGTGCTCGACCGCGACGCCCTTGGGGCGACCCGTCGAACCGGAGGTGAAGATCACGTAGGCCGCGTGTTCGGGCCGAATGGCCTGTCCGCGTTCGGCATCGGTGATCGGTGCGGCCGAATAGGCCTCGAGGTTGAGCGTCTCGACCTCGAGCACCGGCACATTCCGGCCGGTCACGAAGTCGTCGCGACCGGTGGTCAGAATGGCGACCGGGCGGGCGGTATCGAGCACGTAGTCGATGCGCTCACCCGGCTGATCCGGATCCAGCGGCACGTACGCGCCACCGGCCTCCAGTACCGCGTACATGGCGACCACGAGGTCGATCGAGCGGCGGATGGCCAGCGCGACCAGCGATTCCGCGCCGACGCCCTGCGCCATGAGCTTGCGGGCCAGGCGATTGACGCGGCCGGAGAGGCCCGCGTAGGTCAGACTTGTCCCCTCGAAAACAACGGCGGTCGCATCGGGGCTGATCAGAGCCTGTGCCTCGAACAGCGAAACCAGAGTTGCCGACGCGGCGTGCCGCGCATCGGACACAGCGCCTTCCCGCAGTGCGGGGAGGACCCGGGCGAGTTCGAACCCGGTGTTGTTCCAACCGGTGAGCACCTTGTCGCGCTCACCCTCGACCAGCAGATCGATATCGCCGATCGGCTGCTCCGGGTCGGCCACAACGGCATCCAGGATCAGATCCAGGCGGTGCGCGAATGCCGCGACCGTCGACTCGTCGAAAAGGTCACGCGCATAGGAGAACTCGGCGGACATGCCCGCGTTCTCACCATTCGCGTCCTGTGCCTCCTGCAGCGTCAGCTGCAGATCGAACTTGGCCAGCTGGGCATCGTAGTCGATGCCGTTGACCGAGAGTCCGGGCAGTTCCAGGCTGGCCTGCCGGGTGTTCTGGAAGGTCAGCATGACCTGGAACAGCGGATGGCGGGCCTGCGAACGCGCCGGATTGAGCACCTCGACGAGCCGCTCGAACGGCACATCGGCATGCGCGAAGGCCTGCAGATCGCTTTCCCGGGCCTGCGCCAGCAGATCCGCGAAGGTCTTCTCGCCGTCCACCTCGCTGCGCAGCACCAGCGTATTGACGAACATGCCGATCAGGTCGTCGAGCGCCTGCTCGCCACGACCGTGCACCGGGGTGCCGATGGCGATATCGCTGGTACCCGAGAGCCGTGCGAGCAGCACCGCGAGAGCACTGTGCAGCACCATGAACAGCGAGGCATTGTGCCTGCGGCCCAGATCCACCAGACGCTGCTGCGTCTCGGCGGAAATGGCGAACGGGTAGGTGCCGCCCTTGTAGGAGGCGGCGGGCGGGCGCGGGCGGTCCGAGGGCAGCACCAGCTCGTCCGGCAGATCGGCCAGGGTCTGGGCCCAGTAGCTGATCTGCTTGGAGATGAGCGAGCTCGGATCGTCCTCCGCACCCAGCACCTCGCGCTGCCAGAGCGCGTAATCGGCGTACTGCACGGGCAATTCGGCCCAGGTGGGCGCCTCCCACGAGGTGCGGGCGGCATACGCGACCATGACATCGCGGGCCAGCGGGCCCATGGACCAGCCGTCCGCGGAGATGTGGTGCACCACCATGCCGAGCACGTACTCGGACTCGCTGAGTTCGAACAGCGCCGCGTGCATCGGCACCTCATCGGTGACGTCGAAGGCCATCGACGCCAGCTCGACCAGGTGGTCGATGAGGTTGGCCTGGGTGACCGGCACCGGGGTCAGGTCGGGCACGATCTGCGCGGCGTCCAGCACCAGCTGCATGGGGCCGTGCGCGGTCTCCGGGAAGACGGTGCGCAGCGACTCGTGCCGGTCGATGACGTCGATGACCGCGACCTGCAGCGCCGCCACATCCAGTTCACCGGACAGCCGGATGGCGACCGGGATGTTATTGACCGCCGAGGCGGTGTCGAAGCGATTCAGGAACCACATGCGCTGCTGCGCAAGGGAAAGCGGAATCTCCGCCGGGCGCTCGCGAGCCACCAGCGCCTTGCGCGCACCGTCACCGGCATGCGATTCCACGCGGGCGGCCAGCGCGGCCACCGTGGCGGCCTCGAACAGCATGCGCACGGGGACGCGGGTGTCCAGCGCGGTGCCCAGGCGGGTCGCCACCTGGGTGGCGATGAGCGAGTTGCCACCGAGTTCGAAGAAGTCGTCGTCGACGCCGACGCGGGCGATGCCGAGGACCTCGCCGAAGATCTGGGCGACGATCTCTTCGATAGGTGTTGTGGGGGCGCGGAATTCGCGGACCTCGAACACCGGGCTGGGCAGTGCCCGCCGGTCGAGCTTGCCGGAGGCGTTGAGCGGGAAGGCTTCCAGCACCATGAACGCGCCGGGGACCATGTAGGCGGGCAGGGTGCGGTGCAGCAGTGTTTTGACGCTGTCGAGATCGACCGGGCCGCGGGTGACGACGTAGGCGACGAGCTGGTCGCCGGCGACGGTGTCGATGACCAGGACCACGGCCTGGTTGACCGACGGGTGGGTCAGCAGGGCGGTTTCGATCTCGCCGAGCTCGATGCGCTGGCCACGGAACTTGACCTGGAAGTCGGTGCGGCCGATGTATTCCAGGGCGCCGGAGCTGTTCCAGCGCACCAGGTCACCGGTGCGGTAGAGGCGGTCTCCGGGTGCGCCGAAGGGGTCGGCGACAAATCGTTCGGCGCTCAGGTCGGGGCGGCCGTAGTAGCCGCGGGCGACCTGCGCACCGCCGAGGTAGAGCTCGCCGGGGACGCCGCCCGGGACCGGGCGCAGGCCCTCGTCCAGGACGTAGGTGCGGGCGTTCCACACCGGACGGCCGATCGGCACGGCGGCCGGTGTCGGGGTCGCGATGGCCGCGGCGGTGGCGTGGACGGTGAACTCGGTCGGGCCGTAGAGGTTGTGCACGGCGGCGGTGGAGAAGCGCCGGAACGCGGTCACGGTCGCGGGCGGCAGGGCTTCACCGGCGACGAGAACCGCACGCAGGGAAAGGCATTCGGCGGCCGAGGCGCTACTGGCGAACACGCTGAGCATGGACGGGACGAACGAGGTCAGGGTGACGCGGTGGTTGCCGATGACCTCGGACAGGTACATGGGGTCACGGTGCCCGTCGGGGGCGGCGATGACCTGCTGTGCGCCGACGGCGAGGGAGCCGAACAGTTCCCACACCGAGACGTCGAAGGTGACGGGGGTCTTCTGCAGGATCACATCGGTGTCGTCGATGCCGTATTCGGCGGTGATCCAGGCGATCTGGTTCAGGACCGCGCTGTGCGGGACCGCGACGCCCTTGGGGCGGCCGGTGGAGCCGGAGGTGTAGAGCACGTACGCGGTATTCGACGGACGCAGGGGCGCCAGCCGATCGGCGGAGGTGACCGGGGCATCGTCGAATCCGCTCAGATCCAGCGAATCCACGTGCAGGACCTGGCAATCGGCGCTCTCCACCGCATCATCGGTGGTGGTGAGCAGGACGACCGGCTGCGAACTGGCCAGCACGTAGTCGGTGCGCTCGGCCGGATGATCGGGATCGACCGGCACATAGCCACCACCCGCGGTGAGGGTGGCGTAGATGGCGACGAGCATATCGATCGAGCGGCGAATGCCGACCGCGACCAGGGTCTCCGGGCCGACGCCCTCGGTGATGAGCTTGCGCGCCAGGCGATTGACCCGGCTGGAGAACTCCGCATAGCTGAGATCGGCAGGGGTGCCGAACATTCCGCTGCTGCGCTCGCCCGGATCGAAGATCAGAGCGGTGCCGTGCGGACGCAGGCGGACCTGTTCCTCGAACAGGTCCAGCACGGTCTGCGCGGACGGCAGCGAGTGCTCGTTGCGGCTCCAGTCGCCCAGGACCAGGGCGCGTTCGTCCTCGTTGAGGATGTCGATATCGCGCACCACGGTATCGGGTGCGGTGACGGCGGTTTCCAGGATGCGCAGGTAGCGGTGGCCGAATTCGGCGACGGTGCGCTCGTCGAACAGATCGGTGGCGTAGGACAGCACCACCGACAGCCCGGCCGGCTCACCGGCCATGCCGCGCTGTTCGGTCAGCGTCCACTGCAGATCGAACTTGGCGATATCGACTTCGAGCTCATCGGCGGAGACGGTCAGGCCCGGCAGCTCCATGGAGCCGTGCGACATCTCCTGGAACGACAGCATCACCTGGAACAGCGGGTGCCGTGCCTGGGAGCGGGTCGGGTTGATGACCTCGACGAGTCGCTCGAACGGCACATCGGTGCTGGCGAAGGCCGCCAGATCGGTTTCCCTTGTGCGCGAGAGGAAGTCGGTGAACGCCTCGGACCCGTCGACCTCGGAGCGCAGCACCAGGGTGTTGACGAACATGCCGATCAGATCGTCCAGGGCCTGCTCACCACGACCAGCGACCGGGGTGCCGATGGAGATATCGCTGGTACCGGACAGGCGGGCCAGCAGCACCGCCAGCGCCGAATGCATCACCATGAATAGCGAAACGCCCTGCGCGCGAGCCAATCCCGAAAGCCGGGTGTGCAGCTGCACCGGAATGTCGAACGTGACCCGGTTACCGCGGAAACTCTGCACCGGCGGGCGCGGGCGATCGGCGGGCAGGTCGAGCTGATCGGGTAGTCCGGCCAAAGCGCCACGCCAGTAGGCGATCTGGCGTGCGGCCATGGAATCGGGATCGGCTTCCGAGCCCAGCACCTCACGCTGCCAGATGCTGAAGTCCTGGTACTGCACCGGCAGCGGCGCCCAGGCGGGCTCCTGGCCGGAGACCCGCGCCAGGTAGGCGGCGGTCATATCACGCGAGAGCGGGCCGAACGAGAAACCGTCCGCCGCAATGTGATGCACGACAAAAGCCACGGCGTAGTCATTGAGCTCGACGCCGTCGGTCTCGTCCTCGACGGTCTCGCCGACCCGGAACACCCGAACGCGAATGGGCAGCTCGCGCGAGACGTCGAAACCACGTGAGGCGAATTCGGCCAGGGCCGGGAACAATTCGGCCTCGTCGATGCCGACGACCTCGATGCCGAGATCGACCTGGTCCATGGGCAGCACCTGCTGCAGGCCGCCGTCCCCGGATTCGGGGAAGATGGTGCGCAGCGATTCCTGCCGCGCCACCACATCGGTCAGCGCCAGCTGCAGCGCCTCGATATCGACCCGGCCGCGCAACCGCACCACAAACGGCAGGTTGTAGGTCGGCACATCGGGATCGAACTGATTGAGGAACCACATGCGCTGCTGTGCCAGCGACAGCGGCACCCGCTCCGGGCGCTGCTGTGCGACCAGCGGCGGACGCGAAATATCCGACGGCGCAATGGTTTCCATGCGCGCGGCAATGCCCGCGACGGTGGGGGTTTCGAACAGTGCGCGCACACCCAGGCGGGTGCTGAACGCGGCGGAGATGCGGGCGACCACCTGGGTGGCGACCAGCGAGTTACCACCGAGATCGAAGAAGTTGTCGTCTATGCCGACACGCTCGTGGCCCAGGACATCGGCGAAGATGCCCGCCACGATCTCCTCGGCGGCGGTGCGCGGGGCCCGGTAGCCGGCGGCGTCCACACTGAACACCGGATCGGGCAGGGCCTTGCGGTCCAGCTTGCCGGAAGTGTTGAGCGGGAAGGCGTCCAGCACCATGATCGAGGCCGGGACCATGTAGGTCGGCAGCTTCTCGGCGGCGAAACGGGTCAGCTCGACCGGATCGATACTCAGGCCCGGCATGGGTACCACGTAGGCGACCAGCTGCTGGCCGGTCGCGGTGTCCATGACCAACACGGCGGCCTGGCTCACAGCCGGGTGGGCGAGCAGGTCGGTTTCGATCTCGCCGAGTTCGATGCGCTGGCCGCGGAACTTGACCTGGAAGTCGGTGCGGCCGATGTACTCGATAGCGCCGGCCGCCGCGTGCGGCGAATCGGATACCGTGTTCCAGCGCACCAGGTCACCGGTGCGGTACATGCGCTCACCGGTGGCCGAGAACGGGTTCGCGACGAAGCGATCCGAGGTCAGGTCCGGGCGGCCCTTGTACCCGCGGGCGAGCTGACGCCCACCGAGGTAGAGCTCACCTGCGGCACCGATGGCGGCCGGTCGCAACCGCGAATCGAGCACGTAGACATCGACATTCCACTCGGGCACACCGATCGGCACCGTGACGGTGTCGGCATCGGTGTTCTCCCAGTAGGTCACCGAGACCGCGGCCTCGGTGGGGCCGTAGAGGTTGTGCAGGCCCGCCGAGCTCAGTGCGCGGAAGCTCGCACCGGTTTCCGGTGGCAGTGCCTCGCCGATGACGAACACCGCGCGCAGTGAAACGCATTGCGCGGCACTGGCATGGGAGACGAAGACCGTGAGCATGGACGGTACGAAGTCGGTGACGGTGACGCCGTGGCGCTGGATGGTTTCCGCGACGTAGATCGGGTCGCGGTGCCCGTCGGGGGTCGCGATGATCATCTTCGCGCCGACCATCAGCGGCAGGAAGTAACCCCACAGCGAGACGTCGAAGGTGGTCGCGGTCTTCTGCAGGTACACATCAGCGGCGGTGAGCTGGTACTCGTCCAGCATCCACAGTTGCTGGTTGACGATGGCGTGGTGGGTGACCGCGACACCCTTGGGGCGGCCGGTCGAGCCCGAGGTGTAGATGACGTAGGCGGTATTGAACGGGCGCAGTGGCGCGATCCGGTCGGCATCGGTCACCGGATCGGTGGAGTGACCCGACACGTCCAGGGTGTCGATCTCCAAGCGGCGCACCGACTCCGGCAGCTCCAGCCCGTCACGGGTGGTGGTCAATACACAGACCGGTGCCGCGGACTCGAGGATGTAGGCCGTGCGATCGGCCGGATGATCCGGATCGATCGGCACATACGCGCCACCGGCGCGCAGCACCGCGTGCATACCCACAACCAGATCCAGCGAACGCCGCATACCCAGGGCGACAAGCGATTCCGGGCCGACACCGTCAGCGATGAGGAACCGTGCGAGCCGGTTGACCCGCTCACCGAACTCGGCGTAGGTGAGGGTCGCGCCCTCGAACTCGAGAGCGATATTGCCTGGCGTCAGCGGGATCTGAGCATCCAGCAGCGCGGGCAATGTGGTGGTGGGGACCTCATGGGAGGCCGAGTTCCACTCCACCAGCGTGCGGGTGCGCTCGGTCGCGGTCACGATCGGCAGGCCCCACACCCACTGCTCGGCCGACGCGGACAGGAAGTTGTCGAAGAACTCCAGGAACCGCGAATGATGGCGCTGCGTCTCGGTTTCCGAGTACAGGTTGGGGTTGGTCTCGAAGTCGATGTGGTTCCGGGTACCGGCCACCGACTGATAGAAATTGATGCCCAGGTCCTCGATGGAACCGGTGGACAGCACGCTGAACTCACCCGTCACCGGGCCGAGGGTGACCTCATTGTGGAACAGCATGATATTGACCCAGGGCCCGAAGAACTCCCGGGTCACCACACCGTCGCCCGCACTGTCACGGCGAATGTCCTCGTGCCGGTAGCGCTGATGGCGCAAGGCCCCGGACACCGCGACCGTCACCTGCTTGAGCAGTTCGGCAATGCTGGTGTCGTGCCCGACATGCAGGCGCAGCGGCACGATATTCGATACCGCGCCACCGGAACGGCGCATGACGGCGGTGGTGCGCGCGGTCACCGGCAGCGAGAGGATGACGTCCTCGGTACCGGTCCACTGCGCCAGATAACCGGCGAAACCGGCGATCAGCAAAGCGGCAGGGGAAGATTCGTGCACCGCCACCGCGGTCTCGAGCAGCGAATTCTGATCGCTGGTGAGCGACGCGCTGGCAATGCCGTTGATCGCGGCCGGCGGGGCACTGCGACCGGACAGACTTGTCCCCTCTTCCAGACCCGCGACTCTCTCGCTCCAGTACGCCTTATCGGACTGGAAGCGGGTGCTGTCGCGGTAAGCGAACTCCTGCTCCACCAGCGTGCGCAGATCAGTGACCTTCGACGTCGGAGGCTCTTCGCCACGGAACCGCGCGGTGTAGATCTCCGCGACGCGGGTCATGTAGGTCATGGCGCCGAGGCCGTCGAGCACGATGTGGTGGACGCGGGCGTACCAGTAGTAGTGGTCCTCGCCCACCCGCAGCATGGCGGAGCGGATCAGACGATCGGCGAGCAGATCCAGCGGACGGCTGTAGTCATCGCGCATCCACTGCATCGCGGCAGCGAGCGGATCCGCGGCAGCGCGCAGATCGACCTGGTAGATGGTGCGATCCAGGTCCAGATCGACGATCTGCAGCGGTTCGCCGTTGCGCTCGACAATCCGCAGGAAGCCGGAACCGACCTCGAGGGAACCGTCGACCATGGCCTGTTCGAGCAGCGGCACGTCGATCTCGCCGCGCAGTTCGACGTACTGCGCGATATTGATCGGCACTTGCGGATCCAGGTGCTGGGCGTACCAAATGCCCAGCTGAGCGGGCGACAGCGGAAACGCCTCGCCCGATCCCGGCGCGATTTCGCTGCCAGCTTCGCCGTTGCCGCCGAAATCTAGCCGGTCCAACCCAAACCTCGCTTCCGGAACACCACGCAGCGCTCCCCACCGAAAACCCCAACAGGACGCCACACCGACCAGCGTGGCGTCCGATGCTCGGGGCTCACTTCACGTAACAATCAGACAAAGATGTTCTCTGGGCTATCCGTCCAGGCGGCCGATCTTGTTACAAGGGCGCGTCCGCACCCGCTGGCCACCGCCTGGCCGATTTGGCGATTCTGCTGCTGAACACCCGAACCAATCTACCGGCAGCCGAGCCTCCACAACCACGAAGGGTCATAGCCTTTAGGCATCACCGCATTTCGGAGTTTCAGCCAGTGAGATGCGTCCTGTTCCGAGCCGGATCGTAGAGGTGCGACTGCGCGCAATCGACTGATTCCGCCAGCGCCGGCCCGACCAGAATCACCGCCGCCTGACGCAATTGGGCCGCCTCCACCCGGTCCGCGATATCGGTGAGAGTGCCTCGCAGGACCTGTTGTTCGGGCTGACTGGCCCGGTACACGACCGCCACCGGACAGCCCGGGCCGTACTCGTCGACCAGTTCCCCGGCGAGGGTTCGAATGCGCGTGACGGCCAGATGCAGCACCAGGGTCGCGCGGGTCCGCGCGAAATTCCGCAGCGCCTCCGATTCGGGCATAACGGTCGATCGAGCCTGTGTGCGCGTCAGCACCACCGACTGGACCAGTTCCGGGACCGTCAACTCGGCGCCCAGCACCGCCGCTGCGGCGGCGTAGGCCGGAACACCGGGTGTGACATCCCAGGGGATGCCGGCGGCATCCAGCCTGCGCTTCTGCTCGGTCAGCGCCGAATAGAGGGACGGATCACCCGAACACAGCCGGGCAACGTCCCTGCCCTCGGCATTCGCCCGGGCGCAATGCTCGATGATCTGGTCCAGATCCAGGCCCTGGGTGTCGATGAGCTCGGCATCGGGGGCGCAGTGGGCCAGCACGCCGGGATCGAGATAGGTGCCCGCGTACAGGCAGACCGGCGACCGCCGCAGCAGCTCCACCGCGCGCACGGTCAGCAGATCCGCCGCACCCGGTCCGGCCCCGATGAAGTGCACAGTCATGCCGCGAGTCTGGCATTGCCCGGCGCGCGAACCCTCCGCAGGGGAGGCGATCGGCGAATCAGGCGGTGGCGTCGAAGTGCGCGATGACCTTGGCCGGATGCAGGCGGACGACCAGTTCACCGGCGACGCCATTGCGCTTGCCGAATTCCTCGGCCCGGTCCGCACCCATATACCGGGCGCCGATGAGCGTGGCCGTGCGGACGAGTTCGTCCAGGTCCTCGGAGACCGTGGCCACACCCTGCACCTGTACGTGGGGGTAGGGCGGGCCGTCCAGGTCGACGCACAGCGCCAGGCGGCTGTCGCGTGCGATCGCCTTGCCCTTGGCGGTGGCCTTACCGGTATTGAAGACGATGGTGTCGTCCTCGACGATGAACCAGACCGGCGTGACCAGCGGCCTGCCGTCGGCGGCGATGAACGCGAGCTTGGCGGTGCGGGTGCCTTCGGACAGGAATTCCCGCACGCCGGGATCCGAGAGTGAGGTCATAGGGCCACCGTAGGACGTCCGTCCCGGAAACAAGATCAACGAAACCGGGTCAGATGGCTCCGCGTTCGCGCGCCCGGGCCACCGCCGAGGTGCGGGACTTCACGCCGAGCTTGGCGTAGATGTGCACGAGATGGGATTTGACGGTGGTCTCGCTCAAGAAGAGGCGGCGGCCGATCTCACGATTGGAGTGGCCGTCGGCGACCAGGCGCAGCACTTCGATCTCGCGGGGACTGAGCGTGGTGTCCGGCTTGCGGACCCGGGTCATGAGGCGTGAGGCCACGGACGGGGACAGCACGCTTTCGCCCTCCGCGGCCGAGCGGACGGCGGCCAGCAACTCGGCGGGCGGGGTGTCCTTGAGGATGTAGCCGCAGGCGCCCGCCTCGATGGCGCCGAGGATATCGGCGTCGGTGTCATAGTTGGTGACCACCAGGACATTCGGCGGATCGGGCAGCTCGCGAACGGCGGCGGTGGCGTCCGCACCGGACTTGCCCGAGCCGAAGCGCAGATCCATGAGCACCAGATCGACCTGATGGGTGGAGCAGAAGGCGACGGCCTCCTCCGCGGTGGCGACCTCGCCGATCACCTCGATATCCGGGCCGGAATCACTTTCGGCCACACCGGAATCCAGTAGAGCGTGCAGGCCCGCGCGGACGATGGCGTGATCGTCGGCGAGCAGAATGCGGATCACGTGCTTCCCTCCTGGAAATGTCACTGCTCCTCCAGCGGGAACGAGACGGTGACCGCGGTATGGCCGGGCTCGGACTCCACATCCATGGTGCCGCCCTGCTGCTCGACGCGACTGCGCATGGCATTGAGACCGAAAGTGCCGGAAGGGGGTTGGGCGAGCACGGCCGGATCGATGCCCACGCCGTCGTCGACCACATCCAGGTGCACCGCATCACCGCCGTAGGTGAGGGTGACGCGCATGCGCTGAGCCCGGGCGTGCCGCACCACATTCGAGACCGCGCCCTGGGTGATGCGCACCAGGGCGGCCTCCATCGGCATGGGCAGGCGGTGCGGTTCGCCCTCCACCAGAATCTGGGCATCGAGTCCGGGTGCGGTGGCGCGCTGGGCGATTCGGGTGAGCGCACCGGCCAGCGACTGGCCCTCCAGCGCGACCGGCGTGAGTTCGGCGATGAGATGGCGGGTTTCGACCAGGCTGTCGGCGGCGGTCTCGCGGGCCAGCCGAATCTTTTCCAGCGCAGGATGATCCGGAGCGGCCCGCTCCACAGCGTGCAGCAGGAGCTGAATACTGCTGAGCCCCTGGGCGACCGTGTCGTGGATCTCGTGGGCCAGGCGTTCGCGCTCGGCCATCTTGCCGGCGGTGCGCTCCTGTTCGGCGAGAGTGTTTCGGGTGTCCAGCAATTCGTCGATGAGGCGCTGCCGCTCGGCGGCCTCGCGGAACAGCGCGCCGTAGCCGAGCCCGATGGCGACGGCGACCAGCGCGCCGAGCACCGGTCCGATCACCGCGCCCATGGTCCAGCCTTTGTGCGAGGCGTACCCGACCACCGACACCACCGTGGTGGCGGTGACGGCGAGCAGGCCCCAATTGCGCGGCAGCAGGTGCAGATAGAGGAAGAAGAGCCCGAACACCAGATAGACCGCGTCCGGAACGAAGGCCACCAGGCCCAGCCAGAGCACGGTCAGCGCTACCAGCCACACCCGCGCCGCGAACAGCCGGCGGCGGAACAGGCCCCCGGCGAAGTACACGCCCAGGAAGACACCGGTCAGCACCACCACGAAGAACGGATGGGCGTCGGCGATGATCGCGCGCACCGCGACCACGATCGTCAGCGCCACCACCATGACATGCAGACCCAGTTGCATGGCGGAGAAGACGGGGGTCAGTGGCGATCGGTGCACGCCGACCAGCTTATGCCCGGCAACTCGGGCGGCATCCATCGAAAGTAGGAAACGCCGCACCTCCGTTGGCTGATCAGGTTTCGTTCCGCTGCGCGATGGTTTCCCGGGGTTTCGCGGACAGAGTGAAGTCATGTTCGTAGCACTCCGAGATCTGCGGGCCGCCCGCGGCCGCTTCCTCCTCATCACCCTGGTGGTCATGCTGGTCGCCCTGCTCGTCAGTTTTCTGAGCGGGCTGACCGCCGGGCTGGCGCACCAGAATATTTCCGCCATCCAGTCGCTGAACACCAGCACCGTGGTCTTCTCCGACAACGGGTCGGCGGCCTCCTTCGACTCCTCGACGCTGAGCCCGGAGCAGGTGTCGGCCTGGCAGCAGGCCGGCGGCACCGCCGACCCGATCGGCATCAGCCGGGCCCGGGCCACCAAGGACGGCGCCTCCCCCACCCAGGTCGCCATGTTCGGCGTCGAAGGCACACCCTTCGGCAATCGTGTGGCAACCGATCCCGGGCAGGTGGTGCTCTCCAAAGCCGCCGCCAAGAACCTGCATGCCGGCGCGGGCGACACCGTCATGCTGGGGTCCGGCAACTTCACGGTGCGCGGCGTGACCGATGACGACTGGTACGCGCACACCCCCGTGGTGTGGATGACGCTCTCCGATTGGCAGGCGCAGAATCCGCGGGCCGGTGCGGCCACCATTCTCGCGGTCTCCGGTGTGAGCGATACCGCCGCCGTGAACGCCGCGGCGCACACCACCACGACCTCGTCGAAGGATTCGCTGTCGGCCATGAGTTCGTACAAGGCCGAGAACGGTTCGCTGACGCTGATGACGGTCATGCTGTTCGCCATCTCGGCCCTGGTGATCGGCGCGTTCTTCACCGTCTGGACCGTGCAGCGCGCACCCGATATCGCGACGCTGAAAGCCCTTGGCGCTACCACCGGTTCGCTGGTGCGTGATGCCCTGAGCCAAGCGCTCGTAGTGCTGCTGATCGGCGTGGGCATCGGTGTCGGCCTGACCGCAGTGGCGGGCATATTCATCGGCGACGCGGTGCCGTTCATCCTCAGCGTGAGCACGACCCTGTTCCCCGCCGCCGCCCTGGTGCTGCTCGGCGTGCTCGGCGCGGCGTTCGCCCTGCGCTTCCTCGCCACCACCGACCCGCTCGACGCCCTCAATCAGGCGCGCTGATCACCATGTCTCCCAGGAGTTTTGCGATGACCAATTCCCTGAAGGTCGCCGACCTCACCCTCACCTTCCCCGATGGCGCCGAGACCATTACGGCGCTCGACCACGTGAACCTGTCGGTGCGCGGCGGCGAGATCGCGGCGATCACCGGCCCCTCCGGATCCGGCAAGTCCACGCTGCTGGCCGCCACCTCGACCCTCGTCCGTCCCGATTCCGGTCGCGTCGAGCTCGAAACAGCCTCCGGGACTGTCGATCTGGCGAAGCTCAGCCGCCGCGAAGCGACCACGGTGCGCCGCGATTCCATCGGCATCGTCTTCCAGCAGTCCAATCTGATTCCCGCGCTGACCGCGCTGGAGCAGTTGGAGGCCATGGTCCATCTGGGTCAGACCTTCTTCGTCTCGCCCGCCCGGCGGCGCGAAGCCCGTTCGCACGCAAGCGAACTCCTCGCCGCGGTCGGACTGGGCGACCACCGGAACAAGCGCCCCGCCCAGCTGTCGGGCGGTCAGCGCCAGCGGGTGAATATCGCTCGCGCCCTGATGAACAATCCGTCGCTGCTCGTCATCGATGAGCCCACCAGTTCGCTGGATCAGGAGCGCGGCGCGGCCATCATCGACCTGATCGTCAAGATCGCGCGCGAGCACAATGCGGCGACCCTGCTGGTCACCCACGACCTGTCCCATATGCATCAGATGGATACCGTCTACCGCATGGTCGACGGCGTCCTGAGCTTGGAATCCGCGAAGGCCGCCGCCTGAACCAACCTCCGCCGGTGCACCGCACCGCACCGTCCACGAGGATGCCCGCATGGAACTCGTGACCTCGCTGCCCGCCGACACTCCGCTCTCGGAGGTGGCGGCGCGGGTCCGGCGGATCGAGGACCTCGGCTTCGACACCGTGCACATCTCCGAAACCGTGCGCGACCCGTTCAGCGTGTGCACCCTCGCCGCCGAACACACCACCACGCTGACCATCCGAACCAGCATGATCGTGGCCTTCCCGCGCAGCCCGATGCTGACCGCCTGCGCCGCCTGGGACCTGGCCCGCTTCTCCGGCGGCCGCTTCCAACTCGGCATCGCCTCCCAGGTCCGCGGCAACATAGTCGGCAGATACTCCACCGGGTGGACGAATCCCGTTGCGCAGCTGGCCGATTACGCGGCGAGCCTGCGCGCCATCTTCGCCGCCTTCCAGGACGGCACCCGCCTGGACCACCACGGCTCCCACTACGACTTCACCCGCCTGCAGCCCTACTTCAACCCCGGCCCCCTCGACGTCCCCGCCCCCACCCTCTGGATGGGCGGCGTCAACCGCCGCATGTGCGAACTGGCAGGCGCCACCGCCGACGGCTTCGTAGCCCACCCCACCGGCTCCCACCCCGTCTCCCTGAAAGACCACGTCCTCCCCGCGCTCCGCACCGGAGCCGAACAGTCCGCCCGCACCGACGGCGGCCCCCGAATCATCGTGGTCCCCAAGGCAATCACCGGCCGAGACGAAGCCGCTGTCACCGCCGCCCGCGAGACCCTCCGCCCCGAACTGGCCTTCCTCTACTCCACCCCCGCCTACCGAGGCACCCTCGACCGCCTAGACCTCCCCGACATAGCCGACCGCCTAACCCAATCCGCCCAATCCGGCAACTGGAGCGCCCTCCCCCAAATCCTCACCGACAAAATCCTGAAAACCCTAGTCCCCCAAGCCCCCTACCCAGACCTCCCCCCACTCCTGAACTCCTGGTACGCCCACACCTGCCACGGCATCTCCCTCGACGTCCCCCCAACCCCCGCCGACGACCCCGCCTTCCACACCATGCTCACCACCCTCCGCGCCATCCCCCCACCGTAGGCATTTCATCGAGAGGGCTCTCACGGTGGCGACACGCCGATAACCGCCACCGTGAGAGCCCGCGCGATGAAGAAATAGGGTGCGAGGC
>NZ_JBEXOK010000002.1:0-127651 GCF_040611495.1 Nocardia sp. NPDC006630
GTCAAGCGGGGGCGGCGGGAGTTGGCGGCCGGGCGGGCGGAGTATGCGGCCGGGCTGCTCGGCGAGGCGCTGGAATTGTGGCGCCGGGCACTACGCCCGGCGCGCCGATCCTCTGATTCCGCTGTGGCAGCGGGGAGTTACTGCCCCTGCTGGAACGCGCGCTGACGCTGCTCCTCGAGAGCAGCCGCGGCACGATCCTTCTCGGCGGCGGCTTCGTTCTGCGCCACCCCACGCTGCGCTTCGGCCTTGTCCTGCTGGGCCCTGCCCTCACCCCGCAGATCGTCGTTTCCGAAAATAGCGCCGGCGGCTTCCTTCAGTTTGCCCTTGACGCCTTCGACGACGCCTTCGATGCCTTCGCTGGGACCGCTCTTGTGCTCGGACACGAGTTCTCCTCCAACTTGGTTTGTCGCTATGGACAAAGGCCGTGATACCCGGGCGACACGATCTCAATCGCAATGGCCATATTCTCTTCCGCGGCCATATTCTCTTCAGCGAGGAGGAATCGATGACCGCCCAGCAGTCTGCCGCGTTCGACGCATTCGTGACGGCATTGGATAATTCGCTCGTCGTGGTGACAACCCGGGTGGGTGCGCAGCGAACAGGATGCCTGGTGGGCTTCGCCGCACAGGTCAGCATCGAGCCGCGCCGGTTCCTGGTCGGCATCTCCAAGCAGAATCACACCTACCGAATCGCCATGCGCGCCGGACATCTCGCGGTTCATCTGCTCGATGAGCGGCAACTGCCGCTCGCGACCCTGTTCGGCTCGGAGACCGGCGACGAGATAGACAAATTCACGCATTGCGAATGGCATCCGGGCCCGGCGAATCTGCCCATTCTCGATGCGGCCGCCGGCTGGTTCTGCGGCCGCATCGTGGAGCGGCACGATGTGGGTGACCACATCGCCATGATCCTGGCGCCGGAAGGTGCTGCGGCCCCGGCGAAGCCGGTCCGGCCACTGCGGTACCGGGCCGTCGCGGATCTACCGCCGGGGCACCCCGCCTAGCGCCGCCGAATACGCTCCCGGCGGATCTCCACCGCAACGCCGAGCACTCCGCCGACGAGACCTGTTGCACTGGTGACGATTCCGAAGGTCTCCCAGCCGCCGAGGCCGTTACCGAAGGCGGTGAGGGTGGGGCCGAGCGCGATGATGCCCAGCAGCAGCAGTGCCAGACCCTGCCAGTTGAGCCGGTCCAGCAGGGACTCCGCGGTCTGTGTTCGGGTGTCCTGCACCTCGGCGGGAACACTCATCGGCTCAGTCCCGATGCTCTGCGGCTCGATCGCGAATCGCGGTGGCGAGCTGCGCACCTCGATCCTGTGTGGACGAAACCAGTTGCGAGCCATGGTCACGGACGACCTCGGCCAATTCGGCGCCCCGCTTCTTGGCGACCTCGCTCAGCTCTCCCCCGCGCTCCTTGAGCACCTCACCCAGGTCCGCGCCGCGGTCCCGGACAACCTCGCCGAGCTCGGCGCCGCGTACCTTGACCACGTCACCCAGTTCGGCGCCGCGCTCCTTGACCACATCGGCGACGTCCGCGCCGTGATCCTTGGCGAATTCCGTCAGCTGCGCGCCATGCAGCTGGGCGGCTGCCACCAACCCCGTGCCCTGCGCCGCGATGCCTTCCGCAAGGTTGTGCAGCGGGCGCCGGGAACGCCCACCGGTATCGCCCGCGGCGATCATCAGACCGCCGAGCAGGCTCACATCCTTGAGGAACGCCGTGCGTTTGGCCGCACGCCGATCCGGATCGTCCTCGACCCAGAAGTCCTGCTCGGTGACGGTGGCCGGAATGACCGTGGCCGCGAGCAGAGCCGCGGCGAGCCGGGGTAACCGCCCGGTGGCGAGCATCAGCGCGCTGCCGACCTGAATCGCGGCATTGACCTGCACCAGACGCTCGGGATTCGACAGCTTCGACGCGTACTGGTCGGGCAGCACACGCTGTACCTGCTGGACGCGGGCGGCGGCGGCCTTACCGCGGGCCTGCGGATGTGTGAGGGCATCCACCCCCTCGACTATGAATGCGGTCGCCAGCAAGGGCCGGGCAAGTCTTCTCATCAACATTACGGATATTTCCTTCCGCTCTGGTGTATCGCGACGACCGGGGATCAGGGCTTCCGAACGAGGCGCTGCAGTCACCGCAATAGCCGCAATCACAGGGTTCAAACACGCATATATCGCCGCCGCCCGGGTACCTCGTCCCGCAACGGCCCGCAGAGGGGTAATCTGCGAGCTGGTTGAGACGACAGCCGAAACATGCCCTTCGGGAGGTTTTGTCATGTCGTCAGTTGTTGTGCTGTCCGGTCATCGCGACCAGGACGCACTCGTCCTCCCCGAATTCCAGCAATTGCTCGACGATGCGCTGAGCAGGCGACCACCGGTCGTGGTCGTGGATCTTCGCGACACCCGATTCCTCAGCGTCCGGAGCGCATTCGCACTGCTGTGCGCGCAGGAGGACGCCGCACACGCCGGCATCGACTTCCAGGTGGTGGGAGGCAGGCACGAGGTCGATCGGGTGCTGTCGCTGAGCCGGGCGGCGTTTCCCCTCGACCGCATCGGGTACGTCCACCAGCAGGAGGAATAAGAGATCGAAAGAGATCGACTGCCTACCAGCATCCAGGGGCGATTCATTGTGACCGAGCTACCACCAGCACAGCACACAGGAAATGGGAAGACGTCGGCCCGTTCGGCCAAGGCCGCGCTGCGGCTTGTCCATTCCGATACGCAGCACAGCACTCCCGTGCTGCCGGAATTCACGTCCCCGGCCACCTCGATCGGAATTCGGGTGCCGGCCGGACTGACACAGCTGACCATGCTGCGGGCGCTAGCCGAAACCGTCTGCCTCATCGCGGATTTCACCATCGACGCGGCCACCGATATCCGGGTCGCGCTCGACGAGGTCGCCACCACGCTGATGCTGTCGGCGGTGCCGCGGGCCGAGATCGAGTGCGAGTTCACCTATGACGAACGCGCCATGACCGTGCGCGTGGCCTCGGTCTCGCACACCGCGACCCCCTTCGACGAGCGCGAATTCGGCTGGAACATGCTGCACGCGCTGACCGATTCGATCCGGACCATCACCCAGCCCTTCGATACCGGCGCACCCGGCTTCCCGATCGAGGTGACCTTTCACCGCAGCCAGGACGGCCTTCATGGATGACAATGGTTATGACAATATCGAGCCGGCTCTGCAAGAGCTGGCGCGCGCGATCGAAACTCTGGACCCGCAGCGAGATATATTGCGCAACAAGGTGATCGAGCGCTGCCTACCGCTCGCCGATCATATCGCCCGCCGATTCTCCGGGCGCGGCGAATCTTTCGAGGACCTGCAGCAGACCGCACGTATCGGACTGCTGCACGCCATCGACCGGTTCGACGTCTCCTACGGTGCGCCGTTCCTGTCCTTCGCCATCCCGACCATTATGGGCGAGGTGCGCCGGCACTTCCGCGACTACACCTGGGCGGTGCGAGTTCCACGGCGCACCAAGGAAATCCAGCTGCGGATCGGCGGCACCATCGAAATCCTCGCCCAGCGCCTGGGCCGGCTGCCCAAGGCCCGGGAAATCGCGGACGAGCTCGGCGTCGACCTGCTGGAGATCACCCAGGCCCTGATCGCGGCCAATGCGTATCAGGCGTCCTCACTCGACGCGGTCGCCGGCGACGACGGCGAAAGCTCACCGCTCCCGCTGCGCGAGACACTGGGCGCGTCCGAGCCCGATTACGAACTGATCGAGCAATCGATGACCCTCCGTCCGCAGCTCGACCAACTGCCCGAACGCGAACGGCAGGTGCTCATCATGCGGTTCTTCGAATGCCAGACTCAGAAGCAGATCGCGGATCAACTCGGCGTCTCCCAGATGCAGATCTCCCGCATCCTGTCCAAGACGCTGGCTCAGTTACGCGAAGGCGCGCTAGAGGACTGACCCGCGGGAGCCGCGGTACGCCACCACCCGGCCCGCCACCGAGAAGCGCAATTCTGTTGCCTCACCGAGGACTTCACCGTCGGCCGCCACAGCCACCGGATCACTCAGATGGACGGTCAGCTCGGGAACCTGTCGTTCGCCGTAGACCCGGCTGTGCGCGATGGCGGCAAGCGAAAGCGCCACGACCGCACGGGTGCGGGAGAAGCGGAGATCGGCGCGAAGCCAGCGCACATCCAAAAGCCCCGTGTCCATATGGGATCGGAATGCGGGGACCGCACCGTGCGGGAGATACGGGCCGTTGCCGACGAACAGGAACCACACCTCGTGCCAGCGATCGTCCAGTCGCACCCGGATCGGCTGAGCGCGGCGCAGCATGACGGTGAGCGCGGCCGCGAAGGCCGGCCATTTGCCCCATCGCCCCTGCCACTTCTCCCGCAGCCGGACCAGATCCGGATAGCCGCCGATGCTGGCGGTATTGATGAACGAGGTGGTGTGCGAACCGCTCTCGGACCGCATCTCGAGGCTGCCGATGGAAACCTCGACCGCCGCACCCGAATTCACCGCCTCGACCGCCGCACCCAGGTCGCTCACTCCGAGATCACGAGCGAAGTGGTTCAGGGTGCCGCCGGGAACGACAACCAGCGGAAGTCCGTGCCGCAGCGCGATATCGGCGGCCGCGGTGATCGTTCCGTCCCCACCCACGGCGCCCACCGCCAGCACCGGCTCGGCGCCGGAGCGGAACGACCCTTCCGCGCCCACCGCGCGCTGGTTTTCGGCGCCCACCTCGAGCGCCGTCTCCAATTGCTCGGCCGCATCACGGCCCGGGTCGGCGCGCAGCACCATGGCGGCGGGTAACGCGGATACGACCTCGCCGGTGGGGTCGTAGTTGGCATCCCCGGAACCCGGATTCACCAGAATCACCAGTCCCGCACCGTCGTTCAGTGCGGGGGCATCGCGCACCTCGCGCGCGGCGGCTTCCTCGATGCCGCGCACCGGCCACCACCGGCGAGTCGCCCAGGCCACCGCGGAACCCACCGCGGCGCCTGCCACCACATCCGATGCCCAGTGCACCCCGGTGTGCACGCGCGAGTAGGCGACGGTCGCGGCCAGTGGGGCGACGACCAGCGCGGCGCGCGGACTCTCCATGGCCACAGCCGTCGCGAAGGCCACCGCCGTGGCGCTGTGGCCGGAGGGAAAGGATGAGGACGTCGGAGCATTGATCAGGCGCCGGAACGGCGGCAGCAGATCCGCTGCCGGACGCCGGCGTGCGAACAGGGTCTTCAGCACCAGATTGGCGGTCAGACTCGCACCGCCGACCGAAACCACACCACGAAGGGCGGCCCGCCGCGTGGCGCCCGGCTGGGCGGCCAGCACCACCGCGACACCCGCCCACAGCAGCCCGTGATCGGCACTGCGGGTCAGCCGGAGCATCCCGGTGTCGACGGGTGATGCCGGAATCCGCGCCACCGCACCACTGATGGCCCTGTCGAAGGTGCCGACCCGATAGAACTTGCGGCTCAACCATCCAGTCACCCGATTGAAACTACCGCCCCTGCGCCGAAACAAACGCTTCGCCCAAACGAAACGCAGTCAACCGCGAGATTTGCGTACCCAGCGGAATTCGACGACCGTCGGATAACCGGCGGCCGGGACCGCGGCCAGACCCTTGACGGTGCGGACCGAATCGGTCAGTGAGCGCACGATATGCCAGCTCAGGCTGTGGTCGTCCAAGGCTGTCGCCGAGGATGCGACCGCGGAGACCCGGACGGTGACGCCGTCGGAGTCGTAGGTCAGATCGCAGTCCAGTGCCGTGCCGGGCACGGCATCACGGACCAGGAGCATTGCCACCTCGTCCAGGACGAGCCGAATATCGTTCACCTCACCGATATCGAAGTCGGCCAGCAGGGTCACCGTTTCGGCGAGTGCGCGCAGCAGGGTCAGCTGCTGCGGCGCCGCCGGCACCTGCAGCCCCACCGTCGTCGGAATCGAATGGTCCTGTGCGACGCCATCATTCATGCCGTCCTCCGTTCTCGCATGTTTAGCGTTCTCGGGCGGGCACCTGCGCCTGAAGCTGTCAACACGCGGATTACCTCATACGGACGAAGGCGAAACCGGCCCCTCATTCCGGTGGGTCGCGCGGTGGCAGAATCGGTTCCTCATCGGGCGAACCGCCCTGTTCCATATGCCGGACACGGGCCAGTTCCGCATCGAACTGCGCGCCGAGCAGTACCGCAACATTGGTGAGCCACAACCAGATCAAGAACACCATCGCACCGGCGAGCGACCCGTAGACCTTGTTGTAGTTGCCGAAATTCGTGACGTAGCAGGCGAATCCGGCCGACGCGGCGATCCAGAGCAGCACCGCGAGCACGCTGCCGGGCGTCAGCCACCGCCAGCCCAGCTGGCGGGCATTGGGCGCCAGCCAGTAGAGCATCGCCAGCACCACACTGACCAGCACCGCCAGCACCGGCCATTTCGCGATATTCCAGACCGTCACACCCGCCGATCCGACCCCGAGCCAGTGCCCGATCCGGTCGGCCACGGTGCCACTGGCCACCACCCCGATGCCGCACAACGACACCAGCACCATCATCGCCGTGGTCAATCCCAGCCGGAGCGGGAGAGTCTTCCATATCGGGCGGCCCTCCGCAGTCCCGTATATCGAATTGACCGCACGGATGAAGGCGCCGATATAGGTGGAAGCCGTCCAGAAGGCCGTGACCAGACCCACGATGGCCAGCGGACCCGCCGCCGATCGCGCACCGTCGAGTTCCTTGATCCCATCCACCAGCATCGCTGTTCCGCTGCCCGGGCCGATATCGCGGAGGGTGTCGATCAACGATGCGGTAGCCCCGGGGCCGAGCAATCCGAGCACCGAGGTGATGACGAGCAGACCCGGAAAGATCGACAACACACTGTAATAGGTAAGCGCGGCAGCCCAATCCGTGAGTTCGTCGTCCCAGAGCCGTCGCCCCAGGCGCATCAGCACCCACCGCCACGACTGCCCACCCAGATCCGTCGGCATTACCGGCGGAGTCTCGGTGGCCGATAAGACTTCGGACATTTCACGACCTCCAGACGAGGTCCGACTACCCCGCCCGAGTGACCGCAAACGCTGCGCACCCCGGGTAGTTCAGCACCTGTCAGCGCTTGTCCAGTGAGGGCAGCAGCGTTTCGCGCACGATCAACAGGCCCGCCGCCGCGACCGGAATGGCCAGCAGCGCACCGATAATGCCGAGCAGCGCACCGCCGAGCAGTACCGAGACGACGGTGACCAACGCCGGAACCTGCACCGTGCGGCCGATGATCCGCGGCACGAGCAGATAGTCCTCGAGCAGCCGCAGCACGATGAAGAAGACGATCGTGGCGATGGTGATGGGCACCGAAACCGTCAGTGCGACAAGGGCTGCGACAACGCCGGCAATGGTGGATCCCACAATGGGAATCAGATCGAGCAGGGCGACCAGCACCGCCAGCAGCAGCGGATACGGAACGTCGAAGATGAGCAGCCAGATGAAGGTCAGCACCGCGGTGATGACGGAGATCAGCAGATTGCCCAGGATGTAACCGCCGACCTTGGTGAAGATCTCATCGCCGATGAGAATCGCGCGGGGTCTGCGGTCGTTCGGGAACAACCGGTAGATCGACGACCGGATCTGGGTGAAATTGGCCATGAAATACGCGGTGAGAACCGCCACGATCAGTGTGGAACTGAGAATGCTGAACGCCTCCCGCCCGGCGTCCAGCACCCCGCCGAGCACATGCGAGGGATCCGTGCCGAGCGTCTGCTGCAGGCGATCCTGTAGGTGGTAGCGGTCATTGAGGTCATGGATGAACGGATAGCGCTGCGAGAGGTGGCTGACATAATCGGGCGCATTGTGAATGAGCGCCCCGCCCTGCGTCACCAGCGGCGGAATCGCCGCGGCGAGAAAGCCCGCGAACAGGCCGATGCCGATCAGGAAGACGGTGGTGACGGCGGCCCAGCGCGGAAACCACGGCCGCACCAGCCAGGACACCGCCGGTTCCATACCGATCGCCAGGAAGAGGGCGACCACGATCAATATCAGGACCTGCCCCACGGCCAGCAGTATCTGGATCCCCGCGTAGGTGACCGCGACGCCGGCGGCGCCCGCCAAGCCGACCATGAAGGGCGAACGCCGGTCGAAGCGCCGCCCGGGCCTGCCGAACGGATACTCGGAACTGCTCGCCTCGGCGGCCCGGGCTTCGGCATCGATGATGGCGCCGCCTTCGGCTCCGGTATGCGGTTGTGCGACAGCATCACTGTGGCCGTGCTCGGCGGATCGGACCTCCGAGTCCGGTGGTGGTTCCGCGGCCTCGGGATGGTCGCCTCGAATGTGCTCGGAAATGACTCTCCCCACTTTCTCCGGTTCGGCGGCCGGTCTGCTGACCTGCCGAGTTCCGGCTCAGCGCGGATACCCCGGCATTCGCGCCGCAAACAGCGGTGGGTAAATCGCCACGCGCTGGGTATTCGCCCATCCGTACAGCGCGTACGGGTCCACCACTGCGGCCGCGCGTAGCATGTGCAACAGCTTCCTATGCCGGAGTCCGGCAGAAAGAGTGACAGACGGTGATCACACAACCCGGGCAGGTTCCCGGGAATTCCGCTCGATTATCCCCTGGCCCAGGCTTTTTGCGCGTGTATTCGACCGGCCGCCCGCCCGGCCTGCGCTGTGTCGGTGAAGTCGATTTCACCAACCATGGCGACTGGCAGGCAGCGCTGGGCACACTGCCCACCGCCGACGACGTCCACCTGGATCTGTCGGAGCTGCGGTTCATCGATACCCACGGCACGCTGATCCTGGTCGAGGCATCACAGGGCGCCACCTCGGACCGGCGACTGGTCCTGCACCGCCCGCCGATGTCCATGCTGCTCCTGCTGGGGCAGTTCTGGCCTGCCGAGGCGGCTATCGAAGTGGCTCGCTCATGAGCGCGGCCCACACCACCGATCTCTTCGTCCATCCCGCGCTCTTCTACCGCGACAGCGACGAGTATCTTTCCGGCACACTCGGTTTCATTCGGGAAGGGCTGGCCCACGGCGAACCCGTCGCGGTGTCCGTGCCGACCGGCAATCTGGCGCTGCTGCGGGCCGAACTGGGTTCGGATGCCGATTCGGTGCGGTTGCTGGATATGACCATCGAGGGGCGCAATCCCGGCCGGATCATTCCCGGTGTGCTGCGGGCGTTCGCGGACGCGCACCCGGCGGGACGGGTCCGCATCATCGGCGAACCGATCTGGGCCGATCGCTCAGCGACGGAGTACCCGGCCTGTGTTCAGCACGAAGCGCTCATCAATGCGGCGTTCGCCGGGCGCGAGGTCACTATTCTGTGCCCGTACAACACCGCGGCGCTCCCGCCCGAAGTCCTGGCCGACGCCCGTGCCACGCACCCGACGCTGATCGACAGCAGTGGCGAAAGCGCCAGTAGCGCATACGATCCGGATCAGATCGTGGCGATGTACAACCGGCCGCTGGCCGAACCGCCCGCCGCGGCCATGCTGCTCGCGTTCGACGGTGCGGCGCTGTCGGACATTCGGCATCGGGCGGTGGACTACGCCCGGAACGCGGGGATGGCCGCGGAACGAATCGTGGATCTGGAACTGGTCGTTGCCGAGACCACCACGAACTCGGTGGTGCACGGCGGCGGGAGCGGCACCCTCGCGCTGTGGGTGTCGCAGGGGCAGCTGTGCTGCCAGATTTCCGACTCGGGGCATATCACCAACCCGCTCGCCGGGCGGCTGCCCGCACCCGCGCGGGTTTCCGGCGGCCGCGGTCTGCTGATCGTCAACCAGCTCGCCGACCTGGTGCGCATGCACACCGGCGCACAGGGGACCACCCTGTACATCCGCCTGCCGCTCGTCTAGTCACGTGCTCGTCCGGCCGTCGTGCTGCTCTAACCTCACACTGTTCCGGTCAACGAAAAGGGTTGGGACAGCAGCACCGAAGTCTCACCAGTAGGGTGACTTGCCAAGCAGGAGCGGTCGGCTCGTGCGGGTGCCCTGTCCGGAGGTAGCGAAGAAGTGAGCAATGAAGTGAGAGAGCTGGTCCTTCGGACGCGATCGGCCGACGCCGCGGTGGTGCTGTCCGCGGTCGGCGAGGTCGATATGGTCTCGGCGCCGAAGCTGTCCTCGGCGGTGGCCGAAGCGTTGAGCACCGGTGCGCCGGTGCTCGTCATCGACCTGTCCGAGGTGGGATTCTTCGGCTCGGCCGGGTTGAGTGTGCTGGTGGAGGCGCTGGAGGCGAGCGCCGGGCGCGAACTGCGGGTGGTCGCCACGGCGCCGGTGCGTCGTCCGGTCGAATTGACCGGGCTCGATGAATTGCTCGATATCTACGGCACGGTCGAGGAAGCGCTGGCCGGCGCCGAGTGATCGTCGCTCGTCAGCCCCGGCTGCGCTGTTGCGCGTCACGATGCCGGCGGAACTGGACGACGGTCGGATACCCGGCCGCCGGGCGGGCGTAGGCGCCCTGGGTGGCATCGAGTGAATCGGTCAGAGCGCGCACGATATGCCAGCTCAGACCGTGATCCTCCAGGGCGGCCTCCGAGGAGGTGATCGTCGAGACCCGGACGGTCAGCTCGTCCTCGTCATAGGTCAGATCGCATTCGAGCGTCGAACCCGGCGCGGCGTCGCGGATCAGCACCGTGGCGACCTCATCGAGGGCGAGCCGGATGTCGTTGACCTCGCCGAGGTCGAAATCGGCCAGCATGGTGACGGTTTCGCTGAGGGCACGCAATAGGGTCAGCTGCTCCGGCACCGCGGGTACCCGTAGTCCTACCGTCGTACCCATGGCACTCTCCGTTCCCGCCTGCTGCCCGATCGCCCGGTGCGGGCAGACTACCCGGTCGGTGTGAACCGTCCGGCGCGCGCGTCACAGTCGGGTGACTGTGACCGAGTCGCACGGGGGCACTGTGACGACAGCGTCATAATGGAGCTGTTTGAATAACTGATGCCCGGGTAGCTCACGAAGAGTCGGATTCGATCTGCAGTGAGGAACCGTCATGTCCGAGGCGATACTTCCAACCGAAGCACCCCGGCAGTCGCGTGGCACCGGCGACAGCTACGACAATATCGAGCCCTGGTTCGAGAAACTGGCCGCGCTGACAGCCGGTGATCCCCAGCATGCGACCATGCGGGAGCAGATCATCGAGGCGTGTCTGCCGCTGGCCGAGCACATCGCCCGGCGCTTCACCGGACGCGGCGAACAGTTCGACGATCTGCACCAGATCGCCCGGCTGGGGTTGGTGCAGGCCGTGGATCGCTTCGATGTCTCGTACGGCAGTACCTTCCTGTCGTTCGCGATCCCCACGATCATGGGTGAGGTGCGCCGGCATTTCCGCGATCACACCTGGGCCGTGCGGGTGCCGCGCCGGGCCAAGGAGCTGCAGCAGCAGCTGGGCCCGGTGACCGAGACTCTGTCGCATCGTCTGGGCCGGATGCCCACCGCCCGCGAGATCGCCGCCGAACTCGACGTCGAGCTGGGTGAGGTCACCCAGGCCATGGTCGCCCGCAATGCCTATCAGGCCAGCTCGCTGGATACGCCCCGCGGTGACGATGATTCGGGCCCGGCCGCGATCGCGGACACGCTCGGCGCCGAGGAGCCCAGCTATCGACTGCTCGAGGATGCGATGGCGGTGCGCCCGCTGCTGGCGGCGCTGCCCGCACGCGAACGCCAGATTCTGATCTGGCGCTTCTTCGACAATCGCACCCAGGCGCAGATCGCCGAGCGACTGGGCGTCTCGCAGATGCAGGTTTCCCGCATATTGACCAAGACCCTGTCCACGTTGCGCGAACAAGCCCTCGGCCCAGTCGAAATCGCCCGGATCGCATGAGCATTCAGGAGTGAGCAGATGACCACGGTTGCCGAAATGATCGTCACCGCCCTCGCCGACGAAGGCGTGACCCAGATCTGGGGAGTCGTGGGCGATGCCCTCAATCCCATTACCGACGCCATCCGCCGGGAGGATCGGATCGAGTGGATCGGCGTCCGGCACGAAGAGGTGGCCGCGTATGCCGCTGGGGCACAAGCGCAATTGAGCGGGACCCTCGGTGTCTGCATGGGCACCGTCGGCCCCGGTTCGATCCATCTGCTCGGCGGTCTCTACGACGCCAAGAAGTCGCATGCTCCGGTGCTGGCGATCTGCGGTCAGGTGCCGACCGCCGATATCGGCAGCGAGTACTTCCAGGAAGTCGACAATGACGCGGTCTTCCGCGACGTCGCCGAGTTCACCGCCACGGTGACCAGCGTGGCCCAGCTGCCGCGCATGTTCGAACAGGCCGTGAATGCCGCGATGTCGCGTCCGGGCGTGGCGGTCCTGACCGTTCCCGGCGATATCGCGGGCGCGAAGGTCGAGAGTGGTTCGCCCACACCCCGATTCGTCTCGCGTAGTCGTACCGTCGTGCCCGGTGGCGCCGAGCTCGCCGAGGCCGCCGACGTATTGAACGGCGCCGAGAAGGTGACACTGCTGGTCGGGGTGGGCGCCCGGGAGGCGCGGGCGGAGATCCTGCAGATCGCCGAACGCCTGAGTGCGCCGATGGTGCTCACGCTCAAGGCCAAAGAGGCTCTCGAACAAGATAATCCGTTCGCCGTCGGCCAGACCGGGCTGATCGGCAACCCGGCTGCCCATGCCGCGCTGGCCGAGTGCGATGTGCTGTTCATGGTGGGCACCGACTTTCCCTATACCGACTGGTACCCGACCGGGAAGACGGTCATTCAGCTCGATAGGCGCCTCGAGCACATCGGCCGCCGCACTGCCGTCGATGTGTCGCTGGTCGGGCACTGCCAACCAGCGCTGGGCGTACTGCTGCCCCTGCTCGAGAACACCCCCTCCGACGGACATCTCAAGACCGCGCAGCATCACTATCAGACTTGGGTGGAACGCCAGCACCGCTTGGCGGACGCCGGTCATGATCGAAAACTGCTGGGCCGCCTGCGCCGTCACCTCGACAACCCGGACGAGTTGATCCGGCCGGAGGCCGTGGCCGCGGCGCTGGACACGCACGCCGCCGACGATGCCATCTTCACCACGGATACGGGCATGTCCACCGTCTGGATCTCCAGATTCCTCACGCTGCGCGGGGACCGGCGACTGCTGGGTTCCTATAACTTCGGGTCCATGGCCAATGCCCTGCCGCAGGCGCTCGGCGCACAGGCCCTGGACCGCAATCGGCAGGTGATCGCCTGCTGCGGTGACGGCGGTCTGATGATGCTGCTGGGCGATCTGCGCACCGCGGTCAGCTATGACCTGCCGGTCACGTTCGTGGTGTTCGACAATGGCCGGCTCGGGATGGTGAAGCTCGAGCAGGAACAGGGCGGGCTGCCGGAATTCGGTACGGTGCTGGACAATCCGGATCTGGCGGCCGTAGCGGCGGCGATGGGGCTCGAATCGCGCCGGGTGACCGATCCCGAAGCGCTGAACGGCGTTCTCGCCGAAGCACTTTCGCTGCGGCGGCCGATTCTGCTCGATGTGCTGACCAATCCCGACGAAATCTCCATACCCCCGAAGCCCACGGTGGATCAGGCCTGGGGTTTCGCGATCGCGAAGGTCAAGGAAACGCTCGACAGCCGCGAGTGATCTTCAGGCCCCGGCAGGTCGGCCACAGGTCAATCGGCGAGCAGTATGGCCGCGACCGCCTCCGGGGCCTCGTGCATTGCGTCGTGCGCGGTGGGCAGGTCGTGGACCTGCCATTCGGGATCAGCTTGCAGCCGGGTCCGCAGTTCGGCGAACGGGGTCCGGTCTTCCCACCCCGAGCAGTAGACGAATTCCCGACGGGGAACCTCGGCGAAACCGCCTGTGAGCCTGATCTTTTGCAGGAACGCGGCGAGCGGATGGGGACGGCGTCGGGGATCGCCACCGGCCGGCGGCCGGACGGTGTAGCCGGTGTCCACAGCACCGGTGGCGAAGACATCGCGGAAGTGGTCGTTGGTCGAGGACCAGCACGAGTCGCCGTCGCTCGGTACGTAGGCGTCCAGATGCACCAGTCGTGAGATCCGGCCGTCCGCGCGATCGGCGGCCGCGGCCACCACCATCCCCGCATAGCTGTGGCCGACCAGCGTCGCATCGGTGATGTGGTGGCGGTCGAGGAGCCGCACCACATCGTCGGCGTGCGTGTCGAGATTGGCGGTTGCGATCGTCGCGTCATCGTCGTCCGGCCGCAGACCGGTCAGGGTCAGGGCATGCACAGTGTGACCGGCACGCTCCAGCAACGGAATTACCGCCTCATACGCCCAGGAACCCTTCCACGCACCGGGCACAAGAACGAACGTCGTCATGAGTTTCTCCCTCTCTAGAGCTGCGGTGGCGGGGCGCACCGCCGCACACAGGCAATATCACCAGATCAGAGGGGTGGCGTACTACCGATAGAATGCCAATTGATGCCCGTTCCCCGCCAACCTCGCTCCAGCGCCGGTGTGACCTCACATATCTGGCCCTCCGGTGGCCGCCACCTGTACCCGTCCGAGGAAACCAGTGAGCTGCAGTCGCATTCACGGGGACACCTGGTGTACGCGGCCAGCGGTGTCCTGGCGGTGCACACCGAGCGCGGTACATCGGTTGTTCCCGCCAACCGGGTCGCCTGGACCCCTGCCGGATTCACGCACTACCACCGCGCCCACGGCGATACCGATATGCGGATCGTCTTTCTCGCGCCCTCCCTCGCCCGGCTCATCCCGGACCATCCCGCCGTGTTCCTGACCTCGGACCTCGCCCGTGAGGTGCTGCTCGCCCTGACCGGCCCCCGCAATTACGACCCCGCCGCGCCCGGTTACAGCCGGGCCGCGCACGCTCGGCTGCTCCGAGTCCTCGTCGACGAACTCCGCGAAGCACACGAACAGCCCCTGCACCTGCCGGAGCCACAGGACGACCGACTACAGGCCATCGCCCGGATGCTGCACGAAAACCCCTCGGACAACGCCACATTGGCCGAATTCGGCAAGACGATCGGAGCCAGCACCCGCACCCTCAGCCGGCTGTTCCGCACCGAGCTCGGCATGACCTTCTACGAGTGGCGCACGCAGTTACGCGTCTATCACGCGCTCGTCCTGCTCGCCGGCGGTCATGACACCACCCGAACCGCCTACGCCTGCGGCTGGGCCAACCCCAGCAGCTTCATCGCGGCGTTCACCAATGTCATCGGCACCACCCCGGGCCGCTACCGAACCAGTCGCCGGACCACAGCAAATACCCCGGCCACCCCCCGTCCGTGATCGGACAGGAGATGACCGGGGCGACTTGCTCAGAGCGTCACTGCCCCCGCTGATGCGCACGCTGGCGCTGTTCGTCGAGCGCGGCTACCGCCCGTTCCTTCTCGGCAGCGGCTTCCTTCTGCGCGGCCTCGCGCTGCGAGTCGGCCTTGTCCTGCTGGGCGCGCCCCTCTTCGCGCAGGTCATCGTTCCCGAGGACCGCACCGGCAGCCTCCTTGGCCTTACCCTTGACGCCTTCGACAACGCCTTCGAGACCTTCGCGGGGACCACTGTTGTGTTCGGACACGGTATGTACCTCCGAATATTGTTGTGTCACTTGGACATTCAACGAATACCCGGCAGAAACCAGTTGAATCGCACCGCCGTGAACAGATCTGCCGGACATGCCCCTCGCCATCGAGATTCCCATCGCCATTGACGGTGCCGGCAGTTCCTGCGCCCGTGCCTCCTACGAATATCCAGCTGATACCCCCCGGCATACCCCGCCTGCACGGGACAAATCGGTCACAGCCGGACGATTCGCGGGCGCAAAAATTCTCGGCCGAGGGCCGCATCCTTTTGCCGGGGCCGGGTATGTGCTGCACAGGACGCCGGTTGTTTCGGCGACGTCTACAGAAGGAGAAGGACATGCTCGGTCTCGGCATTCTCGGATGGATCATTATCGGCGGGCTGGCCGGATGGATCGCCAGCAAGTTCATGAAGACCGACGCTCAGCAGGGCATTCTGCTCAATATCGTCGTCGGCGTGATCGGCGGCCTGATCGGCGGTTTCCTGCTGAAGCTCTTCGGAGTCGACGTCGAAGGCGGCGGTCTGTGGTTCAGCTTCTTCACCTGCCTCGGCGGCGCGGTGATCTTGCTGTTCCTGGTCAATCTCGTCACCGGACGACGCGCCGTGCGTTAAACGCTCGGCCACTGCACCGGCGGGGTGCGGTCATCCTTCGATGGCCGCACCCCGCCGCGTTGCCGCCAGGGGCAGTGCGACATCCTCGAGCGACTTCCCCTCGGCATCGACCGCGAGTACGCGGGCGATCACACCGCCGGCGATCATGATCAACGCGGCGAACAGGTATCCGATGAACAGCCGGACCGGGGCCGAACCGTCACCGATCAGCGCACCGTAGATGACGGGCCCGAGCGCACCGAAACACTGTGCGATAGCGAAGAATACGGCGATCGCCTTGGCCCGCACCTCCAGCGGGAAGATCTCGCTCACCGTGAGATAGGCGGAGCTGGCGCCCGCCGAGGCGAAGAAGAAGATGACACACCAGCACAGGGTCTGGGTGATCGCATTGAGGAGACCCGCATAGAACAGCCCCGCCGATATCGCCAGCAGCACACCGGAAATTATGTAGGTGCCGGAGATCATCGTGCGCCGGCCGAGGGTGTCGAAGAGGTGCCCGATCGCGAGCGGCCCGATCAGATTTCCGACCGCGAAGGCGATCAGATAGATGGGCGTGGACGAGGAGGGCACATCGTAGAACTTCCCGAGCACCAGCGTGTACGTGAAGAAGATCGCGTTGTACAGGAAGGATTGGCTGATCATGAGGCTCGCGCCGAGAATCGCCCGCGACGGATACTCGCGGAACAGCACGCGCGTCAGCGCCACATAGCCGATCTGCTCGGCGGGCTTTATCTCCATGGCCCGGGATTCGTCGACCGGCGGCACGGTGACCCCGGCCGCCGCTACATCACGCTCGATCTCGGCGATCGATTGCTCGGCGTCCTCCGCATGTCCGTGCATGATCTGCCAGCGCGGGCTCTCCGGAAGATGACGGCGCACGAACAGGATCACCACGCCCAGCACCGGCCCAATCAGGAAGCCGAGCCGCCAGCCCACCGACAGGCTCATATGATTGAGCAGGATGTAGGTGCCGATCGTGCCGATAACCGCACCGGCCCAATAGGTTCCGTTCACAGCGATGTCCACGCGCCCGCGGTAGCGCGCCGGAATCAGTTCGTCGATAGCGGAATTGACCGCCGCGTATTCACCGCCGATGCCCATACCGGCGATGAAGCGCGTGAGATACAGGAACAGCACCCAGCCGGCGCCGCTGCCCAGCGTGAGCGCGGTGAGTCCACTGCCGATGAGATAGATGGCCAGGGTGACCAGGAACAGTTTGCGGCGCCCGAGCCGATCGGAGAGGTTGCCGAACAGCAGCGCGCCGACCACCTCGCCTGCCAGATACACGGTCGCCACCAGGCCGACCGCGGTCGAGGACATATGCAGCGTCTCGGGTTTGGTCAGCGTATCGGCGACCGAACTGGCGACCGTGATCTCGAGTCCGTCGAGAATCCACGCCACCCCGAGCGCGAGCACCATCCGCGTGTGGAACCTCGACCACGGCAGCCGATCGATCCGCGCCGGAATCAATGTCCGAACCACACTGTTTCCGGCCGCGCCGGACACTTCCGCCATGACGACTCCCGAGTCCGAACCGTAGGTTTCGTCTACCCGGACGCACCACCGTCAAACAGTCTGCACAGAAGTTCGCTCAGCGGCGGGCAGCGACACCACCGCGTCGAAGGATATCCACGAACTCAGTGCTCGCGAAGGACACTCAGCGCTCGCGCAGGACATTGAGAATTGCTGTCAGCCCGATCAGCAGACTGCCGCCCGCCACTGCGGAGGTGGTCCAGGACTGCGTCAGAACGGCAATGCCGCCGATGAAGAACAGACAGGCCGCGAGCGCCAAAAGGGCGGTTCCCCAGTCGATTCCGACGATACGGGTGGAACTTCCTCGTGTCGTTGCCATAACCATGAGTTACCCATCGGGTCGTTATCGAAACGTTACTATCGGGGAATGCCGGCCAGCCTGGAGGATTCATCGGCGCGCTGAACTGCCAGTTCGACGGTCCGAACCGCCTGGTTACGAAGCTTGTTCAGCTGCACTCGTTCGGTGTCGGGGTAGCGGGTCGTATCACATTCGACCGCCAGGGCCCGTACGCGCCGGCGCAGGCGAGTGGCGCTCTCGAAATCGAGCGGTCGCTTCGCGGTGGCAACTGCGGACTTCAGCCGCACTGTCAGCTGTTGCATCTCACCCTCCTCGGATTGCGTGTCTTCCCGGAGGGTTGCCAATACGGACAGCATCGAAACCGCTTCTGCACCATCGGTATCTGCGAGCCCGACGGCGCACAGTGCTACATCGCGGGTATCCGCTGGTGAACCGTCAAAATAATGTGGTCGGCCGCGGTGCGTGTACGCGCACCGACCGGAGGCAGCATCGGCAACTCCCCCATGAGCTGAGCCGCCAGGGCCCGCAGCTTGGTATTGGTCTCCTGGGAACGCCATTTCAGCACCCGGAACGCCTGGTCGGCGGTCAGGCCGTAGACCACCATGAGCGCGCCCTTGGCCTGCTCGATCACCGCCCGGTGCTCGAGCAGCTCGGGAAGCATCTCATCGAGAACCTCATTGCGCTGATCAGCCAGTTTTTCGGTCAGATCGACGTAATAGCCCGCCGTGGCGACCACCTCGCCGGACTCGTCGGCGACGGCATCGGACACCACCAGAACCTCATGTTCCCGCCCCGCGGTATCGATGATGCGGTGCTGACTCGAGAAGGGCGCGTGATCGTGCAGTGAGGTGACGAGCACCTGCTCCACCCGCTCGCGATCGTCCGGATGTTTGTGCGACAGCAGCAGTTTCGTCGTGGGCGTGACCTCGCCCGGCGCATAGCCGTGCAGGCGCGCCACTTCGTCGGACCATTCCCAGCTCTGATCCGCGAACCGGAATCGGAACCAGCCGATCCCCTGCGCATCACCAGCCGCGATCACCGCCTCGACCGCCGCCATATCGACGCCGTCCGAGCGGTCGTCCCCATCTGTCATCAGCAAATTATGAGGTGTCCAACCGCCTGGTCGCACCGGTATTCCGGCGCAGCGCCCGGCGGTATTCCGATCTTGGTCTGATTGAGCCGGCGGTTCACGGGTACTCGATTGCACGTCCCACTACGAAAGGATTCGGCAGTGCCGGAACCCAGAACGAGTACCTTCGATGCGAAGCAGCAGCAGATTTCCGAAGATGCGTTACGCGCCACCGTGATCGACCTGATCGACCTGTCACTCATCGCAAAGCAGGCACGCTGGAACGTCATCGACCGCGACCTAGGCCCCATTCAGGCCGCGCTCGACGAATTGGTCTCCGTGGTGCGCCGATTCACCGACGCCACGACCGGACGCGCCGCCGCGCTGGGATTCAGCAATGACGGGCAGGTGGTGACGGTCGTGGAGGATTCGGGGGCGCTGGCACTGCCCGACGGCTGGCAACTCGGCAATGCCGTCGTGGAGGCGATCGTCGACAATCTCGCCATCGTGATCGCGCGACTGCGCGGACGGACTCAGGCGACGAGGACGAACGATCCCGGAACGCGGGATCTACTCGTGGGCATTGCCGCACGGTTGGAGCAGCTGCGGTGGATGTGGCAGGCGCAGCTGGCCACGGCGGCCTGAGACAGGACGCGCGATGGTCCCGCCCGTTCGACGGGCGGGACCACTGTTGTGCTGTGCCACAGGCGAATACGGACCATGGACCGTCATCAATCGACGTTCGGATTGATGGTCCGGTTGATGGCGTCGGTGAAGTCCGGCAGATCTCCCGGGTTACGCGAAGTGATGAGGATCCAGCCGTCTTCGGGTGAGAGCACAACGGGTCGATCGACCCAAGCGCCCTCGGCATTGACAATGTCGGTGCGCAGCGACGGATACGAGGTCAGCGTCTTGCCCGGAAGCAGATTGGCTTCCACGAGCAGCCAGGGGCCATGGCAGATGGCCGCAATGGTCTTACCCGCGCCGGCGAACTGCTGTGCCAATTCCACAGCCCGATCCGACATTCGGAGTTTGTCCGCATTCACCGTTCCGCCGGGAATCACGAGGAGGTCGTAATCGTCGACCTCGATATCATCGAGCGCCTTGTCCGGCTGCACGATGACATCCTTGTCGACATCGTGCACGAAGGTCTGCACATCCTCGAGTTTCGCCGCCGCATGTGTCACCGTCGCACCGGAATCCCGCAGCCAGGCAAGCGGTGTCAATAACTCGTCTCGCTCCACACCGGTATTCGAGGTGATGAAAAGAACACGCATATCACTGAGCTGATCGGTCATCCACGAGCTCCTTCTGCTGTTCGAACGCGATATCTGCGGGCCTACCCCGACAGTCGCGTCGCAAACGTCAGCCCGCTCACCGCCGCCGGGGGATCTCGTGGAACCCGGCGGGTGTCTCGATATGGCTCGCGCCGCCGCTGTGGCGGGTCCGCCCCGCATGCGGCGCCGCGTAAACGGGTGAGGCGAACTGGATTTCGGCCTGCCGCCCCGCGGTCACCACGGTGGCCTCGCGCTCGGGTCCGCGCCATTCGCAGATCCACAGCCGATTGAAGACCACTACGCCCGGACGACTCTGATCGTCCAGGGTGACCTGCACATCGTTACCGCTGTACTCGCCCCATACCGCCCACCACATCGCCTGCGGTTCCTGTGGAATCGGCCCTGATGCGCCTACCGCCATATCGTTGTGGCCCTGCCATGTTCGCCACGGTGGCGCCGCCGCGCCGGAGTCCGCGGCCCCCGCGGGGCGAATGCGGAAGTGCTGATCGGTGGGCCGCCACTCCACTCGCAGGCCGGATACCGGTAGCACTATCTCATCGCACTGCATCTGCTGCTCCCATCGGTCGGGTCCGAGTGGCACAACCCTTGACTACCCATGCGGGTCGTTATGAAACCGTGATACCGCAACAACTTTCATCGCTTCACCCCGTTTAGAGCCGATCGCCGTGGCTATAGCAACACAAGCGCCGGGTCGCCCGGCGCGCCGTCCATCTCAAGGAAGTGTCATGATCATTCTCGGTTTGGTCCTGCTCCTTGCCGGCATTCTGCTCGGCATACCGCTTTTGACGACCATCGGAGTTGTACTGCTCGTCGCAGGCGCCGTGCTCATGGTGCTGGGTTCGACGGGACGCGCGGTGGGTGGTCGGAGCCACTACTACTGAGCCTGAATTTCCACCACCACGGTTCGCATCGGGGCCGGGCAGCGACGCTGCCCGGCCCCGCGACTGTTTCGCGGTGCCGCACTGTTTCACAACACCGTGACGGGCTATACCCGAACCATGACTTCGCTATGGCTGGACGACGCCCAAGTCCCGGCCCGGCTGCGGCTCACCCCCGGCTCCCGGTTCGATACCGTCGTAATCGGCGGCGGTATCACCGGATTGGCGACGGCGCTGCTGCTGGCCGAGAGCGGTGTGCAGGTCGCGGTCCTGGAGGGCCGGCGGGTCGGGGCGGGCACCACCGGCGCATCGACCGGAAAAGTCAGTCTGCTGCAGGGAACTCGCGCCCAGCGGATCCGCCGGCGGCACGGTGACGAGACACTGCGCGCCTATATCGACGCCAATCGTGCTGGGCAGCAATGGCTGATGCGGTACTGCGAGGAGCGGACGGTGCCGGTCCAGCACGAAGCAGCCCTCACCTATGCGCAGAGCAAGGCCGAAATATCCGCTGTGCGCAGGGAATTCGAGGCGGCGCAGGCCGTGGGAATGTCGGTCGACCTGCTCGGCGAGATAGCCACCCCGTTTCCGTCCTACGGCGCGGTGCGGCTCGAGGATCAGGCGCAGCTGGATCCGATGGCGCTGCTGGCGGCCCTCGCGGTCGATATCGAGGGGCATGCCGCCTCCATCTTCGAATCCACGCTCGCCCGAAATGTACGCTCGGGCAAGAACAACGACCTGATCATCGAGACCGAGCACGGCGATCTGATCGCTCGCACGGTCGTCATCGCCACGGGCACACCGATACTCGATCGCGGCGGGTTCTTCACCAGGCTCACGGCGCAGCGTTCCTATCTGACCGCCTTCGCGGTGACCGAACCGGTTCCGCACGAGATGTTCCTCAGTGCGGGTTCCCCCACCCGGTCGCTGCGGTACACGCCGTCACCGGACGGGGACGTGCTGCTCGTCGGCGGCAACGACCATACGGTGGGCCGGGAACCGGCGCCGCGGCTGCGCGCCGAGGAACTGATCGAATGGACCCGAACCTGGTGTCCCACAGCCGAACCGCTGCACTCCTGGTCCGCCCAGGACTATCTGCCCGTGGACGAACTGCCCTATGTGGGACCGCTGCTGCCGGGTCGCGACAATATTCTGGTCGCCACCGGCTACGCCAAATGGGGACTGACCAACGGGGTGGCCGCGGCACTGGCCATCGCGGGCCGCGTCACCGGCAAACCACCCGCCTGGGCCCGGACCTTCGCCAGCTGGCGCCCCTCGGAGCTGCGGTCACTTCCCGCCGCTGTCACCTCCAATGTGTCTGTCGCACACAGGTTGCTGTCCGGCTGGCGTCGCGCGGCCGGTTCCCCTCCGAGTGCGTTGCCCGCGGAAGGCTGCGGCCGAGTCGAACGCCACGGCCTCGTTCCCACCGCGGTCTGCACGGTGGACGGGCAGACCACCGAGGTATCGGCGATCTGCCCCCATCTGGGCGGCATCCTGGCCTGGAACGATGCCGAGCGCTCCTGGGACTGCCCGCTGCACGGTTCCCGATTCGCCCCGGACGGCGCCCAGATCGAAGGACCCGCAACCCGCCCGCTCCAGCAGTTCGTGCAGCCGTACCCCAGCTCACAGTTCACCCAGCTGTGAGCGCGGGCGGCCGGCGCCCGAGGGAAAGATGATTCCGAGGGAAAGATGATCTAGACCGGTTCAGCCCGGGATCCGCGGGTACTCGACTCTCATGACCGATACAGAGCTCCCCCGAAGCCCGCAGCATTCGGCACCGCCGCAGCCGGCCGGGATCGCCGGTTCGGTTCCGCCGATCCCGCCGCCGGACCCGGTCCCCTCGACCCCGGACCCTGTTGTGCCCCAGCCGGATCCAGCGCCCATCCCACCGACCCCGCCCGCCCCGGACCCGTTGAACCCACCCCACCCCATCCCGGACCCGGGCGAGCCCAAACCACTGCCGGAAATCGGATAGCCCTAGTCGCGGACGCCCAGCAGCCGGTCCAGGAACTCGCCGACCGCGCTCTCCCCCGCGCTGAGTGCGGCGCCGGGATCCGCGGACCGGGCGACCATCAGGGCCACCTCATTGGTGGCGGCCAGCACGATGTGCGCGAACGTGTCCACGTGCCGGGGGTCGATGGCACCCGCCTCGGCGGCGTAGTTGAGGGCAATTCTGATCTCCCCCAGGCTGTTCTGCTCATCGAGCTCCCGCCACCGCTGCCACCCCAGCACCGCCGGCGCATCGATCAGCACGATCTGCTGCACGACCGGATCACCGGCGAGCCGGATGGCCGCCAGGCAGCCCGCCCGCAGTGCGGCGATCGGGTCGTCGCCGGCATCGCGCTCCACGCCGTCCACCTGCTCTCCGGCCCCGGCGACGACCGCCTCCAGAACCGCCAGGAACAAGGCATCCTTGCCCGGAAAGTGGTGGTAGAGCGAACCTCTGCTGACTCCGGAATCGGCAAGCACCATCTCGATGGTGGTGCCGTCGTAGCCGTGTTCAGCGAACAGCCGCGTCGCCACCTCGAGCACATGCGCCCGGGTGGTCCGGCCCCGCTGCACGTTCTTGTTCATCGGTCTCCGTAGCACTGGTTGACCGGTCGATGCCCGGTTTTGTAGAGTTAGACCGTCGGTCGGTCTATTCGATCACTGTACCCACCGCCACCGACGAGGGGTGAGACAACCATGCCCAGCACGCTGGAAAAACTCGACCAGCACCGCAGCCGGTTACAGACCCGATCCGGTCCCGTGAGCTGTGTCGACACCGGAGGTTCAGGCCGCCCGGCACTGTTCGTGCACGGTCTGGGCACCAGCAGCTACCTCTGGCGGCATGTGATCGCCCAGCTCGGCGGCGAAACACGCTGCGTGGCAATCGATCTACCGCTGCACGGGCAAACGCCCGCGGCCTCCGATCAGGATTTCTCCCTGCCCGGGCTCGCCACTTTCCTTGCCGACTGCTGCGACGCACTCGAGCTGACCGGCATCGATCTGGTCGCGAACGACACCGGCGGCGCGGTCGCCCAGGCGTTCGCCGCCGGCCACCCCGAGCGGCTGCGCACCCTCAGCCTGACCAATTGCGAAGCGCACAACAATCTTCCACCGAAAACGCTGCTGCCCTCGGTGCTGCTCGCGCGGGCGGGCATATTCGCCCGGATCGCGCCGCGATTGCTCGGCGGCGACAACCCGAAGGCCCGTAAACGCTTCTACGGCAGCGGATATCAGGACGTCGCCAAGCTGCCCGACACCCTCGCGCGAGCCTGGCTGGATCCGCTGTTCGGCACCGCCGAATCAGCCCGCCAGTTCCAGCGCTTCCTGACCTCACTGCACGCCCGCGACCTGCTCGCGATCGAGCCCGACCTGGCCCGCCTGCAGGTGCCCACCCTCATCATCTGGGGCACCGGCGATCCGAACTTCGGTCGCAAATGGGCATATTGGCTGCGCGACCTCATTCCCGGCGCCACCGACGTCGTCGAAATCGACGGCGCCCGCCTGTTCTTCCCCGATGAGCACGCCGCCGAACTCACCGCGGCACTCCGCGAACACTGGGCCGCTCACCCCTGACGCGCTCCGCCGGGCGCTTGGATCGAAACTTTGTTCGACTCGAGGTAGTCTGCCCGACCGTGCCAGAACTCGACCCGACCGTCGTCGCTCACCTGCAGATCAGCGAGGTGCGCCGGCGGCTGCTCAAGGCTGCGATGTTCGGCAAGCACCTCACCCCCGACCAGCTGGAACACATGGCCGAACAGCTCGCGGAGGGACTGCGGCGCTACCCGCCGCCGGACACGCGTTGAATCAAGATCGTTCGAATTGTGTGTTCGCGGATGCCCGGGCGGCGGCGATCAGGACGTCGATGAGATCACGAGGGGTGGACTGCGGCCACACGACCGCGAGGGGGGTCGGCGCTATATCGGCGATGGGGACCAGGGCTACGCCCGGGCACAGTGCCCATTCGGCCATCTGCCGGGGTGCGAACCAGACGCCATGGCCGCGGCGCAATTGGGCCTGGCAGTCCTCCAGCGTGGGCACCACCGGACCGCGGACGGCCGGGCGGCCGTCGGGGCGCGGATCGACAATCCGGTGGCTCAGTGCCTCGGGTGAGGCGAAGGCATCGACGATGATCACCGGGTCGTCCGCGAGATCGGCCAGGGTGACCGATTCGCGGCCGGCCAGTCGATGGCCTTCCGCGAGCAGGACGACGCGGGGGTCCTCTCGAATCGGCTCGCTCAGTAGGCGGGGGTCACCGGTCGGCAGCCAGAGGATCGCGGCGTCCGAGGCGCCCGCGTGCAGGCGCTGCATGGCCTCGATCGGGCGCAGTGCGGTGGCGACCTGAATTTCGAGACCGGGATCGGCGGCTTCCATCGCCTTGGCGACCTCCACCGCGAACAGCGTGATCGTATAGGCGGCCGACACCACGCGCAGCCGCCGCACCGAACCGGCGACGGTGGCGCGGACCCGGCGCGCCAGCTCACCGAGATCGGCCAGCAGATCCGGTGCGCCGGAAGCCAATTCAGCACCGGCAGCCGTCAGGCTGATGCCCCGCGAGGTCCGAACCAGCAGCGTCACGCCGAGCGCGCGTTCGAGCTGCTGAATATGTGCCGACAGGCTCTGCTGCGTAATGTGCTGGGTGACAGCGGCTTCGGTGATGCTGGAGGCCCGGGCCACCGCCAGGAACGAACGCAGGTGCCGCAGCTCGATATTGTCGATCACCCGCCGACAATATCGACCCGCGCGCCGTCCATTCGAGTCAGAACATGGCGCCGTTCGCGCGCACCGTCTGCCCGGACACCCAGCCGGCCTCCGCACTGATCAGCCAACCGACCACCGGCGCAATATCTTCGGGCAGGCCGAGCCGCCCGCGCGGGCTGTGCTGCGATGCCGCGGCCATCGACTCGGGCGTTTCGGCGCCGCGATAGAAGGAGTCGTCGACCGGTCCGGGAGCGACGGCATTGACAGTGACGCCGCGTCCGCCGATCTCCTTGGCGAGCGCGAGCACCATGCGCTCGACGGCGGCTTTGGAGCCGGAGTAGAGGCCGTACGGGCCGGTCATCACCGAGGTCAGCGTCGTGGACAGCACGACGTAGCGGCCGTTGTCCGCAATGTGGCGCGCGGTGGCGCGCAGGGTATTGAACGCGCTGCGGGTATTGAGATCGATGAGGTGATCGAAGTCCGCGTCGGTGAAATCGGCGAGCGGCTTCTTGATCACGGCGCCGGGCGTGTGCACCACGATATCGAGGTGGCCGTGCCGCGCCACCACACCTTCGAACAGCGCGTTCACATCATCGGAGCGGCGCGCGTCCGAGCGGACGGCCTCCACGACCACACCATGCTTCTCCAATGCCGTGAGCGTCTCCTTGGCGGCGGCATCGTCATTGGTGTAGCTGATCACCGTGGTGGCCCCGCGGGCGGCGATATTGTCGGCGAAGGCCGCGCCCTGGTTGCGGGTGCCGCCGATCACCAGGGCCACCTTGCCTTCGAGATCACGAGTCGTGAGAGCAGTAATCGTCTTGTCCTTCCACGGGTTTCGGGCCGGAATGGGCCCCTCACCATCGTGGTCGCCGTGGCGATCGAGCGGAAACAGAAAGAATCGATGGCGTCCACAGGCGATGCCTGTGGACGCCGCGAGCGTGACCCTTGCCACTGCTGGTACGTGAATGTACCGTCATGTTGGTACATCGGAGTACCAACGCAGGGAGTTGGCGTATGACCGCCGTCAGAATGCCCGAGGGACCGACCACGCCGGGCTTCGTACAGGGCTTGAGAATCTTGACCGGGCGCACCCGCGCATGGCGGGGCATGCACGAGCGCTACGGCTCCGCGTTCACCGTGCAGCTACCCAGATTCGGTCGCACAGTGGTGCTTTCGGAACCGGCCGAGGTGAAGACGCTGTTCACCGCGAGCACGGAACTGGTCGACAATATCGATGTCAACCTCGGGCAGTTCCTCGGCCCCGGATCGCTGTTCTCCCTCGTCGGCGAGGAGCACCGCAAACAGCGCAAGCTGCTCGCGCCGCCGTTCCACGGCCGCCGGCTCGCGGTGTACGAGACGCTCATCGAGGAGGAGACGGTGCGCGAGATGGCCTCGTGGCCGTCCGGGCGCGAATTCGCGACCATGGACCCGATGATGCGGATCACGCTGAACGTGATCCTGCGCGCGGTGTTCGGCGCCGAGGGCGCGGAATTCGACCAATTGCGTGAGCTGCTACCGAAATTGGTGCTCATCGGCTCGGCGCTGGCGGCGCTGCCGGTACCGCGGAAGTTCCTCGGGCAGTACGGCCCCTGGGCTCGATTCGCGGCGCACCGCCGCAGTTACGACGAGATCGTCGGCCGTCTCATCGACCGCGCGGCCGCCGCCGACGACCTCGCCGAGCGCGATGACGTGCTCGCCATGATGCTGCAGGCCCGCTACGACGACGGCTCCGCCATGAGTCACAGCGATATCGCCGACGAACTGCTGACGCTGCTCACCGCCGGTCACGAGACCACGGCGACCACCCTGGCCTGGACGGTGGAGCGACTGCGCAGGCATCCGGAGCTATTGCGCCGCTTGGTATCCGAGATCGACGCCGGTGGCTCCGAACTGCGTGAAGCCACGCTGCTGGAGGTGCAGCGGGTACGTCCGGTCATCGACTCGACCGGGCGCAAGGTGCGCGCGGACACGCTGCAGCTGGGCCGGTGGACACTGCCGAAGGGGCAGAACATCGTGGTCAGCATCCGGCTGATGCACGATAACGAGGAGCTCTTCCCGAATGCCCGGGCCTTCGATCCGGACCGTTTTGTCGGGGTGCGGCCGGGGACCTTCAGCTGGATCCCATTCGGCGGCGGCGCCCGCCGGTGCATCGGCGCGGCGTTCGCCACCATGGAGATGAATATCGTCTTGCGCACGCTGCTCCGGGATTTCACCCTCGAGCCGACCGATGCGCCCGATGAACGCACCCACTTCCGCGGTGTCGCACTGGTACCGGCGAAAATGGGGCGCGCGGTGGTGCGCCGCCGCACTCCCGCACCCAGCACAGCCGCGGCGACACAGTCCGGCCAGGTGACGGTATGACCGCTAGACCACTGTCCGGCCACCCCGTCATGATCACCGGCGCCGCCTCCGGAATCGGCCGGGGCCTCGCCCAATTGCTTTCCCGCCGTGGCTCTCCCGTGGCGATCGCCGATATCGATGAGACGGGCTTGAAGCAGACCGCGGCCGGACTGCAGGGTCCGGTGCTGCTGCGGGTGCTCGATGTGCGCGATGCCGGCGATCAGCTCGCCTTCGCCGGCGAGGTCCGCGAATGGCTGACCGCTCCGCTGGAGGCGGTGTTCAACAATGCCGGCGTGGCGGTGTCCTCCTCGGTGCTCGACTCGGTCCCCGAGGACGATGAATGGTTGCGCCGCATCGGCCGGGGGCGCAGCCGCGAGCAGATGGCCGCGGAGTTCGAGGCCGTCACCCTCACCTCACCGGAGAAGGCGGCCGAAATCATCTGTCGCGGAGTCGAACGCGGTAAGGCGCGCATTCTCGTCGGTCCGGACGCCTACGTCTTCGACGCGCTCGCGCGGGTGTCCCCCACCCACTACTACGACATCATCTCGATGCTGGAGCGGCGGCTGCGCACCCGCGACAAGACGGAGGCGAACGCATGACCGACCATGTCGATGTGCTGATCGTCGGGGCCGGGCTGTCCGGCATCGGCGCGGCGCACCATCTGCAGTCGGCATTTCCCGACCGGACCTATGCGATCCTCGAGGCGCGCGAGCGGATCGGCGGTACCTGGGATCTGTTCCGCTATCCGGGTGTGCGGTCGGACTCCGATATGGCCACGCTCGGTTACCGTTTCCGGCCGTGGACCGCGGCCGAGGCGATCGCCGACGGGCCGTCGATCCTGCGCTATATTCGTGATACCGCCGCCGACGCCGGTATCGATCGACGAATACGGTTCGGGCATAAGGTGATTCGCGCCGCCTGGTCCTCTCCCGAGGCACGCTGGACGGTGCAGGTCGAGCATGACGGCACCACCTCGGAACTGACCTGCCACTTCCTGTACCTGTGCAGCGGCTACTACCGCTACGACCAGGGTTACACCCCCGATTTCGCAGGCGCGGAAGAGTTCCGGGGACAGATCGTGCATCCGCAGCAGTGGCCCGCGGACCTGGACTACGCCGGTAAGCGCGTCGTCGTGATCGGCAGCGGCGCGACCGCGGTCACCATGGTTCCGGCCATGGCCGAGACCGCGGCACACGTGACGATGCTGCAGCGGTCGCCGACCTACATCCTGTCCGCGCCCACCGAAGACGTTGTGGCGACCAGGCTTCGGGCATTGCTCGGGCCGCGACGGGCCTATGCCATCACCCGGTGGAAGAACGTCGCGATCAGCACGCTGATCTATCAGCTCAGTCAGCGCCGGCCGGAGATGATGCGGAAGTTCATCCGCACCCAGACGGTCAAACAGCTGCCCGAGGGCTATGACGTCGACACCCATTTCAATCCCGCCTACGGTCCGTGGGATCAGCGGCTGTGCCTGGTTCCCGATGCGGACCTCTTCCGATCGCTGCGTGCCGGTGACGCCTCGGTGGTGACCGACCATATCGACCGCTTCACCCCCGGCGGCATTCGCCTGGCATCCGGCGCCGAACTACCGGCGGACATCGTGGTCACCGCGACCGGTCTGCGGTTGCTGGCCCTCGGCGCGATCGAGCTCGCGGTCGACGGCCGCACGATCACACCGCCGGAAACCATGGCCTACAAGGGAATGATGCTCGGCGGCGTACCCAATTTCGCCTTCACCATCGGCTATACCAATGCGTCGTGGACATTGAAGGCAGACCTGGTCGGGGAATTCGTCTGCCGTCTGCTGCGGCATATGGACGCCCACGGCTACGACCACTGCACACCGTGGCCGGACCCGGCGGTCACCGAAACACCGCTGCTGGACTTCCAGGCCGGATACGTCCTGCGGGCCCTCGACCAATTCCCCAAGGCCGGATCCCGGGCGCCGTGGCGGCTGGGCATGAACTACGCCCAGGACGTCCTCACCCTCCGGCACGGGCGGATCGAGGACGGCGTTCTCCGTTTCACCGCCCGGTCCACCGCAGCCGCGCCACCGATCACCGGCTTCGCACCCGATGATCGCGATCCGGAACAGGTGACGGCCTGAGGAGGTCGCTAATCTGACTCTCGTGACACGCGCCGAGCTCGCACCCACCGCCGCCGAGGGCACGCCGGAATCCGGATTCCGGCGGCGCCTGCTCGATGCGATGGCCGATGCCGTCCGCGCGCGCGGTTACCAGGATGCGACGGTGGCCGATGTGGTCCGCAATGCCCGCACCTCCCGCCGCACCTTCTACGAGCACTTCACCAGTAAGCAGGACTGTTTCATCGCCCTGCTCACCGAGCGGAACAACGAGACGATCCAGCAGATCTACGAGGCGGTCGACCCGAATGCGGCGTGGCGCACCCAGGTGCGCCAAGCCATCGAGGCCTGGATCCACGCCTCGCAGGCCGATACCACCATCACCCTCGCCTGGATTCGCGATACCCCGTCCCTCGGCGAGAGCGCGCGCGAACTGCACCGCGCCGCCGCCGAAGCGTTCATCGATCTCATCCAAACTCTCACCACCACACCAGAATTCGAGCAGCCCAACCTGCACCCGCCTTCCCGTCAGATGGCGACCATCCTCTACGGCGGCTTCCGGGAACTCATCGCCTCCACCGTCGAGGAAGGCCGCGATATCACCGAGATCATCGATATCGCGGTGGACACCGCGCTGGCCCTCGTCGGCCCCCGCTACACGCCCGGTAGTTGAGACCCTTTCTCAGACTGCGCCTTTCACGGATCTTCTGGCGCCCGGCCTGGGCCAGGGAATGTACACGGGGATGTAGCGCCCCATCACGACAGCGCCCAGAACCGAGACCGCACCGATGGTCAGGACCGCGCCGGCCAGCGGTCCGACGGCCGCCAGCCCGCTGACCGCGAGCGGTCCGACGAAGTAGCCGCCGTCGTGCGTGAGCCGCCACGCCGCGAGGAATTCGGCACGCGTGGCGGCCGGGGCGATATCGGCGCCGATCGTCATGATGACACCGTTGCCGATGCCATTGCCGATACCCATGATCACCGCGGCTGCGCCGAGGGTGAAGGCCGAATAGGTCAGTGGCACAGCGAAATAGCCGAGCGCGAGAATGACCAGCGACGGCACGGCGATGAACCGCCTGCCATAGCGATCCATCACATGCCCCGCCGGATACGAACACACGACATCCAGCCCGGCGCCGATGCCGTAGATGAGGCTCGCGGTGGCGGCGCTGACGCCCAGATGGTCGGCCCACAGCGGCAGCACCGCATCGCGGGAGGCCCGCGCGGCGCCCATGAGCAGCGATCCGGCGCCCAGGGTGAGCAGCAGGGTGTGATGGGCCCGGCCGATGGCGATCAGCGACAGCGGCGTCTGCGGCACCGCACCGGCCGGCGTGGACTGCGGGTCCGGCAGGCGGGCCATCAGGTATCCGGCGATCACGATGGCGACCAGCTGGACGATGAATCCGCCGCGCGCGCCGAAACCGGTGATCGCGGCCGCGCCGAGGATCGGGCCGAGGAAGAAGCCCAGCCGCATGGCGCCGCCGAACAGCGCCATCGCCCGTGCTCTGCGCTCGAAGGGCACCACCTCGGACAGATAGCTCATTCGGGCGAGACCCCATATCGCATTGGACAATCCGACGATCGTCAGTCCCGCGCACAGGATCGGCACGGCCGGGGCGAACAGGCACAGCAGTACCCCGATCACACCCGCGGTGCACGCGGCGACAATCGACATCCGTTCGCCGAGCCGGGAAACCACCTGGCCCGCGGGAATATCGCCGAGCACCTGCCCGAGTCCGACCAGGGCGACGGTCAGGCCCGCCACGGCCGGTGACGCACCCAGGTCGAGTGCGGTCAGCGTCATGACCGGCGCGGCGGCTCCCATTCCTACGCCATATGCCGAGGCGGGGACATAGACGGTGAACAGCAGCGGCCGCAGCGAGCCCGGTGCGGCCACCTCCCGCGGGCGAATGGTCATCGGGCTACTCGAATATTCGCCGGCACGAGTGCACGCCTTTCCCGGATCGGTGATCACAATGTCGATCCACTGTGCGAAATGCCGACGACGCCGGGCAATATCGTTTCCACACCGTGGAAATCGCGGTGATCGCAATTGCGCCGGTCGATTGGGTTCGCGGTGATCGCAATCCTGTTCGGCCGCAGCTCGATCCGGTTGGATGCTGGTATGACGACGCAGCGGCGGGCCGAAATCCAAGCGGGCGAGCAGATCTCGTGACGGTGCAGATCAGCAATCTGTCGTTCCTGACCCCGGGAAACTATCCCGACGACGATCCGTACAGCGGGCTCGAGGACACGCTGCAGCTGTTCGAATACGGCGAGCGGCTCGGCTTCGGCGGGGCCTGGATCCGGCAGCGGCATCTCGAACACGGTGTCGGATCGGCGGCGGTCTTCCTGGCCGCGGCCGCGCAGCGCACCAGCCGAATCGAATTGGGCACGGCCGTGATTCCGATCGGCTACGAGAGCCCGTTCCGGCTGGCCGAGGATCTGTCGATGGCCGATGTGCTGTCCCGGGGCCGGTTGCAACCGGGCTTCAGCGCGGGCACGCCGCCGCATGCGGAGCTGATCGGGAGCCTGGTCTTCGACGGTGACTGGCGCACCTACGATCTGTCGCACGGGCGGATCGAACGACTGATCGACAATCTGCGCGGCGACTATCTCGGCGCTGCGGATGCGGTGATCCACTCCCCCGGCAATACCCAGCGGCCCCGGCTGCAGCCGCACAATCCCGGGCTGGTCGACCGGCTCTGGTACGGCGGCGGCAGTGGCCGCTCGGTGCGCTGGGCCGGGAAGAACGGGCTCAACCTGCTCAGCGGCAATATTGTGACCGGTGAGCACACCGACGACTTCGGCACCGCGCAGCTGACCTTGATCGAGGAGTACCGCCGGCTCGTCGATCCGGCCCGCCCGGCGCGGGTCGCGGTGGGACGGGTGATCGTTCCGTTCGACAGTGCGGACCGCGCCACCCGCGAGCGCTACCGCCGATACGCGGCCTCCCGGCACGAGCGAACCCTCGCGCCCCAGGGGGAACGGCGCATTCTGTTCGCCCCGGATCTGGTCGGCACTTCCGAGGAGATCATCGAGCGGCTGCGGGCCGATCCGGTGCTGGCCCATACCGCTGAGCTGCGCCTGGAGCTGCCCTACGAGTTCCATCGTGAGGATTACGAGCAGATCCTGCACGATGCCCGCGAGCTGATCGCTCCGGCCTTGGGCTTGCCAGTTTGAGCAACATCGGGTTGGGTATCAGCTAAGTCGCAGCAAGTTTTGTGCAGATCATTTCCCGACACCGAGGAGAGATCGTGGCGAAAACAACGCTGGATTCATTGATCGGTTGCACGATGTACGACACCGCCGGCGAGCAGATCGGCCGGGTCGAGAATTTCTACGTGGACGATGATTCGGGTGAGCCGACCTGGGCGGTGGTATCCACCGGGATGTTCGGTGAACATTCGCTGGTGCCGCTCATGGGCGCCGAATATCGAGCCGCCGACACCACACTGCGGGTACCGGCCATGAAGTCGCAGGTCGATTCCGCACCCCACCTGGACCACGACGGCCGCATCGAGCCGCGCGCCGAACAGGAATTGCTCGCGCACTACGGCGCCGACCGCCGGCGAGCAGGCGCCGACCCTGCCGGGCGCGGCCGGATCCAGCCCGGACCCGATGCGCCCATGACCACCGGACGCTCGGATCCGAATGCTGTACTGCGCGAGCAGGAGCGGCTGATGAGAGGCCATGAGCAGGAGGTCTCCGACACCGTTCGCACCGACCGCTTCGGCACCGGAATGCCTGGGACAGGCGCGAATTCATAGCACGGTAGGCACATCCCCTTCATGCACCAGGAGGAATCATGGAATGGCTACTGGGTCTGCTCGGCGGCGTGATCGGAGGTGGGATCGGCGGCACCAAGAGCCCGTTCGGTCCCGCTGTCAGCGGTGGCGCCGGAGCGATCGGCGGCGGCATCACGGGCGCGATCATCCAGGCTGCCACCGGTAGTGGATTGGACTTCGGTCAGATCCTCGCGCAGGTCGGCGGTGGCGGCGTGGTCGGCGCCGTGGTCGCCGCGGTGATCGGATTCGTGACGAAACCCAAGACGAGCAATATCCGCTGATTCTCGGACGACTCTCGTGAGGAGCTCTTCGATGAAACGCTGGAAAGGATCGATCACCAGGACCGCGGCGGCGCTCGGCTTGTTCGCCGCCTCGTGTGCCGGTGTGCTGCTCGCCCCGACGGCCTCGGCACAGCCTGCCGGTGCGGACGCGGCGATCAATGCGCATTACGACGAGAAAGGCGGCGCGTCCTCGCCACTCGGCGAAAAGATCGGCGGCGTATACGCATTCGGGTCGGATGGCGCGGCGCAGGATTACAGCGGCGGAAAGATCGTCTACTCGCCGGAGACCGGCGCGAAGGTGATGTACGGCGCGATTCTCGACAAGTATCTCGCCCTGGGCGGCGCGGATGCGGGCATCGGTTATCCGACCAATGACGAATCGGACGCACCGGTGGCGGGCACCGCCCGATTCAGCGAGTTCTCGGCGGCCGATGGAGCCACCATCGAGTGGAGTCCGCAGAACGGCGCCTGGCTGGTGCGAGGACCGATCCGGACGGCGTGGTCGCATCTGCACGCGACCGACGGGGCGCTCGGCGCTCCGGCCAGTGACACCACGCTCGCGAACGGCGTCTACAGCCAGACCTTCCGCGGGCAGAACGGCACTCCGGTCGATATTCGCTGGAGTCAGGCGGACGGCTTCGTCACCGTCCCGCCCGAGATCGCCGCGCAGCTGAGCGGACTCGATGTCTCGGCGCCGGGAGCCCCTCCCGGAGCATCGGTGGCTACCCCGGAGCAATCCTCCGGAACCGCCGCGGATACCAGCTCGGGCGGCAGCGACAACAAGAAATGGTGGGCACTGCCCATCGGCCTCGTAATCGCCGCTGCGGCAGGCGGTCTCGCCGCCATGGTCACCCGCGGCGGACGCGGCGGCGGCAGCGGGACGCCGAGGCCTGCCTCGACCGGCATGCCTGCGGCGAAGGCTCCGGCAATGGCGGGCGCGGGCGCAATGGGCGGGGGCGCGAGCGCCATGAGCGCGGGCGCTATGACCGGCACCGCGCACGGCTCGCATCTCGCGACACCGCGCGAACGTGAGCGCGGTTTCAGCTGGGCCTGATATTCCGCCGAGGGCGGAGTGCTCGGTGACGGGCGCTCCGCCCTCGGCATGTCCGGGGGCCGCGTCGCAGCGCCGTCGGGCGGTCGCCGCGGTGCGCCCGGATATCGCCCTCCCTGCTGACGGAATTGCACCGCGCGGGAGTGGCCGCGAATACGTGCCCGCCGGTCGGTCCGGGCGCGTAATCTTGATTTCTGCTATCCATGCCGGTCTGTCGCTTAGGAGGACAAGGCATGTCGAATCGTATGCTCGTATCGAAATCCCTTGTGGGATGCGCGCTTATCGCGGCGGTACTCACCGGATGCGGCGTATCGGCCAAAGAACCGGAGACCTCGCACCCGACCTCGGCCGTCCCCGGTACCGACGCCGCGCTGACGCAGGCCGTCACGGACGCCTATCAGCGCTTCTTCGACGGCTCCACACCCGCCGACCAGAAGATCGCGGTGCTCGAGAACGGCCAGAGTTTCGCCGATACCATTCGGGCGCAAGTGGATTCACCGATTGCCAAGGGCACCAAGGCGACCGTGTCCAGCGTGACCGCCGCCGGGGCCGACAAGGCGAATGTGGTGTACACCGTCTCGCTGAACGGCACGCCCGCCCTGCAGGATCAGCCGGGCAATGCGGTGCGGGCCGATGGCGCGTGGAAGGTGTCGGCCACAACGTTCTGCGCGCTGCTCACGCTCGAGACACAGGGCAAACCGCCCGCGCCCTGCAGCGCGTCGACCACGCCGACCAGCTGATATGCGCGCCACCGGAGCAATGACGGCCGGTACGGCGCAGCGGCCGGGCATCGCACTGGCCACCGTCACCGCGGTGCTGTTCGTGACCTTTCTCGACACCACCGTCGTCAGCGTCACGCTCGGCGATATCCAATCGGATCTGCACGCGGGTGTGGTCTCGCTGCAGTGGGTGGTCAATGCGTACACGCTGGTGTTCGCGAGCCTGATGCTGACCGCCGGATCGCTGGGCGACCGCTGGGGACGCAAGCGGGTGATGATCGCGGGATTGGCGGTTTTCGCTGCGGGATCGGTGGTTTCGGCGCTCGCCACCGGAGTCACGATGCTCATTGTGGGCCGCGCAGTCATGGGAGTGGGTGCGGCGGCGTCGGAACCCGGCACACTGTCGGTCATCCGGCACATCTTTCCCGAGCGGCGCGAACGCGCCCGGGCGCTGGGTGCGTGGGCGGCAGTCTCCGGACTCGCACTGGCGCTGGGACCGGTGATCGGCGGTGTGCTGGTCGGGGCCTACGGCTGGCGATCGGTGTTCTGGTTCAATCTCGCCGTCGGCGTGGTGGTGCTGGTCGCCGCGCTACGGTACGTGCCGGAATCGGCCGACCCGCAACCCGGCCCGGTCGATATCGCCGGATTCATCTCGGGCACAGTCTTTCTCGCGTCCGTGATCTACGCGGGCATCTCCGGCGAGGAGGTCGGGTACGGCGCGGTATCGGTGGTGACGCTGTTCGTGATCGGCGGTATCGCATTGGCGGTGTTCCTCGTCGCCGAGACGCGAGCGCGCAATCCCATGTTCGATTTCCACTACCTGAAGCGCCCGATGGTGCGCAGCGCCCTGATCGTGGCATTCGCCGTCTACTTCGGGATCTTCTCGATTTTCTTCTTCACGGCGCTGTATCTGCAAGAGGTGTCCGGGTATTCGGGCTGGCGCACGGCAGCGGTCTTCGCGCCCATGGCGGTCGCCATTATCGTGGGTGCCTTGTTCGCGGGATTCTGGGTGGCACTGCGCGGTTCGCGTACACCGATGATCACCGGCTGCGTACTCGGCGCGGCCGGCATCCTGCTCACCCGCCAAGTGCTCGGTGTGACACCGGAATTCGTTCCGCTGATGCTGTCGCTGACGCTCGCCGGGCTCGGCTTCGGTATTGCGGTGGTGCCTTTGACGTCGGCGGTGCTGTCCGGGGTGCCACCCGAGCATTCGGGGATGGCGGCGGCCGCCACCAACACCATGCGCCAGGTCGGCGCGGTGGTGGGCGTGGCCGCCCTGGGCTCGCTGGTGAATTCGTTCCTCAATGTCGATCTGGTGTCCCGGCTCAATCAACTGGGCATTCCCGCGAACTTCCAATCGATCGTGATCGATGCCATCAAGACCGGCCAGGTGCCCGCGGGTGGGGATTCCTCGGCCTCGGCGGCGTACGGGCCGATAGTCGACCAGGTCATCACCGCCACCTACGCCGCATTCCATCGGGGTCTCGAAGTGGCCCTGCTGGTTTCGGCGATCATGATTCTGCTCGCGGCAGTTGTCACGGCCGTGTCCGCCCGCGGCGATCGCTCGGGGTACGAGTACGAAACCTAGTGCTGCTCAACGGTTGTAGGGCTGCTCCTGGACCCAGCTGAAACCGCGGTCCACCAGGGGGAAGGATTTCGGGTCAAGCTGGGTGAAGCGGGCGTGGATGCGGTGGCCCGCATAGTCGTCGGCGTCGACGATCAGCTGGCCGGGGCCGGGCCACCAGTAGGTGAGGCGGACTCGGACCGGAGTTTCCGCGTAGGTGCCCAGGGCGATGCGGTTGTGCAGGTCGATGAAGTGGCGCTTGGGATCGATGGCGCCGCCGTACTCCTCGAAGGAGTCGTCCATGTGCTGAATGGTGAGCACCACCGGGTCGGAGACGTGGAAGGGACGGTCGACAACGATTCGGCGCCAGCGCAATTCGTCGGTGAGCAGCGGATCGCGGGCATAACCCTCCGATGAGAAGCCGACAACCTGATAGATGCCGTACAGCTCGGGGGTGGGGTGCGCCCACTGCCGCAGGTTCTGCGCACCGGTCACGGCGAGCACACTCAGACCCACCACCAGCTGCGCCACCAGCGCGATCCGATTGGCCCGTCCGGAGTCGAACAGGGGCACCGATCGAAGCGCCGGCGCGGCCCGATCGGAGAACAGCACCGCCAGCACCCGGCGCGCGCGGGGTGCGAGCAGGAACAGGCTCAGCAGCAGGAACTGTGAGGACACCGTCTTCAGGCGGACGTCGTAGGTCATGTTCAGCAGGAACACCTGGGTCATATCCACCGCGCACAGCAGCGCACCCGCCGCCGTCGCGCGCGGCACCAGCAGCAGCACGCCGGCCAGCAATTCCGCTGCGCCGAGCAGGATTTCGTACGGCTGCGACACACTGACCTGCGACCACAGCACACCCTCCGGGCTGAAATTGCCGAAGGGCTCCACCAGCCGGTTCAGCACGACCGGCATCTGCGTCGGAATCGCCTTGGCCATCCCGAAATAGAACATCGCGATGGCCAGGACGAACCGCAGATACAGCTGAGCCCACGCGAACAGGCGGGTGTACCGCGGCCGCCGCCGATCCAGCACCGACCACACCACCGTCGCCGCCGCGGCGACGACCACCAGGAGAAACAGTGCAGTCCACTGGAATGCGCTGTCACTGCCCACCTGCACACTGACCACGTGCAGACCCAGCACATGGGTGGCAGTCCACTCGATCGGCGGACGCGCGAGGTGCAGGATATTCAGCACCGAAGTCCAGCCCGACCGGATACCCAAGCCCGCCAGGAGGATCGGTAGCAGGCCGAGCACACCCGCCAGGCCGAACAGGCCGAAGTAGACGACGCCGAAGCGGAATCCGACGCGGGTCGGCAGATGCCAGGATTCCGCCTCGGATTCCCCGTTCGGTTGCGGAGCCGGATCTTCCCCCGAAGAGTCCGGCTCTGCTTCAACAGCTACCGATAGCAACTCGGACGCGTCGTCCGCAGTCCGTGGACATCGCACCGCGACAGATGCGCTGTGCGCATCGATATCTACCACCGGAACCTTCCCCCTTCGGGAACACAGCTCCCCGACGGTAGGGGTGGCGGCTTAACAGGGACCGGGTGGTTTCCTTAAAAGACAGCCCGGCCCGGAAACGATCGCCTCGATGCGGACTCAGTTGGCGGGCAATCTCTTTCGGGTCTGCTCCGCACGGCGCTCCAGACCCTCCAGATGCTGGCGGGCGCGGCGTAGGGCTTCACGGGTGGCACGTTCGGTGGCGGCCGTGAAACGGCGCTGGTCCTCGGCATGGGCCAGTTCGGCGCGCAGAGCGGTGATGCGGGATTCACGCTCGGTCAGGTCGGCGGCCGCGGTGTCGTGGTCGGATTGGGCGGAAGTCAGTGCGGTGCGGGCGGATTCGAGATCGGCGAGGGTTTGTTCGAGTTCGCGGCGTGCCTGCGCGTGCGGGTCGTGGGCGGGCTTCGCGGCACGCGGGGAGTCGCCGATTCGGCGAGAATCGGCTGTGGATTGCCGATTGCGTTGCGCTTCGGGCTTTTCCGAATCGGTGCCGCCTGATGTACTGGGCTGGGCAGCGGGGACAGCGACCAGACCGGCGGGGCCGAAGCCGTCGTAACTGGCTGCGGCAGTGAGGGTTCCGGCGCGAACCAGGTCGGCGACCTCCGGATCGGCGAGAGCCGCCTGCAGGGTGCTGCCGACGTCCCGCAGCACCGCTTCGCCGGGGCGCGGGCCGTGCACGGCGGCCAGATCCGCGGCCTTCCGCGTGAGAGTGCTGAGCAGCTGTTGCCGCTGGGTGGTGAGCGTGCGCAGCTGCTCGCCCGACAACCGGCGCTGGGCCTCGCGCAGTGCATCGCCGAGGTCGAGCAGGGCACGAATATCTTCGGGTGCGGCCCGGACCAGCAGATTCACCGCCCAGGCCGGCACGGTCGGCCGCCGCAACTTACCGATCGCGGCCGCCAGCACCCGGTCCCCGTCGTCGCGCGCCTGCCGCGCCCGCTCGGTGCGCACCGCCACGAACTCCGCGGGTGGCACCCCATAGAGCTCCGCCGCAACCTCCTCGAGCGTCATACCATCCAACCCTACGACCTCAGCTCGGATGGCGGTTTGCTCGGCGGTCACCCGACTGCCGTGTCCCGGATCGACGTAGCGGAGTCGGGATTGCGCGAGGAGACTGGGTGCGTAGCACTCGATTCTTCTTCAGGAGCAGATGCGATGGCAACCAATGGGCCTTTCGGGATCGATCCGGAAGATTTCGAACGTGCGCTGCGAGAGGCGGGGATCGATATTCGAGACCTGATCGGAAAGGCCGGGGAGTACATCGACCGGGCGGGCAGCAATCCCCTGGCGTCGCTGCTCGGTCAGTTCGTACAGCCCGAACGCACCCGCCCGCCGAAACCGGAGGGCGCGACCACCGGCGAGACCGGCAGCGGCGTGTGGGCGATCTTCACCATCGGCGACGACGGCGAGGCCCGCGTCGACCAGGTTTTCCCGAACGAACTCGAGGCCTTGCGCGCGCATCGCGACAATACCGACGATCGCCGCCGCGTCCGATTTCTGCCCTACGGCGTCCCGGCGAGCGTGCTGGACGCGAGCTGATCGCGGACGGCTAGATCGCTGACGTGACTTCGGGAATTGGTGGGTACGGCACACCACCGACCAGGTGCGCGCGGTCGTAGAGCTGTTCATTGGCCAGCACCATCTGCGCTGCGGTCTTGCTGCCCGGTGAGGCTGTACGCAGAAGCGCGAAAAGGACCGCGTCGGACGGGGCTCGGAGCATCGGCACCGGTCCAGGGGAAAAGCGTTTGATCAGGATGACGCCGCTGAGACCGATATCGGCCTCCGTGGTGCCGGACAGGGTCTGCTCGATGAACGCCGCGGCGTGCACGGCGGGAACGATGACCTGCCCCCACGGATGCGGACGATCCCACTCCCCCACCTCGATCATCTTGTCCACGTCCGGACGCAGGCGATCAGCGAATTCGACGAACGTGAGTTCCTCGACATCGATCGAGCACAGACCACGAGGCGGACGACTCTGGTCGTACACCACGGCTTTGAGCTCGAACACCGACGACTTCACCTGACCGGAGAGATGATCAGCACCGATCTTTTCCTGTGCGGCAATGAGTTCCGCCGCGGAGGCGTACTGCGCGCGGCACGAGAGCACGCGCTCCGGCGCAGCGATCAACCGCAGGGTCGCTGTGGTGATGATGCCGTGGCGTCCCATCCCCGAACGCAAGGCGTCGAAAAGCTGAGAGCGGTGTGTCGGCGAACAGGTGAGGATCTCACCCCTGGCCGTAACCGCCTCGAGCTCAATAACATTGGCGGCCTGTGTGCCGTGAATATGGGAAGCACCGCCGATACCGGCCGCTGACAGCGTCCCGCCGACGGTCAGATCGAGATAGTCAGGCAGCACCGGTGGCATACGCCCGCACGGCAGCGTGGCCTCGAGCACTCCACGCCACGTTGCGCCCGCGCCCACGACGATGTGGGTCGCACTCAACTCGTGCACTGTCGCCATACCGCGCATGTCCACTGCGACACCATCGGTCAACGACTCACCCCGTGAGGAATGCCCACAACCGCGCGCGACCACCTCGGTGGACGTGGTCGCGGCATCCCGAACAAGCGCAGCGACCTCGACAACAGAAGCGGGGCGCACAATCAACCGCGGAGCGCGACCGGCCAGACCGCCGAAATCTCGGATAGCACCGTGCCGATCGCCGTCTGTCACAGCCAGACTGTATCGAATTCGACTCCAGTGCCATCAGTTTCGCAGCCACTACGGCTACAACGCACGCGAGCCTTGTTGCCCGCACCGATCGATCAGCGCTGACTCAATCCCCCTATCCGTTGCGCCGCAAGGTGATTCACTTCGGGAGGCGGAAGCTCGTAGGTCAGCTTGACGATCTGCGAGAAGGTCTTGACGCCTGCGAGGGTCATCTTGGCGCCCTGCCCTTGCCGGAAGAACTGCTTGCCCGCACCGGCGATGAAGGGGAAGACGGTGAGGTCGATGACGTCGATCAGCCCCTCCCGCAGCAGGCTCTCCCCGAACCGGCCGTGGCCGAGAACCAGGAGGCTGCCGCCGTCTTGTTGTTTGAGACGGGCCACCTCGGCGACGGCTTCGCCTCGAACGATGACCGTGTTGTTCCAGCCGGCCCTCGCCAGCGTCGAGCTGAACACGTACTTCGGGATCGTCGTGAGCCGGTCGGCCCACATCGGCTTGTGGTCCGCGCGTCCGTCGTACAACTGCGCGAACGCCTCGTAGGTGGCGCGCCCGAACAGGATCGCATCGCAGGCCGCCAGCAGGCCCAGACCGTCCCGTAGATACGCGTCGTCCTGATACTCGGCCACTCCCATTCCGACGGGGTCTTCGATGACCCCATCCGCCGAGGCCAGGACATATTCGATCACTGTTCGCATGGCGCGCACCCTTCTGATTCGGTTACAGGTACCTACCAACGGCGACCCCCGAACTCATCGCGACGGTCGCGTGGGAGGGCGCCGACCCGGTGCAGTCGGCCACCCGAAACCCCAGGTCGGCGGTGCGTTAACCGCCTGGAGAGCCCGTCCGAAGTACGATCGGACCATGCGGTCCATTTGGAAGGGCTCCATCGCGTTCGGGTTGGTCAATGTCCCCGTGAAGGTCTATACGGCCACGGAGGACCATGACATCAAGTTCCATCAGGTGCATGCCGCTGATGGGGGGCGGATTCGGTACGAGCGGGTGTGCACGGTGGACGGGCAGCCGGTGCAGTTCGCGGATATCGATAAGGCGTACGAATCACCGGACGGTGATCGGGTGATTCTCACCGATGAGGATTTCGCGAAGCTGCCCGCGGCGGAAAAGCATGAAATACCGGTGTTGCAATTCGTGCCCGCCGAGCAGATCGATCCGATCTTCTTCGATAAGAGTTATTTCCTGGAACCCGATTCCAGTACGCCGAAAGCCTATGTGCTGCTGGCGAAAACGCTCGAGCAGACCGATCGGATCGCGCTGGTGCACTTCACGCTGCGCCAGAAGACCCGGCTGGGGGCGCTGCGAGTCCGCGACGGCGTGCTCGTCCTGCAGGCCATGCTGTGGCCCGATGAGGTGCGGTCGGTGGCCTTCGACAAGCTCGACGGGGTGGCGGATCCGCGGCCGCAGGAGCTGCAGATGGCCGAGACGCTCGTCGATACGCTGTCGGATGATTTCGATCCGGGCCTCTACGTCGACGAATACCAGATCGAGCTGAAGAAGCTGCTCGACGAGGCCATTGCCAGCGGTAGCAGTAAGGTCACGCGCGCACCGGAAGCGGCTGCGCCCGAGATGGACGCCGAGGTCGTGGACCTGGTCGCGGCGCTGCAGCGGAGTCTGGAAGCGTCGGGGCGGGGTACCGCCAAGAGCGGGGATGCTCCCAAAGCGGCGAAGGCCGCCGCACCGGCGAAGAAGACTGCCAAGAAGGCGGCGAAGAAGGCTCCGGCCAAGCAGGCTCGCAAAGGCGCCTAGGACCCGGTCCGGGCCGCACCGGGTCGCGGCAGCATCTACCTGGCAAACTGTCGGGTATGGAACCGGCCATAGCCATCGTCCCCATGGGACTCGGACATCTACGACAGGTACTCGATCTCGGCTACGAGGTGTTCGACACCTCCACCAAGCCCTACACGTCCTGGTCGCTCACCTCGGTGGCCGAGCATCTCGACAGCGCCGGCCGCTCCTGCTGGGTCGCGGTGGACTCCGATCGGGTGGTGGGATTCGTCCTCGGTTCGATGGAGTTCGAGCTGCGCGATGACTGGGCCTATCTGGAGTGGATCGCGGTCGCCCCCGATATGCAGGGCCGCGGTATCGCCGGGCGGCTCATGTCCGCCTGCTGCGACACCCTGTTCGAGCGCGGTGCGCGCCGGATCGTGACCGATGTGGAGATCCACAACACCGCCTCGGCCTCGCTGATGAAGCGCAACGGTTTCGCCGAGGGCACCACCGTCACGCTGTTCGTGCGGCCCAATCCGACCCCGAACGCCGAGGACGATCCGGCCGAGACCGAGAGCGACCAGGTCACGCTCATGCCCGGCACCAAGCGCGAGCTGATCCGCAAGGGCCGCATCGCCGGTGAGGGCGGCCGGGCGCGAATCAACCGCTGATCATTCGGCCTGCACCGCGGACTGCTCGAGCTTGGAGTGCTTGCGCGAATAGCCGAAGTACACGATCAGCCCGACCAGCAGCCACACCACGAACCGCACCCAGGTCTCCCACGGCAGCGACCAGATCAGATAGATCGAGAACCCGATCCCGACGACCGGCACCACCGGCATGAGCGGCAGCCGGAATTCGCGCGGCTCCTCGGGACGGGTGTAGCGCAGCACCATCACCGCGATGCTGACCACGATGAAGGCCATCAGAATACCGATATTGGTCAGCTCCGCAACGGTATTGATCGGCAGCAGACCCGCCAGGATCGCCGACCCGACGCCCACGATCCAGGTCACACGAGTCGGCACCCGCCGGGTGGGGTGCGTCTTGGCGAACCAGGCGGGCAGCAGGCCGTCGCGGCTCATGGCGTACCAGACGCGTGTGGTCGCCAGCATGAAGGCAAGCACCACGGTGGCGATACCGATAATGGCGCCGACGGCGATCACATTCGCAATACCCGGCAGCCCAACGGATTTGAAGGCGCTGGAGAAGCCGCTGGTCGGATTGATCTCGGTGTACTTCTGCATGCCGGTCAGAACCAGCGTCGCCAGCACGTAGAGCACCATGGCGATGGCCAGTGAATACAGGATCGCCTTGGGCAGTTGCTTTTTCGCCTCGGTGGACTCCTCGGCGGCGGTGCTCATGGCGTCGTAGCCGAAGACGGCGAAGAACACCGTCGCAGCGCCGGTCCACACCGCGGCATGACCGTACGGGAAGTAGGGCGTGTAATTGGCGCTGTTGATATGGAATACACCGAGTCCGATGATCAGCAGCACAACCGCGACTTTGACTCCCACGAAGAAGGTTTCGAATCGCCCGACGCTCTTGATGCCGCGCGTGAGCACCCACGCCGTGCCCAGGCAGAACACCACCGCGAAGACATCCACCACATGCCCGTCACCGGTCCCCGACGCACCGAGCATCCAGTGCGGCAACGTAAGTCCCATCTGATCGAGCAGGAAATTGAAGTACCCGGAGACGCCGATGGCGACCACCGCCGACACCGCCGTGTACTCCAGCAGCAGATCCCATCCGATGAACCAGCCGCCCAACTCCCCCAGCGCCACATAGCCATACGTGTAGGCCGACCCCGCCTTGGGCACCATGCCCGCGAATTCCGCATAGCACAGCGCCGCGCACGCACTGGCCAGTCCGGCGATGAGGAACGAGATCAGCACCGCGGGACCGGCGGTCTTGTTCGCCACCGATCCGGCCAGCGAGAAGATCCCCGCCCCGATGATCCCGCCGACACCGATCGCGGTCAGCTGCCACAGGCCCAGGTGTTTGGCCAGCCGTTGATCGGCGGGCGTATCGTCCTCGATCTCGCCCAGGGGTTTGCGACGCAGGATCTGGCTGCGCAACTCCGCGATCGACATACAGGCGCCCTTTCGTCCCACTGCGGCGCCATCGCGACGCAGTTCTGACTCGAGATCACCCCATACGATCACGATCGCGCACGATTCGTCCGTTAATCCGGCCCCTGTTATCGCACGGAAAAGTGAAAACAACCCTGGTCACTAACAGCCGGAGTCCATGGCAGGAGATTGGTGAAAAACCCGTGGCGGCGGATCTGTCGGACCCTCTGCCTAGGGTGGCCGCATGACCGATGCCACTATGACCGCCATCGATGACGCCGTAACCCTTGGGCGGCAAGGAAATACCGAGCAGGCTCGGGAAGCTCTTGCCGCGCTGTGGAATTCGATCGGCGCCGATGGCGATCCGTTGCATCGCTGCATCCTGGGGCACTACATGGCCGACCTGCACGATCATGCGGCCGACGCGCTCACGTGGGATGTTCGCGCATTGGATGCCGCCGAGGCGCTCACCGACGAGCGCACCCAAAGGCTGGACGCCTCGCTCACCGTCCGCGGCTTCTACCCGTCACTACACCTCAACCTCGCCGACAACTATCGCCGTCTGGGCGCATTCGATACTGCGCACCGGCATTTGGACGCGGCGCGCGCACGACTCGACGCACTGAGCGAGGACGCCTACGGCGATGTGGTCCGGGCGGGCATATCGCACGTGGAAACAGCACTTGCCGAGGGCTCCACCGATCGGCTGCCGACGCACTGATATTGCGGCACAGGCGAAATCGGCCTTCGCTGCCATAAAAAGCTCTCGTAGGAGTCTACGAAATGCCGGTCCCGGTCCACCGGCGTTTTCATGCCTTCCATGCCTGGCTGACGCCACCCGCTTCGCTGTGTACTTCTGACACAAGTGGCAACGAAGCAAGGGATTTCCCTTGTCCGACAAGGAGTTCTCGTGGCGATCCAGCGCAAGCACACGATGTACCACTCGACGATCATCGACGCGGATCCGGATGCGGTCTGGGCGGTGGTCCGCGACGCCCTGCGGGTGGTGTCGATCGTGTCCGGCGATGCGGCGAAGGATGTGCACTGGGCCGAAGGCGGTGCGCCCGAGCGGGTTCCGTCGCTGTACAACTTCACGCTGGTGTTCAGCGACGGCCTGGTGCAGCAGGAGGTGGCCGGACGCAATGAGGTGGAGCGGTCGCAGACCTACCGATCCATCGTGCCGACCATGGGCGTGGACCGCTATCTGGCCACCATTCACGTCCGGCCGATCACCAATGATCCGAATCGCAGCTTCTTCGATTGGTCGCGGGAGCTGACGATCGCCGAGGACGCCGAACCCGAGGTCGTCGAGACGATCATCGCCATGATGGCCGGGCAGGCCGATTCCATTCGCGACTTCTTCGCGCAGCAGTAGCAGCAGCACCTCACCGCATGAAGGAGAAGACCGTGACTGAGACATTGCCCGCTCGGCAGCTCGAAATCGCCTGGCCCGACTTGGATATCACCGTCACCGCGGACCTCGACGGCCGCAATGGCGAGCTGGCCGATGCGCTGTGGGAAGCACTGCCCTACCGGAGTCTGCAGGGACACGCGCTGGTGGCGGGCAGCCACCTGTATCACGTGGCGCCGATCCCCTCGCTGCTCCATCTGCCCGCATCGACCAGAATCGCCGATCGGCGAGACGCGCCCGACGGCACCGTATTCTGTTCCGCGCTACAGCATGTGGGCATCAAGTACGGCCCATTGAGCGAACCGATGGCCGCGTCTCCGGTCGGCCGGATCCGATCGGAAGATATGTCCGCGCTGCGCGAAGCGGGCCAGGCGATCTGGGATTCGGTCTATTCGACGAAGCAGCCCATCCTGGCGGAGGTCCGCCGGGCGGGCACGGCGGGCGGCCACCGCATTCCTCATCTGACCGCCGCCGATCCCGATGCGAACCGACTGATCCACGATGTGTACACCGAGACCGAGCGGATCTGGCTGTCCGAACCGGCCGAACTGGTCGATCTGCACCAGGGGCGAATCCCTTCCGGTGCAGGGAGTTTCGACACAGTGCTGCCCACCCTGCTGTTCGTCAACGGTGAGACGCGACCGCTGGGGTACGCCACCTACGGCGGCCTGGTCCGGGCCGCCGTCGCAGACATGCCGATGGATTCGCTGCACCAGATGGCGCGCCTGCTGATCGGCATCCCGGCCGAGTTTCTGGGCTACTGCGGTCTGGAAACCCTGTGGTCCTTCACCCAGAGCTTCCTGGCCTGCCTCGACCAGCTCGACCGCGACGATTTCCTGGCCGTGGTCAGCCAACTGGCCCTCTACGTCAACTGCCTGGGCGGCTGGAACCTGCACCTGTTCCCGTGGGACGCCGGCGACCGACTGCGCCAGCAGCGCCCCGCCGAAGTGGGTCAGCAGTCATGAGCGGTCTGCCCGAACGCACGGACGCCCTCGTCATCGGCGGCGGCGTCATCGGCACCTCGATCGCATGCCATCTCGCCGAGTCCGGCGTCCGCACAGTGCTTTTGGAGCGTGACGCACTCGGATCGGGCGCGTCCGGATCCACCGCGGGCGTGGTGCGCACCTACTTTCCCGGCGATGCCCGCACCGGCAGCCTCGCCGTCCGCAGCCTGGCGGCGTATCACGACCTCGCCGCGCGCACCGGGACAACCCTGGGCCTGCGGCGGGTCGGCTTCCTGGTGCTGTTCACCGAGGACCGGCAGGTGACGGACTTCCGACAAGACCGCGCCGCCCAGCACGCCGCGGGAGTGGACGTCGAGCTGGTGACCGCATCCGAAGCGGCGCAACTCAATCCGCTCCTCGACGAGCGCACCATTGTGGCGGCGGCCTGGTCGCCCGAGGCCTATGCCTGCGATCCCGCCGCGATCGTGCACGGCTACGCCACCGCCGCCCGGGATGCCGGCGCGCTGCTGCGCACGCAAACCCCCGTCACCGGTATCGACCCCGATGGGCAGGTCCGCACGTCAGAGGGCAACATTCGCGCCGAAACCATCATCTGCGCGGCGGGCCCCTGGTCACGATCGGTAGCCGATATGGCCGGGGTCCGACTCCCCGTGACCACGTATCCGATCGAATTGCTCCTCACCGACGCGCCCGCCCCGCTCACCACGCTGCCGATGACCCTGCATCCCTCGAGCCTGCGCATTCGCACCTGGCACGACCGCATCCTCATTGGGATGGGCCGCCCCGGCCCGGGCGAATCACGGCAGGCCTGGCTCGATCGGCTGTCACAGCAACTCGGCACCACCTACCCCGCTCTCGCCGGCGCGCGGATCGAGCGCGGCTGGAGCGGAGATTTCGACGGCAGTCCGGACGGGTCGGCATTCATCGGCCGAGATCCCACCCGCCCCTTCCTCTACGCGGCAGGGTTCTCCGGCCATGGTCTGTGCCAAGCACCCGCGGCCGGTGAGATCGTCCGAGATCTCCTGGCCGACAAGCGAACCTGGATCGACACCGCAGCACTGGCCACCGATCGCTGCCCTGTCGAAGCCGTGTAGCGGGAAAGGAAATTGTCATGATTGTCTTGGGCTGCAACGGTTTCACCCGTGTCTCGGCGGTCTTCGCCGAGCATTTCGGTGCGGTCGGCACCGATCGGCACTACCTCCTCGGCCATGACGCCGGTGCCGCACTGCTGGTGGACGGCCGGCTGGTCGCCGCAGTGGAGGAGGAGCGGCTCAACCGCGAGAAGAAGACCACCGCCTTCCCGATCAACTCGGTGACATGGTGTCTCGACCAGGCAGGAGTGCAATTCTCCGATATCGACCTGATTGCCATCCCCTGGAATTTCTCGGCCGAAGTTCTGGACCGGATGGTGCAGGACATCACCGCCGCGCCGATGCCGGCCTCGGCGAAAATGGCGCTGCTGGACAGTATCGGCACGCTGTTCACCGAGGTCGTCAGCCACGAGGCGATCCTGGCCGACTTCGCCGCCCGCACCGGCTTCACCCCCGATCCGGACAAGGTGGAGTTCGTTCCACACCACCTCGCGCACGCGATGACCGGCTACTACCTGTCGGGGATGAAGGACAGCGCGTTCCTCATCAGTGATGGTCGCGCAGAGGTGTTTTCATCGCTGATGGGCGAGATTCGCGATGGCCGCATCCGCGTCTTCGACGAGTCCACTATCGGCGCGGAATTCTCGATCGGCCTGCTGTTCGGCGCGATCACACGATTCCTGGGCTTCGTGCCCAATAACGATGAGTACAAGGTGATGGGCCTGTCCGGATACGCCGAGCCCCCGTCGCCGAACCCGTTCGTCGAGCACTTCGTCCACTTGCACGAGGACGGGCGCTACACCTTCGACAGACCCCTTCAGACGGACAATCCGCGCAGCCTCGAGCCGCTCTTCGAGGAGTACTTCGGTCCCGCGCAGGACACCGTCGCGTACAAGTCCCGGGTGGCCGCCGCGGCGCAGGAGATGCTGGCCGTTGTCACGAACCACCAGCTCCGGGCGCTGGAAGCCAAGTCGGATCTGAACCACCTGTTGTTCGAGGGCGGCGTTGCGCTGAACTGCCTCAACAACACTCCGCTGTTCGAGGGTTCGAGATTCGACGATATGGATGTGAGTTTCGGCGCAAGTGATACCGGCATCGTCGTCGGCGCAGCGGTCCGCGCGTGGCTCGATCACGACGCCGCCGAGGCGAAGCTCGCACCACACGTAACTCCTTATCTCGGACCGGAATTCGACGACGCGACGATCGAGCAAGCCCTGCGGGAGTTCGGCGATCGCGTGGGCTGGACCAGGCTCATCGAGGCCGAGATCATCGATCAGGTGTCGAAACTACTGACTGAAAAGGTGGTCATCGGCTGGTTCGAGGGCCGCCTCGAGCACGGCCCCAGGGCATTGGGACACCGCAGCATCCTGGCGAATCCGACGTTCCCCGATATCAAGGACGTCATCAATACCAGGGTCAAACACCGGGAACCGTTCCGCCCGTTCGCACCCCTGGTGCTGGAGGCGGACGCGTCGAAGGTCTTCGAGATGGGCCGCAAAACCCGTTCGCCGTACATGACTTTCGTCTTCCCGGTGCGACCGGAATTCCACGACGTGATCCCGGGTGCGACCCATGTGGACGGCACCTCCCGGGTGCAGACGATCACCGATCGCGACACCCCGCGACTGGCGGAACTCTTGCGCCGGTTCACCGCACTGACCGACGTCCCGTGCCTGATCAATACCTCGTTCAATGTGGCGGGCGAGCCGATCGTCTGCACCCCGGCCGACGCGCTGAACTGCTTCCTCGGCACCGAGATCGATTACCTCGTGCTCGGCAACCACCTCGTCACGAAGGCCACCCCGGCCGTATGACACTCGGACTCGACCCGGGCACTCCCACGACGCTTGTTCTGCTGCGGCACGGCGAGACCGCACTGACACCCGGCAAACGGCTCTCGGGCAGCGGCGGCTCCGACCCTGCCCTGTCCGAGACCGGGCGACGGCAAGCAGAGAACGTCGCACAGAGGCTCGCGACCCACGGCACCGTGCAGGCAGTGGTGTCCTCGCCGCTGCGCCGGTGCCGCCAGACCGCCGAGGCGGCAGCGCGGCGACTCGGCCTGGAGATCCAGGTCGAGGAAGGGCTGCGCGAGGCGGATTTCGGCAGCTGGGAAGGCCTCACCTTCGCCGAGGTCCGCAAGCGCTACCCCGACGAACTGGCGGCATGGCGAAAGTCCCCGACGGCGGTGCCGGGCGGCACGGGCGAATCGTTCGAGGTCGTGACACGCCGTGTCCTACTCTCGCGCGACAAGCTGCTGGCGCAGCACGCCGGGCGCACGGTGCTGATCGTCTCGCACATCGCACCCCTGCGGACGCTGATCCGGCTGGCGCTGGGCGCACCGCACGATTCACTGTTCCGGATGGAGCTGGCGGCAGCCTCGGTCTCGGAGGTCGCGTATTACAGTGCGGGGAACCCCGCACTGCGATTGCTGAACGACACATCACATCTGCGCTGAGCCCGTTGTATCGCAACGGCGCGTTTACCGTGAGAAACATTGCCGCCATATCCATTTGTGCGATAAACCAATGCATTTGGACGCCGGAGCTCGGTTTGTCGCACATTCCTACAAAGCGTCGGCGGTACCCGCACGTCAGCTTGACCGATGGTCCCGCACCGACGTAGTTTCGAGTGAAACGACTCGTGAGCTGCCGGAAGGAGACGAAGTCGTATGCCGAGCCTCTCCGACCTGCGTCGCCTCGCTCACCGCACCGCCTGGATTCCGGGCCGGGTAGCGCACGGCTGCTGAGCAGCCCCTTCCCGGTGTGCCCGATTGCGGCCCCGGCACATTCCGATCTCTGTCACCGCCTGCGCACCTCTTTACGTGCTGATTTGCGCTCGGGTTCTCCGGGCCGCGCCGACGAAATAGAAAGCTACTGAAATGGCGACTAGGATTATCAGATCGACCGCGCACCGAAATGAGGATGTGCCATGGTAGCGGCGCGAATCACCGTCAATGGGGAGGTCACCCCGATTTCCCCGGCGGCTCCCCACACAACGGTCCTGGATTTTCTTCGCGACCGTGGTTTCACCGGGAGCAAGGAAGGCTGCGCCGAGGGTGAATGCGGCGCCTGTTCGATCATGGTGGCTCGCCCGGGTATCAATCAGCCCACCGACTGGGTGGCGGTCAATGCCTGCCTGGTCCCCGTCGCCTCCCTCGACGGCCAGGAGATCGTCACCGCCGAAGGACTCGGCACGCTCGATGCCACGGGGGTACCGACCGAACTGCACCCGGTGCAGCGGGAGATGGCTATTCGCGGTGGCTCGCAATGCGGTTACTGCACACCGGGATTCGTCTGCAGCATGGCCTCCGAGTACTACCGTTCCGGCCGCTGCGCACCCGCGACCGATGCCGATGCCGATGCCCACGAGGCCGACCACGAACACGGCCCCAATGGCTTCGACCTGCACTCGCTGAGCGGAAACCTGTGCCGCTGCACCGGCTACCGGCCGATCCGCGATGCGGCGTTCGCCCTCGCCGAGCCGAGCGCCGACGATCCGCTCGCGCAGCGCCGGGCACAGCCCGCACCCGCACCGGTGGCCACCGAGTACACCCTGGGCGATCGCACCTTCCGCCGTCCGGAGACGCTGGCCGACGCGGTGCGGCTCCTGCGTGAACGCCCCGATACGGTGCTCGTCGCCGGCTCCACCGACTGGGGCGTGGAAGTGAATATCCGTGCCCGGCGCGCGGATTACGTGATCGCGATCGATCGACTCCCGGAATTGCGGGAGCTGCGCGTCGAATCCGATCACATCGACATCGGCGCCGCCGTACCGCTCACCGAGATCGAACGACGCCTCGACGGCACCGTGCCGCTGCTGGCACAGTTGTTCCCGCAGTTCGCCTCCCGGCTCATTCGCAATAACGCCACCTTCGGCGGCAATCTGGGTACCGGCTCCCCCATCGGTGACAGCCCGCCCGCGCTGCTCGCCCTCGGCGCGTCGGTGGTGCTCGCCTCCGCCGACGGCGAGCGGGAGATCGAATTGGCCGACTACTTCACCGGCTACCGGCAGAGTGTGCGCCGGGCGGACGAACTGATCCGCGCGGTGCGCATCCCGCTGCCGCTGGCTCCGGTGACGGTCTTCCACAAGATCGCCAAGCGCCGCTTCGACGATATCTCCAGTGTGGCAGTCGCTTTCGCGCTGGATATCGAGGACGGCATCGTCCGCTCGGTGCGCATCGGCCTGGGCGGTGTGGCCGCCACCCCGATCCGCGCCCGTGACACCGAGGCCGCGCTCATCGGCAAGCCGTGGTCGGCGGAGACCGTCGCGGCGGCCGCTCTGATCCTGAAGTCCGAAGGCACGCCGATGAGCGATCACCGCGCCAGCGCCGCGTACCGCTCCGCAATGCTCGGCCGGAGTCTGGAAAAGCTGTACGCGCAAACCACCGAGGCGGTGCTGTCATGAGTAACCTGTCCGAACGCCCCGAGAAGCCCGTAGTCGGCGTGCCGATGCCGCATGAAAGCGCATCACTGCACGTCACGGGCAGCGCGCTCTACACCGACGATCTGGTGTTCCGCACCAAGGATGTGCTGCACGCCTTCCCGGTGCAGGTCATGAAGGCGCACGGGCGGATCACCGCCCTGCGCACCGAGGCCGCGCTCGCGGTGCCCGGTGTGGTGCGGGTGCTGACCATCGATGATGTGCCCGGCGTGAACGACGCCGGTATGAAGCACGATGAGCCGCTGTTCCCGACCGAGGTCATGTTCCACGGTCACGCGGTGGCCTGGGTGCTGGGCGACACGCTGGAAGCGGCCCGGCTGGGCGCGGCGGCGGTCGTGGTGGAACTCGAGGAACTGCCCGCGATCGTGTCGGTGCGGGAAGCGATCGAGGCCGACAGCTTTCACGGCGCGCGGCCCCTGATGATTCGCGGCGATATCGACGAGGGCTTCGCCGATTCGGCGCACGTCTTCAGCGGCGAATTCGAGTTCAAGGGCCAGGAGCACTTCTATCTGGAGACGCACTGCGCGCTGGCCCAGGTCGACGAGGGCGGCCAGATGTTCATCCAGAGCAGTACCCAGCACCCGTCCGAGACCCAGGAAATCGTCGCGCACGTGCTCGGTCTGCACAGCCACGAGGTGACCGTGCAGTGCCTGCGCATGGGCGGCGGGTTCGGCGGTAAGGAGATGCAGCCGCACGGGTTCGCGGCCATCGCGGCGCTCGGGGCCAAGCTCACCGGCCGGCCGGTTCGATTGCGGCTCAACCGGACTCAGGATCTGACCATGTCCGGTAAGCGGCACGGCTTCCACTCCACCTGGAAGATCGGGTTCGACGCCGACGGCCGCATCCAGGCCCTGGACGCCACGCTGACCGCCGACGGCGGCTGGAGCCTGGACCTGTCCGAACCGGTGCTGGCCCGCGCGCTGTGCCATATCGACAACACGTACTGGATTCCGCACGCACGCGTCGCCGGTCGTATCGCACAGTCGAATACGGTGTCCAACACCGCTTTCCGCGGCTTCGGCGGTCCGCAGGGCATGCTGGTCATGGAGGACATCCTGGGCCGGTGCGCACCGCTGCTGGGTCTGGATCCGGCTGATCTGCGGGAGCGGAACTTCTACCAGCCCGGTCAGTCCACGCCGTACGGTCAGCCGGTCGGCCAGACCGATCGGATCGGCAAGATCTGGCACGAGGTGCAGGACGGCGCCGAGTGGACCGAACGGCAGCGCGAGATCGCGGCCTTCAATGCCGCGCATCCGAATACCAAGCGCGCCTTGGCGATCACCAATATCAAGTTCGGCATCTCGTTCAACCTGACCGCCTTCAACCAGGGCGGCTCACTGGTGCTGATCTACAAGGACGGCTCGGTCCTGATCAACCACGGCGGCACCGAGATGGGACAGGGCCTGCACACCAAGATGATGCAGGTCGCCGCGACCACGCTCGGCATTCCGCTGCACAAGGTGCGCTTGGCCCCGACGCGAACGGACAAGGTGCCCAACACCTCTGCCACCGCGGCCAGTTCGGGAGCTGACCTCAACGGCGGTGCGATCAAGAATGCCTGCGAGCAGTTGCGCGATCGGCTCGTTCAGGTCGCCGCGACCCAACTGGGCACCAACGCCTCCGATGTCCGCATTGTCGAAGGTGTCGCTCGTGTCCTCGGCAGTGACAAGGAACTGGACTGGGACACCCTGGTCCGCACCGCGTATATGCAGCGGGTGCAGCTCTCGGCCTCCGGTTACTACCGCACCGAGGGTCTGCACTGGGACGCGAAGGTCTTCCAGGGCTCGCCGTTCAAGTACTTCTCCTACGGCGCCGCCGCCACCGAGGTCGAGGTGGACGGCTTCACCGGGGCCTACCGCATCCGTCGTGTCGATATCGTGCACGACGTCGGCGACAGCCTCTCGCCGCTGATCGACATCGGTCAGGTCGAAGGCGGATTCGTGCAGGGCGCGGGCTGGCTGACACTGGAAGACCTGCGGTGGGACACCAGCGACGGACCCAATCGCGGCCGGTTCCTCACCCAGGCGGCCAGCACCTACAAGCTGCCGAGCTTCTCGGAAATGCCCGAGGAATTCAATGTCACGCTGATGCAGAACGCCACCGAGGAGGGCGCGGTCTACGGCTCCAAGGCGGTCGGCGAACCGCCGCTCATGCTGGCGTTCTCGGTGCGCGAAGCGTTGCGTCAAGCCGCCGCGGCCTTCGGGCCCGCCGGAACCAGTGTGGATCTGGGCTGCCCGGCGACTCCGGAGGCGGTCTACTGGGCGATCGAAGCAGCCCGGACCAGCGACGTGCACAGCAATGGACACACCAACGGCAACGGCAACGGCCACACTGGGAACGGCACTGGGATTCCCACCGACGCAAGCGTTTTGAGCCGTGTCTGACATGGGCTGGGTGGCCGCGGTCGGGCAGTTGCGAGCCCGCCGGGAGCCCGGCGCGCTGGTAACCGTCGCGACCGTGCGCGGCCACGCGCCGCGCCGGGCCGGCGCCAAACTCGTTGTGGGACAGACGCAGACGTGGGGTTCGATCGGCGGCGGCAATATCGAGGCCGTCGCGATCGATCGGGCCCGCGAGCTGATGGGCACTCGAGATCCGGAGCCGGAACTGATGGAATTCGCCCTCAATGACAAGGTCACCAACCGGCACGGCGTGCAGTGCTGCGGCGGAGCGGTCACCGTACTGCTGGAACCGCTGCCGGTGGGCCCCGTGGTGGCGATCTTCGGTGTCGGGCACGTCGGGCTGGAGCTGGCCCGAATCCTGTCCCGCCACAATCTCGATCTGCACCTGATCGATACCCGCCCCGACGTCCTCACCGACGAACGCCTCGGCGTGCTCTCGGATGGCCTGGCACAGATCCACATCCATCACACGCCGCTGCTTCCGGAGGAGGTGCTCGCCGAGTTACCGCCCGGCACCCACGTCCTGATCATGACCCACGATCACGCCGAGGACGCCGCGCTGTGTGATGCGGCCGTGCGCAATACCGATCTCGGCTCGATCGGATTGATCGGCTCGTCCGCCAAATGGGCGCGGTTCCGGCAGCGCCTGGCCGGCGAGGGCGGGCTCGGCGCCGCCGCCATCGATCGGATCAAGACCCCGATCGGCATTACCGGAATCACCGGAAAAGAACCGGCCACGATCGCGGTGAGCGTCGCGGCGGACCTGCTGCGCACCTTCGAACAGGATCGGACGGCGGAAAAAACTCCGGCCGCCCCCTTGGCAAAGTCTACGAAAAGCCGGTCTCAGCCTGCGGAGGTCTTCATGTCTTCCACCCCTAGCTGACTCCGCCCGGGTGCGATGTACTTCATCCGGGTAATCCCCACCGTATTTCGAAAAAGGAGTGACCGTGACCGCGCACATCCAAGAAACGAACGTCCAGGAACTAGAGCGCGCCTGGATGAACGAGGCGATCAGGTTGGCCACCACCAGCGTGACGGAGGGCGGCGGTCCGTTCGGCGCACTGGTCGCCAAGGATGGCGAGGTCGTCGCGATCGGGCACAACCAGGTCACCGCGACCCTGGACCCCATGGCGCATGCCGAGGTGAGCGCCATGCGGGCCGCCTGCAAACAGCTGGACACCTTCACGCTCAAGGGCTGCGTCCTGATCACCTCGTGTGAGCCCTGCCCGATGTGCCTGTCCTCCGCGCTGTGGGCGCGCATCGACCGGATCGTCTACGCCGCCGATCGGCACGATGCCGCGGTGGCCGGATTCGACGACCGCGTCTTCTACGACCTGTTCGAAACCAAGCCGAAGTCGATGTGGCCCACCCGGGTCGAGCAGCTGGATCTGCCGAACCGCACCGCGCCGTTCGACGCGTGGCTGGCCAAGGCCGACCGCATCGACTACTGATTCCGGCCACTGTGGCGGCCCGGTGGAGATCCGCGGGCCGGCACCAGGCATCGGTGGACATCAGGCGTCGGCGGGCATCAGGCGTCGGCCGCTGCGCGCACCCGGCCCTCCCGGAAGAATTCGAGCAGACTTTCCACGGTGGAGACCTCGGACCGGGAGCGTTTGGCCCCGAACGGGGCATTCCAGAAATCACCACGGCGGCGCGTCCACGGTCCCACATAGGCGTACGGCTGGGGGTTCTGCCAATCCCCCGGCGAGACACCGTAATTCACCTCGTCGATCGCCACCGACAGGTCGAAGTGCTCGGGCCACAGCACCGGCTGCTCGGTGGCGAAACGCCGTAATGCGGTGTCCCCCACCGCGAACCAATCATGTACGGAAACCGCGGCCGCATTGTCGACGGTGAAGGGCTCTTCCGGATCCATGCCGGTGCCCTCGCTGTAGAGGCCCTCGGGCGGCCCGGCGGCCTCGAAACCGGCGGCGAGCGCGAGGTCACTGTAGCTGCCGTGCAAACGGATCCGGCCCTGCGGCCACACCAGATCGGTGCCGGTCACCGATACCGGCCATTTCATACCGGTGAAACCACCCAGCACGATTCGCATTCTGATACTGCCGAACCGCCGGTACTGCGGGCCCGCGATGAGCAGTTCCGCCGCCGCGTGCAGCGCGAACCGGGTGTCCTCGTAGGTGATGTCGTCCACCTCGAAATCATCTCCGGCGCGATGGGTGGTTTGCTGGGGAATGGGGCCGAGCAAACAAAAGTGCGCCGCACCGGACGAATCCGGCACGGCGCACTGTGCGATCAGCGCTCATGGGCACTGTGCGATCAGCGCTCGTGGGCACTGGTGCGATCAGCGCTTGTAGCGAGTGCTCAGTGAGCGTTGTCGGTGCACGCCGACAGGACCACCTTCGCCGCACGCGGCGAACCCGAGCCCGTATCCGGGAACGCGGGGGCGCTGGTGCCCAGTGCGTTCACCGCGGCGGTCTCGGCATCACCCTTGGTGGCGGCCCACGCCCAGCCGAAGCGGGAGTCCGCGCCCTGCGAGACAGCGCCGCAGGCATTGGCGAAGTGGACCACGACCTGGCAGTCACCACCACCGCATTTGTTGACGGCGGCGCCGTCGGCGCCGTCCCAGTTGCCATAGTTGACCGCATAAGCGACATTTCCGGTGCTTCGCGACAGCGCCAGGGCGCCGTAGAGATCACCGGAGGCGGCCGTGAACCCGCCATCGGTTCCCACCGCATTGGCGGGACCGGCGGCAACGGCGCCCATCGCGGCCATCGAGGTGATGGCGAGGCCGATTCCAGCCTTGCGCAGCAACGACATTCGATACTCCCCGGGATGAATTGATATAACGGATCGAATCATCGTCGAGCCAAACCCCAAAGTCCAATTCAGACGCGGCGCATTACCGAAACAACTTTGCCCAGAACCACGGCCTTGTCACCGTCGATGACGTCGTACGCGGGGTTGCGCGGTTCGAGATACACGTGACCGTTACGGCGGCGATAGACCTTGACGGTGGCCTCGCCGTCGATCATGGCGGCGACGATCTCACCGGAGTGCGCTTCGGCCTCCTGGCGGATCACCACGATATCGCCGTCGCAGATGGCGGCGTCGATCATGGAGTCACCGCGGACCCGGAGTCCGAATACGGTGCCGCGGCCCACCAATTCCCGGGGCAGCGAGAGCACATCATCGGTGTGCTGTTCGGCCAGGATCGGCGTACCCGCGGCAATATCGCCGACCACCGGCACCGAGACCGAATCGCCGTTCTGCTGCTGCCGGTCGCCGGCGCGCAGGAACAGGCGCACATCCATCGGGCGGGTGACCGATTCACCGCGTGCGAGGAAACCGCGGTCCTCGAGCGCCTTCAAATGTTTGGATACCGACGAACCTGACTTCAAGCCGACCGCGTCACCGATCTCGCGAGTGCTGGGCGAATACCCGTGCTGCTGCACCCAATCGCGGATGGCGCACAGAATCTGCTGCTGGCGCGGAGCCAGGGTCGAGGTGTCGAGGTGGGCGAACCCGTCGTAGTCGTCGTATCCGGTCACCCGGGCATCGTACGGTGTCGGCCCGCGCTTACCCCGGCGTGACCGGCTCCGGCCCATCGTGTCGGCCTCGTAGATTAGGTTGGTCCGGGTGAGTTGCGAATTCGTCGTACTACCGGCTGATTCCGTCGCTTCGGCCGATGCGGTCGAGGCCTATGTGGCGTCCAGTGACGGCATACCGGCCGTGAGCCTGGGGCCGATTCTGGCCGGGCTATGGCGCTGGAACACCGAGATTCCGGTGTGGAACGGCCGGATCACGCTGGCCGCCGTGGGCGAGTGCGTGCGGGTGTCGGTGCCCGAGCATGCGGCCTGGCGAGTGCTGCTGTGGATCGAAGAGCTCATCGCCGGAACCGAATTCGCGCTCTACGATCCGCGGGATCGGTCGCTGGAGAGCCCCGAGATGCGCGAGTTCCGGGTGAATGTCGGCGGTACCCGGTACTTCGATGTACTGACCAAGCGCCAATTGCACACGTGGATACCGCAATTGCAGGATTTGGCCCCGACCCCGTTCCTGATCGTCCAGGAACCGGATGATCCGGACACCTTCATCCAGACCTTCCGCCAGGGCACCGACGACTACCTGCTGGAGTATCGCGAGGGGGGTCATATGCTCACCACCACCCTCGACAATCCGCTGCGCATCGCCGATTACATCTGGGACTGGGCCGATGATCGCCGCAAGAATCTCGACCGGCTGTTCTGGACCAAGAGACCCTGAGGCCCGCCCAATTCAGTAGTACCCGGCCGGTTCAGTAGTAGAAGCACACCAGGCCGAGACCCTCGGCCTGGCAGGTGCGCGCCCAATCCCGCAGTTCCGCCACCGATCCGCGAATGGCGTCATCGGTGAGCCGCTCCAGTTCGACCTCGGCCAAAGTGTCTGCCATGGCGCCGATCCGGTGACTCTCGACAAACCCGATGCTCGGAAAATCATCGATCGGCGGCAGCTCGATCGGCGCTCCGCCGAGCACCAGTCCCGCCGGATCGAAGTCCACCCCGAGCTCCGCCAGCGCCTCCTCCACCATCGAGAAGTACCGGAACCGCATCCCCGCCCAGTGCGCATTGTTGAGCAGCGTGCCGGCGTGGTGGCACAGCACCTCCAGCGCATGCCCGTAGGTAGGCCCGAAGTCCTCGTGCATGGCCTCCCCCAGCAACAGCTGCCGCATCACATCCCGCGGCGTCAGCCCGAGCTCCTCGGCCTCATCCAGCCGATCCAGCACATGCCGCGGCGAGGACCGCACCACATGATCGGAGAACTCCTGGCTATAAGAACCGACCAACCGGATCCCTTCCAGGTCAACGGCATACGGGCTCACGATGTAGGACACGACTCCCCTTCCGGCATGAACGGGCAAACCCTAGCAGCCGGACCGGCCACGACGAATCGATCCACCGCTCAATCGATCTGATGCAAAACCCTCGCCAGTACGGCATTCACGACAAACACCACCGCGAACCCCAGCGCCAGCCTGCGCCGCCGCATCACATAGACCGCGGCAATCCCGACCCCGAACCAGCACACCTCGAACACGATCCGCCCCACCCCGCTGAGCGAACTCCCAGGCGACCCGAATGTCCCCCACACACTGGCCATCACAGCCGCCAGCCCCAACCCGGCGAACGCCCGGACCGCAGTGGACTGCTGCCAGGTGAACGGCCAGTACCCGACGGCCACCAGGGTCGCCAGTTCCAGCGCGAACGCAACAGTCGCATTGAGCGCCTTGATAATCGACAGCACCACCGGGCGACCCCTTCCTCGGCGCGGGCCGCGCACGAACCAAGCAGTTCTACCACCGCCCGGCACCGGCCGCTCGTCAGCTGCCCGAGGCCACAGACCGGCTAGGCCCTCGGCACCCACAGCTGGTCGGCGTCACCGGCGGCTACGCGGCCGCGGTAGACATCGATCTTGCGGTCGATGAGTCCGAGATTGTCTTGCAGCTCAGCGATTTTGGCGGCCACCTGGGCACGGTGGGCCTCCATGAGGGCCAGGCGCGCCAGCTCATTGCCGCGGCCCGCGGCGACGAGCTCGGCGTAGCGGCGGATGGTCTTGATGGGCATACCGGTGGCGCGCAATCGGGTGCAGACGGTGATCCAATTCAGATCGAGTTGGCGGTAGCGGCGCTGGCCGCCGGAGCTGCGGTCGACCGCGGTCACGACCAGGCCCGCACGTTCGTAGTAGCGCAGGGCGTGGGCACTGATGCCGGTGCGGCGTGCGGCCTCGGCAATGCTCAGGCCTTCGTCGGGGATGGCAGCCGGCGACGCGGGCTGCGGCTTGACTTCGAGCATGCTCTAGAGATTAGCGTCGTGGGTATGAGCAATTCGCAGTCATTGGAAGGCACTCGGGCGGTGGTCACGGGCGCTACCGGCGGGCTCGGGCGGGCTATGGCGGCCGCGCTGGTTCGGGGTGGGGCGCAGGTGGTGGTGACCAGCCGGAGTCGGGAGCGGGCGGAGGAGGCGGCTCGGGAGCTGGGGGCGGGGGCGGTCGGGATCGCGTCGGATGTCCGGGATCAGGAGTCGGTGGCGCGGCTTGTCGGGGCGGTGCACGAGCAGTTCGGGGGGATCGATCTGCTTGTGAACAATGCCGGAATCGGCATGCGCACAGTGAATCCCAGATTTCTGGAACAGTCGCTGCCGTTCTGGGAGGTGCCACCGGACGGGTTCCGCGATGTGATCGAAACGAAGCTCACGGGGGTGTTTCTGGTGGCGCGGGCCTTTGCGCCGGTCATGCTGGCGGCCGGGTCGGGGCGGATCGTGAATATCTCGATGAGCACCTCCACCATGACACGGGTCGGATTCGTGCCCTACGGGCCGGCCGGTGCGGGGATCGAGGCGCTGTCGCGGATCATGGCGGCCGAATTGGCGGAGACTCCGGTGCGGGTGAATATGCTGCTGCCCGGCGGGGCGACGGCGACCGGCATGGTGCCCGCGGACGCCCCTTCCGAAGTGCGTGCGCGACTGCTGGATCCGTCGATCATGGGGCCGCCGATCGCCTGGCTCGCCTCGGAGGCGGCCGAGGACGTGCACGATGAGCGCATTATCGCGTCTGAGTTTCCGGAGTGGCTGGCGGCGCGCTCGAGCAGCACTCTGTAGGCCGAAAACGACTGTCGCCCCTGCTGTTTCCAGCAGGGGCGACAGTGACGCGACGCGGGGTATCCGCTACGCGGGAGAGCTATACGGTGAAGCCGAGGGCGCGCAGCTGCTCGCGGCCGTCATCGGTGATCTTGTCGGGGCCCCACGGCGGCATCCAGACCCAATTGATCTGCAGGTCGTCGACCAGGCCACTGCGGACCAGGGCATTGCGCGACTGATCCTCGATCACGTCGGTGAGCGGGCAGGCCGGCGAGGTCAGCGTCATATCCATCTTGCAGATGCCGTCGGTGACCGTCATGCCGTAGACCAGGCCCAGATCGACGACATTGATGCCGAGCTCGGGGTCGACCACATCGCGCATGGCCTCTTCGAGGTCCTCGAGGAATTTGACCTCTTCCTCGGTCAGCTCGACCTGCGGTGCGGCGTTCTCGGCCACAGCGGTCTCCGACGCGGCGGCCTCGGCCGCCGGAGTTACGGCAGTCTGCGATTCAGTGGTCTCACTCATCGTTCTTCTTCTCCCCGTTCGACATCGGCAGCTTGGTCTCCTCGGCGGAGGCAATCTGCACCACCGCGTCCTTGAACGCCATCCAGCCCAGCAGCGCGCATTTGACGCGCGCCGGGTACTTGGACACGCCGGAGAAGGCAATGCCGTCGCCGATCATGTCCTCATCACCTTCGAGGGTGCCGCGGCTGGAGATCATCTCGTTGAACGAGTCGACCACCTTCAGCGCCTGCTGCACCGGCAGGCCGATGACCTGGTCGGCGAGCACCGACGTGGAGGCCTGGCTGATCGAGCAGCCCTGGCCGTCATAGGACACGTCGGCGACATCGCCCTTGTCGTCCACCTGGACCCGCAGGGTGATCTCGTCACCGCAGGTCGGGTTGACGTGATGCACCTGCGCACCGAACGGCTCGCGGAGCCCCCGGTGGTGCGGGTGCTTGTAGTGGTCCAGGATCACTTCCTGGTACATCTGCTCCATGCGCATGATCTATGCAACTCCGAAGAAGCTCTGGGCCTTCCGCACCGCGGCCAGCAATGCGTCGACCTCGTCGAGGGTGTTGTAGACGGCGAACGAGGCACGCGCGGTGGCCGGAACACCGAGGCGGCGCATGAGCGGCCAGGCGCAGTGGTGGCCGACGCGAATGGCGACGCCCTCGTCGTCGAGGATCTGACCCACGTCGTGGGCGTGAATGCCGTCCACCACGAAAGATACTGCGCCGCCGCGGTTCACAGTGTCGGTCGGGCCGACAATGCGCACACCGTCGATCTTGGCGAGTCCCTCGAGCGTCGCGCTGACGAGCGCATGCTCATGCGCCGCAACAGCATCCATGCCGATGGCTTCCAGATACCGCACGGCCGCACCCAGTCCGACCACCTGCGAGGTCATCGGCACGCCGGCCTCGAAGCGCTGCGGCGGGGCGGCGAAGGTGGTGGCCTCCATGGTCACCGTCTCGATCATGGAGCCACCGGTGATGAACGGCGGCGTCTCCTCGAGCAGCGCGTAGCGGCCGTAGAGCACGCCGACGCCGGAGGGACCGAGCATCTTGTGCCCGGAGAAGGCGGCGAAGTCGACGCCCAGCTCACGGAAGTTCACCGGCATATGCGGCACCGACTGGCAGGCGTCGAGCACGACCAGCGCACCGACTTCCTTTGCCCGGCGCACCATTTCGGTGACATCGGCGATCGCGCCGGTCACATTCGACTGATGCGTGAACGCGACAACCTTGGTGGCAGCGGACAATTCGAGCGAATCGAGGTCGATGCGACCGTCATCGGTAATGCCGTACCACTTCAGCGTCGCCCCGGTGCGGCGCGCAAGCTCCTGCCACGGAACGAGATTCGCGTGATGCTCGAGCTCGGTGATGACGATCTCGTCACCAGGGCCGACGTGATACGGGAACCGGCTGTCCGCGAACGAGTAGGTCACCAGGTTCAGCGATTCGGTCGCGTTCTTGGTGAAGACGATCTCACGGGCGTCCACGCCGACGAAGCGGGCGATATCGGCACGCGCGTCTTCGTAGGCGTCGGTGGCCTCTTCGGCCAGTTGATGAGCACCACGGTGCACCGCCGCATTGTGCTGGGTGAGGAAATCGCGTTCCGCATCCAGCACCGCCGTCGGCCGCTGCGAGGTGGCGCCCGAGTCGAGATAGACCAGGGGTTTACCGTCTCGCACCGTGCGGCTGAGGATCGGGAAGTCGGCGCGAATGCGGGCGACGTCCAGAGCAGGCAGCCCGGCGAGCCGGGAATCGCGCACCGTGGTGGTCATAGTTTTTAAGCTCCTACAGCGGCAGAGGTGAAGCGCACGTAGCCATTCGCGTCCAGCTCGTCGGCCAGCTCCTTGCCGCCCTGGGCGACAATGCGGCCGTTCACGAACACGTGCACGAAGTCGGGCTCGATGTAGCGCAGGATGCGGGTGTAGTGGGTGATCAGCAGAATGCCGCCGTCCTCCCGCTCCTTGTACTTGTTCACGCCCTCCGACACGATGCGCAGCGCATCGACATCCAGACCGGAGTCGGTCTCGTCGAGGATGGCGATCTTCGGCTTGAGCAGACCCAGCTGCAGGATCTCCTGGCGCTTCTTCTCACCACCGGAGAAGCCCTCGTTGACCGAGCGCTCGACGAAGGTCGGCTCGATCTCGAGCTCGGCCATGGAGGTCTTGAGCTCCTTGACCCAGGTGCGCAGCTTGGGCGCCTCGCCGCGGACGGCGGTGGCGGCGGTGCGCAGGAAGTTCGAGACCGACACGCCCGGAACCTCGACCGGGTACTGCATGGCCAGGAACAGGCCCGCACGCGCCCGCTCGTCCACCGTCATCGCCAGCACGTCTTCACCGTCGAGGGTGATGGTGCCGGAGGTCACGGTGTACTTGGGGTGACCGGCGATCGCGTAGGACAGGGTCGACTTGCCGGAGCCGTTGGGGCCCATGATCGCGTGGGTCTCGCCCGACTTCACGGTCAGGTTCACGCCCTTGAGGATCTTGATGGGCTCGCCGGATTCATCCGGGTTGGCGACCTCTACGTGCAGGTCCTTGATTTCCAGGGTGGTCATCGAATTCGAATTCCTTTGGCGGGGAGGGAAAGTTGGTCAGACGCCGGCAACGGCGAGCCGTTACACGCCGACAGCGGCGAGCTCGGCCTCGATGGCCGCCTCGAGCCGCTCCCGAACCTCGGGGACGGCGATCTTCTGAATGATCTCGAAGAAGAAGCCGCGCACGACCAGACGTCGCGCCGCCTCCTCGGAGATGCCACGCGAGCGCAGGTAGAACAGCTGCTCATCGTCGAAACGTCCGGTGGCGGAGGCATGTCCGGCGCCCACGATCTCGCCGGTCTCGATCTCCAGGTTCGGCACCGAATCGGCGCGGGCGCCGTCGGTGAGCACCAGATTGCGATTGGCCTCGTAGGTCTCGGTGCCCTCGGCGGCGGCGCGAATGAGCACATCGCCCACCCACACGGTGCGCGCGTCCGGCTTGCCGGAGTTCGGATCGCCTTGCAGCGCACCCTTGTACAGCACATTGGACTTGCAGTTCGGGACCGAGTGATCCATGAGCAGACGCTGCTCGAAGTGCTGGCCGTCATCGGCGAAGTACACGCCGAGCATTTCCGCGTCGCCACCCGGACCGGCGTAGCGCACGGTCGCGGTCAGGCGCACCAGATCGCCACCGAGGGTGACATTGGTGTGGCGGAAGGTGGCGTCGCGACCCAGCAGGGCGTGGTGCGCGGTGGCGTGCACGGCATCGTCGGCCCAGTCCTGGATGACGATGACATTCAGCTTGGCACTGTCGCCGAGCACGAATTCCACGTTCTCCGCGTAGGTTCCGCTGCCGCGCTGGTCGATGACCACGTTGGCGACCGCGAAATTCGCGAGACGAATCTGGGTGTGGCCGTAGGCGGTCTTGCCCTCACCCGGACCGGTGACGGTCAGGGTGACGGCGTCGGCCACCTCGACCTCCGCGCCGACGGACACGATGGTCGCCTGCTCGAAGCCCGAATACGCCTGCGCGGCAACACGATCGGTGGGTGTACCGGCGGCGCCGAGGCGCACGTCGGTACGGTCCACGGTCTCGACCGTGATGCCCTCGACGGAGGTCGCTTCGACGGTGGCGGACCCGTCACGAACGGCGGTGCCGTCGTGCAGGCCGCGCATCCGGCGCAGCGGAGTGAAGCGCCACGCCTCGTCGTGCCCCGAAGGCACTTCGAAGGCGTTCACGTCGAACGACGCGAAGACCTCACCCTTGTTGATAGCCGGAGGGCGAGCCTCGGCAGCAACGGCAACATTCTCGACCGTCATCAGCCGACGGCTCCTTCCATTTGCAGCTCGATCAGGCGGTTGAGCTCGAGGGCGTATTCCATGGGCAGTTCCTTGGCGATCGGCTCCACGAAGCCGCGCACCACCATGGCCATGGCCTCGTCCTCGGTGAGGCCGCGGGACATCAGGTAGAACAGCTGGTCGGCCGACACCTTCGACACGGTCGCCTCATGACCCATGGTCACGTCGTCCTCGCGGATATCGACGTACGGGTAGGTGTCCGAGCGAGAGATGTTGTCCACCAAGAGCGCATCGCACTTGACGGTCGACTTCGAGCCGTACGCGCCCTTGTTGACCTGAACCAGGCCACGGTAGGAGGCACGACCGCCGCCGCGCGCCACCGACTTCGAGATGATGTTCGAGGAGGTGTGCGGCGCCAGGTGCAGCATCTTCGCACCGGTGTCCTGGTGCTGACCCGCACCGGCGAACGCGATGGAGAGCACCTCACCCTTGGCGTACTCACCGGTCATCCACACGGCCGGGTACTTCATGGTGACCTTGGAACCGATATTGCCGTCGACCCACTCCATGGTGGCGCCGGCCTCGGCCTTGGCCCGCTTGGTGACCAGGTTGTAGACGTTGTTCGACCAGTTCTGAATCGTGGTGTACCGGCAGCGGCCACCCTTCTTCACGATGATCTCGACAACCGCGGAGTGCAGCGAATCCGAGGAGTAGATCGGCGCGGTGCAACCCTCGACGTAATGCACGTAGGCATCCTCGTCGACGATGATCAGGGTGCGCTCGAACTGACCCATGTTCTCGGTATTGATGCGGAAGTACGCCTGCAGCGGGATGTCCACGTGCACGCCCTTCGGCACGTAGATGAACGAACCACCGGACCAGGTAGCCGAATTCAGCGCCGAGAACTTGTTGTCACCGGACGGGATGACCGAGCCGAAGTACTCGCGGAACAGCTCCGGGTGCTCCTTGAGCGCGGTATCGGTGTCCAGGAAGATGACGCCCAGCTTCTCGAGATCCTCACGGATCGAGTGGTAGACGACCTCGGACTCGTACTGCGCCGCGACACCGGACACCAGACGCTGCTTCTCCGCCTCGGGGATACCGAGCCGGTCGTAGGTGTTCTTGATCTCCTCGGGCAGGTCGTCCCAGGTGGCCGCCTGCTTCTCGCTGGAGCGCACGAAGTACTTGATGTTGTCGAAGTGGATGCCGTCCAGATCGGAACCCCAGCTCGGCATCGGCTTCTTGTCGAAGATGCGCAGCGCCTTCAGCCGGAAGTCGAGCATCCACTCCGGCTCGCTCTTCTTGGCCGAGATGTCGCGAACGACCTCCTCGGACAGGCCGCGCTTGGCACTGGCACCGGCGACATCCTTGTCGGCCCAGCCGTACCCGTACGTCCCAATGGAGGCAATGGTCTCCTCTTGGGACAGCGGCTGCACCTGATCGGTCGTTGTCGTCATTCGGCACTCCTTCCGGAGTCGTGTGTAGAAGTCGTTGCGGGCTGGGCAACGGGGGTTTCAGCGGTATTCGAGTTCTGTGTCGGCAGCAACGTCAGCGGGACGTGTGTGGTGCACGCGCAATCGCCGTTGGCGATGGTCGCCAGCCGCTGCACATGCGTGCCGAGTATGTGTTTGAAAGCCTCCAGCTCGGCGGCGCACAACTCCGGGAATTCCTCGGCGACGTGCGATACCGGGCAGTGGTGCTGGCAGATCTGTACTCCCGCACCGACTTTCCGGGTGGAAGCGGCGAACCCGGCCTCGGAGAACGCATCCGCGATCTCTTCCGCCTTGTCGATCGTCGCCTCGGGTGTGTGCCGGGAGAGCTGCTGAACTCCGGCGACAATCGTGGCGACCCGCTTACGTGCGAAGTCGACGATGGCTGTGTCGCCGCCGACCTCGCGCAGCTGACGCATGGCGGCGCCGGCCAGGTCATCGTAGGCATGACCCAATCGGCCGCGACCGGTGGCCGTCAACTGATACTGCTTGGCCGGACGTCCGCGACCCTGCTGCTGCCAGGCCGCCGACCGGGCAGCCCGCGCTTCGCCGGATTCGATGAGAGCGTCCAGATGCCGGCGCACCCCCGCCGGGCTGAGGCCCAAACGCTTGCCGATGGCGGTCGCGGTGATCGGCCCGTCCTCGAGCAGTAGTTTGATGACGGCCTCGCGGGTGTGGCCTTCGCCCGCCGGTGCAGACACAACAGCAGCCCGGGCGCCCAGCTGGCGCCCGGTTTCTGCTTTCGCATTCCGCAAACCCATGGTTTTCACAACACCAGTGTGACCGAATTCCATCCCACGTTCCAGTAAGGGTCACCTGACTTTGCGCGACCTGGGGATGTGAGGCTCTGCACACCTGCGAATCGACCGGCAGGCCCGTTCGCGCCACCGAGCGCGGATCACCCGGGGAAGACCTCGGCTACCTGGGCAGATGACAACCGTCAGCGCACGGCGACCAGCTTCATGGGAGCTTCCAGGAGCGCCGCGACGGAATCCTCGAACGGCACGGTGCGGGTGGTGACCACGGACGGGTCGAAGCGGCCGGTGGCTACCAGGTCCAGGACGTGCGGAATGACGGGGCGGACGTGAGCTCGGCCGGTATGGAAGGTGCAGCAGCGCGAATACATTCCGAGGAGCGGAAGGGGGACATCCTGGGCTTGGACGCTGACGCTGGTGCACCAGCCGTCGTTCGCGGTGGCATTGACAGCGGCGCGGAGCGCCTCACCGCCACCGGCGGCTTCCACGGTGATGGGGAAGCGGCCGACTCGGGTGGTGGGGGCGCCTTCGATGGGGTCGGCGCCGAGTTCGGCTGCTATATCGAGTCTTTCGGGGTCGGTGTCGAGGTAGACGGTGCGGGCGGCGCCGAGGGCTACCGCCAGGCCGGCGGCGTAGAGACCGATGGAGGAGGCGGCCGGGCCGCCGAGGATGAGGACTTCCGCGGCGGGATCCGCCGAAAGTTGCGGGGCCACGGCGCGATAGGCGTCGGGGATATTGTCGCTGGCGCTGGCCACCGCGACCGGGTCGAGGCCGGCGGGGAGCGGGACGAGCATGGCGTCCGCGTGTGGAATTCGCGCGAGATCGGCCCAGAGACCGCCCCATTCGAGGCCGCCCATCGGGCCGAGGCCGTAGGTGGACATGAAGGCCTGGGCGGTGCAGCTGCCGGTACGGCCGCGCAGGCACGGCGGGCAGGCGCCGCAGGAGATTTGGAAGGGGACGACCACGGTGTCGCCGGGACCTACGGTGCGGACGTTCTCGCCTACAGCGATGACTTCCGCAACCCCTTCATGACCGAAGGGATAGGGGCCCGCGAGGGGGAAGAACCCTTGCAGGACGGCGGGATCCAGATCGCAGGTGGCTACCGCGATCGGCCGGACCAGGGCCTGATCGGGTGTGTCGAGGGTGGGTTCGGGGCAGTCTTCCCAGCGGAGCGCGCCGGGACCGTCCAGCATGAGTCGCTTCATTCATCGATCATCGCTAGAACGATCGTTCTGGACAACCCTCCCTAGGGTGAGTTCTGCTCGACGACAGCGACTTCGGCGAGACTCAGGCGGATCAGCCGGGCCAGGGCGGCGGAGACGGTCAGCAGCGGCTCGTCCGATCGGCGAACTCTGGCCAGCAGGGTCGCCCCCTCGTACGCGGCGACAATCGTGGTGGACAGCTCGTACGACTCCCCCGGCGGCAACCCCACATCGGTGAGCAGCTGCGTGAAACCCGCTGTCATTGCATCGAATGCAGCAACGCACGCGGTGCGCACCGCGTCCACATCACTGCCGCCGTCGAGCGCGGGCGTGCCGACGGGACAGCCGTCGGTCCATTCGGACGCAGCGAGTTTCGCGGCCATGAAGTCGAACAGGGTTGCCGCCGTAGCGAACACATCGGCCGGAGCCTCACTGATCATGCGCCCCACCAGCACTCCGGTACCGGTGATGGCAGAGACCGCAATCTCCTCCTTACCACCCGGAAAGTGGTGGTAGATAGATCCGTACGGCAGCCCCGCCGCTTCGCTCAGCTTCTTCAGGCCGAATCCGTGATAGCCGTGCCGGGCCAGAAGTCCCGCCGCCGCCACCTCGATTCGACGCTTCGACTCGGAAACCATGCATCAAGCGTATGAGTGCGGTCCGACACCGGCAGCCCGAACAGCGCAAGGAACAAGCCGATCCGCCACGGTCGGTCGCATCGCCACCCGGGTACAGCCGGGCGATCGGAGTCCGCGCGGATACTCCCTACTAGTCTTTGCGGCTGTGGCAGTAGTGGACGGCGCGGGGCGCAGAGTGAGAGAACTGGGACGCCGGGCCCTCGGCCTGGACGTTCCGGCCGCCGACCACACCATTGCCGTGCTGCACAGCACCGAAACCGATGTGCCGGGGCTCGACCGGCGGGAAACACTGCAGCTGAGCCGGATCCGCATGCTGGGCGCGACCGGCGCCGTGATCATGGCGATTTCGGCACTCGGTGTAGGCGCGCAGCCGGTGCATCAGAATCCGACCTCCGGTATGCGGGTGCTGGGATTCTTCGCGCGGGCGCACACCTCCACGCTGGCCATGTGCATGATCGGCACGGTCCTGGTGGTGATGGCCTGGCTGCTGCTGGGCCGCTTCGCCGTCGGCGGCTGGGGCGGGCATCCGCGGCACCGGCTCACCCGGTCGCAGCTGGATCGGACGCTGCTGCTGTGGATCATTCCGCTCAGCATCGCGCCGCCCATGTTCAGCAATGATGTGTACTCGTATCTGGCGCAGAGCGAGATCGCCGCGCGCGGACTGGACCCCTATGCGGTCGGCCCGGCGGACGGCCTGGGACTCAACAATGTCCTGACCAACAATGTGCCGAATATCTGGCGTGAGACGCCCGCGCCGTACGGCCCGCTGTTCCTGTGGATGGGGCGCGGCATCTCGGAGTTGGCCGGGGACAACATCATTGCCGGGGTGTGGCTGCACCGGCTGCTGGCGCTCGCGGGTGTGGCGCTGATCGTCTGGGCGCTGCCGCGGCTCTCGCGCCGCTGCGGTGTCGCGCCGGTGAGCGCGCTGTGGCTGGGCGCTGCCAATCCACTGGTGCTGTTCCACCTGGTCGGCGGTGTGCACAATGACGCGCTCATGCTCGGGCTGATGCTGGCCGGTACGGAGTTCTGCCTGCGGGCCGTCGAGGACACGCATCCGTTCGACAAACGCGCGTGGACGCTGCTGGTGTTCGGCGTCGTGGTCATCACGCTGTCGTCGTCGATCAAGATCACGTCGATTATCGCGCTCGGCTTCGTGACCATGGCCCTGGCCAAACGCTGGCGTGGCGGTTTACGCACTGTCCTCATAGCCGGAGCATTGCTCGGCGCGATGGCCATCGCCACGACACTGTTCGTGAGTTTCGCCAGCGGGCTCGGCTTCGGCTGGATTCATACGCTCAATGCCGCCACCACCGTGCGCAGCTGGATGTCGGTGCCGACCGCGCTCGGCATCGTCACCGGATTCGGCGGCGTCCTGCTCGGCCTCGGCGACCACACCACCGCCCTGCTCGGCATCACCCGGCCCATCGCCGGGGCGATCGCGGTCTTCGTGACCATCCGCATGCTGGTCGCCGCCTGGACCGGGCGCTTGCATCCGGTCGGCGCCATGGGCGTCTCGCTCGGCGCGATCGTGCTGCTGTTCCCGGTGGTGCAACCCTGGTATCTGCTGTGGGCGATCGTGCCGCTGGCCGCCTGGGCGAACCGGCCCGCCTTCCGGGTGCCGGCCGTCGCGTTCTCGGCGGTGGTGAGCGTGATCCTGATGCCGCGCGGCGCGGACTTCTATGTCTTCCAGATCGTGGAGTCGGCGATCGCCACCGTGCTCGTGGGCGTACTGCTGATCTTCCTCACCAGAAATGTGCTGCCGTGGCGCAATCAGCCGGGGGTGTCGGCTCCGTCACAGCAGCCCACGGCCTACGGTGTGTCCTCGTGACCGCAGCCTCGGAACCCGCCGTCAGAGTCGACGGCGTCGTCAAACGCTACGGCGATACCACCGCAGTCGACGGTCTCAGCTTCGTGCTCGAACGCGCGCAGGTGCTGGCGCTGCTCGGCCCCAACGGCGCCGGCAAGACCACCACCACCGAGATGTGCGAGGGCTTCGTCTCCCCCGATGCCGGGACCGTGCGGGTGCTGGGCCTGGATCCGATCGCCGATTCCGATAAATTGCGCCCGCGCATCGGCGTGATGCTGCAGGGCGGCGGAGCGTATCCGGGTTCGCGGGCCGGGGAGATGCTGGATCTGGTCGCCTCCTATTCGGCGCATCCGCTCGATCCGGACTGGCTGTTGAAGACGCTCGGGCTGCAGGATGCCCGCCGCACGCCGTACCGGCGACTCTCCGGCGGTCAGCAGCAGCGATTGGCACTGGCCTGTGCGCTGGTCGGCCGGCCCGAGATCGTCTTCCTGGACGAGCCGACCGCCGGATTGGATGCGCAGGCAAGGCATCTCGTGTGGGAGCTCATCGACGCGCTGCGCCGCGACGGTGTCAGCGTGCTGCTGACCACGCATCTCATGGATGAGGCCGAACAGCTGGCCGATCAGCTGGTCATCATCGACCACGGCCGCATTGTCGCCCAGGGCACACCCAGCGAGGTCACCTCCCACGGCGCTGAAGGCCGGCTGGCCTTCACCGCACCCCCGAATCTCGACCTCGTACTGCTGACCGCGGCGCTACCGGAGGGCTTCACCCCCAAGGAGGCCTCGCCCGGCTCCTATCAGCTGCACGGCGATATCACCCCGCAGGTTCTCGCGACCGTGACGGCCTGGTGCGCACAGATCAATGTGCTGCCCACCGACATTCGCATCGACCAGCGCCGCCTGGAAGACGTCTTCCTCGAACTGACCGGCCGGGAGATCCGCGGATGACCGAGACTGCCAACCGTTTCGCACCGGGCACGTTCACCCCGGCGCCGCAGCCCACCACGCGGGCCAAGATGCTGATCTCGCAGACGCGCATGGAGCTGATCCTGTTGCTGCGCAATGGGGAACAGCTGCTGCTGACCATGTTCATTCCGATCACGCTGCTGATCGGCCTGACACTGCTGCCGATGAGCGGTCTCGGCGCGCATCGCGTGGATCGGGTGGTGCCCGCGGTGATGATGGTGGCGGTCATGTCCACCGCGTTCACCGGGCAGGCCATCGCCGTGGGCTTCGATCGGCGCTACGGCGCGCTGAAACGCCTTGGGGCGACGCCCTTGCCACGCTGGGGCATTGTCGCGGGCAAGTGCGCGGCCGTGCTCATCGTGGTGGTGTTGCAGTCGATTCTGCTGGGCGCCATCGGTGTTGCGCTCGGCTGGCGGCCGTCGATCATCGGGCTCGTGCTCGGTGCGGTCGTGATCGCGCTGGGCACAGTCGCTTTCGGTGCGCTCGGCCTGCTGCTGGGCGGCACGCTCAAGGCGGAGATCGTGCTGGCGCTGGCGAATATCCTCTGGTTCATCATGCTGGGCACCGCGAGCCTGGTCGTCATGTCCGATGACATTCCGCACGCGGTGAATCTGATCGCCCGGATCATTCCCTCCGGTGCACTGTCGGAGTGCCTGAATCAGGCGCTGCGCAAGAGCATCGACTGGTACGGCATTGCAGTTCTTGCCGCCTGGGGCAGTGTCAGCGGCTGGCTGGCGACGCGTTTCTTCCGCTTCGACTGACGGCTCCCCTGACTAACGACGCGTTGTAGTAGGGCCGGTGATCGGCCCGAATACGCTCCCGCTACCATCGACGCGTGCTATCTCGCGCATTCCAGCGACTCGTCGACCTGCTCCCGATGCCCTCGCTCCGGGTGCAGCGCATCATCGCTATCGCGGTGATCCTGTCCCAGGCCGGAATCTCGGTGACCGGGGCCATTGTTCGGGTCACCTCCTCCGGGCTCGGTTGCCCCACTTGGCCGCAATGCTTCCCGGGCAGCTTCACGCCGTCGACGGTCTCGGAAGTGCCGGTGATCCATCAGGCGGTCGAATTCGGCAATCGCATGCTGACTTTCGCGGTGACGCTGTGCGCGGCCCTGGTGGTCATCGCGGTGGTGCGCGCGCGGCGGCGATACGAGGTGAAGGTGTACGCGTGGCTGATGCCGGGCGGCACCGTACTGCAGGCGATCCTCGGCGGCATCACCGTGCGCACCGGACTGCTGTGGTGGACGGTGTCGGTGCATCTGCTGGCGTCCATGCTGATGGTGTGGCTGTCGGTGCTGCTCTACGCCAAGATCTGCGAACCCGATGACGGCATCGAGACCGTGCGGGTGCCCAAACCGCTGCAGTTGCTGACCGTCTTCAGTTCGATTGCGCTGTCCGCGGTGCTGGTCGCGGGCACCCTGGTCACCGGCGCGGGTCCGCATGCCGGTGACAAGAGCATCGAGAAGCCGGTCGCGCGATTGCAGGTGGAGATCGTCACGCTGGTGCATGTGCACGCCGAGATGTTGGTCGCGTATCTGGCGCTGCTGATCGGTCTGGCGTGCGGCCTGGCCGCCATCGGCATGAACAGGGCCATTCGCAATCGTCTGATCGTGCTGATCGTGCTGGTGTGCAGCCAGGCGCTGGTCGGCATCGTGCAGTACTTCACGAACGTTCCGGCTGCGCTGGTGGCCGTGCACGTCGGTGGCGCAGCGGCCTGCACCGCGGCGACCGCGGCCCTGTGGGCGGCGATGCGCACCCGGGAATCGGTGACCGCGGTGATCGCCGAACCGGTCGCTCAGAACGCCTGACGGTACACCGGGCGGAGAACCCGGTGCGGTACGCAGAGTTTCGCTCAGGCGGTGTTTCGGTCCGGGAAGCGGTAGCGAGTCTGGCTGAAGGGCTCACCCTTACCGAAGGCCAGCACCTTCTCCGGGGCGATCCCGTAGACCGAGGCCGTACCGCCCCGGCCGTCCGAGAATCCGTCGCCGGCCACGCTGAAGTCCCAGTCCAGCTGCACCTTCCACAGCTGGGCCAGCTCACTCAGGGTCGGCACATCGGTAATGCGCTCGGCGGTCCCCTCGACCACCACATCCACCCCGGAGTTCAGTCGATCGCTGCCGGTGGTCAGCACGCAGCGCGGTTCGCGGACAAGATTCACCGCCTTCTGCTCGTTATCGCCGGTGCAGATGTGCAGGCGGCCGTCGTGCCAGATCGCGGGCAGCGGTGTCACGTGCGGGCGGCCGTCGCGCCGGACCGTGGACAGCCAGAAGATTTCCGCCTGGTTCAGCGCATCGGTCACCTCGGCCCAGGACGGCGCGACCGCCCCCGGGCTGCTGAAACGCTGATCCAGTTCGACGGCGGGCTCGATCTCGGGCATAACTGATCTCCTGTTCGCAGGTGGGCCGTTATCAGTGCAGACCGCGTGCGAGGACAAAACTCATCGGTGTCCCGGCCGAGATCACCGCCGGTCGGCGACGGCGACTCTGCTGCTGGCCAGAAAGGAATCGCGCTCGATCGCCAGGTCCAGCCCGCGCGCGATACTGAGCTGATCCACATCCGTGGTGACATCGAATCCACGCGCGCCCAGCAGTTTTCGCATGCGCTCCGGCTGCCAGGACGACCGATTCGGCTCCCCCGCCATGGGATTGTTCCGCCCCGCCAGATTCAGCAGCACCTGCACCGCTGTGCGGCCGATCGAATACACCCGCGACGGCACGGGATAGGTGAGGATCAACCGGCTGCCGGGCGCACTGTGCTTGCCGACCATATCCAGGGTTGCCTCGACCTGCTCCGGCGTCAGATAGGGCACCACACCCTCCCAGATCCAGGTGGTCGGCCGAGTCTCGTCGTGCCCGGCTTCGGCGAGCGCCGCGCCCAGGGAATCGTGCGCGAAATCCACCGGAACGAAGCGCACCGATGCCGCCGTTGCCGTCCGCTCCCCCAGCCGTTCCCGCTTCTCCTGCTGCGAGGCGGGCTGATCGACCTCGAACACGTCCACCTCGGCGAGTTTGGCCATGCGCCAGGCGCGCGCATCCAATCCGGCGCCGAGAATCACCAGCTGCGGATTACCGCGCTCGCGCACCGCATCGTCGATGGCAACCGTGCGCACCACCAGTACTTCTGTAGTGCCGGTGAGCAATTCGAATTCCATCCGCTCACCGAACGGCTTCGGCCGGGTCCCGGAACGCACCCGCCGCACCGGCTCCTGCTCAGCGGGCGTGAGTAGCTCTATCGCGATCGGGTCGGCGAACCGCCCGACCGCCAACCGCCCCTCCGCCACGGCCCGGCCCTGACACACCAGAACCGCCGTCCGACTCGCCTTGCGCTCGGCCATGCCGACCATTATTCAGCGATGGCCCGCAGAGTGCTCGCTCCGGCGCGCCCGCAGCCCCGCGATGCCGAGCGCGATATCCGCGAGAATCTCGAAAATCGCTGCGAACCAGGAGAATCCATTGACGTGGGCGGAAGCGGGCGGATTGATGAAGCTGTCGCTGAACGGGCCGAACCAGTCCGGGAAGGTGTGGACGAGGATGAAGCCCACCGCGCTGGCGAAGCCCACGGCGATGGCCGCCGGCGCGGCCCAGCGATGCCCGCGATAGACGAGCACGATGGTGGCGAGCGCCAGGATGAGTTGCGCGGTCCCCAGCGTCATGACCGTCGAGGAGGTGGCGCTCATTCCGCGGCGCAGGTGATCGGAGCCGTGTACGGCCAGAGCCACCGCGAAAATCGCTGTCACCGAACGCAATTGCTTATCAGCCACAGATGCGGGCAAGGTTTCTATCGAACGAGTCATGGCGGCGCCCCCGAGAACGAAGTTCTTCGACTACTACCTATTGTAGTACTTTAACGGGCCACATGACAGTGCTCGTCGATCCTTACTTCGGGACGTTCAGAAAGTCTGCCAGGCGGGCTTGTTCTCGACGGCGAAGCGGTAGTACTCGACCGCCTTCAGGTCGGCGGCCGCCTCTGGGTCGACGATGACGGTGACATGGGGGTGCATTTGCAGGATCGAGGCCGGGCAGAATGCCGAGACCGGGCCTTCGACGGCGGCAGCGACGGCGCCGGCCTTGCCGGAGCCCGTGGCGATCATGACGAGATGGTCTGCGTCGCTGATGGTTCCGAGGCCCTGGGTCAGGACGTGGGTGGGAACCTGGGTCAGGTCGTCGTCGAAAAAGCGGGCATTGTCTTCGCGGGTCTTCGGGGTCAGGGTTTTCACGCGGGTGCGGGAGCGCAGGGAGGAGCCGGGTTCGTTGAAGCCGAGGTGACCGTTGGCACCGATGCCGAGGATCTGCACCGAGATGCGGCCGGTCTGGGCGATGGCGCGCTCGTAATCGGCTGCGGCGGCGGGGATGTCGGCGGCATTGCCGTCGGGGCTGTGCACATCGGAATCCTCGAAGTCCACGTGCGAGGTGAATTCGTCGCGAATGAACTGCGCATAGGACTGCGGGTGCCCGGGCGGGAGGCCGATGTACTCGTCGAGCAGAAAGGCCTGCACGCCACGGAAACTCAGGTCGGCCTCGCGGTACTGGCGAATGAGTTCCCGGTACGCGCCCAGTGGTGAGGAGCCGGTGGCCAAGCCGATGGCGCGGGACCCGCGGCGTACATGGTCGGCCATGATGCGGCCCGCCAGCACACCGGCTTCGGCCGCGTTATCGGTGATCACGAGTTCCATGGGACTCCGTCCTTGTACACGGTCAGTGGGGTCAGGTGGTGGTCGGTGACGAGCACATCGGCATGCATACCCGAGCGCAGCGCACCGATCTGATCTGCGCGGCCGAGCAGTCGAGCGGGGGTGGCGCAGGCGGCCGTCGCAGCGGCGGTGAGTTCCACGCCCGCATGGAAGACGGTACGGCGCAGCACATCCGAGGCGGTCGCCGTCCCTCCCGCGATGGCGCCCTCGCCGTTCGGGTCGTAGAGACGCGAAACCCCGTCCTGCACCACAACATCCAGACTGCCCAGGTGATAGCGACCATCGGGCTGACCGGCGGCCGCCATGGCATCGGTGATGAGGGCGAGATTGTCCGGGCCGATGGTGTCGAAGACCATGCGGACGGTGCCGTCGGTCAGATGGACGCCGTCACCGATCACCTCGGCCACCACATCACCGCGTCCGGCGGCGGCCATGGCGGCGGTGAGGAAATTGGCGTCGCGATGCGCGAGCTCCTGCATGGCATTGAACAAGTGGGTGATGGAAACCCGCCAACCGCGCCGCATCGCATGTACCGAGCGCTCGTAGTCGGCGACCGTATGCCCCAGCGACAGCACCACATTGGCATCGGCGAGCACATCGGCGAGCGCGTCGAAGTTCTCGACCTCCGGGGCGATGGTGACCGAGACGATGCGCCCGCCCGCGTAGTCGATGAGGCGATCCAGCATGGCCGGGTCACCGGCGATGATCCGGTCGGGATTGTGCGCGCCCCGCCGATGTTCGCTGATGAACGGACCTTCGAGATGAATGCCCGCGAGCAGTCCGGAGTCGACGGCCCCGCCCAGCACGTCGATGCGTTCGCGCAGTTCGGTTTCGGTGGCGGAGACCAGCGAGGCCACCAGCGTGGTGGTGCCGTGGCGGCGATGGAAGGCCGCCGCCACGGCGACACCCTCGGCATCGGCCTCGGGGAACCCGAATCCACCGCCACCGTGGCAGTGCACGTCGATGAGCCCGGGCAGGATGACCGGCGAGCAGTCCGCCACGGCGGGCAGCTCACCGTCGAATCCCTGTGCCGGACCGACGAAGTCGAGCAGCGGTCCGTCGAACGACACCACACCGTCGGCGATATCGCCCGCCTCGGTGAGGGTGACGACCCGGCCGCGCAGTGTCGTCCTCACTTACCTCGCCCCAGCGCGGTGCGGGCCGCCTGTAATGCCTCGTCCGCGGTTCGCGCGACTAGAACTGCGGCAGCGGTGTTTCGGCATTGCTCCAGGGTGACCTCCGCGAGCATTGCCCGCACCCCCGCCAATGATCGCGGCGCCATGGAAAGTGTCTCGACACCGAGACCCACCAGGACACAGGCGAATTCGGGATTGGATGCCGATTCGCCGCACACACCGACCTTGACGTGATGCTTGCTCGCCCCGGCGACCACCATGGCAATGGTCGCGGACAGTGCGGGCTGCCACGGATTGTGCAGCGCCGCCAGCGACGAGGACATGCGGTCCGCGCCGAAGAGATACTGCGACAGGTCGTTGGTGCCGATGGAGAAGAAATCCACCTCCGCGCCGAGCTGCTCGGCGCGCAGTGCCGCCGCCGGGATCTCGACCATGACGCCGGGCGAGTGCACCCCGGCCTCGCGCGCACGGGTGGCGAAATAGTTCGCCTCCTCGACGGTGCCGACCATGGGCGCCATGACCTGCACGACAGCGCCGGTGGCCTGTCGTGCGGCCTCGATGGCCGTGAGCTGGTCGAGCAGCGCCCCCTCATCGACGCTGCTCAACCGCAGCCCGCGCACACCGAGCGCGGGGTTCTCCTCGTCCGGCAGATTCAGGAACGGCAGCGGCTTATCGGATCCGGCATCCAGGGTCCGCACCGTGATGGGGCGCTCCCCCAGGACGCGGAAGATCTCCGCGTACTGCTCCGTCTGCTCGGCGACCGTCGGCGCGGATTGCCTGCCCAGGAACAGGAATTCGGTCCGGAACAGTCCGACACCCTCGGCGCCGAGTTCGACCGCGAGCCGTGCGTCGGCGACGCTGCCCACATTGGCGAGCAGCGGCACCGCATGCCCGTCTGCGGTACGACCCGGACCGGTGGGAGCGTCTGCCTGCCGCGCGCGCACGGCAAGCACTTCCTCACGACGCTCCTTCCCCGGCTCGATTTCGACCGTGCCGCCGGTGCCGTCGAGCACCACCACGGTGTTCTCCGCGATCTCGACCGCGTCCGGGCAGGCCACCACGGCCGGAATGCCCAGGGCCTTGGCCAGAATCGCGGTATGCGAGGTGGGTCCGCCTGCGACGGTGAGCAATCCGACCACGAGCCGCGGGTCCAGCGTCGCCGTATCGGCGGGCGCGAGATCCTGGGCGGCCAGCACGAAAGGTTCGGCGCTGTCCGGGATTCCGGGCGGATCCACGCCCAGCAGTTCGGCGACCACCCGCTGACCCACATCCCGCAGATCGGAGGCGCGCTCGGCCATCATGCCGCCCAGGGCCGCCAATTGCCCGGCGAAGTGGGCAACGGCTTCGGTGACCGAGTGCGCGGTGGGGCCGCCGGCACGGATGCCCGTGCGCACCTGGTCGAGCAGAGCCGGATCGGCCGCCAGCGCCGAGGTCATGAACAGGATGTCGGCAGCCGGACCCTGCGCCGCCGAGGCCTGTACGGCATAGCGGCCCGCGACGGTCTCGAAAGCGGTTTCGGCCCGGGAGATTTCGGCCTCGACATCGCTCCCGGCAGCGTCGGACGAGCTGGTGACCGGCGTGGACGCCAGCCACTTCACCGGTCCGAGCGCCACTCCGGGAGCGGCGGCGACACCGTGGATCTCACGCGTCAAGATCGGTCTCCAGCAGCGTGACGAGCTGATCGAGGACCTCGTCACCACCGTCCTCGGTGTAAAGGGTGACGGTGTCGCCCTGCTTCACGCCGAGGGTCATCACCTGCAGCAGACTACCGGCGGCGACGGGCGGCTTGCCGTCGATCGAAATCGTCACGGGCGTGGCCGATTTGGCCGCAGCCTGGGCGAAGAGTGCGGCCGGGCGGGCGTGCAGGCCGGTCTTCGACGCAACAACAGCGGTGCGATTGATCATTACGCGACGTTCTCCTTCTCGATCTCTTCTTCTTCGGGTTCACGACCCGGTGTCGGCAGATTCCAGCGTCGAATGATGAAGCTGAAGGTGAAGTAGTACAGGACCGCGTACCCGAGTCCGATCGGGATCAACAGCAGCGGGTGCGTCGCCTTGCCGAAGTTCAGCAGATAGTCGATGGCGCCCGCGGAGAAGGTGAAACCGTCGTGGATGCCCAGCGCATTGGTCAGTGCCAGTGAGGTTCCGGTGAAGATGGCGTGGATGAGCAGCAGCGGCCAGGCCACGAAGATGAAGGCGAATTCCAGCGGCTCGGTGATGCCGGTGACAAAGGCGGTCAGACCGGTCGAGAGCATGATGCCGCCGATCATCTTGCGGTTCTCCGGCTTGGCATTGCGCCAGATGGCGAGTGCGGCGGCGGGCAGGCCGAACATCATGATCGGGAAGAAGCCGGTCATGAAGGTGCCCGCGGAAGGATCACCGGCCAGGAAGCGCGGGATATCGCCGTGTGCGCCGTTGTAGTCGCCGATTACGAACCACACCACCGAGTTCAGAATGTGGTGCAGGCCCAGGGGCAGCAGCAGGCGGTTGGCGAAGCCGAAGACGCCGCCACCGGCGACCGAGTTATCGGCCACGGTATTGCCGAGCCAGGTGAGGCCGGAGTTGAAGGCCGGGTAGATGAATGACATGACCACGCCGATCACCACGGCCGCGCAGGCGGTCAGGATGGGAACCAGACGGCGGCCCGAGAAGAAGCCGAGGTAGTCGGGAAGCTGGACGCGGTGGTAGCGCTGCCACAGGATGGCGGCCGTCAGGCCGATCACGATGCCGCCGAGGACACCGAAATTCACCAGCGACTGCACATGCTTGTCATCGACCTTGCCCGACAGCACAATCGGCGACATGGCCTTCTCGACGCCCTGGAAAGCCAGGTAGCCGACGACCGCGGCCAAGGCGGTGGATCCGTCCGCCTTCTTCGCCCAGCCGATGGCGATACCCACCGCGAACAGCAGCGGCAGTGCGTCGATGAGTGCACCGCCCGCGCCCGCGAGGACGTCCGCGACACCCTTGGTGGCCGACCAGCGGCCGAGCATGTCCGCCTGTCCCAGCCGTAGTAGCAACCCGGCAGCAGGTAGCGTGGCGATCGGCAGCATCAAGCTACGGCCGAGCTTCTGCAATCCGGACAGGTCGATTTTCTTGCGCGCGCCCTGGGCGGTATCGGCCATAGCGGTGTTCCTCGGTCTGTGAATAGGGTCACCCGGCGGTATGGTGACTGGTTATAACCACATATAACTGGTTATAACCAGCTTTGTCCACTCGACACGCAGGAGGAATCATGTCGAAAGTCGATCAGATCGTCGCCGGGCTCGGCGGCACCGACAACATCGTCGAAGTAGAGGGCTGCATCACGCGCCTGCGCGTCGAGGTCAAGGACGCCACGAAGGTGAACGAGAAGGATCTCAAGGCCGCCGGCGCACACGGCGTGGTCAAGATGGGTGACGCGGTTCAGGTTGTGGTCGGGCCGACCGCCGATGCCCTGGCCGAAGACATCAACGATCTCCTCTGAGCGCCATGAGCACAGAGATCCTGGCGCCGCTGCGGGGCCGCGCCATCCCGCTGTCCGAGGTACCCGATCCGGTGTTCGCGGCGGAGATGGTCGGTGCGGGCGTGGCCATCGAACCGCCCGATACCGATGAGCCGATCACGGTGGTCGCACCGATCTCCGGCGCCATCGTGAAGTTGCATCCGCATGCCGCCGTCATCCTCAGCGATGCGGGTATCGGGGTGCTGCTGCATATCGGCATCGATACCGTCGGCAAGACGGATCTGTTCCAGGTGCAGGCCGCCGAGGGCGATCGCATCGAGGTGGGCCAACCACTGGTTACCTTCTCGCCGAATGCCATTCGCCGCCTGGGGCTCAGCGCCGCGGTGCCGGTGGTGGTGATGGACAGCGCGCCGGGTTCGGCGCAGCACGCGGCATCCGGCGCGGTGACCGCGGGCGAGGTCCTCTTCTCCATCTGAGTGGGCAAACGAACTGAGCCCCGGCCTGAATCAGGCTGGGGCTCAATCATGTTCGGGGCCGCACCGAGTTCGGTTGCGACTCAGTCGTTCTGACCGCCGTCGCCCGCCGAAACAGTCATGTAGACCTGGTATCGGTCTGCGCGGTACCAGGATTGGGCATGCTCGACGCACCGGTCCCGCGAGTACGACATGCGATCGAAGGCCAGTAGCGGCGACCCGACATCGGTGCCGAGCCAGCCCGCATTCCGCTCGTCCGAGGCCACCGCGCGCACCGTTTGATCGGCACGGTCGACGGGGCAGTCGTACTCACGATTGAGCAGCGAGTACAGCGATTGCGTCAGATCATGATCGAGCAGGCCCGGCAGCAGATCGGCCCGATACCAGCCGTCGTCGATGGAGATGGGCAATCCGTCGGCGAGCCGTAGCCGCACCAGATGGAAGGCCTTGTCCTCGGTGCCGATTCCGAGCGCGGCGATCGAGGCCGGCGGCGGTACGCCGATATCGGTGTGCAGCACCACGGTGCTCGGTGTGCGGCCCAGCCGTCGCATGTCCTCGCTGAAGGAGGCCATATGCAGTCGTGAGCGCGCGACGCGTTCCGCGACGAAGGTGCCTTTACCGGGGATGCGGGTGATGACACCCTCGGATTCGAGCTGGCCCAGCACCTCTCGCACCGTCATGCGACTGACGCGATAGTCGTCGCAGAGTTGCCGTTCACTGGGCAGCATTTCGCCGGGGCGCAGCGTTGCGCACAGGGTCGTCAGCGCGGAACGCAGCTGCGCCTGTTTTGTCACTCGACCGGACACGGTGTCCTCGGTGAGTGCACGCCCCCCGCGGGTTGCGGGTTCATTCGACCTACTTCTCGTTGCGTGCCTTGGGGAATCGCTTCTGCTTGGCTACCCAGCCTGCCATCTTCGCCCAGTGGCCCTTGGCGGGGGTGACGGTGGAGATGAGTTCGCGGTTCCATTCGTCGGCCTCGGTGAGTCCGTCGACGGCGGCGACGAGCGCCTTGGCGGTCTCCAGATCACCGACGACCCGGTCGCCGAGAATGCCGTCGGAGCCGACGAGGGTGACCCGGACGCCGATGCGGCCGACGGGCTGCAGCACCGCGGTGGCACTGCCGCCGTGCTCGGCGAGGAATCCCTTCACCGAATCGATGACGGACGGCGACAGCTTGGCAGGTGCCGATGCGGCGGTAGCGCTCATGCGGGCCAGTTTACCCACGGGTAAACCCGACTTCGCGAAGCGCCGGTGTTCCCTGCGTCGCTCACAACCCGACCGCCCGGCGGGTGTAGAACAGAGTCATGCGCGCCATCGAGGTTTCCGAGCACGGCGGTCCCGAGGTTCTCCGGCCGGCCGAGGTAGCGGACCCGCAGGTCGGGCCCGGACAGCTGCTGGTGGACACCGAGGCGATCGGCGTCAATTTCATCGACACCTATATCCGCACGGGGCGCTATCCGACACCCGTGCCCTACATTCCGGGCGCCGAGGGCACCGGCGTGGTGGCGGCGGTCGGGCCGGAGGTCACGGAGTTCCGGGTCGGCGATCGGGTGGCGTGGGCGACGGCGTCCGCCAGTTATGCCGAGAAGGTGCTCGTTCCCGCCGAATTCGCGATTCCGGTACCCGACGGGGTGCCCGCGCCGGTCGCCGCTTCGGCACTGCTGCAGGGCATGACGGCGCACTATCTGATCGAGTCGATCTACAGGCCCGAGATGGGTGAGACCGTGCTCGTGCACGCCGGGGCGGGCGGGGTCGGGCTGATCCTGACGCAGCTGCTGGCGGCACGCGGGGTGCAGGTGATCACCACCGTGTCCACCGATGACAAAGAGAAGCTCTCCCGGGACGCGGGCGCCGCCGAGGTGCTGCGCTACGAGGACGACATTGCCGCGCGCGTAAGGGAACTCACCGATGGGGTGGGTGTGGCGGCCGCCTACGACGGGGTGGGCGCGAACACCTTCGAGGCCAGTCTGGCCTCGGTGCGGGTGCGTGGCATGCTGGCGCTGTACGGCGGGGCCAGCGGGCCGGTGCCGCCCTTCGATCTGCAGCGGCTCAATGCCGCGGGGTCGCTGTTCGTGACGCGGCCGACGCTGGCGCACTATGTGCGCGATCGTGCCGAATTGCTGTGGCGCGCAGGCGACATCATGAATGCCATTGCCGACGGAACTCTGAAGATCCGGATCGGCGCGAGCTATGCCCTCGCCGACGCCGAGCAGGCGCATCGGGATCTGGAGGGGCGCAAGACCACCGGATCGGTTGTGCTGCTGCCCTGATCAGGTGATGTCGCGGCCGGTCAGGCCGCGGTAGATGAAACGGGTCAGCGCGTCGACGGCCTGCTCGTCGGTCACGTCGAGCGCGCCGTCCTCGACGGCCTGCAGTAGTGCGCTCGTCGCCAGGAACATGATGGCGAGGCTGACGTCCGGGCTGCCGGGAAGTTCCAGGCCGGCGGCCGGAAAGCCGTCGAGGTGGTCGCGGATGCCCATGCGCTGCTGTGCGCCGAAATCGCTGACTATGCGCGCGAAGTCCTCGCTGACCAGGGCGGCCTGGGAGGTGGCGCGCAGCACCGCCCAGTTGTGGCGCGCGAAGCTCCAGTAGCTGTCGACGTGGTAGCGCACCGCCTCCGGATCGGTGAAATCCGGTTTGTGGTCCGGTGATTCGGCGGAGACATCCCCTTCGGCCTCGAGGTCGTTCAGCAGCGCCTGGAGAATTTCTTCCTTGCCGGCGAAGTGGTTGTAGAAGGAGCCCGCCGCCCGGCCGGCCGCCGCGGTGATATCGGTGATCTTGGTGTTCAGGTAGCCGCGTTCGGCGAAGAGCCGTCGGGCGGCGCTCTTGAGCGCCTGCTCGGTCTCCGTCGATCGCTCCTGGCGACGCCCAGCCATTCGAACCACCTCCTTGACAACGGAAACTACCATCCACAATACTGAATCTACATTCAGTGAATCTATATTCAGATATTGGAGTCGCCATGTCGCCGCAGGTACTCATTGCCGGCGCCGGTCCCACCGGCCTCACCCTCGCCATCGATCTGGCTCGTCGCGGTATCGCGGTGCGCATTGTGGATCGGGCCGAGAAATTCTTCGACGGCTCGCGCGGGGACGGTATCCAGCCGCGCACGCTCGAGGTGTTCGACGATCTCGGGGTCCTCGACGCGGTGCTGGCCGCGGGCATCCCGCAGCCGCTCATGAAGGTTTTCCTCGGTGGGGAGTTCGTCATGGAGCGGCGGATGACCACACCGAAGGAGCCCACTCCCGATGTGCCGCACCCGAATCCGTGGGTGCTGGGTCAGTCCGATACCGAGGCGATCCTGCGGGAGCGGCTGGCGGAATTCGGCGTGAAGGTCGAATCGGCCACCGAGCTGGCGGATTTCACCGCCGACGAGGACGGTGTGACGGCCACGCTGCGGCACGGCGACACGAGCGAGACCGTGCGGGCGGACTACCTCGTGGGCGCGGACGGCGGGCGCAGCACGGTGCGCAAGGCGCTCGGCATCGCCTTCGAGGGCACCACCGACGAATCGATTCGCATGCTGCTCGGCGATATGCGCGCCGATGCGCTCGATCACGAGTACGGCTACTGGTTCGCCAACCCGGAGGATCCGATGGAGGGAATCGCCATGTCCCCCTTGCCGGGTGGGCGCAAGTTCCAGTTCGCGGCGCCGATCAGCGCCGACTCCGATGCCGATCTGGCGGTACTGCAGGAGTATCTGGAGCGGCGGTCGGGCCGGACCGATGTCACCCTGAGCGACTTGAGCTGGTCGACGGTGTGGCGGCCGAATATCCGGCTGGCCGAACGGTTCCGGGCCGGGCGGGTGTTTCTCGCCGGTGACGCCGCGCATGTGCATCCGCCGACCGGCGGGCAGGGGCTCAATACCGGCGTGCAGGACGGCTACAACCTGGGGTGGAAACTCGAAGCGGCGCTGCGCAATCCGGGGGCGGAGAGTGAGCCGCTGCTCGATTCCTATCAGACCGAGCGGCGTGCGATCGCGGCGCAGGTGCTCGGGCTGAGCTCGGCGCTGCTGGACAAAACGGTCAAGGGGGATCCCAATGCCATGGATCGCGAGGGCACCCAGCAGCTGGATCTGAGCTATCGGCAACTGTATGCCGCTGAGGCGGGCGAGGGGTTGCACAGCGGTGATCGCGCACCCGACGCACCGCTTGCCGATGCGGCGGGGCAGGCGGTCAGCCTGTTCGACATGTTCCGTGGGCCGCATGCGACGCTGCTCGTTTTCGGACCCCTGCGGGCCGAGGAGCCGGGTGAGATCGAGAGCGCCTCGTTCGGGCGGCCCGCCAAGGTCGTGCGGGTGGTCCGACCAGGGGTTGTGGCCGGTGCGCACGACCTCATCGATGCCGACGGGCACGCCTACCGCGCCTACGGAGCCGGCGATGGAACCCGGGTGCTGATCCGTCCCGACGGCTATGTCGGGGCGTTGCTGCGGTAGCAATCAGACAAACCGGCCGGTTGCCCCGGGTTGCTCCCACAACCTGCGGGTAGGACTCCCCCTGCGCGGCAACCGGCCGAACCATGCAGAATGATCTTGCTGCCGCGCAAAACAATTCGCCGCGACCGCGCAGCGTGAGACGTAAGGTGGTCGCGGCGACCGTTCGGGCGGCCGAAGGGTAGAAGCATCGGTCAGAGGTGGTCTGGGATGTTGGTGAAGGTCCGGAACGACGACCCGTCGCGGTTGTCGGCTACCGAGCGCACCGTGGTGAACTGGCTCAAATCGTGGAGCGGGCCGCACGCTGTGCCCGGTATCGCCATAGTGCAGTGCCAGGACGCCGACATCGTGGTGTGGACGCCGCAGACCAGTGTGGTGGTGGGGGTGCACGGTTTCACCGAGCGTGTCACCGGCACCCTCTCCTGCGCCGAGGACGAGCCGTGGACGGTCGACGGTAAACCCGCGCCGATCGACGGTGACGCCAATCCGCTCGAGCGGGTGCTGCGGCAGACCGTGCATCTCGCCGGACAATTGCGCTCCGCGCCCGGCCGGGAGAATGTCCCCGTCAGTGGGCTGGTCCTGCTGTGCCCACAGCTCGGCAGCCGCGTGAAGCTCGAAAAGGGCGCCCTCCCACCCGGTATCGACGTCCTCATCGGCGACGGCCCGTCCTCGCTGCGCAATTACTTCACCAGCCTCGCCGAGGGCGCCGAGCCGTCCTGGGACGCCGCGCAGGTCGGCCAGGCGCTCGGGGCGCTCGGATTCGCCGCCGCCGCAACCTATTCCGATTTGGTTTCGGAGGGTTTCCCACCGCCCGATTCGGCCCGGACCTCTCCTCCCCCGATGTCCGCCGCCCCGACGGTCGTGGTTCCTTCGGTCCCCGTCCCGTCGCCAGAGCCGCCGGCTCCCCCGGCGGCTCCTTCGCGCCCGTCCTCCGGCGCGCCGTCCGGACCGTCCTCAGGCGCCCCGGCGGGTCCGCTCCCGGGCTCCCAGGCTGCACCTCTCCCAGGCGTTCCGGCGGGACCTTCAGGCGCTCCATCCGGTCCCGGTGCCGGCCGGGCCGTCCCCGCCGGTGGCGGTTCCCCCACCGGCCCCGGCCGCGATGCCCCACCCGCACAACAGTTCTCACAGCCCGCAGGCCGCCGCCCGGCAGCTGGCGCCGAAATCGCCAGCGCCGCAGCAGCAGCCGCCGCCTATCGCGCAGTCACCGGCGGCGCCCCCGCCCCCCAACAGCAATACCCCCAGGGCGGTTCCCCCCAGGGCCCCGCAGGCTCCCCTGCGGGCCGCCCCCGCCAATTCCCACCCCAGTCCCCACCCGCAGGATGGCAAGGCGGCCAGCAGTCCCGCCCCCTGCAGGGCGGCCCCGCCCCCCAAAACGGCCCCCAGGCAAACTATTCCGCCGGCCAGTCCCAAAACCCGGCCCCCGGATTCCCCCTCTGGTCCGACCCCCAGCACCCACCCAAGGCAGCCCGCCCCCGCCGCCGCCGCGACCTCCCCATAGTCGGCGCCCTGGTCCTCCTGGTCCTCATCCTCGCCGTAGCAGCCATGTGCACCGGCCGCACCACAACCACCAACAACAAACCCCGCCCCGCCGAAGAATCCACCCTCACCCACCAATCCACCACCCCCACCACCACCGACCCCACCATCCCCCCAACCACCATCGCCCCAGCCTGCTTCCCCCTCCAACCAGGCTGCTGAGGCCCGCAGGAATCACGCGCTCCGGTTCTCGCACGGTCCGTAGCTCAGCTTTCAGCTGACTGTGAACCCGGCACGTCCGCACATCGTGAAGTCCTCATCGTCTGTCGATTCGAGGAGCAACATGCGGATACCGTCCTGCTTGTACGTCGGCGTGGTAGCCACCGGGTTCGCCGTCGCGGCCATGGCCACCGCCACTGCGGCTCCGGTCAGCGAACCGCCTGGTGCGGTGCGGGATGGCGGACCGGTCGCCGAGGCGGTTCCGCCCGGTGGTCTGATCACCAGTTTTCTGCACAATCAGGTCACCTACTGTTCGATCATCTGCCCGCTCGCCGTCCAGACCGCCACCACGGCGGTCACCGCAATTCAGCAGGCGCAGGGCACATTCGCCGCCGCCTCGCAGGGCAATGACCCGGCCAAGGCACTCGGCATCGCGGCAGCTTCCATCACCGGACCGACGAGCGCCGCAGCACAGCAGACCATCGTCGCCGACGGCACGGTCGTAGCGCCGCGGGCACTGAATGCTTTCGAGGTAGGCGTAGTCGATGTACTCAACATCGGACCTGCCGCTGCGGCAGGCGGGCCACCCGCGGCTGTCGCGGCGGCCCAGACCGCTCGCCAAGACACATACGCCGCACTCAACGCACCCATCGTGCCCAATCCCCCGCCTACCGTCACCCCGCACGATGCCGTCCAAGCCGCAGTGGTGGCAGTGATCGATGCGGGCGCAGCGGTGGTTTTCCCGGCGTTCAACACCGTCCTGACCGCCGCATTCCAAGCCCCTGATGCCGCAGCGCAGGAACTGGCAGCCACCGGCGATCCGCAACAAGCCCTCGCCGCAGGTCTCGACACGGTGACCGCGGCGCAGACCGCGGCCGACACGATCGTCACCGACGCGGTCGCCCGTGCGGTCGACGAAATCGGCGTGGCTACCCAGTAACTGCGCCTTCCGCGAACGAGTGCACCACCATCAATAGTGTTTGGCCCCAAACATTTTGACGCTGAAAGGCACGCGATAATCGAGTTCGTTTGACACACTAACGGCCATGAAGCTGCAGGGGAGTTGCCCGTTTCAGGCCGGGATCCACGGCGTCGACGCATTACATGAGGAGTTGAGAACCCAAGGGGCGGGGGTACATCAGGGCACGCTGCCCGACGGATCAGGGGCGTGGGCGGTTACCGGTCACGAGGCGGTGCGGCGTCTGCTCAACAATCCTCGGCTGTCGGTGGTGAAAGCCAAGAGCCGCAACGGATATGCGGGTGCCCATCTGCCGCCCGCACTGGATGCGAATCTATTGAACATGGACGGCGAGGAGCATCGTCGTCTGCGCAAACTCGCGGCTGAGGCCTTCGCCCCTCGTCATCACCGTGCGCAGGAAGCGATCGTGGCCGAGACGGTCGCAGAACTGGTGGCCGACCTGCCCGCCGCCGGAGAGATCGACCTCATGGGCAGGCTCTGTGAGCCGTTGCCGGCGCGCGTGATCGGGGCTTTGCTCGGGTTGCCCCGCGAACAGCTGGGCGCTTTCCGAGACGCATCCGCACTGGTGCTGCGCGTGGATTCCTCCCCCGGTGAGCAGGACACGCGCACGGCCATGGTCACTCTCATGGGGCTGGTGGCCGGTGTCATCGCGGACAAGCGCCGCGCACCCGGTGACGATCTGCTCTCGGCCTGGATCGCCACCCGCGACGGGCCGGACAAACTCACCGAGGACGAACTCATGAGCCTCGCGTTCCTGACCATCGTCGCCGGAATCGAGAACGTCATCAGCTTGACCGCGCTCGTCCTGGACGACGTCGTGCGCAACCGGCAGCATCACGCCCGCGAAATCCTCGGCGAGCCGGTCGAATTCGCGAAATTCATCAGGCAGCTCATCAACGAGAACCCACCGGTGAACTACGCACTGCGCCGTTTCCCCACCACCGACCTCGAGGTCAACGGTGTGACGATCCCACGCGGGGACACCGTATTTCTCTCGGTGCGTTCAGCGCATTCGGATCCCGACAGTGCCGGGAAGGCCGATCTCGGGTTCGGGTACGGTCCGCACTACTGCATCGGTGCCAGGCTCGCCGAAATGCAGGTCCAGCACGCGGTACGCGCTGTGCTGCAACACTATCCGCAGCTGAGCGTCACCGGTGCGCGGGAGGGCTACCAGCTCCGGCTGAGCTGGCAGACCTACGCCCTGGCCGAGCTGCGCATGGTCGCTGCCTGATTGCAGCGGATGCGCCGACGGGCGAGCAGTTCTCAACGATCTACATCTCCCGGGGCGGCCAACAGGAACAGTGCTACGGCCTCTCCAAGAGCGGTGTCACCCCGATGTCTGGGCGCTCGCGCCCAGACACAGCCGCAGCGATATGAGCCCCGCGGAAACCATCACGCGACTCGCACGGCCCGAGATGCTCCCCCACCTGTGACCCGCCGTGCTGGCTTTCAGGTTAAGATCCAAAGCCTATGGGGGCGTATCGATTCACCGGCCGCGACGGCGTAGAACTGGCATGGCATGAGATCGGGTCCGGTCGGCCGTTGATCCTGCTGCCCGGCTTCGGAGGCGTGGGTTCGCTCATGCTCGAGTACGGACCGGCCCGCCTGCTCGCCGCGCAAGGACATCGCGTTGTACTTCCCGACTTCCGCGGGTACGGGGACAGCGCGAAACCGCACGATTTCGTCGCCGGGTATCCGCCGGATGTGCTGGCGGACGACGGAATCGCACTCGTCGAGCAACTCGGACTCGGCGACGGAGACTACGACCTCGGCGGGTACTCCCTCGGCGCGCGGATCGTGGTGCGCATGCTCGCACGGGGCGCCACGCCCGGCCGGGCGATCGTGGCCGGTCAGGGACTGGCCAAGGTGAGCGGCCCGCAGGCCGGCGGCGCGAACCATCGTGTGCTCACCGCACTGGTCAACGGCACCGCGATCGAGCCCGACTCACCCGATGCCCGCGCAGCCCAGATGATCTCGAAGATTGGCACGGACCCTCGGGTCATGCTGCACGTACTGGACTCGCTGGTACCGACGCCCGAGGCCGCCCTGCGCGCGATAACCGTCCCTGCGCTCGTAGCGATCGGCGATCAGGACGAGCGCGCCGACGCTGATCTGCTGGCGGCGCTCCTGCCGAATGCCGAGTTCGTCCGGGTGCCGGGCGATCACGGAAGCGCGTTCGCCGCACCCGAACTCGCTACCGCATTCCTCACCTTCCTAGCCGAGCGTTGATTCCTGTCGGAGTGAGAACGTCTTTCGGAGCGGCATCCGGCCTGAGCGGTCAAAAACCCGGCCACACCGGCAAAAAATGCTGTTCTGGCGCGAACTTTGACCGCTCAGGCCGACATCTTCCATTCAGTCGGTCGGAGTGAAGCGGTAGACACGCGATTCCCGCGGTCGAAATCCGAGACGCTCGTACAGGCGGTTGGCCGAGGTCCGGGAAGCACGCGAGGTCAGATCCAATGTTCTGGCGCCGGCATCGTGCGCCCGGACCTTCGCCTCCTCGAGCAGCGCCGCGCCGACACCCTGGCCGCGGGCCGAGTCGTCGACGACCACGTCCTCCACGCGCGCCCGAAGGCCCGACGGGATCGCGAACATCACCAAACTCAATGTCCCGACGATCTTTCCGCCACCACGCGCGACCAGCATCGTGGTCGACTCCGCAGCGATCAACCGCGCCAGCGCTTCTCGATCGAGCCGCTGCGCTGTGCTCGACAGTTGCGGGAGCAATCGGTCGAACGCCTCGACGATTTCCTCATCGACAACAGTCAGTACTTCCACGGTGACAGACATCTCGGCACTGTACTGCCGCCGTCGGGCAGCGGGCGGGTCAGTCGTGGTGGACCTGCTGGGTTGTTGTGAAGGTCATGCGGTCGCCGCGGTAGAGGGAGCGGCGGTGTTCTATGGGGATTCCGTTCTGGTCGTAGGAGATTCGGTTCAGTAGGAACATCGGGGTGCGGGCGTCGACGGTGAGGAGGGCGGCTTCGCGGGCGTCGGGGAGGGTGGTGTCGATGCTGTCTTCGGTGCGTTCGAACGCTATGCCTCGCTCCATGATCGCGGCGTAGAGCGAGCTGGTGTGGTCGAAGTTGTCGAACATGCCGGGGTAACGCTGGGCCGGCAGTTTGGTGGTCTCCAGGCCGACGCGATAGCCGTCGGTGGTCAGGACGCGCTCGAGCTGGGTGATCGGGGCGCCGACTTCGATATGGAGCTTTCCGGCGAGTTCCTCGTCGGCGACCAGGTGGGTCCAGCCGACCAGAATGCGGCTGGCACTGCGACCGTCAGCCAGTGCGGCTTCGGTGTAGGAGCCGATCATGAGCGGCTGCACCACCTTCGGGCTGGCGACGATGGTGGTGCGACCGCGGCGTTCGATGCGGCCCTGCAGCAGTACGGCCCGCAGGGCCTGGCGCACCGTCTCCCGGGAGACGTCATACCGTTCGGCGAGTTCGCGCTCGGCGGGAAACGGATCTCCCGCGGACATACCGTCGAGCAGTTTCTCCAGCTTCGCACGCAGGGCTTGGTGTTTCAGCTCTCGGGGTTCGGCGGTCGCGGTCACGGGGCGACCATATCAAAGCTTGGTATATACCAACGTTCGAGCGTTGTTAACCTGCCCAACACCCAAACCGCACTCCTTGGTATATACCAAGGCTCAGAGTAAGTGCTCATGCAGACCTCCGCCCTCCCGGACGCTGATGTTCCGCCCGAAAGCTTGCTTCTACCAACTGATTTCGAGCTCATCGTACTGGACACGGCCGGCCCGAACGCGGATCGCCCGCACTGATCCTCCCCTCCGAACCCCTTCGGTCACCGAGAAAGATTGCGTCACAATGAAAATCCGTCTGCGCCGCCACGCAATGACCCTTGCCGCCGTGCTGACCGGTCTCGCCCTGGTCGCGTCCGGCTGTTCCGATTCGAAGTCCCACTCCCTCAACGCGCAGGGTTTCCCGGAAACCCTGACCCTGGCCGCCGTCCCGGCCGAGAACTCCGCGGATCTGAAGGCGAGCTATGCCCCCGTCATCAAACTGCTGGAGCAGGAAACCGGATCGAAGGTTCAGTTCAAGCAGGCTTCCGACTACGCCGGTGTGGTCGAGGGCATTATCGCGGGCAATGTCGACCTGGCGTTCTTCGGCCCGTTCGCCTACGTGGTCGCCGGCATCAACGGCGCGAAGATCACGCCGCTGGGCGCGGTCGTGCAGGCCGCGGGCGGTTCGCCCGGCTACAAGTCCTACGGATTGACCAAGTCCGACAATGCTTCGATCAACGGGCTCAAGGATTTCGCGGGCAAGAAGGTGTGCTTCGTCGACCCCAGCTCGACCTCCGGCTTTCTCTACCCGACAGCGGGGCTGATCTCGGCCGGTGTCATCAAATCCGGTTCCGAGGCCGACATTTCGGCCGGTGTCACCCCCATCTATGCCGGAGCGCACGACGCGTCGGCGCTCTCGATCGCCTCCGGCACCTGCGATGCGGGATTCGCCTTCGATACCATGGTCGACAAGACCATGATCGACAAGGGTGATCTGAAGCCCGGTCAGCTCAAGACCGTCTGGAAGTCGGAGACGATCGCCGGTTCGGTCTTCGCCGCCAACAATGCCCTCGGCACCGACACGGTCGAGAAGCTCAAGACCCTGCTCACCACCAAACTCAATGCCGCCAACCTGAAGAGCAGCGGCATCTGCGCCGACGAATGCCGGATCACCGATGAACGCGCCTGGGGTGTGGTCCCGGCGACCGACGCCGACTACAACGGCGTGCGCAAGGTCTGCGAAATCACCGGATCCAAGAAGTGCAAGGGCTGACGATGCCCGTCGAGAACACCGTGGCCGGCGATGACCTCGTCATCGCCGCCCGCGGCGTCACCAAGCGTTTCGGTCCGACCGTGGCCCTCGACGACGTATCCCTCGAGGTGCATCGGAGTGAATTGGTCGTCCTGCTCGGGCTGTCCGGTTCCGGGAAGTCCACCCTGCTGCGCTGCCTCAACGGGCTGCATCCGGTCAGCTCGGGCGCCATCACGGTCAATGACACTGCGGTGGAACGGGCTTCGGGCGCCCAGCTGCGCAGACTGCGCCGCGATGTCGGGTTCGTCTTCCAGCAGTTCAACCTGGTCGGGCGGCTCAGCTGCCTGGAGAATGTCTTGATCGGCGGGCTGGGCGCACTCACCCTCCCGCGCTACGGCACGCTGACCTATCCCAGGCGTATGCGCGCCGACGCGCTCACCTATCTGGATCGAGTCGGCTTGGCGGACTTCGCCGAACGACGCGCCGACACCCTCTCCGGCGGCCAGCAGCAGCGGGTCGCGATCGCCCGCACCCTCATGCAGCGACCGAGCATTCTGCTGGCCGACGAGCCCGTCGCCTCACTCGATCCCGAGAACGCGGGCATCGTCATGGACCTGCTGTTCCAGATCTGCGTCGAGGAGAAGCTGACCGTCGTCTGCACCCTGCACCAGGTCGACCTCGCCATGGGCTGGGCGCATCGGATCGTCGGTCTGCGCGGCGGGGTGAAGGTGCTCGACCACCCGACCTCGGAGATGTCACGCGAGGACGCGATGGAGATCTACCGGCGCGTGGATCCGGCCGCCGAATCGCTTGTCGGCCGGGCGGATTCGGTATGAGCACGGTGCTGGCAGCTCGTCCCGAAACCGGCAGCAGTCGCCGCGGACCGCACCGCCCGCGAGTGCTGGGCGCCCTGTTCCTGGCAGCGGTGATCAGCACCGTCGTCTCGGCCTGGTGGATCGACTTCGCACCTGCCACACTGCTGGACGGTCTCGACCACGTCCGGGCACTGCTGGCAAGAATGCTGCCGCCGACGCTGGACGACCCGGGCCGCATCTGGCAGCTCGCGATCCAGACGCTCCTGATGGCCTTGCTCGGCACCGTGCTCGCCGCGGCGGCCTCGGTTCCGCTGGCCTTCCTGGCCGCCCGCAACACCACACCGCACCCGCTCGTGTACACGGTCGCGCGAGCGGTGATCACCTGCTGCCGGGCGATGCCCGACCTGCTGTTCGCGGTCCTGTTCGTCCGGGCGCTCGGTATCGGCGTACTGCCCGGAATCCTTGCTCTCGCAATGCATTCCATCGGCATGCTCGGCAAGCTTTTCGCCGAGGCGATCGAGGCGACCGATCCCGGACCACGGGAAGCGGTGCGCAGCACGGGCGCCGGATACTTCCGCGAGATGCTCAATGCGGTTGTTCCGCAGGCGGTCCCGTCATGGATCGCGAGCTTCGTCTACCGCATCGACATCAACCTGCGGATGTCGGTCATCCTCGGCTTCGTCGGCGCGGGCGGAATCGGCTTCGCATTGCAGGATGCGCTGCGCGGCCTGATGTATCCCGACGCACTCGGCATCGTCTGCGTGATCCTGGTGATCATCGCCGCGATGGAACTGCTTGCAATCGTCGTCCGCAAGACCATGCTCGCACCCGCCAAGCCCGGTCCCCGCCGCGATCGAATCGCACGAATCATCTTCTCCGCATTGGTTTTCGGATCCTGTATCGCTGCCCTGTTCGTGCTCGACGTCAGCCCCTGGTCCCTGCTGAACTGGGTCGGACCGTCGATGAAAACCTTCACCCGGCTCATCCCGCCGAACTTCGGCGCGCTCGGGTCCGAATTGTTCACTTCCGCACTGGAGACGGTGGCAATCGGCATCGTCGCCACCGCCATCGGCATCGTCCTGTCGATCCCGGCCGGGATCCTGGCGGCGAGAAACGTGACCCCGCACGTGAGCATCTACTGGGTCGCACGGGCCTGGATTCTGGTGGTTCGTGCTGTGCCCGAACTGATTCTGGCCGTCGTCTTCGTCGCGGCGGTCGGCCTGGGCCCGATCGCGGGTACCTGCGCGCTGGCGCTGGGCTCGATCGGATTCCTCGGCAAATTGGTGGCAGACGCGATCGAGGAAATCGCACCCGGTCCACTCGAGGCGGTTCGCGCTGTCGGCGGAGGCTGGTGGAAAACCCTTGTCGCGGCGGTGATTCCGCAAGCAATGCCGGCGCTGGTCGGTTCGAGCCTCTATCTGCTCGACGTGAATATCAGAACCTCGACGATCCTCGGAGTCGTCGGTGCGGGTGGCATCGGCTACCTGCTGTTCGAATCGATCCGCACGCTGAACTTCGACGTCGCGGGCGCCATTGTGATCGTCATCTTTGTCATCGTCTACGCCATCGAAAGGCTCTCAGGGTGGATCCGCTCGCTCCTCGTATGACCCGCGCCGCCGTATGGACCGGCAGCGGAATCGAGATCCGAAAGATGGAACTGCCCGATCTGGCGGCCGGGGAAACCCTTGTCCGGGTTCGCCTGGCCACCGTCTGCGGCAGCGACCTGCACACCATCTCCGGCCGCCGGCCCGCGCCCTGCCCGTCGATCCTCGGGCATGAGGCGGTCGGCGAAGTCGTGGTGGCCGGCGCGGGCGTCGCAGCCCGGGCCGGGGACCGCATCGTCTGGGCGGTGACCGTGGCATGCGGACAGTGCGCACGCTGCCGGACCGGGTTCACCGCCAAATGCGAATTCGTCCGCAAGTTCGGTCACGAACCGTTCGACGGTGACTGGCCGCTGTCGGGCGCCTACGCCGAATACGTTGTGCTACCGCCGAATACGACTATCGCGCGGGTGCCCGACACCTTGACCGACGCGGTGGCGGCGCCCGCGGCCTGTGCGACCGCCACCGTCATGGCGACGCTCGATGCCGCCGAGACGATCACCGGGCGGGTGCTGATCTACGGTGCGGGCATGCTCGGCATCACCGCCGCGGCGGCCTGCGCCGAAGCGGGCGCGCAGGTCTACATCGACGATGTCGACCCGGTCCGGCTCGAACTCGCCCGCAAGTTCGGCGCCACCCCCGACAATGGCGCACAGGTGGACCTCGTCTTCGACTTCTCGGGATCGGCCTGCGCCATCACCGGTGCACTCGACCGCCTCGATATCGGGGGCACCCTCGTCCTCGCCGGATCGGTCGCGCCCGGCCCGCATATCGGCATCGATCCCGAAAATGTCGTTCGCCGATGGCAAACGATCACCGGTGTCCACAATTACGAACCGCACCACCTCACGCGGGCGGTCGACTTCCTGCATCGCACCCGCGCCACCTACCCGTGGAGCTCGGTCGTCGCACCACCGGTCGAGCTGGACGAGCTCGCTTCCCAGTTCACCGCCACGCCGCCCGGCACACTGAGGATGTCGTGCAGACCGTGACGCCGAATGAGGTCGAATCCCCTGCCGCACAGTCGATTCGGATCGTGCCGCGCGGCTGAGGAATTCGCGGCGATCGGGGCCGCAACACCTCAGGGAGACGGGATCGTGAAGGAATCGCCTGTTATCGCGGTGGGGGTGATACGGGGAGCGGCGATCGAGAGTGATTGAGGGTTGTAAGCGGCGAGGGGACGACCGTCGGCGGTGACGTTCGTGAAGGTGATGGGGGTGTAGGTGGGGACGTTGTAGGGGATGGATTCGGAGACGGCCAGGGCTGCTGTGGGGATTACGGTGCTCTCGAACGTCGCGCCGTAGTGCCAGCCCTGGGTCGTATCGGCGACTGTCATGCGGTACGTGGTGTGGCCGTCCCAGGTCACCGTTGCCGCGATGTCGTCGCCGGGGACGGTCTGCGGCGATTCCCAGCTGTTGCCCGGGGCATCCGCGTCCGGGACCGGCATTCCGGCCTGGTCGCCGAAAGAAGGAGTCTCGAAGAAGCCGGAATAGCGCGGTACTCCGTTGTCGCACGCGGCCACGGTTCCGGTCTGGATGAGGGTTCGGTCCCCGCCCGGACCCATGCCGACCAAACCGATCCAGGGGCCGACGTGCGGAATCATCAGGGTGCCGAGTGCGGCGCCCGGGTGGTTGAGCAGACCGGGGACTCGCAGGACGGAGCCACCGGTCAGGATCGTATTGACCGCGCCGTTCACCGCGCCGCCGAGGTTGCCGAAGGGCGGGCAGGTGACCGCCGGGACTTTCCATTGCGCGCTGAGAACCTTGAAAGATGGAGCGACAGCGGCATATCCGCTGTAATTGTCGCCGCCGGGGCTGATGGGACTGATCAGCGGCGGCTCGGCGGATGCCGTGGGCGCCAGGGCCATAATCGGCACAATGCCCGCGGCGAGTAACCATCCCCGCCGTCGAATTACCGAATTACTCCGACTTGTCATCGAATCCTCCCCCGTGAGAACAGCGCGGCAGCAGTGCGGCGAACAGGTCGAATCTACCGCGCCGAATCACCCACTACCGGAATGGTTTCCATCACACGCCGTCCATCGGTGTGGCACGGGTTTCGGCGCGCTCCTGGGCTTCCATCACCTCATCGCCATGCTCGTGTGCCCATTGGGCGATGCCCTCTATCGGTCCGAGCAGGGAATGGCCGAGGGGTGTCAGCGCGTACCGGCCTTCGGTTCGAGTGACAAGACCGTTGTATTCGAGGCGGCGCAGGGTCTCGGTGAGAACTTTCGCGCTGATGCCGCCGACCCGGGCGCGAAGTTCGGTGTGGCGCAATGGGCCGTGCCGCAGCGCCCAGAGGGCGACGCCGTTCCAGGTGTTCGCCAGCAGGTCCAGACCCAGCCTCGCGCGACAGTCGGCCAGCAGCTCGCCGCTGGGAACCATTTGGTAATCACCCTGCTGCCTAACGTCTTCCACATATCCATCGAACCATGTGAGGAGCGGCAAAATGCGGATCGGCATTCTAGGAACGGGCAATATGGCGGAGGCGCTCGGCGGGCAGTGGGCCCGGGCCGGGCATGAGGTGCGGGTCGGCGGGCGCAGCGCTGAGCAGGCGGCCGCCCTCGCGGAAAGGATCGGCGGCAGTGCGGGTTCGCTCGCCGAGGTTGCGGCATTCGGCGAGGTACTGCTCCTCGCCCTGCCCTACGACGCGGTACCGGCGGTGCTGGCCGAGATCGGCCCACTGGACGGCCAGGTCGTGATCGATTGCACCAATCCGCTTGTCCCCGGATCGTTCACATTGAAGACCGACGGCCTTTCGGCGGCCGAGCAATTCGCCGCGCAGGCGCCGGGCGCGCGAGTGGTGAAGGCGTTCAACCTCTGCCATGTGGACGTGTGGCGAATGACGCCGCCGATATTCGCGGGACGGCCGCTGGCAGTCCCCCTGTGCGGCGACGCTGATGCGGTGACCGAGGTTGTCCCCCTGGTCGAGGCCCTCGGCTGTCATCCGATCGCCGCAGGCGGCGTGGACCGCGCGGGCCTGCTGGAGGCGACTGCCGCATTCGTCATCGGTATGTGGTTCGCCGGTGAGGACTCGCAGGCCGTCTTCCCGCCGAGGGAATTCGCCCAGGGCGCGGCGTAACCGAAACCGCCCGCGCCCGGCGACCACGCCCTTGGCGGCCTGGGCAACTGTCCGCATATATGTTGGTTGCCGGGACTTTGGCAATGAGAAAGCGGGTGCTATGCACTGGGATCAGATGTCCGATACGCCGGACGACCTACGTCGGCGCGCCACACGGCTGCGGCGCGGGGTCGGTCAGCTGGGGGTGCTGGAGTCGATTATCGATGCGGCGGAAGGCCCTTGGCTCGGCGCAATGGACGCTGACGGGCGCGGCGCGGCGGAATTGCGCATGCATCTGGCCGGGCATTACCGGCTGCACGTGGTGGTCACCAGCGCGGGCAAGCTGAGCCTGGTGCACGTCAATACGCTCGCGCAAGGCACCGCCGGGGAGCGGATCTTCTCGAACAAGATGGCATTGCGGCGCGGCTGGGACGAGAAAGAGACGATGCCGAAGCAGCCGCAGTGGCTGCACTACGTGGTGACGTGGGTCAAGGCCGTCAGCAGTGAAGTGGATCGACCGGCGGTGCTGGCGTGGATGCTCGCGGGCGCCGATCGAAATCTGGCCGCTGTCGAAGACGTCATCGAGAATCTGCGGGCCAGCCTGGCCGAGCAGGAACAATTGCGCGATGAGCGCGCCGCCGAGGTCGCCGGGCTACAGGCCGAGCTGGAAACCCTCACCGCAGAACAGAACAGCACCTCGGATCAATAGCACACTGCCGCCGAGTCTTTGGACTCGGCGGCAGTTTCGTTCTGTCGAGGATCACCCGAAGGCGATGTGCCCCAGCGTGTGCCACCCCATGACCGAGTCCACGGCCAGACCGCAGAACACGACCGCAAGGTAGTTGTTCGACTGCAGGAACAGCCGCAGCGGCTTCACCGGCTCACCGCGACGCACACCCGAGTACAGCTGGTGCGCCATCAGCAGGAACCACGCGCCCGCGACAATCGCCACCGCGGCATAGATCGCGCCGGCGGCCGGAGCCAAGGCCAGCGTGGCCAATACCGTCAGCCACGTGTAAATGACGATCTGCTTGGTCACCACCTGCTCGGTGGCCACCACCGGGAGCATCGGAACGCCCGCGGCCTTGTAGTCCTCCTTGTAGCGCATGGCCAGCGCCCAGGTGTGCGGCGGCGTCCAGAAGAAGATCACCAGGAACAGCACGATCGCGGGCCAGCCGATCGACCCGGTCACCGCGGACCAGCCGACCAGGGCGGGCATGCAGCCGGCCGCACCGCCCCAGACCACATTCTGCGAGGTCCGGCGCTTGAGGCCGAGGGTGTAGACGAAGACGTAGAACAGAATCGTCGCGACGACCAGCACACCGCTGAGCAGATTGGCCTGCCACCACAGCCAGGCGAAGGAGCCCAGGCCGAGCACGATGCCGAAGACCGCGGCATTGCGCGTGGGCACCGCCTCACGTGCGAGCGGACGCTTGGATGTCCGCTTCATCACCTTGTCGATATCGGCGTCCGCGACACAGTTCAGCGTGTTCGCACTGGCCGCGCCCATCCAGCCACCGAACAGCGTGGCCAGGATCAGCCGCAGGTCCGCGTGACCGCGATCGGCCAGCAGCATGGTGGGAATCGTTGCCACCAGCAGCAGCTCGATCACCCGAGGCTTGGTGAGCGCGATATAGGCGAGTACTCGCCTGGTGGTCGATGCCAGCGGCCCACTGCCCGTGACGCGGTCGGCCAGCACCGTTCCGGAGGAGCCGTGAGCGCCACCCGGCTGTTGCCCAATCCGCACTGTTTCTCCTCGCACGCCGTGCATCTTGATCCGGTCTGGAACAGCAGCGCGCTCGGCCGTTCCCTAGAAAGGAGTCAGTGGCGGCGCGGCTACTACTACAGAGCATGGTAGACCCACGCCGACCGTGCTCTCGTCCAGGTCCGGCGCGGGCGCACCGAGATATGTCCGCGACCGGACCACAGACCGGTCACAAACCGGTCCGCACGAGGCCACGAACAACGACACGACGGCCGGTGAACGCGGGTTCCCGCGTGGCGCGGAATGGGCCACCTTTAGGGTGGTGGGTAGTCCGGTGCGCTGTCGGATGATTGAGTCGGCGCATCGCGCATCACCCCGCCAAGCGAGCCCGCCGACAACTTCAGTGTTCACGAGAAGGTCAGGAGAACCTCGGTCGTGTCAGTCACAGACGACATCCGCGCACTCACTCAGCCCCATCACCCTGCCGACTGGTCCGACGTGGACACCAGAGCCGTTGATACGGCCCGGGTGCTCGCCGCGGACGCGGTGCAGAAGGTCGGCAACGGCCATCCGGGCACCGCAATGAGCCTGGCGCCGTTGGCGTACACGCTTTTTCAGCGCATCATGCGGATCGATCCGAGCGATCCGGAGTGGGTGGGACGCGACCGTTTCGTACTGTCCTGCGGCCACTCCAGCCTCACCCAGTACGTGCAGCTCTACCTGGCGGGCTTCGGCCTGGAGCTGTCCGACCTCGAGGCGCTGCGCACCTGGGGCGCCCTGACCCCGGGCCACCCGGAGTACCGCCACACCAACGGCGTGGAGATCACCACCGGCCCGCTGGGTCAGGGTCTGGCCTCGGCAATCGGCATGTCGATGGCGTCGCGGCGTGAGCGCGGTCTGTTCGATCCCGAAGCGGCACAGGGCCAGAGCGCCTTCGACCACTTCATCTACGTCATCGCCTCCGACGGCGATATGGAGGAGGGCGTCACCTCCGAGGCGTCCTCGCTGGCCGGTACGCAGCAGCTGGGCAACCTGATCCTGTTCTACGACGACAACCGCATCTCCATCGAGGACGACACCACCATCGCCTTCACCGAGGATGTCGCCGCGCGCTACCGCGCCTACGACTGGCATGTGCAGGTCGTCGAGGGCGGCGAGAATGTCGTCGGCATCGAGGAGGCCATCGCCGCGGCGCAGGCCGTGACCGATAAGCCCTCGATCATCGTGCTGCGCACCATTATCGGCTACCCGGCCCCGACCAAGATGAACACCGGCGGCGCGCACGGCGCGGCACTGGGCAAGGACGAGGTCGCCGCGACCAAGAAGGTGCTGGGCTTCGATCCCGAGCAGAGCTTCGAGGTCGACGACGCGGTCATCGCGCACACCCGCAACCAGGTCGCCGATCGCGCCAAGGCCGCCAAGGCCGCGTGGCAGGACCAGTTCGACGCGTGGGCCGCCGCGAACCCGGCCAACAAGGCGCTCTTCGATCGCCTGCAGACCCGCACCCTGCCCGACGGCTGGTCCGCCCAGCTGCCGACCTGGCCCGCCGATCAGAAGGGCATGGCCACCCGTAAGGCGTCCGGCGCGGTCCTCGCGGCCCTCGCCCCGGTGCTGCCGGAACTGTGGGGCGGCTCGGCCGACCTCGCCGAATCCAACAACACCACCATGCCGAACAGCCCGAGCTTCGGCCCGGAGTCGATCTCGACCGGCATGTGGAAGGCGAACCCGTACGGCCGCACCCTGCACTTCGGTGTGCGCGAGCACGCCATGGGCGCGATCCTGAACGGCATTGCGCTGCACGGTCCTACGCGTCCCTACGGCGGCACCTTCCTGGTGTTCTCCGATTACATGCGCCCCTCGGTGCGCCTGGGCGCGCTCATGCGCACCCCGGTCACCTACGTCTGGACGCACGACTCCATCGGTCTCGGCGAGGACGGCCCCACGCACCAGCCGATCGAGCACCTGGCCGCACTGCGCGCCATCCCGGGCCTGAACGTGGTCCGCCCGGGTGATGCCAATGAGACCAGCTACGCCTGGCGCACCATTCTGGAACGCGACTCCGCGGAACGGCATTCGCACTTCGTACCGTCGGACGCCCCGCACCAGGACGGCCCGTCCGCGCTGGCGCTGACCCGTCAGGATCTGCCGATCCAGGAGGGCACCAGCTACGAGGGCGTCCGCAAGGGCGGTTATGTGCTGGCCGAATCCTCCACTGCCACACCGCAGGTGATCCTGATCGCCACCGGTTCGGAACTGCAGCTGGCGGTCGACGCGCGCACCGCGCTCGAGGCCGAGGGCATCGGCACGCGCGTAGTGTCGATGCCGTGTGTCGAGTGGTTCGACGCGCAGGATCAGTCCTACCGCGATCAGGTGCTGCCGCCGTCGGTCAAGGCGCGTGTCTCGGTGGAAGCCGGGATCGGAATGCCCTGGTACCGATTCGTCGGCGATGCCGGTGAAATCGTGTCGATCGAGCACTTCGGCGCCTCGGCCGATTACAAGACGCTGTTCCGCGAGTTCGGTATCACGACCGAAGCCACCGTCGCTGCCGCGCAGCGCTCGCTCGCCAAGGTGAAGGGATAGTCCTGCAATGACCCAGAACCCCAACCTCGCGGCCCTGTCGGCCGCCGGGGTCTCCGTATGGCTCGATGATCTTTCGCGTGGTCGCATCAAGTCCGGCAATCTGCAGGAACTGATCGATACCTGGAGCATTGTCGGCGTCACCACCAACCCGACGATTTTCCAGGGCGCCCTGTCCAAGGGCCACGACTACGACGCCCAGGTCGGCGAGCTCGCCGCCCGCGGCGCCGATGTCGATTCCGCCATCCGCACCATCACCACCGATGACGTGCGCTCGGCCTGTGATGTGTTCGCCGACGTCTTCAAGGCGTCCGGCGGCACCGACGGCCGCGTCTCCATCGAGGTCGATCCGCGGCTGGCCTTCGACGAGGACGGCACGGTCGCCCAGGCCATCGAGCTGTGGAAGATCGTGGACCGGCCCAACCTGTTCATCAAGATTCCCGCCACCGAGGCCGGTATTCCGGCCATCACGCGGGTGATCGCGGAGGGCATCAGCGTGAATGTGACGCTGATCTTCTCGGTCGAGCGCTACCGCGCGGTCATGGGCGCGTACCTCGACGGCCTGACCAATGCGCACACCGCGGGCCACGATCTGGCCAAGATCCATTCCGTCGCTTCGTTCTTCGTCTCCCGCGTGGACTCGGAGATCGACAAGCGGCTCGAGGCCATCGGCACCCCCGAGGCGCTGGCGCTGCGCGGTAAGGCCGGAATCGCCAACGCGCGCTTGGCCTATGCCGCGTACCAGGACGTATTCGACGGCGGCAAGCACACTTCGGTGTTCGCGCGGCTGTCGGCGGCGGGCGGGGCCAATCGCCAGCGTGCGCTGTGGGCGTCCACTGGTGTCAAGAACCCGGACTACCCGGACACCATGTACATCTCCGAACTGGTCGCGCCGAATACGGTCAACACCGTCCCGGAGAAGACCCTCGCGGCCTTCGCCGATCACGGCGTCGTCTCCGGCGACACCATGTCCGGCACCGGTCCGGCCGCACAGGAGATCTTCGACAAGATCGCCGCCGCCGGTGTGAATCTGGACGAGGTGTTCGGCGTGCTCGAGGTCGAGGGCGTCGACAAGTTCGTGACCTCGTGGGAGGAATTGCTCGGCGCCACCACCGAACAGCTCCAGGCAGCCGGGAGCAACTGACAGTGGCCGGCGCAGTGACGACGACCGCGACGGTGAACCCGCTCCGCGATGGACGCGACAGCCGGGTTCCCCGCATTGCCGGGCCGTGCAGCATGGTGATTTTCGGTGTGACCGGTGACCTGTCGCGGCGCAAACTGCTGCCGGCCATCTATGACCTGGCGAACCGGGGGCTGCTGCCCCCGGGTTTCTCCCTGGTCGGCTTCGCCCGGCGCGATATGTCCGATGCGGACTTCGCCGCCGTGGTCAAGGAATCGGTGAGCTCCTCGGCGCGCACACCGTTCCGCGACGAGGTATGGGATCAGCTGTCGGCCGGATTGCGTTTCGTCCAGGGCACTTTCGAGGACGATGCCGCCTTCCACCGGCTGGCGACCACCCTCAAGGATCTGGACCGCGATCGCGGGACGGGCGGCAATCACGCCTTCTACCTCGCGATTCCGCCCACCGAGTTCCCGGTGGTGCTCGATCAGCTCTCGAAGAACGGTCTCGCGCAGGCGAAGCCGGAGCACGGCGATGCGCCGACCTGGCGGCGCGTGGTCATCGAGAAGCCGTTCGGCCACGATCTCGACAGCGCCCGTGAGCTCAATGCCCTGGTGAATTCGGTCTTCCCCGAGCAGTCGGTGTTCCGCATCGACCACTACCTCGGCAAGGAGACGGTGCAGAACATTCTGGCGCTGCGCTTCGCGAACCAGCTGTTCGACCCGATCTGGAATGCCAATTACGTCGATCATGTGCAGATCACCATGGCCGAGGACATCGGTTTGGGCGGTCGCGCAGGCTATTACGACGGTATCGGCGCCGCCCGCGATGTGATCCAGAACCATCTGCTGCAGCTGCTGGCGCTGACGGCGATGGAGGAGCCGGTGAGCTTCCAGCCGCGGCAACTGCAGATCGAGAAGATCAAGGTGCTCTCGGCGACCAAGCTCGCCGAACCGCTGGACGAGACCACCGCGCGCGGGCAGTACACCGCCGGGTGGCAGGGCAGCGAGTCGGTGGTGGGCCTGATGCAGGAGGAGGGTTTCGACCCGAATTCGCGCACCGAGACCTACGCCGCCATCACCCTGGCCGTGGAGACGCGACGCTGGGCGGGTGTGCCGTTCTATCTGCGCACCGGAAAGCGCCTGGGGCGCCGCGTCACCGAGATCGCGGTGGTGTTCAAGCGGGCCCCGCATCTGCCCTTCGACCAGACCATGACCGAGGAGCTGGGGCAGAACGCCCTGGTGATTCGCGTGCAGCCGGACGAGGGCATCACCATGCGATTCGGGTCGAAGGTGCCCGGCTCCAGCATGGAGGTCCGCGATGTGAATATGGACTTCAGCTACGGCGAGGCGTTCACCGAGGACTCCCCCGAGGCCTATGAGCGGCTCATCCTGGATGTGCTGCTCGGTGTGCCGTCGCTCTTCCCGGTCAACGAGGAGGTCGAATTGGCTTGGCGCATACTCGATCCCGTACTCGAGCACTGGGCGCAGACCGGTAAGCCCGATCCGTACGAGGCCGGTATGTGGGGTCCGGAATCCGCCGACGAAATGCTCGCGCGCAGCGGGCGGGAATGGCGGCGACCGTGATCATCGATATGCCGGACACCGATACCCGTGAGGTATCCAAGCGGCTGATCCAGCTGCGTGAGGCCAATGGCGTGGTCACCATGGGCCGGGTGCTGACCCTGGTCGTCTGCACCCTGGACAGCTCGGAGGCCGAGGACGCCATCGACGCCGCCAATGACGCCAGTCGTGAACATCCTTGCCGCGTCATAGTTCTCGCGCGTGGTGACCGGAATGCGGCGACGCGACTGGACGCCCAGATCCGCGTGGGCGGCGATGCCGGCGCGGCCGAGGTGATAGTGCTTCGGCTGCAGGGCGATCTGGTCAGTCACGAGAGCAGTGTGGTGGTGCCGTTCCTGCTGCCCGACACCCCCGTGGTGGCGTGGTGGCCGCGCGGCGCCCCGGATTTCCCGTCCAAGGATTCGGTCGGCCGCCTGGCGACCCGCCGGATCACCGACGCGACCTTCGCGCCCGATCCGCAGGACACCATCAAGAAGCGCCGCGATTCGTATGCGGCGGGCGATACCGATCTGGCGTGGAGCCGGGTCACCTACTGGCGCGCCCTGCTGGCCGCGGCCCTGGACGAGGCGCCGTTCGAACCCGTTGAGTCCGTGACGGTTTCGGGTCTGCAGGATGAACCCGCACTGGACATGCTGGCCGGCTGGCTCGCCGCTCGCCTGTCCTGCCCGGTGATCCGCGAGACCGGCGAGCTGAAGGTGGAGATGCACCGCTCGTCGGTGACCATCTCCATCGCCCGTCCGCAGCACGGCCGCACCGCGACCCTGACCCGCACGGGCGAGCCCGATCAGCGTTTCGCCCTGGCCCGCCGGGAGACCCGGGACTGCCTGGCCGAGGAGCTGCGCCATCTCGACGCCGACGAGGTCTACGCCGAGGCGCTGACCGGAATCGAAAGGGTGATCTATGAGTAAGCCCGTCGTCGAAACCTTCGCCACCACCGAGGAACTCGTGCAGGCCGCAGCCGCCCGCTTCGTCACCGAGGTCGTGGAGGCGCAGCGGCTGCGCGGCAGCGCGTCGGTGGTCCTGACCGGTGGCGGCACCGGTATCGGCCTGCTCGAATGGGTGCGCAAGGCGCCGGGCGACATCGACTGGTCCAAGGTCGACATCTTCTGGGGCGATGAGCGTTTCGTGCCCACCGGGGATCCGGAGCGCAATGACCTGCAGGCTCGGCAGGCGCTGCTCGACCATGTTCCGCTCGACCCGGCCCGGGTGCACCCCACCGAAACCTCCAGCGGTGACTACCCTGATCCGCTCGAGGCCGCGGGCGAGTACTCCGCCACGGTCCACGCATACCTGGCCGAGCACGGCGCCTTCGATCTGCACCTGCTCGGCATGGGCGGTGAAGGCCACGTCAACTCACTGTTCCCGCATACGGACGCCACCCGCGAGGACCGCGAACTCGTTGTCGCCGAAACACATTCACCCAAACCCCCGGCCGTCCGCATCACACTGACACTGCCCGCCATCCGCAGGTCCCGTCATGTGGTTCTCATTGTCGGCGGCGAGGCCAAGGCCGCCGCGGTCGCCGCAGCCCTGAATGGCGCTTCGCCCCTGGATGTTCCGTCCGCCGGAGCCATCGGCAGCGAATCCACCACCTGGCTGCTCGACGAGGCCGCAGCCGCCGATCTCCCGAGCTGAGTATCCGCCCGGGTCGGGGGTGGTAACGCCCCCGACCTGCGGTAACTTGTCACTCGGCGCAGTGCCGAAGTCCCGCTGATTATTGATCCGACTCGCTACGATGCCCTCGTCGACGACTGTGGGGAGCGCGAGTGGGATTGGCAGACAAGGGTGTCCGGACGCTGCGCTGGACCATCGCCGCGGCCGTCGCGGTGCTCGCCGTTGTGATGCTGCCCCGGCTCAGCAGCGATCGGCCCCCGTTCGATCCGGATACCGTGCCGGGCACTCAGGTCGTCTGGGTGACCGCACCCGCCGGGGCCGATCACGGGAGCTTGGAGTTGTGGCAGCGAAATCGGCTGCGGGACTGGAAGCGTACGTTCGCCGTCCCTGCCTGGGTCGGCGCGGAGGGGATCTCGAACCGTGCCACCGAGGGAAGTTCGCGCACGCCCGAAGGAATTTTCACGCTGACGGAGGGCTTCGGCCGATTGCCGGATGCGGCCGCGCGACTGCCCTATCTCAGGATCGACCCGTCGAATACCTGGTGGTGGGTCTCCGATGCCGAAAGTCCGCTGTACAACCAGAAATACCGGTGCGCGGAGACCGCCTGCCCGTTCGATACCTCGGCCGGTGAGAACCTCGGACGAGTCGACCCGCAGTACAACCACGCACTCGTCATCGACTACAACCGAGCTCCGGCGGTGCCGGGTAAGGGGTCGGCATTCTTCGTGCACGGGGATGTCGGTGCGGCGACTGCAGGGTGCGTCGCCGTCTCCGAGGACGTCGTTCGCACCCTGCTCGCCACACTCCAGCCGTCGAAGCGGCCGGTCATCGCGATTCACAGCAGCTGAATCACGCTCCGGCCCAGCGGTTCCGGATCAGACGCACACGCCGTTCAGGTTCATGGCGGTGATCATCGTCTGCCCGGAGGCGGGGCGCAGGTCGGAGGCATCGTCGAAGTAGATCGCGCTGATGATGTGCTGACCCGCGACGCCGGGAACCCAGGGGATGCTGGCGGTGCCATTGGTGACCGGCACCGTTCCCACCACATTGCCGGAGATGCCGGGCAGGTGGCTGGTGAACTCCACCGAGCCGTGCGATACCGGGGTACCGTCGGCCATCTTCACCGTCGCCACCGCGGTCTGCCCGCAGCCGACGGAGGCGAGCTTGGCCGGGCCGACCGGGGAGCCGGTCATGCTGATCGTCAGCGTCGGCGTGCCCGCTGCGGCCGCCTGCGGGGCTGCCGCCAGCGGTACCGCGATACAGGCCGCCGCGACGGCCATTCCGGCCACGCCCCGTGCTGCCCTACCTCGTGCTGTAGTTCCTCGTGCTGTAGTTTCTCGTGACAAATCGAATCCGCTCATCGTGCCCCGTCTTTCGGTGTATCCGGACCAATCGTGGACAGATCTTCGAACCGGTCGCAGGCTATCCGACGCCGGCCCGGCAGCCACGGAGGCGGCACGGCGAGTACTCGGGTCAGGCGAGGAATTCCAGGGCGGAGTGCTCGCCCTTGCGCAGGGCTTCGGTATGCGCGGAGATGCCGAGGCAGTCGCTGAGCGTGGCGCCCGCGTCCAGCTTCGCGATAACACGGGCTTCGGCCTGTTTGATGGCGGTGGCGGCGGTCAGCAGCGTTTCCACTCGCGCCGGATCGACCACCACAATGCCCTCATCGTCGGCGAGAATCAGGTCGCCCGGATGCACCGGCACACCGCCGCAGGTCACGCGGACCTGCAGTTCCCCGAGTTCGGTGGTGGTTCCGGCCATGGGTGTGATGAAACGGCTGTAGATCGGCAGCTCGCAATCACGGACATAGCCGATATCGCGGTAACCGCCGTCGACAATGATCCCGCCCAGTCCGCGTACCAGCGCCCCGCGCGCGAAAAGTTCTCCGGCCAAGGCGATTTCACTACTGCCGCCGTCGACGATGACAATATCCCCCGGCGCGGCGGTCTCGATGGCCCGCAATACCGCGAAGAAATCCCCGTAGCACCGGACAGTGAATGCCGGTCCCAGAATTCTGATCCCCGCCGATCGCGGCCGAATCGCACTGTCCATCACCCGCAACGACTTATCGGCATCACACAGCGCGGTCGTATCGATCGAGCGAAACCCAGCAGCAAGTCGTTCCACGAGCACAGGCAAAGCCTTTCGAAGTTCGAACCCACATGACCCTCCGACCCTACGTCGCCCGCACTTGCCGAACCCGCCGTTTCAGCCGACCTGCGAACGCCCGACCGGCGCCTTCGGAACCATCAACCGCGCAGCAACCCCGGCCGAGGACTGCTCTCCGAGCGGCCCAAATGTCTTCTCGCACAGCTTCCGGGCCGCCCGCAGGGGGTCGAGCGTTGTCAGCGCGGCGGGCGCAGGAACTTCAAGGCGGCCTTCATGACCGGGCCCGGTACGCGATCGCGCATATTCAGCGCTGCGGCCGCGGCTCTGGTGCGCACCTCGTTGCCGCGGCCGAACGCCTTGTTCAGCGGGCCGCCCGAGGGTTCGAGGTCGACGTGCAGTGGGGGCCGGCCTTCGGCGGCGCCCAGGGCGTGTGCGATGACTATGCGCTGAATTTCGCTGGTGCCTTCGAAGATGGTGTACAGCTTGGCATCTCGGTACCACTTCTCCACCGGGTGATCGGTGATGTAGCCCCACCCGCCCATCGTCTGGATGGCGCGTTCGGTGGCTTTCACCGCGACCTCGCTGGCGGCCAGCTTCGCCATCGAACCTTCGCCGCGTTCGAACGGGACACCCTGGGCGGCCATCCAGGATGCCCGCCAGGTCAGCAGTCGTGCGGCGTCGATGCGGGTGGCCAGGTCCGCGATCGGGAAGGCGATGCCCTGATTGTCAATGATCGGCGCGCCGAAGGCCTCGCGGCGGGTCGCGTAGGAGGTCATGTATTCCATAGCGGCTCTTGCGATTCCGAGCGCCTGGGCCGCGACCATCGGGCGAGTCTGTTCGAAGGTTCCCAGCGTCACCGAACCGGATCGGCCGCCGCTGCGCGCCGCCTCGCGCCGCTTGGCCAGTGCGTGCTCGAGCTTCTCCGGTCCGCCGAGCAGATTGGCCATCGGCACGCGCACGCTGTTGAACTGCAATTCCGCGGTATGCGATGCGCGGCATCCGAGCTTGTCGAGCTTGCGCACCAGTTCCAATCCTGGTGTGCCGCCGGGCACTACGAACAGCGCCTGGCCGCGGTGGCCCAGCTGCTCATCGACCACCGCGTTGACGACATGCACATTGGCGATGCCGCCATTGCCGATCCACATCTTGTGACCGTCGATGACCCAGTCGTCACCGTCGCGTACGGCCCGCGTGCGCAGATTGCGCACATCGCTGCCACCCTCGGGTTCGGAGATCGCGAGCGCGGCGAGCTTCAGATCCCCCGGGCTGCCGAAACATTCGGGCGCCCACTGCAGCATCTGCTCGGGCGTGGCCGCCTGGCCGATCGCCGACAGGGCCAGTGCGGGCATCACAATCGCCAATCCGATGCCGGCACAGCCCCAGAACAGCTCCTCCATGAACATGGGCAGCGACAATCCGGTCGGGTCGCCGATGAGGTCGCGGTAGAACAGCGGACTGTAGAAACCGCGTTTCGCCGCCTCCTCCAGGACCGGCCAGGGAAATTCCTGGGCCTGGTCGTAGTGGGACGCCACCGGCCTGATGCAGTCTCGGGCGAATTCGTGCGCACGCTTGGCCAGGTCGTGCTGCGCTGCCGTGGGTGTCAGGTCGAAGGTCACGACTGGTCGATACCCCGTCGGCGACCCTCGACACGTTCAGACGCGAATTCTCATTTCAGGGTGGCGTGCATGAGGTACACGTTGTAGCTGTTCCATGCCGAGACGGTGAAGTACAGGTCCTTGCCCGTGGACCACGGGTGCATGAATCCGCCGTACGCGGTCGGGTAGTCCTCGGTGCTGAGCAACGGCACCGGATCACTCCACGCCCCTTGCGGTTGCGCGGCGGTACGCATCACGATCTGCCCGCGCGTCACGTCCAGATACACCAACTGCCACTGCTGAGTGTCCTGATCGAAACGCACCGACAACTCGCTCGCGGTACCGGAAACGACCGGGGTGGCCAATAATTCGTTGGCCCCGTCCGCAGCGACCCAGGTGCCGTCGATCCAGTACTGGTACGCCGATTTGTTGAGCACCTGACCCGACGGAACCCGCGCCAAACCGATCACGCCCAGACGCCCGTTCGGGGTGCCGAACATGTACACGTAATCCCCGTGCGGCACCATCGTCGCGACCTGGAAACGGCCCAGCCCGAACAGGTTGTCCCAGCGCGCCCACTGCGATTTGGTCCAGGTACGCCCGTTGTCATCGGAATAGGCGATACCACCGTCGTTGGTCCACCACATACCCGGAATACGCGACCAGTGGTTGATCGACATATACGTCAGGTACTGCCGGTCCCCGATCGCGAAACCGGAGGTCGGGATGGTGGTGTGCTCGAAGTTCTTGATCTTGCGACTGTCGAGGATCTCCGCGGCATGGCAACGGCTGTTCTGCACGAACTCATCCAGCACCAGACCCTGGGACAGATCACGATTGCTGCTGTAGGCGAGGGCATTGCTGCGCCAGTCCTGCTGCTCGGTACCGGCACCGCCTGCTTGCCAGCCCTTGCCGAAGGTGTCACCGAACACGACCGCGACCTGACCGGGCTTGTTCTCCCACATCAATCCCAGATCGGTGCCATCGACCGACCAGCGCATATCGGTGCGGTTGAGCGACCCGTGCCCGGTCACCTGATTGACCAGCGCCACCGAATCCACCTGCGGGGCCGGCACCGGCGCGACCGCCGGCGCGGGCTCCGGCGGTTGCACGTCCGAGGTCGGCGGGGCCTGCGGTTCCGGAGCCTCACCGCCGGGCACCGGAATCGGGATCGGTTCGGCCTCGGGAGCGATCTCGACCCGGGGCAGCGACAAGCCGCTGCCGCTTCCGGTCCCGCCGGGCGCGGTGGTCGGGGCCGGGTCGTCCCGAATATCGGGGCACGGGTTGCCACACGGATCCGAGGGCAACGCGGCCGGATCGATCCGCGTGTTGTCGGGTTTGGGGCCCGGTACCTGCACGGTCACGATCTGCGGGATCGGCACCGGAATCTTGATCGGCGCATCCGGTTGCTTCTGCGACGGATCGGGATTGGGTTGCCGGGCAAGAGGATCGAAACCTGTTTCCCCGCAGGAGTTCACCGGCGGAGCCGCCCACGGATGCAACGGACCGGCCATCGCGGGAGCCGCGGGCAACAGCACCGCACCTAGGGTGAGGACACCGAAAAGAGCCAGTGTCGCGGGGATTTCGGACTGTAACAGCGGGCGGCGATGCCGAAATCCCATGAGTGTGCGTTTCCTCGTCTGTGATCGAACCGCACCACTGTAGCGACCCGGTGCCGAATTCGCTTGTCGCCGAATCGGTCACCGTATCGGTCACACTGAAGTCGAGGCCACCGCCGGCCGATTCACTGCGCCGAACTCAGTTCTGACAGACCGGGTACGCGGCGGCGGGATGGCAGTGCGCCGGGCACGCCAGGATGTAGACGATATTGCCCAGCAGCAGTCCGTCGTCGAAGGCTGGAAGGTCGATATCCGGATCGCGCAGGTAGGCGGAGAACTCGAAGTTCTCCGGAACCTGGCAGAGGAAGACCAGGTCGGTGCCGCACGAGCAGCGGAAGTGTTCGGCGGCCTGCACCCAGAATGCGGCGCCGCCGACCTTGAAATCCTGGAGCGGGTGGCTGGCGTTGCTGTGGTCGGCATCCTCGAATCCGCGGACGACGAGCCGGTGCGGCTGTAGATAAGGATCCGCGGTCGCGACGGAGACACCATTGCGCTGCAAGAGGATTCGCCAGAACGCATGATCGTTCTCGGCGGGGTGGTACCAGTACTGCGCAGGCAATTGGGTCTCGGACGGATAGCAGGCATCGCTTTCGACCGGACATTGGAAGACCAGCAGTTGGTCGCCGCCGAAGTGCGGCACCCCGGCGGGCACCTCGACCTGGAAGTACAGCGCCATGCGCGCACCGCAGTCGCATACCGGCCAGGGCTGATCCGCGTCCAATACGGGCCATCCCCCGATGGTGTCGCGATCACCCGCGACGCCCATCTCCCCGCTGACATCGATCACATAGGTCATCGGCGCGGTCGATCCCATTTGCCCTCCGTATTCCGTTGCGCCACAGACAATAAAGCATCCGCGACCGAGGTCTGCCGGTGCCGTGCGGTCCGCACGACCACCGGATCACCGGGACTCGCCCTCGCAGTGCGAGAGGAATTTCTCCAGCTCATCGGTGAAACCCGGTGCAGCCGGGACGAAGTGGCCGGCTCCGGGTGCGATGAGCCGCTGTGCTCCGAGTTCTTCGGCGAGTGCGTCGCAGATCCGTTCCAGGGCAGCGGAATGCGCGCCGGAGGCGACCAGCGCCGGAACTCCGGCCGCCCGCAATGCCGCGAGATTCGGCCGGGCCTGCCCAGGCAGACGCCCGCCGTGCGCACGGAGCACGGCGGCCACGACCGCGTCCGGGAGCCGCCCGGCATCGATACCGGGTGACCCGGTGAGAGCGAGGAACTCACGCAGCACATCGGGATCGGCCTCGAGACCGTTGAGGAGGACCTCGTCCCCCAGTTCTCGCAATCGAGCCACGTCGGGGTCCCCTGGAACAAGGAAATACAGCGGCGGTTCGATCAGCGTCAGCGAACGCACACTCTGCGGCTGTTCAGCGGCGGCCAGCAGTGTTCCGACCACCCCGTAGGAATGCGCGACCACATGGGGACGACTCTCCCGGAACACCGCACCGAGATCCTCCGCATCGACCACAAAGTCCTGCCGCCCATCCACTCCCGGCGGACTCGGCTCGAACCCACGCCGATAGACCATCAGCAGCGTCCACCGCGCCGCCAGTGGTTCCAGCCCCGCCCACGTGGACCTCGGACCGGCCCCGCCGTGCACCAGCACTACTTCGGGCCCATCTCCGGACCTACGCACCGTGAGAGCATCCACGCCACTATTGTCAGCCGATTTCAGCCCTCCGACTCGCAACAGTGGGATTTACCTCGAGTGATTTCCACCTCGAATCCCTTCCCCGCCCATGCGTTCCCCCACTGCGCGGTAGGTGCGACTACGGCAATCGGTAATGCGAACTCACCGTGCGGCGATCTGCCCACGAGACTTCATTCAAGGAGGGCCATGGCCACCGAAACTCCAGTGCCGGAACGACGCTGGCGGGTGCGCTGGTTCCTGATCGCCCGTCTCATTGCCGGCGCCCTCGCCGCACTGGTCCTGATCGTGGCCGCGGTATCGGCCCTCTTCGTCCAATCGGATCCCTCGGGCACCGATTCGCCCGCGGTTCCGCTACTGCCGGTCTCCGTGCCGCTGCACTCGAAATGGCTCGACAGTTCACCGCCTTCGCCACCCACCTGAGTTGCGTGCGAACCGCATGAGGTCCCGCGTGATCAGGTAGTTCACTACTCGCGATTGCTGCCACCGGCGGGCCTAACGTTGCTGGTGGGCGCCGAAAAGGTTGGCGCGTGGATGGAGTTGATCATGATCGACATCATTACCTTGCGCGGGACCGGGGAGCTGCGCAATTCCGATGGGACTCCGGCGGGAATGCTGCAGGATGTCACCAAGCTGTTGGATCCGGCGAGGTTCAGTTGGTTCGAGCCGGACTGGCCGGCGTCGATCGGGCCGGATCCGAATACCTGGGGGCCGTCGCTGGACACCTCGGTGCGACTGGGGGTGGCGGCGGGGGTGCAGGCGCTCCAGGATTCGCCGAATGTCTGTGGGCTGCTGAGCTATTCACTCGGCGGGATTGTCGCGAGCACCATTCTCGAGGGGGTGCGGGCGGGGCAGTTCACCAATGTCGACGGCTCACCGCTGGAGATCGCGTTCGTGGTGAATATCGCCAATCCGATGCGGCGGTCCGGGCAATCGGTGGGAGGTCTCTGCCCGGCGGGCACCTACGGCCTGCACCGGCGGCGCAAGGCCTGGCCGACCGATGTCGACGTCTTCGAATACGCCAATCCCAACGACATCATCACCGCCTCGGCCGCCGATTCGCCGCTGCGGCTCATCGATGCCGGGATCTCGCCGTTCTCACTGGTGGAAGGCGCCCGGATCGGCAATCTGACGCCACTGCTGTTCCATGAGCTGCTGGATTTCCTCCTGCTGGACCCGGTGTCGAATCTGGACCGGTACACGGCCGCCGTGCGCGGTCTGCTCGGATATCTCACGCCGTGGCCCGATGGCGAGCACGTCCGATACTCCGGCCACACCATGCCCGGCACCAACGTGCTGTGGACAACACACGCCGCTGAGTACCTCAACGCCAACTACTGATCGGCGGAGGAGATATCCCGCCAGATATCGGGCGGGACAACGGCTTTCGATCGTCCGTGCTGATCGAGGATACGGCCGAGCAGCTTCTCGTGGCGCAGCGTGATGCTGCGCTCGGTGATGGCGAGCTCGGGATGCATGGTGGCGAGCTGGTTTTCGAATCGCGTGACTTCCGCGACCGAATGCAGCCCGGCCTGCACCACCAGATTGTGCGTGCCGCTCACGGCGGCGCAATTGCGGGTCTGCGGCAGCCGGATGAGCGCGTATCCGATCTCGGGCAGCACGGCGGTGGGCGCCGTCGCCCAGAAGGTCACCGCGACCGGCCAGCCGCCGAGCGGGCGCGCGAAATCGCAGCGAAAACTCAGCAGGCCGAGCCGGGTCAGCTCGTCGATCCGGCGTTTGACGGTGGAGCTGCTGATCCCCAGCGCGGTGGCGATCGCCCGGTGAGAAGCCCGGCCGTCGCCGTACAGCTGATCGATCATCGCCCGGTCCAGCTCGGTCACCTGCCGCCGTCCCCGCGGGTCGGCGGCGGGAGCAACGGGTGTTCGCAGCTGATCGCGCTGCTGCGGAGCCAGCGCGTCGATGCGCCAGCTGCCACCCTCGGCGAACCAGTGCGTGACGATCCGAGTCCGCACCGCGACGACATTCGGGACGGCCGGGAGCACATCCAGGGTGTACCGGCCCATCTGATCGAAGTCGCGGGTCGCCACGGTGGCGAAGATCCGATTGCTGCCGCCGGAGCGTTCGAGGGTGAGCATGTGGGGATGACCGGCGAGCACGGTGACCACCTCTGCGGTCGAGCCCGCCGCGCAATCGATATCGACGTACGCGGCACAGACCAGATCGAACAGCGCGGGCCCCGGCGAGACGCACACCCACGCTTCGCCGCGCTCGTCCACGCGCTGCCAGCGACGGGCGACGGTCACCGGATCGATGCCGAGCACCTGCCCCAGCTCGGTCCAGGAGGCGCGGGGCCGCAATTGCAGGGCATGGATCAGCGCGAGATCCTCTTCGCTCAGCGCTCTGACATCATCCTGCACTTGTACTGGTCTCCGTGACTGAATACTGCGTTTCGAACGGTTCCAACGCTCAGTCTCGCACAATAATCAGGTACCCCGGCAGGTTCGGAAACTGGAGATGACGTCATGGCATTCGGTGACTTTCAGAACGAGATCTACTTCAACGGGCTGCGCGGCGTGGTGCCCGCGCTCCCGGTGAGCTTCGCCGAACTGGAAGAGCGGGCACGCGCGGCCATGCCGCCGTCGGTGTGGTCGTATGTGGCCGGCGGCGCCGGCGATGAGCGCACCCAGCGCGCCAATGTGACGGCCTTCGACCACTGGGGGCTGATCCCCCGCATGTTCGTCGGCGCGGCACAGCGCGAGCTGTCCATCGATCTGTTCGGAATGACCCTGCCCGCACCGGTTTTCATGGCTCCGATCGGCGTGATCGGCCTGTGCACCCAGGATGGGCACGGCGATCTCGCGACCGCTCGGGCCGCGGCACGTACCGGAATTCCCATGGTGGCATCCACGCTCATGGTCGATCCGCTGGAGGACGTGGCAGCCGAATTCGGTGATACGCCAGGCTTTTTCCAGCTCTACACCCCGACCGACCGTGATCTCGCCGCCAGCCTGGTCGAACGCGCCGAGCGCGCCGGATACCAGGGCATTGTCGTCACTCTCGACACCTGGGTGACCGGATGGCGCCCGCGCGATCTGTCCACCGGCAATTTCCCGCAGCTGCGCGGGCACTGCCTGGCCAACTACTTCAGCGACCCGGTCTTCCGCGCGAGCCTGGCCCAATCACCGGAACAGGACCCGCAATCGGCGATCCTGAAATGGATCCAGGTCTTCGGCAATCCCCTCACCTGGGAAGACCTTCCGTGGTTGCGCTCGCTGACCAAGCTGCCGCTGATCGTCAAGGGTATCTGCCACCCCGATGACGTCCGCCGCGCCCGCGACGGCGGCGTGGACGGCATCTACTGCTCCAATCACGGTGGCCGCCAAGCCAATGGCGGCATCCCCGCGCTCGATATGCTCCCGGACGTGGTCGCCGCGGCCGAGGGGCTCCCGGTCCTGTTCGACTCCGGCATTCGCAGCGGCGCCGACATCATCAAGGCCCTGGCGCACGGCGCCACCGCGGTGGGCATCGGCCGCCCCTACGCCTACGGCCTCACTCTCGGCGGCACCGACGGCATCGTCCACGTCCTGCGGTCGCTGCTGGCCGAAGCCGATTTGATCATGGCGGTCGACGGCTACCCGACGCTGAAAGACCTGACGCCGCAAAGCCTTCGCCCGGTCGCCTGAACGACAGCGCGTATCCGCAGACCTGGAACGGTGTAGCGCGCGCTATGCCACGTCACTGCGCGTACGCCAGATGCGCGGGGTCATATCGTGTTCGCGGCGGAACATGCGGGTGAAGTACCCGGGGTCGAGAATGCCTACGCGGCGGGCGATGTCGTTGATCGGCAGGTCGGTGTCGGTGAGCAGGCGGCGGGCCTCGGACATGCGGCGGGCGAGGATCCAGTCCTGGACGGTGCGCCCGGTGCGGCGGCGGACCAGGGTGGTGAGGTAGGCGGGGGTCATGCCGATCGTGGCCGCGACGTCGCGCAGTGAGAGTTGCTCGGCGAAGCGATCTTCGATGACGGTGAAGACCCCGGCGAGCACGGATTCATTGCTGCGCTGCAGGTCTCCCACCACATCTACGGCCAGCCGGGCGATGTCCACCAGGAGCAGGGTGAGGTGGGCCGCGGCGGCCTGGCGGTATCCCGTTCGACTGGCGGACAATTCGTCCTCGATGGCGGCGATCGTGTTCTCCCACACCGGTTGCCGTTCCGCAGGCACGTACAGCCGCAGCAACCCGCTCGGGGTGCCGTGCAGAAAGGGAAACAGCAGCGGGTGCGCTCGCCAGGCCGGCCAGGGCGCACGGGTGTCATCGCCGAGCGCCGCCGGATCGAAGAGCACTCCGGCCGCGCTGTCCATGGTGACCGCCCGGCCGTCCACCACCGCGCCCGGTGCGACCACGTAAACGTCTCCGGTCCGCGCCAGGCCCGGATGCTGCTGCTCGCCCGGCGTGCCGCGGTCCACATAGAGCAGCACCGGAAAGTCGTGGATGTGCGGCGTGCCGTACCCCGGTCGCCCGTCGTGGGCGAATCGCATGACCGAAATCGGCGGTACAGCGGGATCGGACGAGTAGCGGTACACCGGCACGCCCGCTTCGTACCGGATGGTGTGCGGACGTTCGGACATGAACCAAAGATAATCCTAGTTCTGCCGATGATCCATCAATTGCTCAGCCAGCTCGGTGCACATCATGGAATACATGACGAAAGATACTCCCCTCCACCAGGCCATGGGCAACCGTCACGACTACCTCCCCGCCGCTGGCCGTGATGTCATGCTGCCGTTCTACGACCTGCTCACCCGCCTGCTCGGAGCCCGCAGGGTGCACCGGTCACTCATCCGGCAGGCCGACCTCGCACCCGATACCCGAATCCTCGAAATCGGCTGTGGTACCGGCACACTCACCGTTGCCGCGAAGGATGCCCAACCACGGGCCGACGTCATCGGCACCGATCCCGATCCACTCGCCCTGGCTCGCGCCGAGCGCAAGATCCATGGCCGCACAGGAATTCGATTCGAACGCGCATACGCGCAAGATCTGCCGTTCCCCGACAGCAGCTTCGATTACGTATTTTCCTCATTCATGCTGCATCACCTCGACCCCGAGCTGAAGCCCGCGCTCGCGGCCGAGGTGCTGCGGGTACTCCGCCCCGGCGGGCGACTGCATCTGGCCGATGTCGGCGGAAACATCTCCGCCGCAGACGGATACGCATCCCGCCGCATGCTGAAGAATCCACACGCGAGCGGCAACCTCGGTGACGGCATTCCCCGGCTCCTGCGCGCCGCCGGATTCGACTGCGAGGAAGTGGATTCCGGCGTCTACCGCCATGTCGGACGAGTCACCTTCTACCGCGCGACCCGGCCCGCGTAATCCGCTGCCGACAGCCGAGATCCGGCCTGGCAGGCCGGATCTCGGTGATATCAGAAGCTGCCGGTCTCCGGCAGCTGTTCGGTCCATCCGCCCCATTCCGGATGGCAAGCCGGACGCCAGTACTCGTGGTCACGATCGCAGTGCACCCAATGCCAGTAGCCATCGTGGACGTACTGGAGGTTCGGCGCGGATACGGCCGTCCCGTCCGCCGGCGCTTCCGCCGATGCGGCGCCCGCCGCCATGACCATCGGAACCGCCGCGACCGTCAACGCCAAGGCCACTCGAATCCCGGAACGGTGTGCTCTCGCTTGTAGTTTCATGCCACCATCACAGCCCGAAGGGTGGCCCGTCGAAAAGACGTCGGGCCAGTCCTTCAGACGATCTTCAGATGATGCGGATCAGGCAGAAGTCGAGACGGTCAGGTCCAAACTCTTCAGGGCACTGATGAGGAACCCGTTGACGGCATCGGCACGTTCGAGCTGAACCAGGTGGCCCGCCTTGGGTATTTCGACCACCTCGCGCAGGTCGACCACATTGGCGCGCAATGTCGCCAGCGGGTCGCGGCCGCTGAAACCCTCCATATCCGGGTCGTTCTCGCCGTAGAGGAAGAAGGTCGGGACGGTGACCTTGGCGTCGGCGTAGGCCTCGGTGAGCTCCCAGTTGCGGTCGAGGCTGCGGTACCAGTTGAGCCCGCCGGTGAACCCGGTGCGCTCGAAATCCGCTACCAGCGTGTCGAATTCGGCTTCCGAGAGCCATGACCACGGCATGGGCGGCGCTTCCGGAAGCACGTCGAGGTAGCCCAGGCCCGGCGGGTTCTTCCAGGTGTCGAGGTAGTGGTAGTCACCGCTGAGCGAGTAGTACACCCGGGCCAGAAATCCGCGCGGGTCGGCGGCCAGTTCGGCATCGGCGACACCGGGCTCCTGGAAGTACGCCAGATGCAGGAAGTGCCGATCCGCCGCCTTGGTCCAGAACGCTGACGGCGGACGCGGCGGACGCGGGCTGAACGGATTGTTCAGGACCGCCACCGCCGCCACCCGGTCCGGATGCCGCAGCGACAGCTCCCACACCAGTTGCGCACCGAAGTCCAGGCCGACGAAGACGGCCCGCTGCTCGCCGATATCGTCCAGCAGCGCCAGCAGATCGCCGATGACGGCCTCGTTCGTGTACGACTCCAGCCCGGCGGGCGCGTCGGTGCGCCCGTAGCCGCGCAGGTCCGGGGCCAGTGCGCGATATCCGGCGGCCGCGACCGCTTCCAGCTGGTTGTGCCACATGAACCAGGTGTGCGGGAACCCGTGGCAGAAGATGACCGGATACCCCTCACCCTGCTCCGCCACGTGCATACGGATGTCTCCGGTATCCACGATCCGATGCGTCAGCTCCACTGCTGCCTCCAATTTCTAGAACACGTTCCTATTTAAAGGTAGTGTCCAGAGGTCGTGAGCGAAATACCCAAGATTCTCGCCGGAACGGTCGCCGTGGTGACCGGAGCCAGCCGCGGTATCGGCAAGGGCATTGCCCTGGAGCTGGGCGCGGCGGGCGCAACCGTCTATGTCACCGGACGCACCACCACCGCCGGACACCTGCCGGGCACGGTGGCGGGCACCGCCGCCGAGATCGATGCGCTCGGCGGCACCGGAGTCGCGGTGGTCTGCGACCACAAGGACGACAGTGCGGTCGAAAAGCTCTTCGCGCAGGTGCGCGCGGAGCACGGCCGCCTGGATGTACTGGTGAACAATGTCTACAACTCCCCCGCCGCCGCCCGCTGGCTGGGCCGCAAGTTCTGGGAGGTGCCGCCCAAGGCGTGGGACGAGACCTTCGATATCGGCGTTCGATCGCACTATGTGGCAAGCGTTTTCGCGGCGCCGCTGATCATCGAATCCGGTGGGCTCATCGTCAATGTGTCCTCCCCCGGCGCGACCCGGTACATGCACAATGCCGTCTACGGCGTCGGCAAGACCGCGCTGGATCGGCTCACCGCCGATATGGCGCACGACCTCGCCGATACCGAGGCGACGGCGATCTCGCTGTGGCCCGGCATCGTCAATACCGAACTGCTGCAGATGGTTCCGGCCGATGCGCAGGGCCGCCGCCTGGTCACCCTGCCCGGCGAGGGCACCTTCGATCTCGATACCGCGGAATCCCCCCGCTTCCCGGGCCGGGCCGTCGTGGCACTGGCCGCCGATCCGAAGCGCAAGGCGCGCAGCGGTAAAGCCTGGAAGGTCGCCGACCTCGCCGGGGAATACGGGTTCACCGATATCGACGGCCGCGTCCCGCGCGCCGACTGACCAGCACCACAGTTGTTTCCGCAGAACAGGAGTACAGGAAGAATGCGTCGCGTTTTCGTCGTCGGTGTCAATATGACCCCGTTCGTCAAGATCGGTTCCCGCGAGTGGACCTACCCGCAGATGGTCGCCGAGGCCGTCAACGGCGCACTCGGCGATGCCGGAATCACCTACGACCAGGTGCAGCGCGCCGCTGCCGGCTACGTCTTCCAGCCGTCTGCCGCCGGGCAGCGCGCCCTGTACGAGGTGGGTCTCACCGGCATTCCGATCGTCAATGTGAACAACAACTGCGCCACCGGGTCCACCGCGCTCATGCTGGCCCGCGAATGGGTCAGCAGCGGCATTGTGGACATCGCCCTGGCCGTCGGCTTCGAGCAGATGACCAAGGAGTCCATGGCGGGCCCGGCCACCCGGCCCAAGGCCACCACCGTGGATCACCACCTGGCCGTCATGCGCGAGCAGTACGACTTCAGCCAGGCGCCCATTACCACGCAGTTCTTCGGCAATGCGGCCATCGAGCATATGAAGCGCTACGGCACCACGCCCGAGCAGCTGGCCGCGGTCGCGGTGAAGAACCACGAGCACTCCACGCGGAATCCGCTGGCGCAGTTCCAGGATGCGTACACGCTGGAGCAGGTACTCGGTGACAAGCCGGTGCACGGACCGCTGACCCGCTCGCAATGCTCGCCCATGTCCGACGGCGCGGCCGCCGCGGTCGTGGTCAGCGAGGAGTACGTGCGGGCGCACGGGCTCGAGGATCAGGCCATCGAGATTCTGGCGCAGGAACTGGCCACCGATGACGGCAACTCCTTCTCGACCGGCTCCATGATCGATGTCGTGGGCGCGCCCATGACCCGCGCGGCCGCCTCGAAGGTGTTCGCCACCGCCGGAATCGGGGTCACGGACGTCGATGTGATCGAGCTGCACGACTGCTTCACCATCAACGAGCTCATCACCTACGAGGCCCTGGGCCTGTGTGGTGAGGGCGAATCCGGTGCGCTGGTCGAATCCGGCGCCACCACCTATGGCGGCACCTGGGTGGTGAACCCGTCCGGCGGGCTCATCTCCAAGGGCCACCCGCTCGGCGCCACCGGCCTGGCGCAGGCCACCGAATTGTCCTGGCAGCTGCGCGGACTCGCGGGCGAACGCCAGGTGCCCGACGCGCGCACCGCGCTCGCCCACAATCTGGGCCTGGGCGGCGCGGTCGTCGTCACCCTGTACGGCGCACACACGCTATAACCGCTGACAAGAACCGCTCGAAGTGGAGAAGGCTATGACCACAATCGATCCCGACACCCATCTGCGGCTGCCACTGCACAATGGCCATCTGCTGGTGTCCGGACTGCGCCGGCACAAGAACCGGCCGGTGCTGACCCTCGGTGGCAATGTGCTCACCGGCGGTGAGGTGCTCGATGCGATGAGCCGCTATATCGCGGCCTTCGCCGAGTACGGCCTGGTGCAGGGCAGTCCCGTCGGCATCCTCGCGCTGAACCGGCCGGAGGTGCTCTTCACCATCGGTGCGGGCCAGATCTCCGGGCAGCGGCGCACCGCGCTGCATCCGATCGGCGGCGTCGACGATCACGCGTATGTGCTTGCGGACGCGGGTATTACGACGCTCATCCTGGATCCGGTTCCGGCGTTCGTGCAGCGGGCGCGGGAGCTGGTGGATCGGGTGGAGAGCCTGACCCGCGTGCTGGTGCTCGGGCCCGTGCCCGAGGCGCTGGCCGATGTGGGCGTCGATCTGCTCGCCACCGCCGACAAGTACGAGCCGCAGCCGGTGCAGGCGGTGGATCTGCTGCCCGAGGACGTCATCTCGATCAGCTATACCGGCGGGACCACCGGCAAGCCCAAGGGTGTGGTCGGCACCGCGCGCACCATGACGAGCATGACGCAGATTCAGCTGTCGGAGTGGGAATGGCCCAAGCGGCCGAAATTCCTTATCTGCACACCGCTTTCGCATGCGGGTGCGGCATTCTTCCTGCCGGTCGTGCTGCTCGGCGGGCAGTGCGTCGTGGTGCCGCGCTTCGATGCCGGTGAAGTGCTGAAGGCCATCGAGGAGCACAAGATCAGCGCCACCATGCTGGTGCCGTCGATGCTCTACGCGCTGCTGGATCACCCGGATTCGGCGACCCGCGATCTGTCGTCGCTGGAGACCGTCTACTACGGCGCCTCCGCCATCGACCCGAATCGCCTGCAGGAGGCCATCGATCGCTTCGGGCCGATCTTCGCGCAGTACTTCGGGCAGTCCGAAGCGCCCATGGCCATCAGCTATCTGGGCAAGGAGGAGCACGACAAGGAGCGGCTCACCTCGTGCGGGCGGCCCTCCACCGCGGTGCGGGTGGCGCTGCTCGACGGTGAGGACAATCCGGTCGCGCCCGGTGAGGTCGGCGAAATCTGTGTCTCCGGACCGCTGCTCGCGGCCGGCTACCTGAATCTGCCCGAGGTCACCGCGGAAACCTTCCACAACGGCTGGCTGCGCACCGGTGATCTGGCTCGCGAGGACGAGGACGGTTTCCTCTTCATCGTCGGCCGCAGCAAGGACATGGTGGTCACCGGTGGGTTCAATGTGTTCCCGCGGGAGGTGGAAGACGTTGTCTCCGAGCATCCCCGGGTGCTCGAGGTCGCGGTGGTCGGCGTGCCGGACGCGCACTGGGGCGAGGCTGTGACCGCGCTGCTGGTCCTCGATCCGGAGACGGCCGCCGATGCCGCCGCCGTCGAGATCGTGACCGCGGAGATTCAGGCGGCGGTCAAGCAGCGCAAGGGTTCCGTGCAGGTGCCCAAGCATGTGCTGCTGATCGACAAGCTCCCCCTCACCGGCCTCGGCAAGCCGGACAAGAAGGCGATCCGCATTCTCGCGGCGGAGCGCCTCGGCCTCGCCTGATCACACCTGATCGGGGCTCGGCGGTGCGAGGCGCAGACTTCGCACCAGCCGGGCGCCGCGGCGCGCGCTCGCCACTCCGGCCTCGGCCACCGCGCGAGTCACGAAGTGGCCCAGGGCCGTTGCCACGAAGACCGCGGCAATCAGGATCGGGGCCCACTCCCAGGTGAGGGCCAGCACCATGCGCTCGAAGGTGCCGCGCGGCTCGACCACCGGCTCCCAGCTGTTGAGGCGTACCCAGCGGCCCAGGAAAACGCCTACGGCACACAGCAGATGGACCGTCAGGATGACCGGGGCCCGCCAGGCCTTCAGGCCGATGCGCTCCAGGAAACCGCGCAGCTCCGCCAGCACCAGGTAGTAGGCCAGAAATCCCGAGACGATGAAGACGCCGTACACCGGCAATACCGTGGAGACCACCGGACCGTCGCCGATGGCGCGCACATCATCGCGCAAATGCACCAAATCGGTTACCACATAGGGTGCGTTCGGCAGGAACAGCATCAGCAGCGCAACCCCCGCCCACCACACCGGGGACACCGGTAGCCGCCGCCCGAACTGCGGGTCGGAACGGAAAACCAAGAGCGCGAGCGCAACCGGAATCCAAGCGAGAACGCTGTTCCACACCATCCAGAAGAAGTCCCGGTGAAGCACCCCCGCGAGGCTCGGCGCCACCGTATTCACCAAGTCCATCTGTCCATGATGCCCACAGGACGGTGGTGACGGGGTCCCGATTGGGCAACCCGTTGCAAACAATCGGCGATATTCGCACCGCCCGGTTACCCGGTATGCGGAAACCGGGCTCCGGGTGAGCACACCCAGCACAAGTCGCCGGGGGGGGCCGGGGGGGGGGGCCCGGGGGCGTTGGTTGGGGGGGT